>NZ_JBXWOB010000006.1:0-218869 GCF_059610685.1 Ruegeria sp. CDSC052
AAAGCACCGTGGAAGCAAACGGGGCGAGAAAAACACTGTGACGGACCCGTAATAGATAATGCCAACCCGTAGGAAACGGGCAGCAATGTTGGTTACGCACCCTCGCTGCCTGACCCGCTCAACGTGAGACCCTTGGCGTTGAAGAAGGCGAAGGGATACCATGATCCTGTGTTAGGTCGGCTAGGTGCCAAGGGACTGCAAGGCCCGAAACACCGGGTGGAAGAGCTGAAATTGATTTAGACATTCTTCCCTAAGACCTGCCTGGGTTACGGTGGGTTGGGCGGTAAGATCCGTCCAAACGGTAAGCCCCTTGCGGCGCAGAAGGTCCAGATGGGGGTGATCACTCGCATAGCCTGACGGTCCGCGCTTCAACTCGGGCTCGCTGATCCTGACATTCCTGGCCGTAAGATCATTGATGATTGCCATGAGATCATTGCCCGCTGGTCCTGCTACGCCGGTCCGATACCTCTCTAGGGCTGCTTTTACATATTGGAAGACGCCGCACCCAAGGGACAGGCAATCCGGGGACAGCCCGAAATGCCAAAGCGGGGGCTGGTCTCCGCAATCCCAGGGTACGAAAGACATGCGCAGATGAGGATTATAGGGTGACTTGTCGTTTGAGAACCACACGTCTCGATGAATACGGTAGATCTTGGCCGAATGGGGCATGTGCGTCATTTCGGCCAGCGCCTGTGACATCTGAGCCGCAAATTGTTCTGCGGGCTGCTTGATCGCAGTCTCATAGATCTGATTGTTGGCGTGAAACCACTCGCGTCGGTTATTGGCTCGCAGATCAGAAAGAAACTGAAGGGCCTCGGGCGAAAAGCAGCGGAACTGATCCATCATCTTCTCCTGATATTCAACTTTTCGGCGGCAGGCTGGCGGCGTGCGCCAGGCACAGGCTCAGCCAGTCACCCAGCGCAGCCGGATCGCAGTTGGCCTCGTCTACAACGACAAACCCACCGAGTTTTCGCTTTCCGTGGACAATCGGGTTTGCAAACGGATTAGAAAGCGCCTCGGTCTCTTTGGCCTTGCCGACACGGAACATGAACCGTCCAAACCCGTCTTTGTCGCGGCGCGCGCCGCACAACATATTGCCGTTCAGAAAAAAGCAGGTGCCACCCATCATCCGCATTTCGGAAATTCCAATATGCGCCTCGAGGGCGAGGCGCATACGTTGATTCAGGTGTTCATCATTTGGCATCAGACTGATCCCACCAATTGCCAAAGAATTGACAGGGACAAGACGAGCATCACCAATGTTGTCAGTGCGGCACCGATCACCCGACCTTTGCCGTCGGGGGTGGAACGCAGGCTGACATAATGCACGGCGCGAGCCACCAACAGCACAAGACCGCATCCCCCGACCAGCCAGTCTGAGGCACCGGCAATCTCCGCCCCCGCCAAAGCCAGCAGGGCCAGTGGAACATATTCAGTAAAGTTCCCATGTGCCCGAATCCGCCGCAGCAGCTCGTCGTCATCCCCGTGCAGCAGTAAAACTCCGGTCTGGGATCGTCTGATGCCTACAAGAATTCCCATCGGAATACTCATAAGCACAAAGATTGCTGTAACAAGCAGAGCGATTTGCGGTGTGTGTTCCATGGGAATTCTCCTGTCTGCCCAAGATTAAGACGCCATGCTTTCATAAGTAATCAACGCAAACCGTGCGCCTTGTGGGTCGTTCAGAGTGGCCATCCGGCCGACCCCGGGCATATCTATGGCGTGTTGCAAGACTGAGGCTCCCTGTGCAACTGCGGCTGCTAGGCTGTTATCGACATCAGCAACCGTAAAATAGATCGTCCAGTTTCCATCCGTCTCGGGCATGGGCGAGAACCCTCCGATTGGCGTTTCACCAACCACCGCGGCGGCATAGCTTGACCCGTCCTGCATCGGCATCTCGTTAATGTTCCAGCCCAGCACATTTTTGTAGAATTGCTTGGCCTTGGTCTGGTCTGGCCCGGAATGCCCGATCCAGCCCGAGTTTCCAACGGTGGTCATGTCCAGAATGCTCATCTTTATCTCCCTTTGATTGCCCGCTGCATGCGGGACTGAACAAAGGACGCGTGAGGATCGGCCTTTCCTACAACTGGTTCAAATCTTTTTCACAGGCGGCGATTTCTTTCAGTACCGCCACACGTTCCGGTCCCGTCGGGCCGAGGTTCAGAACACGGTTAAGGGACTGGATCGCGGCGGGAAGATCGCCGATCTCTCGCAACATTGCCGCGCGCAAGGCATGGAACCAGCGATAAGACGCCAGATCATTCGCCACGGCATCCAACGCAACAAGCGTGCGGCGTGGGCCATGAACCCTGGACCCGGCGGCGATCTGGTTCAGGCGGATAACCGGCGAGGGCTGGAGGCGATAGAGCGCGGCATAATGCGCCTCGATCAGAGACCAGTCGGTATCTTCTGTCGATTTGGCATGCGCATGAACGGCGGCGATTGCGGCCTGAATACCGTAAACACCCACTTGGTTCAGCCGTTCGGCCTTTTGCATCAGGGCTGTCGCTTCGGCGATGTTGGCCTCGTCCCAAAGGGCCCTGTCCTGATCTTCCAGGGCTACAAGATCACCTTGATCGTCTAGCCGTGCTTCACGACGGGCATGTTGCAGAAGCAACAGGGCCAGCAGTGAAATCTGCTCGGCCATCGTCGGGAACAGGGCAACCAGCAGCCGGGCCAGACGTATCGCCTCATCGCATAGTTTGAGCCGGATTTGCACCGGGCCACCCGAGGTTGACCAGCCTTCGTTGAACATCAGGTAGATCATCAAAGACACTTCGCCCAAACGCGCAGCCCGCTCCTGTGGCGTGGGTGTTTCAAAAGCGACAGAACTTCCTGCGATCCTTTTCTTGGCGCGGGTAATTCGCTGTTCCATTGCCTTTGTACTGACAAGGAAACCACGGGCGATTTCTTCCACACGCAACCCGGCAACAATTTTTAGGGCCAGCGCAATCTGGTCTTGCCGGCTTAGGTCCGGGTGACAACAGATGAACAGCAGGCGCAGAACATCGTCGCGCAGCTCGTCCGGATCTGGTGGGTCATCAGCCATGGAATGAAATTCTTCCCTGTGGCGGGTCAGGATTGCGCTGCGGCGTTGGGATTTGCGCAAACCATCCAGCCCGGCATTACGGGCGGTGGTCAAAAGCCAAGCCAGCGGATCGCGCGGCGCGCCTTGTTTGCGCCATACGGTCAAGGCCTTTAGGCAGGCTTCGGCAAATGCATCTTCGGCAAGGTCGATGTTCCGGAAATACCGCGTCAGGGCCGCGATGGCCTGCGGGCGTTGCTGCAAGAACGTGGCCTCTAGCCAATCCGACACGCGGTCAATCCAAGGTCATCGACCCGCCTGCCCAAGCGGCGGGGCGGACCTCAAGCCGGGCAACAGGTGACGAGATCATTCGCGCATGTTCAAGCGCCTCATCCAGATCGTTGAACTCGGCCAGATATAAGCCCAGAAAACTTTCTTTCGTCTCAGCGAACGGGCCGTCGACGATCATAGGTTGCAGAGTCTCGGCAGCCGCGGGTTCGACTGTGACAGCCGTAGTCGGGGGCATCAGTTTGACGGACAGGAAATCCCCGCGCTGCCTGAGGGCATTCTGTAGCACCGTATGTCCTGCCATGACATCGTCCTGACGGTCCTGTGGCAACGCTTCGAACACACCCGCCTGACCATAGATCGAGATTGCATAGATCATTTTTACCTCCGCGATGTTGGTTTCATCCTGCTAGGACGCGCGAGCCTTTGCAAATCCGACACTCATTTCACCGATCTGCACAGTTTCTGCAGATCTTCTGCACCCGAGCTTCCCGACCTTTGGGTCAAACCAGTCCCTTAAAACACAAGAGGGAAGAAATGGCGCAGCAACTTATAATTTCTGGAGTTCCGAATTCTGTGGCGCTGGACGCTTGGTGGCTGTCGGAAGAGACAGTGATTTCAGGCACCAAGGGCCCGCCGGGTTCAACCCCGGCGTTTGCCACCGATGGTCGCGCATGGCGCGTGATCGGGTTTATCTTGCTGGTCGCGCTGGCGGATTACCTGTTCTGGGGACATCAGGCGGGTGTGTCTCTAGCGGTCTTTGCTGTGGCGGTCTTTTTGTGCGGCCTGCCCGCGGATCGGTTTGGCAAAGGGGTGCTTATGCCCGCAACGGTTTTGGTGCTGAGTGTTTTGCCGATCGTGGATTTCGTTCAACCATTATCGGTCGCGTTTCTTTTGTCCGGGCTCGTCCTTGCGATTGTCTGGGTCAGGCACCCGAAAGGCCAGGTTCTGGAACTGCTTTTGCTGGCGCTGGGGTTTCTGACTGATCTTCCAAAGAATTGGCTTGGCCCGGTCCGCGCGATACCCGGCCTGAAAACCACGATTGTCAACGATGCCGGAGGCGGCTGGACGCGGGTTCGGCAGTTCCTGCGCAACTGGGGTCTGCCGATTGGCGGGACGATGGTTTTTGTTACCCTGTTGGCCGAGGCGAACCCGGTATTCCAATCCCTTGTCACGCCGGATATCGCTTTCGGTCAACTGCTGCAGCGCGCCATGTTCTGGGGCGGGATTGCGCTGATCATCTGGCCGTTTGTTGATAACCACCCGCTTCGCGGACTGAACCCGCGACCATTCGCAGGCCCTCAGACGATCCCCGGCCTCAACGGTGGTTCGGTCCTGCGGGCGCTCTGGGTGTTCAATGCACTGATTGGTGTTCAGACTGTGCTGGACCTGTCGATTCTGCTGGGCGGGGCCTCATTGCCCGAGGGGATGAGCTATGCAACCTATGCCCATCGCGGCGCATATCCGTTGCTGGTAACGGCGCTGCTGGCCGGTGCATTCGCCCTGGCAGCGCGGCCGTTTCTGGATGAAAATCGGGTGCTGAAACCGCTGATGGTGTTGTGGCTGGCACAAAATGTGGCTCTGTGCGGTGCGGCATTGATGCGCCTGGATTTATATGTCGGCACCTATGGCCTGACCTACCTGCGTATCTATGCGCAGATCTGGATGGGTCTTGTTGCGGCAGGTCTGGCGCTGGTTGGGTGGCAAATAGCGTTCAGGAAATCCAATAGTTGGTTGATCGCGCGAACCGGCATTCTGAGCGTTCTGGTCCTCTATTGCGCCAGTTTTGTGAATTTTGCCCATGTGATCGCGACCCGAAACCTGAAACTGTCCGAACCGGACTATGCCTATCTGTGTTCGTTGGGGCCCATGACCGGGATGCATATCAGCTACGGGTATCCGAATTCGTTGTGCTATTTTGAAGCCGACCCGATCAACAGCTGGCAGGAATGGGGCTTTCGAAAGTGGCGCCTGTCCCGCTATGGTGCCGATCTGAGCAGTATCGGTCCGGGTATATGAATATCTTAGTTGTCGATGATGATCCGCGGTTGCGTGAAGTTGTGCGTCTGGGGCTGGAACGCGCTGGCTACAGCGTTTCGACCGCCGCCAACGGTCAGGAAGCCGTAATCAGCACGTTTCGCGACGAACCGGACCTGATCGTTCTGGATGTTGGCCTGCCCGAACTGGATGGCTTTGCCGTATGCCAGAAAATTCGAACCCGTTCGGACGTCCCGATCCTGTTCCTGACCGCCCGCGATGATGAGGTCGACCGGATTCTGGGGCTGGAGCTTGGGGCCGATGACTACGTGACCAAGCCTTTTAGCCCGCGCGAACTGGTGACGCGGGTCAAGGTGATCCTAAGGCGCACCAATCGCATTGTGGCGGCGCCGGGAAATCTGCGGCACGGCCCCTTGACCTTGGACCGGACCGCAAGACTCTGTGCTTGCCACGACACGGAAATTGCCCTGACCGGTACTGAGTTTCAGATCATGGTGATGTTGATGGAAACACCGGGTCGTCTTGTTCCCCGCACGGCCCTGATTGCCGAGATTTGGGGCGCGCGCAGCCAGGTCTCGGACAGGACCTTGGACAGCCACCTTCGGAACCTGCGGAACAAATTTGCGCAGGTTGGTTTGTCGGACTCCGTGGAAACCGTACATGGTCAGGGTATCCGGATGAGGAGGCTGGGGTGACCCGGCGCTGGCGGCCTTCATTGGCATTTGTGCTGGGCGGTGCGCTGGTCGGGACATTGGGTCTGTCATTCGCGGGGCTGGTGGCCCTGCGTTATTTGGGTCCTGAATTCGGCTTTCGGAACTCTGCCCTGGTTCTGGGCGGAGTGATCTTTCTTGCAACATCGGGGCTGGGCTGGTTGCTGGTACGGTTGCTGCTGCGTCCAATCAAAGCCTTGCAGGCCTATGCCGGGGCGCAAGAGGCCGGAGCCCGCGCCGTGCCAATCCGGCATTTCGGCACCAAAGAGCTTCACCAGACCGCAACTCAGGTCGTCACCATGGCCGAGGCGCTGCGTGACCGTGAGGCGACCATCCGGTCTTATACCGATCACGTCACGCATGAGTTGAAATCGCCGGTAACCGCAATCCGCGCGGCGGTTGAGATGCTACAGGACACCCCGGATGGCAGCGATGACTCCAAAGCCCTAATCGCGCAGATCGACGGGGCGCGTCAGCAGATCGAAACCCAGCTTGCAGCACTTCGGGATGCCGCCCGCGCGCGCGAGGCCCGATATGTCGGGGCAAGCACCCTGCGCGATGCGTTGCCAGGGGCGCTTCCGATTGAGCTAAACCTGTCCGGGGCGGATGAGGTCGCATTCCCGATCTCGGCCGAGGGGTTGCGGATCGTTTTGGGCCATATTCTGCAAAATGCCAAAGATCACGGGGCCAGCGCGGTTGATCTGCGCGCCTCAGAGGCTGGAAACACGGTTATTCTGACCGTGTCCGACAATGGGGCGGGGATTTCGCCCGGTAACGTCGACCGCGTGTTCGATCCATTCTTTACCACCCGCCGGGAAAGCGGCGGGACCGGTATGGGTCTGGCTATTGTCCGTAACATCCTGTCTGCGCATCGCGGTGAAATCGAAAACCTGCCCGCCCCATGTGGCGCGCGGTTTGATCTGAGCTTTCAGAGGCTCTGACCCGCGCAGATATCCGTTACTGCGCCGGAAGCGGAAGGCATCCGGGCAGCCCCGCTGGCAGGACCAGCCGCGCCCCTTGCCGGTAAAGCGATTGGGCAAACCCGCTGCTCTCAGATGTGACCGTCACGCTGATCCCGGATGTCCCGATGACCGCTGCATCATCGGCCAGGTTCTGCATTAACCCCTGTGAAGGAAAGACCACGACATAGGCCGGGGCCTCATCCGTTATCAATGCGACGACGACAAGAACCGACAGCCAGCCAAGCACCATAAGCGGGATGGCTGTCAGGAGCGATCTAATAGTCATGGATATGCTCAAGCGTCAGGTTGTCCCCCTGGATCTGGCGCAGACGCTGAGAGAGGTCCGGAACCTTGACCAGTATCAGATGACGATAGTCCCCGAACCCTTGTCGTTGGGCGCTGAAGATTGCATCCGGCGCAGTTGGTTGGTCCGACAGGGCGGTGAACAGAATGTCGTCATTGCCAGCGATCTCGACAATCTCGACCCCCGCGCTGGCCATTTCCGCCAGTAGGTTGGTCAGGGTGCGGTAGCGTGGCGTTTCGACCTCAAACCCGTTCGGGCCTTCAGAGATAAACTTCACGCCGGGATAGGCAGACAGGCTGTCTGCACTGGCACCGGTGATGATCATCCGCAGCGTCAACTCATCAGCGCCGACCTGCGCAACTGCCTGTTCGATCACGCCCGCATAGGCCTGTTTGGCACCGTATTCCAAACCCAGCGCAATCGCTCTCTCGCTGTCGCGCAGGGTGCCGCTGTTTTGGTCGCTTAGGCTCTGGGCGTCGTCGGCGAAGGGCCATTTATACCAGGGAACCTGTTGCAGGAACGCGGCATAGGCGGCGGCCTGCTGTGCCGACACATCATCCAGCGGCGCCCGTTGCGAGCCCCGCAAGACAGTGGCCAGCCGACCGAGGGTTTCCTCATAGGCGGCCTTCAGCGCCAGTTCAGCGGAAAAGCTGGCACCGATCACATAGACCATCTGTTTGGTGGCCCCATCAACCTGACCGAGAGCGGAGGCGGTCCGATTCAGATCGCAGAGCGACCCCCAAAACCCGGTGATACTGCTCCAGAACCCGTAATCATGGGGATCGCCGGTGCGCAGAACCTCGGCGTAATCCTCATAGGCGTGGACAATGTGCCACTCGGGATAAGTCATCAGCGTGCGGGTTTCGGCCCGGTGATGTGCCGGGTCGATCAGGGCGGTATAAGCCGGGGGCTGACCCGTACCACGGCAGCTTGTTTCCACATAGAGGATCGGAGCAGCCAGCGCGATCCCGGCGAGGATCAACACCAGAATCAGCCGTTTGGTCCACCGCAGCAAGAACCTCATGCGGTGTGTCTCCGGTCCCGCAGCCCGGCCCAGGCGGCAACGCCGCCAAGCGCCAGATGTGGCAGGTTGGCAAACAGGCGAGGCAGGGACAATTCCGACCCGGCCGATGGGTTTGTAAAGATACCCAGATCAAGATAGCCATAACCGGTGAAAAACCCGAACACACCGTCCCCCAGATAAGCCAGCCCGAACAGGATCAGAAAGCTGCGAGCCGCGCGGTGTGACAACAGCCCGGCGATCAGCGCCCAAAGGGCCGAGGCCACGTGCAGCGCATCGTCATAGATATCCAGTGCGAAAATGCCAAAGGCCAGACCATCCTGATCCGTCAGGCCAGGAACATAGTTCAGCGATGCCGCAATCATCAGCGCGACAAAGTAAACCAGACAGAGTTTTTGAAGGTTGCTCATAGACGCCCCAGATAGCTGTCCCAAAGGTTGTTCCGCAGAACCAGTTGCGGATCAAGCTCTCGTTTTGCCTGCGCAAACCCTTCCGCATTGGGGTAGGCTGCAGTCAGTTGATCCAGTGTCGCATGTGGCCTGTACGGCAGGTAATAGGTTCCGCCAATCGCCACGATCCCGTCGATCAGCGCCCGGGTCATCCGCGCCATGTCGGCTTCGCCGCGTTCGGTCAGCTCCTGGCTGAACGACATGACAGCGGCGATCCGGGGCTGGCTTGCATAAGACAGAACCGCCTGATCGTCCTGTGCGACATAGCGCAGCGTTACGTTCAGAAACTCTTGATACGAGGCCGGAATTACCGCGCGACACACTGATAAGAAATCGTCGAACGCATCGAACCCTACGAAATACTCGTGCAGGATGTCGGTCCGGTCCGGGTTGCGGTCGTCCAGAGTCACAACCGGTTCGTTGATCAAAGTGTTCCGCGTCGCCTCACGCGAACCCAGCGCTGGGCCCAGCCGTGTTTCATTCCACCAACGGAAGGATTTGAAGGGCTCGCTGCCCAGTTGAGCCCGGTACAGACGGCTGGCCGCATGCGACATCCACCCCGACCCGGACGCTGGTGGCAGGTCCGACTGGTCCGAGCCTTCGCGATATGTCACCAATAGCGATTTCTCGAAAAAAGCATCGCGTTCAACATTCAGGCGGCCATAGGCCATTGTGACCGCCGGGTCGTCAATCGCCGCACGAAAGGCCGAGGCAAACGCTCCTGCTTCCAGAATGTCGAATCCCGGCGTCAGGCGTGAATTTGGAACCATCTCGACCTCAAGGTCCACGATCACGCCTATCAACCCGTACCCGCCCATCGCCAGATTGAACAGCTCGGTGTTCTCGGTGGGCGAACAGGTCACCAACTCACCCGAGGGCAGGATCATGCGCAACGACCGGACCGTCGCCCCCATCGGGCCAAAGGGAACCGGCCAGCCATGTGCATTGACCGAATAAGTGGCGGCGACACCGAAATCATTATTTGACTGCATGACTTTGGGGGACCAGCCTGCGGGATCAAGCGCTGCGATGACCTGCGACCAGCGGGCTCCGGCATGGGTCAGATAGGTCCCGGCTGAACCGTCGATCTGAACCGATCCATTGTTAAAGGTAATCGCTGTGCCGTTGCGGGGAATGGCTTGCCCACCCATGGAATGCCGCGCGGCCCCAATGTTGACCGGGCGTCCTTCTGACTTGGCCTCCGAAAGCTCTTGCCGGATGGCGGCGATCAGCGTGTCTCCGGGGTCATCGCTGAGCACCAGATGTTTGTGGATCGGTGTCGGTGACAGTCCGCTGGCGTCATTCATAACTTTGTCGCCGGTTTCCGCAAATGTCCTTCTTGTGCCTTCATAGACAGGAAGGTCCGGTCCCAGCCACCGCGACGCTGCCCACCCTGCCAACCCTCCGCCGGCAAACAAGGCCGCCCTTCTGGTAAATGTTTTCATCTTTCGATTTCTCCCGAAGTTAACTGGGACATCTGATCGAGAATGCTTTTAAGCGCAGTTTGAAATGCCTGCGGGCCTCAATCCGCGGTATGTGCCTGACCCCTGCCAAGGTGTCCATTTGGGCATCGGGTCAAAGAATGTGCAAGTCCATGGCCTGCTGTACCGGCGCAAAGGTGTCCTAGTTGCCCCGGATCAGGCCGACGGGTACCTTCAGCATGGCGATGCGCCATGTTCAGCAGATTCGGGCAAGGTCCAAGGACCAGTTTTTTGACCGCAAGTGGCTCGAAACTTGACTTCATTCCCGGAATGTTCAACCGGAAGGCATGTTTTGAAAACTGCGGAAATCCGTACTTGTAAGACAGTCAGCGGCCACAGCTTGGCGTAAGCTTTCCGCTACGTAAGTTCATGCGCGCACGGCAGATTTGCGTCGGGGCATCCGCCAAACTGCCGTTTTTATGCTCAATCAGGTGTTGCAACTGTAACGATGATCTGGATGATCAGGACCACCAAGGCCGTAAAAATGGTCTGTCGTCCAAAGGACGATGTTAACAAAAAGGGGAGTTACAAATGATTCTAAGAAACCTGATGATCGCTGCAAGTGCGACGGCGCTGATGGCGGCGGGCGCTTCGGCGGAAACGCTGCGCTGGGCGCGGGCCGGTGATGCGCTGACGCTGGATCCGCATTCGCAGAATGAAGGTCCGACGCACACCGTGCGACACCAGATTTACGAGCCTCTGATCATCCGCGACGTGACCGGTGCATTCGAGCCCGCGCTGGCGACCGAGTGGGGCCCCAAGGCCGATGACCCGAATGTTTGGGTCTTCAAGCTGCGCGAAGGCGTGAAATTCCATGACGGTGCGGACTTCAACGCCGAAGATGTGGTGTTCAGCTTTACCCGTGCCAAGCAACCTAATTCCGACATGAAAGAGCTGATCGGCTCGATCGTCGAAGTGCGTGCAGTTGACGATTTCACCGTCGAGATTGTCACAGATGGTCCGAACCCGATCCTGCCGTCGAACCTGACAAACCTGTTCATTCTGGACAAGGGCTGGGCCGAGTCGAATGACACCGTCAATGTTCAGGATTTCGAAGGTGGCGAAATCACCTATGCCACCACCAATGCCAACGGAACGGGTCCCTATGTTCTTCAAAGCCGCGAGCCTGACATCAAGACGGTGATGGTGCGCAACGACAACTATTGGGGCATCGACCAGTTCCCGATGGAAGTGACCGAGATCATCTATACCCCGATCCAGAACGCTGCGACCCGCGTTGCGGCGATGCTGTCGGGTGAGGTGAACTTCCTCCAGGATATGCCGGTGCAGGACATTGAACGCGTCAATGGTGTCGACGGTCTGATGGTCAAGCAAGCCCCGCAGAACCGGGTGATCTTCTTTGGTATGAACCAGGGTGCCGATGACATCGAGGCGGATAACGTGGACGGCAAGAACCCTCTGGCCGATGTGCGCGTGCGTCAAGCGATGTCGATGGCGATTAACCGTGATGCGATCAAGCAGGTCGTGATGCGCGGCCAGTCGCAGCCTGCAGGCATGATCGCACCGCCCTTCGTGAATGGCTGGACCTCTGACATGGACGGCGAATCCTCCACCGATCTGGCCAAGGCCAAGGAACTGATGGCAGAGGCAGGTTATGGCGATGGCTTCTCGCTTCGGCTGGACTGCCCGAATGATCGGTACATCAACGATGAAGCTATCTGTCAGGCGGCTGTTGGGATGCTGGGCCAGATCGGCGTGACCGTGAATCTGGACGCCAAGCCCAAGGCGCAGCATTTCCCGCTGATCACCGATGGCAAGACAGATTTCTACATGCTGGGTTGGGGTGTGCCGACATATGACTCGGAATACATCTTCAACTTCCTTGTTCATGGACGCGAAGATGACATCGGCACGTGGAACGGCACCGGTTATCAGGACGATGCGCTGGACGGGAAGATCAAGTCGCTTGCCTCGAATACCGATCTTGACGCTCGGAATGCCGACATCGCCGACATCTGGCGGGTGGTGCAGGACGAAGCGCTTTACATCCCCATTCATCACCAGGTTTTGAACTGGGGTATGGCCGACGGTGTGGGCATCGAAGTGGATGCCGAAGATCAGCCCAAGGTCAAATACTTCACTCTGAACTAAGCCATTCAGATCAGTGATTTGGCAGGGCGCGGTTTCGCGCCCTGCCTTTTGCGCTATTGTTAAGCGCAACACCGCATCGCGGGGCAAAAAAGGGAGATTTCGCCATGACCCTCAGGAACAGTGCCATTGCTTTGGCCTTGCTGGCCACCACCAGCGTTCAGGCTGCCGAATTCAAATGGGCCTCGACCACGGACCCGCAGACGATGGACCCGCACGCGGTCAACTCGGCCCCGGTTCTGGGGTTTCTGAACAATGTCTACGAAGGCCTCGTGCGTCGCGACAAGGACATGAGCGTTCAACCCGCGCTGGCCGTCAGCTGGGAGACGATTGGCGACGGCGAAGGCTGGCGCTTTAACCTGCGCGAGGGCGTGACCTTCCATGACGGCAGCAGCTTTGATGCGCAGGACGTTCTGTTCAGCTATCAGCGCGCCTCGGGCGAGGCGTCAGACACCCGCAGCTGGTTCGCGCCCATCAGCGAGGTGATCGTGGTCGACGACTATACGGTCGATTTCATGACGACTGCGCCGAACCCGTTATTCCCATCCTCAATCGCCAACTGGATGATCATGGATCAGGGCTGGGCCGAGGCCAATGACGCAGCGGTGCCCGACAAAGAGGTCGGGAATTACGCCACCCTGAACGCCAACGGCACAGGCGCCTTCAAACTTGCGGCACGAGAGCCCGGCCTGCGCACGGTTCTTGAGCCCTTTGACGGCTGGTGGGATCAGGCCGACCACAACATCACAAGTGCTGAGTTCACTCCGATCCAAAACCCGGCGACAGCGGTTGCAGCCTTGTTGTCAGGCGATGTGGACATGATCAACCCGGTGCCGATTCAGGACGTGGCGCGCCTGAAGGAAAACGGGGATGTCGACGTCATTCAGGGGATCGAGGCACGGGTCATCATGTTGGGGTTCGATCATCAGGCCGAGGTGCTTAAATACACCGACGATGCGGGCAAACCGAACCCGTTCCGTGACCCGCGCGTCCGCAAGGCAGTGGCACAGGCGGTCAATGTGGATGCCATTCTTGCGACTATCATGCGGGGGAATGCCGAAGCGGCCTCGCAATTGGTCAGCCCGGCGATGAGTGGTTATTCCGAGGCGAATGCAGACCGTCCCGCCTTTGATGTCGATGCCGCCAGGGCCCTGCTGACCGAGGCGGGCTATGCGGATGGCTTCTCGTTCGGGCTGAAATGCCCCAATGACCGCTATCTGAATGATGAGGCCGTTTGCCAGGCGGTTGTCAGCATGCTGGCCCAGATCGGGATCACTGCGGAACTGGATGCCATGCCGGTCCGTAACTACTGGCCGGAACTCAGGGAAGGCAAATACGATATGTACCTGCTGGGCTGGAGCCCCGGTACATTTGATGCCGAACACCCCGTGCGCTTCCTTGTGGCTACCCCAAACGAAGAGAAAAAGCTGGGCAGCTGGAATTTCGGCGGATTTTCGAACGCGCGGGTGGATGAGCTGCTGCCGATGATCCAGTCCGAGTTGGATGCGGGCAAACGGCAGGCGATGCTGGATGAGGTCACGCAGATCATTCAGGACGAACAGGTCTATTTGCCGATGTATGTGCAACCTCTGGTCTGGGGCACACGCAGCAATGTCGAACTGACGCAGCGCCCGGACAACTTCTTTCTGCTGCGCTGGGTAACGGTGAACTGAAACCGGGGCGGGGCCAGAAAACGCTAGCTTGCGTTAGCGGTATCTTGACCACCCCGCCCGGGCCTGCATAGACAGTCCGATCAACGAGGAAAACGAATGTTCGCTTATATTGTCCAAAGGATGTTCCAATCCGTGATCGTGCTGCTGATCGTGGGTCTGGTTGCCTTTTCGATGTTCCGCTTTGTCGGTGATCCGATCGACAACATGCTGGGGCAGGAACGTACGCAGGCCGATATCGACCGGCTGCGGTCCGATCTTGGTCTGGATCAGCCGTTTCCGGTGCAATATTTCAAGTTCCTGCAAGGCGCGGTGCAGGGCAATTTTGGCGTGTCCTACCGGCAAGGCCGACCGGTTTCGACCATCATAGCCGAACGCGCGCCCGCGACATTGGAACTGGCCTTTGTGTCGGGCTTTCTGGCCATCACCCTTGGCATCGCGCTGGGCGTTTTCACAGCGATTCGACGACAGGGGGTGGCGGCGAATATCATCATGACCGTGTCGTTGATCGGGGTTTCCCTGCCAACCTTCCTAATCGGGATATTGCTGATCTATATATTCTCGGTTGAATTGGATCTTTTACCCAGCTTTGGGAGGGGCGAGACCGTTATGATTGGCGGCTGGTCCACGGGGTTCCTGACAACCTCGGGGCTCAAGGCGCTGATCCTGCCGGCGATCACGCTGGGCCTGTATCAGATGACGCTGATCATGCGGCTGGTGCGGTCGGAAATGCTTGAGGTCCTGCGTGCCGACTATGTCCGTTTTGCACGTGCGCGTGGGCTGTCGGACCGGGTGATCAATTTTCGCCACGCGCTGAAAAATACGCTGGTGCCGGTGATCACCATCACCGGGTTGCAGCTGGGCTCGATCATCGCCTTTGCCATCATCACCGAGACGGTGTTTCAGTGGCCCGGTGTGGGCCTGCTGTTCATAAATGCGATCCAGTTTGTCGATATCCCTGTCATGGCCGCCTATCTGATGCTGATCTCGGTCATGTTCGTGTCGATCAATCTGATCGTCGATCTTTTGTACTATGCCATTGACCCGCGCCTGCGTGTCGACGCGAGGGCCACATGACCGATACTTCTGAAACTTCGAGACAAGTGCCCAAATCACGACTGGCCCAGTTCTGGGACAGCGATTTCGCATGGTCCTTCCGGAATTCACCCGTGGCGATGGTTGCCTCATTTGTTGTGGTCCTGCTGGTGCTGGCGGCAATACTGGCCCCGCTGATTGCGCCGCATAACCCGTTTGATCCGGCAACGCTGAACCTGATGAACGGATTTACACCGCCGGGCACGCCGAATGCCTTTACGCAGGACACGTTCCTGCTGGGCACCGACGATCAGGGGCGCGATGTGTTCTCGACCATCCTCTATGGGATGCGCATATCCCTGTTTGTCGGCGCTGCGGCGGTGCTGCTGGCGCTGATCATCGGAGTTGTTCTGGGGCTGGTCGCGGCCTATTTCGGCGGCTGGGTCGAGACGCTGATCATGCGGGTCGCAGATGTGCAGCTGACCTTTCCGGCCATTCTGGTCGCCATGCTGATCTTTGGCATCGCCAAAGGCGTGACCCCACCCGAATATCGTGACGAGATGGCGATCTATGTACTGATCATCGCCATTGCCCTGTCCGACTGGGTGCAGTTTGCCCGGGTCGTCCGCGGTGCTGCGTTGGTGGAAAAGAACAAGGAATACGTGCAGGCCGCCCGCCTGATCGGGCGCGGTTCTTTCCCGATCATGTTCCGCCACATCCTGCCCAATGTACTCAGCCCGGTTCTGGTCATCGCCACGATCTCACTGGCGCTGGCGATCATTGCCGAAGCAACGCTGAGCTTCCTCGGCGTAGGGGCACCACCAACCCAGCCGTCATTGGGCACGCTGATCCGTATCGGGCAGGGCTTCCTGTTCTCGGGTGAGTGGTGGATCTTGTTCTTCCCGGCCTGCACCCTGTTGGCGCTGGCCCTGTCTGTGAACCTGCTGGGCGACTGGCTGCGCGATGCACTGAACCCCAAGCTGCGGTGATTTCATGAGCCTTCTGACGATCAATGACCTGACGGTCGAATTCCCCACCCGCCGCAAATTGTTCACAGCCGTGGACCATGTGGACCTGTCGGTTGAACCCGGAGAAATCCACGGCTTGGTTGGCGAATCCGGGGCCGGTAAATCCACCATTGGCGCGGCCATCATGGGATTGTTGGATCGCCCCGGCCGTATTGCCAGCGGCACGATCCAGCTGAGCGGTGACCAGATCAGTGGTCTGGATGCCGAGGCGATGCGGGGGTTGCGCGGCAAAAAGATCTCGATGATCTTTCAGGACCCGCTGACCTCGCTGAACCCGTTATTCACCGTGCGCGAACAACTGACCGAGACCATTCAGGCCCATCTGGGCGGCACGGATGCCGAGGCGAACCAACGCGCGCGCGACCTGATTGACCGGGTTGGCATTCCTGATCCGGACACGCGGTTGGACCAGTATCCGCACCAGTTCTCGGGCGGGATGCGGCAGCGTGTGGTCATCGCACTTGCCTTGTGTACCGAACCGGATGTGATCATCGCGGATGAGCCGACCACGGCGCTGGACGTCTCGGTTCAGGCGCAGATTCTGGACCTGATCAAAGAACTGGCGCGGGAACGTCAGGTGGGCGTCATCCTGATCACCCACGACATGGGTGTGATCGCGGACACGACGGACAAGGTGACAGTGATGTATGCGGGCAAGGTTGTCGAAACCGGCCCGACCGCGCAGGTGATGGGGCAGCCCACCCATGAATACACCAAATCGCTGATCGCTGCCGTGCCGCGCCCGACCCTGAAACTGCATCGCTTTCCCCAGATCAGCTATGGTGGACGCGAGACACGCTTTGCCATCGAAGACATGGCCCGCCACTGGCCCAAGGTGGATAATGACACCAGCAAACCGGTGTTCGAGATCCGCAACCTGACCAAGAAGTTCCTGCAGCGCAAAGGCCTGCTGCCCTGGGACCGCACCTATTTCACCGCCGTTGACGAGGTAAGTTTCGACATCCGCGCAGGTGAGGTGTTTGGCGTTGTGGGTGAATCCGGCTCGGGCAAGTCGACTGTCGCACGGATGATTGCAGGGTTGTACCCTGTGGATGGCGGCACGATTACATTCGACGGGCAGGTGGTCAGCGATCTGACCAATCGGACCGCGCTGGATGCCTATCGCAAGAACATCCAGATGATCTTTCAGGACCCGTATTCCTCGCTCAATCCCCGTATGCGGGTGGATGAGATCGTGGCCGAGCCGATCCGCCATCACAGGTTGATGGAAGGTGCAGTTATCAAACGCCGCGTCGATGAGTTGTTGGATCAGGTGGGACTCGGCCATGAGGCCGGGCAGAAATACCCGCATGAATTCTCGGGCGGACAGCGGCAACGTATCTCGATTGCACGTGCGCTGGCCACGCAACCGCGATTCCTGATTTGTGACGAGCCAACCAGTGCGCTGGACGTGTCCATTCAGGCGCAGATTCTGAACATCTTGAAGGACCTGCAGGAACATCTGGGCCTGACCCTGCTGTTCATCAGTCATGACCTGCCGGTGGTACGTCAGATGTGCGACCGAGTGGCAGTGATGAAACAGGGCCAAATTGTCGAGTTGCAGGAAACCAATAACTTGTTCGCCAACCCCCAGACGGATTATGCCCGCGAATTGTTGCGCCTGATGCCCAGGCTTGATGACCTGTCGACCGAGGGGTTGGACGCCGAATCCTGAGTCAGTGACGATTCCAGTATTGGCGGTATGACGGAAGGTCCGTCAATATGGCGATAGTTTTGACGTTTTCGTCAAGATTGCCTCTGCAGATTGAACAACTGTGCCTTCATACTTTCTGAAACGAAAGAGGAGGCGCGTTTTGAGCTGGAATATCTGTGTCATCGGAGCAGGCAAGATCGGTCAGATGATCGCGACTTTGCTGCAATCTTCATCCAACTATTCGGTCACAGTTGCCGACCGCGATCTGGCGGCTTTGTCCGTGCTGAATCGGCAAGGAGTTTCGACCCGCCAGATTGATGTCAGCGATGAAACGCAGCTGGCTGAGGGTCTGAACGGTTTCGATGCGGTTATCTCGGCGGCTCCGTTTTTCCTGACCCCACGGATTGCCAAAGCCGCCAAATCGGCCGGCGCGCATTATTTTGACCTGACCGAAGATGTTGCCGCCACCAACGCGGTGCGCGAGTTGGCCGCCGACAGCGAAACGGCCTTTATGCCGCAATGCGGGTTGGCACCGGGTTTTGTCGGCATCGCCGGCGCGGCCTTGGCTGCGGAGTTCGATACGCTGGACAGCCTGCATATGCGGGTCGGGGCGTTGCCGCTCTATCCCACCAACGCATTGAAGTACAATCTGACCTGGTCCACCGATGGGCTGATCAACGAATATTGCAATCCGTGCGATGCCATCGTGAATGGCGAACGGGTCAAGACCGCTCCGCTCGAGGATTACGAGCGTTTGGGTCATGACGGGGTGGAATATGAATGCTTCAATACCTCGGGCGGGTTGGGCACGTTGCCAGAAACCCTGGACGGAAAGGCGCGGGACGTGTCGTACCGATCGATCCGCTACCCGGGACACCGTGACATTCTGCGTTTGCTGCTGAATGATCTTGGATTGGAACGTCGTCGCGACCTGATGAAGGAAATCTTCGAGACCGCGCTGCCGCGGACCGATCAGGATGTGGTTCTGGTTTATTGCACCGCAAAAGGCATGATCGATGGGGCTCTGCGCGAGAAATCCCTGATCAACAAATCTTATGCCCGTACCCTCAATGGTCAGGTCTGGAGCGCCATTCAGGTCACCACTGCTGCCGGTGTTCTGGGTGTGGTTGATCTGATGCGAACGGGTGCTTTGCCCGGCAAAGGGTTCGTGCGGCAAGAGCAGGTGAACCTATCTGATTTCCTGAACACCGAATTCGGTCAGCTTTACCGCACCGGGGACATAACCAAACAGAACAAGGCGGCCTGAGATATGAAAGACATCGCTATGACAGCCCAAACAACCCTTGCAAATCTGGACCTGACAGCCGCTGAACTGATGGGCGGCACGCTGGCTGTACGCTCGCCCATTGATGGCGGCATTCTGGCCGAGGTACATGAAACGCCTGCGTCAGGGATGGGCACGGTGTTTGCCAATGCCAAGACGGCATTCAAGGCGTGGCGCACGGTTCCAGCCCCACGCCGGGGCGAACTGATCCGCCTGCTGGGCGAGGAATTGCGCGCCGCCAAAGACGATCTGGGTGCGCTGGTCAGCTGGGAAGCTGGTAAGATCACCTCGGAAGGTCTGGGTGAAGTGCAGGAGATGATCGACATCTGCGATTTCGCCGTCGGCCTGTCGCGCCAGCTTTATGGTTTGACCATCGCATCTGAGCGCCCGGGCCACCGGATGATGGAAACGTGGCACCCGGCAGGGCCGGTGGGCGTGATCTCGGCCTTCAACTTCCCGGTGGCGGTCTGGTCGTGGAATGCCGCGCTGGCGCTGGTCTGCGGTGATCCGGTGATCTGGAAGCCGTCTGAAAAGACGCCTTTGACCGCGATGGCCTGCCAGAAGATCTTTGAACGTGCACTGGCCCGATTTGGCGATGCGCCCGACCACCTGCTGCAGACCCTGATCGGAGGTGCCGCGCTGGGCGAGGCGCTGGTGGCCAGCGAGGACGTGCCGGTCATTTCGGCGACCGGGTCCACACGGATGGGCCGTGCCGTAGCCCCCATCGTGGCGCAGCGGTTCGGGAAATGCATTCTCGAGCTTGGCGGCAATAACGCGATGATCGTGGGCCCTTCGGCCGATCTGGAAATGGCCGTGCGTGCGATTGTCTTTTCTGCTGTCGGCACAGCCGGTCAACGCTGCACCACGCTGCGCCGTCTGATCGTTCACAACTCGATCCGCGAGGAGCTGGTGAGCCGGTTGAAAAAAGCCTATGCCGGTCTGCCCATCGGCAATCCGCTGATCGAAGGCACTTTGATCGGTCCGCTGGTGGACGAAGCCTCGGGCGCGGCCATGACCGCTGCGCTGGACGCTGCAAAGGCCGAAGGCGGCGCAGTCTTTGGTGGCGACCGCGTGACCGAAAACGTCCCCGCCGGTGTCTATATGCAGCCCGCGATTGTCGAGATGCCTGGCCAGACAGCAACCGTAAAGACCGAAACCTTTGCGCCGATCCTCTATGTCATGGGGTACGACGCGTTCGACGAAGCCATCGAATTGCAAAATGACGTACCGCAAGGTCTGTCGTCTTGCGTATTCACTCTGAACATGCGCGAGGCCGAGCAATTCCTGACCGCAGCGGGATCGGATTGTGGCATTGCCAATGTCAATATCGGGCCATCGGGGGCCGAGATCGGTGGCGCATTTGGTGGCGAGAAGGAAACCGGTGGCGGGCGTGAAAGCGGCTCGGATGCGTGGAAGGCCTATATGCGCCGTCAGACCAACACCGTGAACTACTCAGCCGAGCTGCCGCTGGCGCAAGGCGTCAAGTTCGACATCTGATCGTGCTGTCGGCGGTACCTGATGGTGCCGCCGGCTCATCAATCTGCAAACAGATAATCCAATCGCATGATGGCCTGCGCCTGTTCCTGTGAAACATTCAGAAACCGGACAATGGCGTCTTCGTTTTCTGTCCGGTCGCTGGTTTCCCGCAGGCGTGCATGTCGATCCAGCGCGGTGCCCCGGATCAACTCGGATTCGTATTCCATCGCGTTGTGCAAAGTTGGGACAAGCCGTGCCACGGTTTCGGTCGGGCTGTCCTGACCGGCCAACCCCACACGGCGGGCGTGGCCGATAAGGTAATCGTCGGAATATTCACACTCGACTTCAAGCACATGGGTTTTGACCTGATCTGCACAGAAGTCCTGAATGATTTCGATATCTGAGGGATCGATGCACAGAACCAGCCGGTTGGTTTCGAAACTTTCAAACAGCATCCGCACAAGAGCGCGCCGGTGGCGGGACCGTTTGAGCAAGGTCGTTTCGATGCCGCCAAGATCGGGCAGAGCCGTATCCTGTTCGTTGAACAGATACTCGACACAAGGGATATCGGTTTCGGACTTAATCTGATCGACCAGACGCTTGGCCACATGCCATTTCTTACACACGATCAGGAAAACATCGCGGTCCGGTCCCAGCGTATTTCCGGCCTCCCAGAACCTTTGCTTGTGGCGGCGTCCGACGCGCCCTCTTGCGGTTAAGAAACTATGGAGATTGCGACCTTCATCCGAGATGTGAAAATCCACCCCATCCGCAGAATAGAGCTGGCCTAACCGGTCCTTCAGCTCATGTGCCTCGGGGCTGATTTTGCGGGCGAACAGAAAATCCTGCCCTAACAGCATGTCGTAATGGTCGTTATAAAATGTCACGGGCATTCCGTAGTCCGAGAACATCAGGAATGTGAGCGTTCGGTTGTCGATCTCTTCACGGGGAACAAGGTGGCGGACAAGCGTTTGAAAGAAAGTCTCATCCGGTATCCAGGTGGTCGAGAAAAAGCGGATTACGTCCGGGCGCTGGGCCAGGAATTCAAAGATCATTTCAACAGTATGACGGCGCAGACACCACCACTGACTGCCGATCATGACCTGGATGTCAGCCGGAACCTCGCGGGTCAGACCAAGTTTTTTCTGTACGTCATAGGATGTATAGAATCGTCTGCTCTGGGTGCGTTCATTGAAGAAATGGCGATAGATCAGCCGGTCTTCTTTCATGCCGGTCTTGATCCAGTTACTGGCAAAAAAGTCGTGGCTTTCGACAAAATCCCTGTCGTTGTCGTTCAGGAACTGATGCGCGTATTCCGCTGTTTTGATCGCCATGCAATCCCCTGACAGCATGTAGAAATGCGTCGCGCGGGGAAAGGCTTTGAGGGCGGCTTGCACTGCGTTCAATGTGGCCTGTACCAAAGACCACTCGCCCCAACCGCATTTGATGCGTTTGGTTGCAAAAGTGACATTCGAATTGGCCTGAAGAGCGCCCTGAATGCGTGCATAGGCCTCGCGACTTGCGCGGGCGTCAAAATGTATGGCCATGCAATCGCCAGCAGCGGTTAGCTGCTCGGCCTGCGCAATGATTGCGTCAGGGTCCTTGTGGCACAACAAAATGTAGGCAATTTTTGCCATTTCAGTTCTTTGTTATCCGTTTCTGCCCGGTTCCCTCTGTGATACTGAGGATGAGCGATTGAATAAACAGATTATTTTTGGTTCTGTAGATACAAAAGCAGGCGCGAATAGTGAGTTACGACCTGTTGAGGAGGCGCAGCAAATGGGTTTTCCCGGTACATGGATGACCGAGAGCGAGAGCATGGTTTACCGTGTTGTCCCGAAATGTGCATGCTCAACCATCGGGCAAATCATGTATTTTTCGGATCATGGCCGTTTTTTTGACGGCGATATCCACGATGCCAAGGACGGGATGCACAAGTGGGCGTTCGGTCCCAGCCAGGAGCCGATTTCGACAAATGTCCGAAATCATAACTCCTTTTCTTTCACCTGCGTGCGGAACCCGTACACGCGAATTCTCAGTTCGTTTTTTGACAAGATCTGTGGAATTCAGCGCAACGGCAAACGGTATCGCGGCAATCTGGTGCCGACGCTGATCTACAATTACGGCATCGAGGTTGGCGGAGAGGACGGTCAGGGTGATTTCGACCAGGTCGCCAGTTTCCGCAGATTCCTGTTATTTGCTCGTGACACGATCAGGTGGCGCCGGCCCATGGATCCGGATATCCACTGGTCCGCCATGTCTGGCCATGTATCGACCTTTATTGCAAATGGCGGACGATATGATCGCATCTTCTGGACCGAGAAGTTCAACGATGGGATGCAAGGTGTTCTGAGCAACTTGGACACGCCACACAAGGTGGCCCTGTCCGAAATCCCGCGGTTCAACGAATCCGAAGGCCACGGACCCAAACGAAAGCATCCTGTCGAGGACTATTTCGACGACCTGTCGATGCATCTTGTCTACGAGATATACAAACAGGATTTCGATCTGTTCAAATACGATTTTGAAGATCCGGCCAACAAGATGCCGATCGCCGAGATCGATCTGGATGAAGTCCACGCCAAGCTTGGGGATTGAGCTGGAAATCACCTTCTCCCGCCCATCGACAATGTAACTTGCGAAACATCTCCTCTGGTTGGGCCTGGCGCCGCGCTATGCGCCGCGCCAGGCCCAAGACCGAAGCCGATAGCGCCAGAAGGCGCGGGAGCGCTTTGGGAATTGATTGGGCCGGATCACTTGATTTGGTGTCCGGCCCTTATGTCTTAGACCTCCCGCACGGCCCCTTTTGCCGCGCTGGTTGTCAGTTTGGCATAGGCTTTGAGCGCGGTTGAGACTTTGCGCTTGCGGGGCGCTGCCGGTATCCAGCCTTTTGCATCCTGCTCCTGGCGTCGTTCGGCAAGCACTTCATCTGAGACTGCCAGATGGATCGAGCGGTTGGGGATGTCGATCTCAATCCGGTCACCCTGGCGCACCAGTCCGATCTCGCCACCTTCGGCCGCCTCGGGTGAGACATGGCCGATCGACAGGCCGGAGGTTCCACCCGAGAACCGTCCATCCGTCAGCAAAGCACAGGCTTTTCCCAGACCTTTGGATTTCAGGTAAGACGTCGGGTACAGCATTTCCTGCATCCCCGGACCGCCGCGCGGGCCTTCATAGCGGATGACCACCACGTCGCCCTCTTTGACCTTGCTGGTCAGAATGTCATTCACCGCCTGATCCTGGCTTTCGCAGACATAGGCCGACCCGGTGAAGGTCAGGCTGGCCGGATCGACACCGGCTGTTTTCACGATACAGCCGTCGCGGGCAATATTGCCGAACAGAACCGCCAGACCGCCATCCTGGCTGAAGGCGTGCTCTTTCGACCGGATCACACCGCCTTCGCGGTCTGTGTCCAGCTCTTTGTAGCGGTTCGACTGGCTGAACGCCTGCGTGGTGCGCACACCGCCCGGCGCGGCCTTGAACAAGTCTTGCGCCTTGGGGTTGTTGGCCACCTTGATGTCCCAATTGGCAATCGCCTCACCCATCGTGCCGGAATGGACCGTGCTGCAATCCTCGTGCAGCAGGCCTGCGCGGCTGAGCTCACCCAGGATCGAAAAGATGCCGCCGGCGCGGTGGACGTCTTCCATATGCACATTCTCGGTATTGGGTGCGACCTTACACAGGCAGGGCACCTGACGGCTGAGACGGTCCATGTCGGTCATGGTGAAATCCACCTCGCCCTCATGCGCGATGGCCAGCAGATGCAGCACCGTGTTGGTCGATCCGCCCATGGCGATATCCAGGCTCATTGCGTTTTCGAACGCCTCGAACGTGGCGATTTCGCGCGGGAGGAAGCCTTTCTCGTCCAGATCATAGTGCCGTTTGGTGATCTCGACGATCCGGCGACCGGCTTCAAGGAACAGCTCTTTGCGGTCCGCGTGTGTGGCCAGAGTCGAGCCGTTGCCCGGCAGCGCCAGACCCAGCGCCTCGGCCAGACAGTTCATCGAGTTGGCGGTGAACATGCCCGAGCACGACCCGCAAGTCGGGCAGGCGTTTTCCTCGATATGCTGAACCTGTTCATCGGTGAACTTGTCGTCGGCCGCGGCCACCATAGCGTCCACGAGGTCGATCTTTTTGGCGTCCAGATCGGCGATGTCGATCTTGCCCGCCTCCATTGGCCCACCCGAGACGAAAATGGCGGGGATGTTCAGGCGCATCGCGGCCATCAGCATGCCGGGCGTGATCTTGTCACAGTTCGAGATGCAGACCATCGCGTCAGCACAGTGCGCGTTGACCATATATTCAACTGAATCCGCGATTACCTCACGCGAGGGCAGCGAATACAGCATCCCGTCATGTCCCATGGCGATACCGTCATCCACCGCGATGGTGTTGAATTCCTTGGCAACACCACCCGCCGCCTCGACCTCGCGGGCGACCATCTGGCCCAGATCCTTCAGGTGCACGTGGCCCGGTACGAACTGGGTGAACGAGTTGACGATGGCGATGATCGGCTTGCCGAAATCGTCGTCGCCCATGCCAGTCGCGCGCCACAGGCCGCGGGCACCGGCCATGTTGCGGCCATGGGTTGAGGTTCTGGATCGGTACAATGGCATGATGCTGTTTCCCTTTTGCCTCGGGTTGCATGTCTTGGGGTTTGTGCGTTATAGCGCACGTACCACATGTGCGCTATAACGCACAAGAGGATTCGAAAGACGGCATCATGGCACCGGACGAGATCACGCTGAAATTACGGGACATGCGGGCGGCATCCGGGCTGAGCCTGTCCAAAGTCGCCGAGATGACAGGCGTCAGCAAAGCTATGCTGGGGCAGATCGAGCGTGGCGAATCCAGCCCAACCATCGCCACTTTGTGGAAGATCGCCAAGGGGTTCCAACTGCCGCTGAGCGCGCTGATTGAAACCGCGAATGGGGACCCCTCTGTTTTTCAGACCGTGACTTTTCCGGGCAGCATCGAGGTCAAGATCGTCTTTCCGTTTGATTCCGCGCTAGGGGCCGAAACCTTTCACGTCAGTCTGACCCCAAACCAATGCCACGAGTCGCCCGCGCATGCGGCGGGCGTGACCGAAGAGGTCTTTGTCCTTTCCGGTACGCTTGAAATTCTGCGTGGTGAGGCCTGGGTGCCGCTAAACGCTGGACAGGGGCTGCGTTTTGCCGCCGATCTGCCGCATGGCTATCGTGCGGGCGCGCAGGGGACAGCGTTTTTGAACATGCACCATTATGGGCAACACAGCGAGTTTCCTGAAAACGGCAAGGGCTGATCATGACTGCGTTTCTTGACACTTTGACCATCGCGGATGGAATCGGCTCAATCGGGGCGATGATCGTGGTCGCTGCGTATTTCGCCACGCAGATGCGGATGATGAATTCCGACGACCTGGCCTTTCCAGTGGTAAACCTGTTGGGGTCGATTCTGATCGTCTATTCGCTGTTTGAGAACTTCAATTTGGCCTCGATGCTGATCGAATCCTTCTGGATTTTGATCAGTCTGATCGGGATCGCTCAGTTTTTCCGCCTCAGGCGGGCCCGTTAGCGGTACAGGCCGCCATCCAGCCTTGAACAGACATGCGCGCGCGTATAGGGACAGACCAAGCGCGCATAGGGGAGGCATTGATGCAGGACGATCCCAAAACCCTCGTTTCAACCGAATGGCTTGCGGCCCATCTCAAGGATCCGGACCTGCGGGTCCTGGACGGATCATGGTATCTGCCGCAACACGGACGCGACGCCAAAGCGGAATATGACGCGACCCATATCCCCGGCGCGAGATTCTTTGACATTGATGATATTGCCGATCTTCGGTCGGACCTGCCGCATATGGTGCCTCCGGTCGAGAAATTCATGTCGCGCCTGCGGGCGATGGGCGTGGGGGATGGCCATCAGGTGGTGGTCTATGACGGCTCGGGGCTGTCCTCGGCTGCGCGGGTCTGGTGGATGTTCCGCCTGATGGGGCAGGACAACATTGCCGTGCTGGACGGTGGCTTGCCGAAATGGCTGGCCGAGGGGCGAGAGGTTGAAGACCTGCCGCCTGTTATCCGCGACCGCCACATGACCGTGCGGGTTCAGAACCATCTTGTGCGTGATGTCACGCAGGTATCTGCCGCCGCCAAGCTGGGGGATCACGAGATCATTGACGCACGCGCAGCCGGCCGCTTCGCAGGTACCGATCCCGAGCCGCGCGAAGGGCTGCGGTCTGGTCGTATCCCAGGATCACGAAACGTCCCCTTCGGCACCTTGCTGAACAAGAATCACACGATGAAATCGCCCGAGGAATGCCGCGCCATTTTCGAGGCCGCTGGCGTCGACCTGTCGAAACCGGCGATTACCTCATGCGGGTCGGGTGTGACTGCCGCGATTCTCAGCCTTGCGCTCGAGCGCATGGGCAAGAAAGACCACTCGCTTTATGACGGCTCCTGGGCTGAATGGGGTGCCTTCCCGACCCTGCCCGTCGCAACCGGAGAGACCTGATGTTTGAACATCTCAAGCCGCAACCTGCCGACAAGATTCTAGCGCTGATGCAGATGTACCGCGAAGACCCGCGCGATCAGAAGATCGACCTGGGTGTTGGCGTCTACAAGAATGCCGAAGGCATCACGCCAGTGATGCGCGCGGTCAAGGCCGCCGAAAAGCGCATTCTGGAAGAGCAGGAGAGCAAGGCCTATACCGGATTGGCGGGCGATCCGGCCTATGCTGATGCGATGATTGGCCTGATCCTGGGCACCTCGGTTCCACGCGGCAACATCGCTGCCGTGGCGACGCCCGGCGGAACCGGTGCCTGCCGTCAGGCATTTGAGATGATCCGCATGGCCAACCCCTCGGCCCGCGTGTTCGTCTCGAACCCGACCTGGCCAAACCATCTGTCGATCCTGAATTACCTGGGGATTGAAGCGGTTCCATACCGCTATTTCGATGGCGAGACTCGTGGCGTCGATTTCGACGGCATGATTGCCGATCTGAAAACTGCCAAGTCGGGCGATGTGGTGTTGTTGCACGGCTGTTGCCACAACCCGACCGGGGCCAACCTGAACCTGGTGCAGTGGCAGGAAGTGGTGACCATCATCAACGAGCTTGGCCTCGTGGCGATGATCGACATAGCCTATCAGGGTTTTGGCGACGGTCTGGAAGAGGATGCGCAGGCGACCCGCCTTGTTGCGTCTTCGGTCAAGGAATGCCTGATCGCGGCGTCGTGTTCCAAGAATTTCGGCGTCTACCGTGAACGCACCGGCCTATTGCTGGCAATCAGCGCAGATGCGGGACAGACCGCGTTGAACCAGAGCACGCTGGCCTTTCTGAACCGCCAGAACTATTCATTCCCGCCCGACCACGGCGCGCGCGTGGTCACCACGATCCTGACCGACCCCGTCCTGCGGGCCGACTGGGAGGCCGAGCTGGAAGAGATCCGCTTGTCCATGCTGGGGCTGCGCCAGCAACTGGCCGATGAGCTGCAACGCCACAGCGGCTCCGACCGGTTCGGCTTTGTCGCCCAGCATCGCGGCATGTTCTCGCGCTTGGGCGCGGCACCGGAACTGGTGGAACAACTGCGCGCTGATCACGGCATCTACATGGTCGGCGACAGCCGTCTGAACATTGCCGGGCTGAATGCCAACACGGTTCCGATTCTGGCCAAAGCGATTATCGACGTCGGAGTTTAAATCTGCGGAAAAAAAAGAAACCCGGGCGACACCGCCCGGGTTTTTTGTTGGATTGGGTTGGATATCAGCCCTTGGAGAACTCCGGGTACGCTTCCATGCCCAGTTCCGCCATGTCCAGGCCGTTGATCTCATCCTCTTCGCTGACTCGAATGCCGACGGTGGACTTCAGGATCGACCACAGGATCAAAGCGCCGACAAAGGTGAACAGACCGTAGGCGAGGATACCCAGCAGCTGCGTACCCAGGCTGGCTTCGCCGTAAAAGATCACGGCGATGGTGCCCCAGATCCCGGCGAACAGATGAACCGGGATGGCACCGACCACGTCATCGATCTTGAACTTGTCCAGCATCGGGACCGCAAAGACCACGATGATACCGCCTACGGCACCGATCCACAGTGCGCCGAACAGCGTCGGGGCCAGCGGTTCCGCAGTGATCGACACCAGGCCGGCCAGCGCGCCGTTCAGCACCATGGTCAGGTCAGGTTTTTTGTACAGCAGCTGTGTCAGGATCAGGGCTGCCACTGCGCCTGCCGCTGCGGCCATGTTGGTGTTAGCAAAGATGCGCGACACGTCGGATACGTCACCCACGGTTCCCATCGCCAGCTGCGAGCCGCCGTTGAAGCCGAACCATCCCAGCCACAGGATGAATGTCCCCAAAGTGGCCAGCGCCAGGTTCGAACCGGGCATCGGATGAACCTTGCCGTCTTTGTACTTGCCAATCCGCGGACCCAGGATCAGGGCACCTGCCAGAGCTGCCCAGCCGCCAACCGAATGCACGATGGTCGAGCCAGCAAAATCCGAGAAACCAGCCTCGGACAACCAGCCACCGCCCCACTGCCATGAGCCAGAGATCGGGTACATGACGCCGGTCAGAACAATCACGAAAACCAGGAAGGGCCACAGCTTGATACGTTCAGCTACAGCACCCGATACGATCGACGCGGTTGCGGCCACAAACACCAGCTGGAAGAAGAAGTCCGAACCAACCGAAGCATAATCCAATGCCGCGGCGTCAGCACCCACGCCCACCGGATCCAGGACTGTGGTTTTGAAGAACGGTCCAACCCACCCCGCGATGGTCCAGCCGTCGCCGGGATACATCAGGTTGAAGCCGATCAGCCAGTACATGATCGCGGCAAAGGAAAACAGCGCCACGTTCTTGATCATCTGCATGGCCACGTTTTTCGACCGCACCAGCCCGCCTTCGAGCATGGCAAAGCCGGCGGCCATGAAGAACACCAGGAACCCTGCCATCAGAAACAGCAGCGTGGTGAAGATGTATTGTGTGTGCAGCGCGGCTTCGCCGGTGGCGGCCTCCTGCGCTAGGCCAATCTGCGGCAGCGCGACTATCGCGGCGGCAGGGATGAGAGATTTCATCAGGTTCATTGTCAGTCCTCGAATAGTGTTGAGTGGGGGCGCTTAAAGCGCCTCTTCGTTCGTTTCCCCGGTCCGCACGCGCAGGGCCTGCTCAACGTCGAGGACGAAAATCTTGCCGTCGCCGATCTTGCCGGTCTTGGCGGATTTGGTGATGGTTTCTACGATCTGGTCGGCCATCGTGGCGGGCACCACGATCTCAAGCTTGATCTTGGGTACAAAGTTCACCGCGTATTCGGCACCGCGATAGATTTCCGTGTGCCCCGATTGCGAGCCGAAGCCCTTGATCTCGGTTACCATCATGCCGCGTATGCCCGCGTCGGTCAGTGCCTCGCGCACCTCCTCGAGCTTGAACGGTTTGATTGTTGCAATAATCAGTTTCACGCTGTTCCCCTCTGCTTCCCCGGTCTGTCCGGCGTGTTTGCACCTGCAGAAAAAGAGCGTGCCGAAGCTGTGTAAGGAACGGTTCAGTGGTCAAATTCGGGAGGAATTGGTGAGTGAGTGCACAATTTTTGCACAGATTCTGCATATCGATTAAAATATAGGCGCGTTAGAGAGGGTGCATTCCGGAAATTCAGACCTCTACTTCATCGGTATAGCAGGGTATGGTGCCTCAAAACGATAACCGGGCAGAGTTTGAGCATGACTGAGTCCAGGCGCCGCAAGGCACCGCTTGTGGCGGACAAAAGATACGCGTCGAAGGGGCGAAAACCCACGGCGACCAAAGGCACTGCGAAACCCGCAGGCAAAAAGGCTGCGGCGCGCAAAACGACAACCCGAAAAAGCACACGGAGAAAGACACGCCGGAAATCCGGCGGTGGTGGTGGCTTTTTTCGCCGGTTGTTTCGCTGGGTCTGGCGCCTGATCTGGGGGGTAAGTTGGCGCGTGGGCGCTGTGGCTGCCCTGTTGCTGGCGCTGGCTGTCGGGGTTGTCTATACCTCTTTGCCTGATGTCGGCGCCTTGCTGGACGGGCGTGCGCGCGGGTCTGTCACCTTGTTGGACCGGGATGGCAAGGTCTTTGCCTGGCGTGGGGATCAGTTCGGCGGGGTAATCACCGCGGACACGGTTTCTCCGTATCTGAAAAATGCAGTGGTCGCCACCGAGGACAAGCGATTCTACCGCCATTTCGGCGTCAGTCCTCGGGGTGTCGCTAGCGCTGTGCGTATCAACCTGCGCGAAGGGCGCGGGCCTTTGTCTGGTCATGGCGGATCGACCATCACCCAGCAGACGGCCAAACTGTTGTGCCTGGGCGTGCCATATGTCCCTAGCGAGTGGGAGTCTGAGGCCGCCTATGAGGCTGATTGCCGTCAGGGATCCCTGTGGCGCAAGGGCAAAGAGGCTGTCTATGCGATCGCGATGGAGGTCAAATACTCCAAGGATGAAATCCTGACCATCTATCTGAACCGTGCCTTCCTCGGGTCCGGTGCGCGGGGTTTTGAGGCGGCAAGCCAGCGCTATTTCGGGATTTCTGCCGCCGAGGTCAGCCCCTCGCAGGCGGCGATGCTGGCTGGTCTGCTGGTGGCGCCGACGCGGTATGCGCCGACAAATAACCTGCAACGCTCGCAGGATAGGGCGCAGTTGGTGATTGGGCTGATGGAGGCGCAGGGCTATCTGACCACTGCCCAGGCCAGCGGGGCGCGCAGAAACCCGGCGCAATTGTCTGCGGCTGCGGCTGCACGCGCCGGTGGGTATTTTGCCGATTGGGTCATCACGGAACTGCCCAGCTTTTTCGGCTCGGACACCACCGATGACGTGGTGATCCGGACGACGCTGGACCAGCGCCTGCAGAAATCCGCAGAAGAGGCATTGCAATATATCTTCAAGGAAAAGGTCCGCGAAGGGTCCAAGGCGCAGGCCGCGATTGTGGTGATGTCCGCAGATGGTGCCGTGCGGGCGATGGTCGGCGGGCGCAAGACCCGCGTATCGGGCGCATTCAACCGGGCCACACAGGCGCTGAGGCAAACAGGGTCGTCCTTCAAACCCTTCGTCTATGCTACCGCGTTGGAACTGGGCTATTCGCCTCTGGATACGGTGGTGGACGAGCCCTATTGCATCAATATCGCCGGTTCGGGGCAATGGTGCCCCAAGAACTATACCAACAAGCATTATGGGCGCGTCACGCTTGCTGATGCCCTCAAGAACTCGTTGAACATCCCGGCCGTGAAAGTGGCCGAGGTTGCCGGTTTGGAAAATGTCCGTACCGTCGCCAGTGAGTTTGGCATTGAAAGCAATCTGGCCGAGGGACCCGCGCTGGCGCTGGGCGCATCGGAAAGCACGCTGATTGAGATGACCGGGGCCTATGCCGGTATCCTGAACGGCGGTTCTGCAGTTGAGCCCTATGGGTTGACCGAGCTGAAGCTGCTGGGCGACGACGCCCCTCTGATGGCGACGAGCACCGGCATCGGTGAGCGGGTGATCAACGGTAAGGCTGCCAAGCAACTGACCTGGATGATGGAACGTGTCGTGTCCGAAGGCACGGGCGGGCGCGCGAAACTACCCGGCTGGCAGGTGGCAGGTAAGACCGGCACCACGCAGGCGGCGCGGGATGCCTGGTTCATCGGGTTCACGGCTGATTATGTGACCGGAGTCTGGATGGGTTATGACGACAACACCCCCCTGTCCGGCGTGACTGGCGGCGGGTTGCCAGCCGAGATTTGGAAAGAGACGATGGTGCGCGTGACTGACGGGATGACGCCCACACCGCTGCCAATGCTGGCCCCCGATCCGCCCGTCCGGCAAGAGCAACCGAGGCGTCAGCGCCGCAATCAGGGCAATGGGTTCGAAAATGCGATCAACAACCTGCTGAACAACCTCTTTGGCAACTGATGTAGGCAAGGAAAAGTCGGCGCGCAGGGTCAGCCAATGACAGCATATGGTGCAGAATGCCCGATTCGCATCCGTATCAACGTGAATCCCATCTCTGAACTGCTCTGCCGCTGCCAACATTGCAACTTCCGATATGCGGACAAATTTGCCGTTGGCTCAATCGTTTCTGAGGACCGATCTCAGCCCAAACCCGACATTCAAAACAAGCCTTTGCAATTCTGGCTTTGCGAACTTTGCTGTCCCTCATCAAACGAACCAAAAGAGTTTTGTGCTACGATTGCAGAGAGACGAAAGCTGTAAGGAGAAGAAGTCATGGATGGCAAGGTTTGCGTCATCATCGGTTTTGGCCCTGGATTGGGCGCCGCATACGCTGAGATTTTCAAGCATGCCGGTTACTCTCTCGCACTGCTGAGCCGCTCGGGCGCCACATTCGGTGACGAGGGTTCAACTGATACGTCAGTTCGATCCTACAGATGCGACGCCGGAGACCCGGATAGCTTGAAAAAAGCGCTTACCGCAGTCCAGAGCGATCTAGGGGAAATTGATGTCGTTATTTACAACGCAGACCTCGCACAGTTTGGAACGCTTGAAGACGTTTCGGAGATCGAGTTCGAGCAGAGCTGGCGCGTCGGGGCTCTTGGTCTTTTTGCCACCGCAAAGCTTCTAGGACCTCAGATGTCCGAACGTGGTTCCGGGGTGATCATCGTTTCGGGCGCGACCGCTGCACTTCGTGGGAACGTTTGGACGACGGTATTTGCTCCTTCAAAGTCTGCCCAACGTACGCTGGCAAATGCACTGGCCAAGCAGCTCGGCCCGCGGGGCATACATGTGGCGTATCTCGTTATCGACGGTGTGATTGACACCGAGGACACACGGACGAACTTTGCTCCAGATGAACCCGACGACTTCTTTATCAAGCCAGAGCGGATTGCGGAGACGGCTCTGATGTTGGCCCGACAAGACAAGTCGGCTTGGACATTCGAGCTCGACATTCGACCCTTCGGAGAAAAGTGGTAGCTCTCTGACAACCCGAAGTTGACATCGAAATTGCTCAAACTAACGGTCTCTCACCAGTGAACAGCCTGGTCCAATATAGATCACCGATTTCCACATCTCTTCCGTCACTTTGCAGTTGTCGGTTCCTCTTCCTTGGTCATCTGTTCGGCTAAGTTTTCCGAGCGCTAGTCTCTTCAAAAAGATCGGCTTTTCACGGTCAAAAAATAATCTCCAAACTGCGTTCATCATCGCTAACACCTCCAGCGAACTTCGTGCCTTTGAAGACTGCACGACATTTTTCGTTTTGCGTGAGTGGCGGAACGGCTAATAAGGGGGCAAATTCACCACTTTGGGAATTTTGCCGATGCCATATTCGGTTCAAATCGTTGCCACCCCAGAAACCAGCGCCTCCAGCGTGTTTGGCCTGTACGACACTTTGGTGGCCGCTGGGCGGGACTGGGAACATTTGGTGAGCGGCGAGGAGCCTATGCCGGTGTTTGACGTCAGTCTCGTTGGCCCGAACATTGAAGGGTTTCGTTGCGGAAGTGGCATATGGATCGTGCCAGACCAGACATTTAAGAACGCAGACGACGCTGATATTATTGTCGTACCTGGACTGACACTTTCACCGCACGACCGGCTCGACCCCGAACTACATCCTTGTTTAGCGTGGCTTGCTAAGCGCGACTTGGCCAAGACGCGTATCGTGTCAGCCTGTACAGGGGCGGTCTATTTGGCGGAAATAGGTATTTTGGATGGGGTTGAAGCGACCACACATTGGGCTTGGGAAGGCCTTTTTCGAAGGCTCTATCCGAATGTGCGGCTCCGCATCGACCGCGGCCTTTGCTTTGCCGATGCGTCCCGCGGACCCGTTACGTCGGGTGGGACAACCGGGTGGCAGGAACTCGCAACGTTCCTGATCGCGCATTACGGCGGCACGCAAAAGGCGGTGCGGGCAGCAAAAGTCTGGCTTATGGCCAACCGCGGAGAACTTCAGTCACCATTCAGTTCAATGATCATTACGGCACCTCATGCTGACGCCATAATCTCACAGGCTCAGTTATGGATTTCCGACAATTACTCCGTCGATAACCCAGTCGCAGAAATGGCTAAACGTTCCGGGTTGTCGCCAACTACGTTTGCACGACGCTTTCGCAAAGCAACGAGTAAGTCACCGCAAGATTACGTTTTGGCGCTGCGAATTGAAGAAGCCCGCCAGTTGCTTGAAACTACCGACTGCTCCGTGGTGGAGGTCGGAGAAGCAGTCGGATATGCCGATACGCCTTCGTTTAGGAGGTTGTTCAAACGAAAGACAGGACTGACTCCTGTCGAACACCGCAAAATGTTCGGCCTGTCTCGGTTCTCAAACTACTCCTGATGGACGGTGTTTAAGATCGGCAATTCTATTGATCGCTTAGGGCTCGGTATCGCCTTTCACGGCCTTACACATAAGTGACTGCTCGCAGCCCGAAGCGGGCATTCTCAACTAGGCTTTGCATTCTCTTAGATGCGGACAAAGCTGTCGTTCTTCGAATCTCTAAAGACGAAATAGCAAATGCGTGATAGCTCCAGATTATGGCAACGACATCTGCGCGAAATCGACCGTCCATCCCTTACGCATTTGCAGTTTTTGGTGTTCTTTTTGCTTCAATCTGTTTCGGACTAGTTCCCTATTTCAGCCGCAGCCTGACCGAACAGGGCGTCGCACCCTATGCAGTCGCATTCTACCGCTACATTGTTGCGGCGATTCTTCTGCTTCCTGTTCTCATTTTGAACCGAAAAGAATGGCGAGAGATCACTTGGGGCCTTTCAGCTGGAGCCGTAATGGGGCTTGGGTGGATCGGGTATGTAACGGCGCTGGAGAAGTTGCCCGCATCGACAGTGGGTGTGCTTTACATGACCTATCCAGTATTCACTCTGGTCATTGCCTGGGCCGTGTTCGCTGATGCACCAACGAGGCGCGCATTGTTGGCCGCTGGTCTGATTGTGGTGGCAGCCGTCATTGCTGGCTCGCCCGCATCAGTGCCTGCGGAGCATCTACCAACTCTGCTGCTATCCCTTGCTGCCCCATTTGGGTTTGGCTTCGGAATCTGCGTGCTCGTACACAGGTTGTCACGGATTGCGCCGTTGGCACGCATCGCGTCAGTCTCTCTGGGGTCTGTACTGGGTCTTGCGCCGCTCATCCTTGGCGCTGAAGTTGGAGAGTTGCTCCCAGGGGAACAATCCGATTGGATTCTCATTGTTGGTATTGGACTTGTCACCGCGTTCGTGCCCCAACTTATCTACACGATCTGCTCGCCTGTAATTGGGGCTTCTCAAACTGCGGTGGTCGGAAGCATAGAGTTACCCACGATGTTTGCTGTTGGATTTCTAGCCTTTGGCGAAACCATTACTTTACCTCAAGCCTTGGCATGTGCGTTAGTTCTGGGTGCAATCGCGATCACTAGAAGCCGCAAGACACGCACAGTATCTGCCGTTCTCGCGAAATCGCCGAAGCAGTAGTACCGGGCTCAGATTTACCATTTTCTACAGTCAGTTTGATAGACTGGTGGCAGCCCAATCCGGACCTTCGCAACTAGACTTTGCAGTTTCCTGCGCAAAGAAAAGGTCATTTGCTACTTCATTCTGAACGGCATTCGAACGCGAATAGCTGCCGCCCTGTGATAGGGCGGCAGCTCCCGTATCGTTTGTGACGGATCGGAGAGTTTATCCGCGGCTCAGGATTTCCTCACCAAGGATCTGCATGATTTTCTGGCCGGTCTCGCTAGCCCAATTGACCGCAAGCTCTGCCAGCAGCGCGCTGGTTGTGGTGAGGTCGACACCGCCGCGCTCCATCTTCCGGAACGCCATCTCATCCGTCAGCGCAGTCGGGGAACCGGAGGCATCGACCACAACGGTCACAGCAAAGCCTTCGTCGGCGGCGCTGATTGCGGGCGGGGCAAGGCACACGTCGGTGGTGATGCCTGCCATGATGAAATGCTTGCGTCCGGTGTTGCGGCAGGCATCTGCAAAGGCGCTGTCATACCAGCAGTTCACTACGCCGGGGCGTTTGATACGCGCGGCGAAGGCATCTGGCGCGATCTCTTCCAGTGTGGGCATCAGCGGCCCCTGCATGTTGTCTTCCATGCTGGAGGTCAACACCAGCGGCATGCCAAGCTCGGTCGCCGTCCGCGCGAGGGCGCGGGTGTTAGCTTCGATCAGATCGCGGTCAACTGATTTTGCCCAATTCATTGTGCCGACCTGATGGTCGATCAGAACGATGGCTGCGTTGTCGGGGGTCGTTTTCGGGGAGGTCATGTTGATGTCCTTTTCTGGTTAAGAGATTTCGGAAGCGGGCAGATCGAAGATCAGGAGTTCGGCTTCGGCTGAGACCGTAATCTCCAGGTTTCCGGAGCGGAGCAGTCCCAGCCCATCTCCTTTGCCAAGGGGGAAGCCAGTAACAGTTGCCTCGCCTTCGATCATAAAGATGTAGAGGCTGCGATCAGGGCTGTGCGGATTGAAACTCAGCACGCCGTGGCGGTCCATTTTGCCGTAACTGAGACGCACTTCCTGCTGTACAACAAGGGAGCCTTCGGCACCGTCGGGCGACAGCACCAGCTGGAACCGATTGGTGTGGTCCGCGGTTTCCAGCTCTTTGCTGGAATAAGCCGGCGCCAACCCTTCGAATTGCGGCTCGAACCAGATTTGCAGAGCTCGCATCGGCATTGTCCGCGAGTTGTTCACTTCGTTGTGGAGGATACCGGTGCCAGCGGAGATCACCTGAAGGCCCTTCGCTTTTACAGTGCCGTTGTGAACGGGCACCACCGGATCGATATGTGACACCTCTCCGTCTACCATGAAGGTAACCACCTCGACATCCTGATGCGGATGCAGGCCAAATCCCTTGGCGCCGGGGGACAGCGTGCCGTCATCGATTGTGATCAGCGGGCCGAACCTGCGCCGCCCTGCTTCCAGATGCGGCTTAAACGACATATACGCTTGCATGAAGCCGAAGTCCTTGAACTCTCGTGTCGCGGCGGGGTGGTAGACCGTATCTGTCTGCATTTCTCATATCCTGGCCTGTTCGCTGGGACAGAATTTAGGGACTCCATTCGTTCTGGAAAATGATCCCTTTGTTAACTACTGTTCGTAATTATGAACGATAGATTCTATTCCTGCGCTAAGGCCCTGGTCGCTACTGTTCGTGCTGGCTCGATGAGTGCAGCAGCGGCAGAGTTGAACACCACGAAATCATCGATCAGTCAGAAGCTTGCGCTGTTCGAAGCTGAATTGGGGCTGGTATTGCTGGACCGGTCAGGTCGGGCGGTGACCCCGACCTCAGCCGGGCGCAGAATATTCGAGATCTGCACGGGGCCTGTTGACGCAGCGCTTGAGGCAGAGGCAGAGCTTGGCTTCGCCAGAGGCGGGAAGATTGCTGGTCGAGTGTCGGTCTCGGGCCCCAATAGCCTGCTTGGCACCGTATTTGTCCCGCTCCTGACTGGGCTTCAATCCCGCTATCCAAATGTCGAACTTGAGCTTCATGCAGACGATTCCAGGTCGGATTTTGCGACAGAAGACATCGATCTGGCATTCAGGACCGGCCCCGCAGATAAAGGACGGTTCATCTCGGCAGCCTTACCGCCAGCGCAGCGGGCACCTTACGCGAGCCCGCTGCTATTGGAGCGGATGAGAACCGTCAACCAGCCTGCTGATTTACTCTCGGTGTCATGCGTTTTGCGCACACAAGAATCAGGCAAATGGCTATTCAAGAACGAAGCAGGTCAAAGTGAGGCCGTTGCGCCGCCCGTCGGCTTGCGAGTCAATACGATGGAGCTCGCAATTACAGCAGTTTTAACGGGGCATGCAGTTGCCATGCTGCCCACATTGCTGGCGCAACAGGATGAACGCGCTGGCAACCTCGTGCGCCTTCTTCCTGAATGGTCTACCGAACCAGTTCCCCTGAATTTACTTTGCCGCCTTGAACGCTTGGCCGCTCCGCAGGTCGCTGCGGTTCGGCAATACGTTATGGAGGCACTAAAATCCGCACATCTGTTGTAGCCAGTCAATCTCGACTGAGCTGTATGACGGTACGTGGAATCCACTTAGCTCAAATCAACAAGCCGCTAAAAATTTAATGGTGCGAGACCTCCTGGTTGACGTATTGATGTGCAACATCTTCCCCGAAGCGGTGGTTGAAGTAGGACAATCGGGAAGGAAGCAATAACCATTCTTATACGGGCGATTTCGCTGTCTGCCCACTCGTGCAAGAATCGACGGCCACGTTCAAATTGCGGACATTAGAATTCGGACCAAGTCTTCAGGCCTATCGATCATCACGTAGTGCCCGAATGGCACCGAAATTGCTGTCCACCCCGACTGATGCTGGTATCGCTCAAAAAACGGTTGGCCAAGCCCTGGGACCCAGCCGGTGGCATAGATGTAGGTCCGCTTTAACACCTTGGCTCCGCCGCTCACCAGTTGAATCGGTTGCTCAAATGTCTTGATTGGTTGGGCGACATTTCGGCGGTCCACCCACGCACAGTCTGCTCCATTCACCGAAAAAGCCTCCGCTGGGCCCGGCGCGACTTTGCCATCGACAGCACTATCACGAAGCCCTGCCGCGATATCCGTAGGCAAAACGTCCAAGGCCGCCTGCCCATCGTCCGGCACGAGCGCATCGAGGTACACAAGCGAGCGAATGTGGTCGGGCGCTCTATCCGCCACTCCGGTGACAACCATGCCGCCATAGCTATGACCACACAAAACAATGTCAGAGAGTTCTTCGCACCTGATTACCCCCAGGACATCCTCGATATGCATGGCCAGATCGGTTTCGTCACTCACGAGGTGAGCACGTTCACCCAACCCTGTCAGTGTCGGGATGAAAACGTCGTGGCCCTCCTTGCGCAGAAGGGCGGCTACGCGAGCCCAGCACCATCCCCCTTGCCACGCTCCGTGGATCAATACAAATGTCGCCATAACCCGCCCCACTCCATCGATACTGCAAAGACAGTAGATTCAACAGGGCCGCCTCGTCCACAGCATCGATTGGACGTTCAGCACGAGCATCTGCAAAAGTACACTTCTGAAATGAGCCCAGAGTCACCATTATCTGCAATCCGTTCGATTGGCTTGTCGCAGCCCGAAGCGGACATTCAAATCCGTGCTTTGCAGTTACCAAGATGCGCGATCAAGCTGCCGGATTTGTCAGCGCGACTTGGTTCCGGCACCGCTATTCTGGCAACCCTGCCCGGCGAAGTGCCTCAAAGTAGCGTTTAGCGCCTTCAGAGCCGCCATAGTCCACGTTGCTACGCCACTTCGAAATCGTTTCACTAGGCTCCATTTGCAGCATTTGCGCCAAAGCCGCAGACGCTTTCTCAGGTTCCCCAAGCATTGCGTGAGCAGCGGCCCTCGTGCTGTGGAGCGCGGCATAGTTTTTTGAGAAGCGCAGACCTGCTTCTGCAAAGGCGATAGCATCATGGTCTCGACCAAGCATTACGCAAGAGGTGGCGGCACCTCCGGAAGCACCCACGAAAACGGCTCCATATCGGCCCAACCGAAGCGCCGTCTGAAAGCAACTCAATGCCATTTTAGGAAACCCGGCCCAGTTGTATCCCCAACCCATAAACAAATGCAGGCGGGCATCTAATGGCGCTCTTTGCCGGATTTGCTCAAGCGCCACGGAAAGTCGATCCGCATCCCCATCCACATTGTAATCAGCCACGGCAACACTCAAATCAAGCGTCGGGCTCTGCCCTGCCATGTGTCGTCCGGCCTCGATCCAGCGTGGCAGTTTCTCATAGTAGGGTGACAGCTCGCGACGAAGATCATAGGTTCTCGCGCCATTCATTGTCCAAATTGCTTCAGCATAGGCGGCAGCGAGGGTTGGTTTAGCCTCAATGGCCCTGGCGTGATATGCCAACGTCTCTTCGTAACTGTCGATACCGGCATCCGACCAAGCGATCATGCCCATCAGGACGCACTCCTCGGCGGTCAGTTCGTCTTCTGGCAATGCGGAGAGTTTTGCGGTCTCAGACTGGATCAAGATCCCACTAACGGCATCCAACAGCTTTTCTACGACCTCGTCCTGCCAATCGAAGATAGCCTCGACCAAACCGTCGAACTTCTGAGTCCAGATTTCAGAACCTGAAGGGTCATTTAAGCGGGCTTCCAAACGCAATCGGTCACCGTGTCCACGCAGCATGCCGCGAAGCGTATATCCCTCTGGTGGCTCCGTGGAGGATATCGCCGCGTTTAACCAGTTGATCGTTCGAAAATAAGAACCGAAATCTGAAGTGAGAGCTGCGGCCATTTCCTTTAGTTCAGTGCGTTGGTCGCTGCACGTCACAGGATGGATGGAGAGCTTTGGCAAGCTGGTCTCTGTGAAAGAATGCGAGCTTTGCGATGCGCCCTGGTGCGGTCCATCGTGAATCCACACATCCAGGCTGCGCTCGATGTTCTTGAGCTTCTTCTTCCCTACAGCTTTAAACGCGTCTGCCAGAGTGTGTTCAATGTTCAAGTGTACGGGTTCAGAAATAGCGATGCCACCGGTTGGCGCAATTCTCTCAAGGCGCGCGGCAATGTTTACACCATCACCCAAAATGTCGTCACCTTTTTCTGTGATGTCACCCACATGAACACCGATCCGCATGTTCATTAACGAGTGTTCGGCCAACTGCTCTTGTAGCTGCATTGCTGCGGTCACAGCTTGCGCCGCGCTGTCAAATCGCGCCAACCAACCATCACCCATGCTCTTCACGACCCGACCTGATTGGCCCGCTATTGTTGGGGTGACGATGTCACTTTCCAGGTGATCAAGCATTAGAAGTGTAGCGTGCTCATCTTTGTGCATGAGCGCCGAATACCCAACGACATCCGCGGCCAGTATTGCCGCCAACTTTCGTTGCAATTGTTGTCCCTTGCTCGACATGCTTTGACAATAGTAGATGCGGCTCTTCACTCCAACTGGCTGATTACGAAGCCCGCTCAGGGCTCTAGGACACCGTTCGCAACCCATAGCTACTATTCGTGCAGCAACCGGAGAATGTATGTTCCGAGTCTGTTTTTATCATAGGTTGATCGCAGGGATCGCTTCGCAATACGAACTTCCTAGGAGGCGATCATGTAGCACTTCCGCAATTTTTCTGTGATCTCCCAGATCAACCTGCTCCCTTTTTTGATGAAAAACGTATCGCCAGCCGTGAAGGTCTCGGCGACTCCGTCAGGATGCGTCAGTGTTACGGACCCAGAAATCACGGTCATCATTTCATGTACCGGATAAGCATCGATCTCTTCACGACAGGGTGGGCATTCCCAGACGCCCGAGAGAATAGTCTCGTCGTCGTTTGCAAACTTGAACCAGTTTCTTTCGTTCGTATCACTGGTCGTGAAGGAGCCAGGATCGGTGAAATCCGAGGCCACCATGTCGTTTGGGTTGGGTATCAGCCTGAAAGACATCTTTTTCATTGAAACTCCCTTGGTGCGTGGTGATCAATCGAAGACTCGGCTTTTGATTTCCTCAGCCGTGATCATAGCACAAATCGGCTCGCGCCGGCATGGACGGCTTTGGCACAACCCGCTGCTAACTTCCGCTTTCCGCGCTTCGTTGTCATTAGTGAAACTCGCTGCATTCGACAGATGAGGCTCGAATTGCCATTGTCTGGGATCAATTCAATTATTGATCACTGCGCATGACGACAGTATTCAGGTTTCCGAAAACTATGCTATTCAGGCAACCCACCTGCAATCATTGCACCAAAATACCGATTCTGGTCCTCTTTATGCATAAAGGGTGTGTTTCTGTGTGCAGAAACACGGAAGTCCGGCCGGATTTCGAGCAATTTCTTTGCTTCAACCTGTGCATCTTCTAGACGTCCCATTTCTGCGAGTGTTGCGACCAAAATGCGGCGCGGAGGAAGCGACTTTGGATAGGTTGAGATACCGGTTTTTGCCAGCAGAATTGCCTGTTCGTAGTCCCTGATTAGGAAATGAGAAAGTGCAGCATTAAAATTGTACCAGCCGGGATAACGCGGGTTGACCCTCTTTGCCTTGATGTTCCACTCAATCGCTTCGGCTGGCTCACCCATAAGCGAGCGCAAAAAGCCCATGTCATACAAAACCTCCGGGTCATTTGGGTTCTCCCGAGTTGCGCGCTGAAACGCCTCGTATGCGAGTTGGTGATCGTGGTCTGCAAATAAATGTAGCTGTCCCAAGCGATGTTGAACGCGATAGTCAGTTTGATCCAGTTCTAACGCGCGCTCGGTGTGCTGACGAGCGTTGTTCAGCGCAGTCTCTGGATCGTCTGAACCTCCAAAGCGCCAGAGGCTAAGATAGCGACCGCTCAGTTCGATATGGGCAGAAAGGTAGTCTGGATCGAGAACTATAGCTCGCTCCAGCAGGTCAATTGCCTGTTGCCGACTTGCAGTGTTCAACAGCTTGCTCTTCGCGACAGCTTTCAGAAAAAGTTCATATGCTTGTGGGTCATCAGTCGGTCGTTTCTTCAACGACGCGATTTCCTCTTCTTCTACTACTATTTTCAGGGTTGATACGATTTCCCTAACAAGGTCGGCCTGTGCCACAAACAATTCTTCGATCCCAACGTCATATTGTTCCGACCATAGAGCGTGCCCAGACTCCGTCTCTATGAGCGTAGAATTAATTGAAATATTCTCGCCAACGCTCTGAACGCCGCCTGACAAAACATATCGTACACCGAGCTCTCGGCCTACTTCTCGCGGTTTGACCAAACTGTCGGCAAAGCTAATCGAAGTCGAACCAGCGATCACAAATAGCTGCGGAAACTTCGACAGCTGCGTTGTTATTGCTGTTCCAAAGCCTTCTGCCAGATAGCCGATCTCTTCAACCGTTGAGCGGTTCTCAAAAGGCAAAACGACAATGGAAGGAACGTCCGGGATGGCAAGCACCAACTCTTCTTGTTCGGCCAGGGGTGCCACTTCTCTGGATCGCCACCATATGACCGCAACCAGCACCAAACAGATGCATACTGCACCGACAAGCGTTGGCGCCCACTTGAATATCGGTGGTTTCGTATGCGCAATTGGCTCTGAAATAGCCAAAGCTTTGGCCTTGTCATCCAGAATGACTTCGAATGCTCGGACTGGTCTCTCTATGTTCTTGACTTCGGTCTCACCCAGATCCTTGAAATTCAGATCCAGCTTGTCCTGCACCTGGTCCCTTACGCTGCGGTGAATGCAAATGCCTCCGGGCTCGGCCAAACCTTCAAGGCGGGCAGCGACGTTGACGCCATCACCATAAATGTCTCCATCCTCGGCAATCACATCTCCGATGTTTATGCCGATCCGAAACACAATTCTTTCGCTTTCTGGAACGTCCGAATTTCGAGATATCATTTCGTTTTGAACAGAAACGGCAAATTTCATTGCTTGTACGGTGCTTTCGAACTCCAGCAGCGCACCATCACCCATCAACTTGATCGTCTTGCCAACAAAACTCGCTGCAAAGGGGTCAATGAGTTCCAACCGATGCGACTTTAGTGCAGCCAGCGTCGCTGCCTCATCGCGTTCCATCAGTCGCGAGTAGCCCACGACGTCAATACTCAAGATAGTGGTAAGGCGGCGTTCCACTCCCGTTCTCCCCTACACCGAAGACTATCCATCCTGATCTATTGAATCCATAGTTCTGCGTTCGCCCAAGATCTGATCACTCATAATCGGCGTCGCTCAGGCTCAGGAAAATCAATTTTTGTCACAGCGGAGACTAAGGGTGGTAGCTAGAAGACGCCAACATAGTGTGGGAGATGAGGTGGAGCGCCGCGGTGTGGAGTACGCAAGCTGCTCTGCCTCGCGTCCTGCCTGACCTGAAAATCCGATTAAGCCAAATACGCTGGTACATGTCTGAGCCAGCAAAATATCTCGCGGATGGTCTGCGACGTGATCTCGAATGCGCCTATAGGCCTGCGGTGCACGCCCCTCAATGAGATCGCTGATAATGTCGATCTGTGCGGCTTCTCGCGGGCTGACGCCATGCGACAGTTCCTTTGCGGCGGCTATTTCGCGCTTTGCATCTTGTCCGCGCCCGACAGTAACGAGATAGCGCGCAAGGCCAACATGGGGCATTGCGAAACTGTCATCTGCGTGCAATGCGGCGCGGTATGCCCCTTCGACATCGTCAAAGGCGCCGAGGAAACGGTCGATGCCTTCAACATGGGCGTCACGTGCGGTTTGTGATGTTGTCGTTAGCGGGCTTCCGTACCGATCTTCGAGCATCCAAACCTTCCACTGTCTGTTCCAAACCTGTCCGTCAGCGAGCTATATGAGCATGCTTAACTATGAGTGAGTCAAAGGAAATCGACTTAACAAGGTGCCGTAATTTCAGCTTAAATTGCTTCCGATAGGCAATACGTTCATCGAAATCTAATTCCGACCATAGTGGCTCCGCCAGATCCCGATCTTCCAAAATTGGACTCCGAAGCCAATTTTGAGGATTATTCCATACGGCTCGACCGACGTCCGGTTAGAGGAGAACGTAGAGATGGCAACACATACTCGCCCACTCATTGATACGACTTGGTTGGCAGATAACCTGACCGACCCGAAACTGCGCATCATTGATGTTCGCTGGAAGTTTAGGGAGGAAAACGGCAAGGGTGTGGCCTACGACGACAGGAGCGAGTTCCAAGCTGAGCACATTCCTGGCGCCGTGTATGTTGGTATGTCGACGGAGCTTGCGGACAGCACTCAGAACATTCCCGATATGATGCTCGGACCTGAGGATTTCGGGAAAAAGATGCGCGAGTTGGGTGTATCCAATGACAGTCATGTCGTGGTTTACGATGACTCTGGGCTGCCCTTGGCTTCTGCACGTCTTTGGTGGGCGCTTTCGCACTATGGCCATGAAAATGTGCAGGTTTTGGATGGCGGTTTGCAGCAATGGAAACTGGAAGGTCGACCGGTTGAAGCTGGTGATCCATCCGTTGAGCCTGGCGACTTCGCTCCCAAGGTGCAGAGCAATTGGATTGCCAGCAAAACTGACGTTCTGGACGCGATAGGTAAGCCTGAGGTCAGAGTTGTGGACTTTCTGCCAAACGACCTCTTCCGAGGCGACGGTGTTCACACTTGGGGAGGTCGCTCGGGACATATCCCTGGTGCAGTTAACATACCGGCGATATCGAACATCGATCCGGTTTTGGCACACACACCTATTGCTGAGCGGACAGCAAAACTACAGGAACGAGGCTCATTCAGGTTGGCGGATCGCCTCCGCCTCCTTCAGCACTATCAGGACAAGGGAATTCAAACCGACGACGAGGTTATCGCGTATTGCGGTCGCGGTATTGCCGCCTCCTGCGGTCTCCTTGCGCTTCGCCACATGGGGTTCGACAAGTCGCGCCTCTATGATGGTTCCTGGGCTGAGTGGAGCGCCGATCAAAGCCTTCCGATTGAAACGTCCTGAAACCCCTGTGCGGAGAGGAATGGTTTAAACCGGCGCTCTCTTTGTCCGCTGAACTCGTTTAAATGCAAAAGAGCTTGTCCGCGTTTCAAAAAGTATAGCATCAGTTCTTTTTTAATCGATCACTACTTGTAGATTGCAGCGTATCGAGGTGCGAAGAACTTAACGAAGCCTCTAACCTCTGGCCGACGATATCGCTGCGGTCGTTCGAACGCCTGATCAATGGCTGCACGTCTTGACCCTCCTTGGGGCATCAACGGCGACAATTAAGTACGGACAAAAGATTGCAGCACCAATCACGACGACCGCCACACCTGAGGGGGGCTCTTGAACTGCCCCTTTCAGCGAGTCAGTGGAAGAACCGAGGCCAAGTCATTTCGGTCTATCAATCCCTTTTACGCGCCACGACGATAAATTGGGTCATCGAAAAAAAGAAGCGTCCAACCTTTGCAAGGCCGAACTGCTCGTCGAACCACGATTGCGCAACAGCGGGATCAACATGGTCATTTGCGACAGCATATTGCTTCATGAGGTGCATCATCATGATTGCGAGGCCATCAGGTTTTAGCTGGTGATCTGTCATTGTGAACGACAAGACATCTTCCACGTGGTCGCAGCGAGCTTTTATCAGTGCAGGCAGCCTTTCCGGGACGGAACCACTCACGAAGTGCCGGTTCCAGGATGTCAGCATCTTTTGCATTCTGCCGGGCTCGTCGCTGAACCAAATCAAGCTGCCAAAGTGTAGATCGCTGATGACGAGACGTCCGCCAGGCTTGATACAGCGCATTGTGTCAGCCAGCGCACCGTCTACATCGTCGATGTACTCAAAGACCTGGACCGAGACGGCCTTGTCGGCGCTTTCGTCCTCAATGGGCAAGCTATTTGCGGCCCCAGCACGAAACTCCACGTTTGCGTAGTCGCTGCACCGCTCTCTTGCGGCTGCCGTCATGTCAGCACTTGGGTCGATCCCGATGACATTACCATCCGAGCCAACTGCGCGAGCCAACTCCGCTGTTAACAGCCCGTTGCCACATCCGATGTCCAAAATAGTTTCACCGGGAGCAGGGCACAGCGCATCAAATGAAGCCTGTCGTCGCCGTGTCAATTCTGCTCCCTGATAGGCGATTTCAAGTAATCTCGTTGTCTCCGCGTTAAACTTTAGCAACTCTTCCCCCTTACAAAGCCCACAAGTCTCCAAACCTTATCAGAAAATGGGTTATCTACGAAAAGCCGGACGGATCATCGAGGTTTGAACATGGATCTACCAAATTAACTGAAGGTGCCGACTGGTATCGACGAATTGGTTAACCTCGGGAGATAAGGACGCTTCTGCTGCTTTATCGGACCAGCCTTTCGTAGCGGTTCGAACGTTAGAACAACGTCAATTCAACGGATGTCGAGGCCGTTCTCTCGTCCGAAATCGGTGTAGAAGGTGTCACTGCGGTATCGGTTTAATGTGGCCTCATCCGCTTGCCTTGGATCGTTGCCAGGACTTTGGACACCTGTTCCTTCTATGAAGCGGTTCACGAGATTAAAGACACCGCAGACCTGGATAGCATCGAACAACGCTCTCTCCGACCAGCCTGCCGCGTAGACTGCATTTGCGTCGGCTTCCGTCATTCGTGATGGCGAGACAGTAAGCTTTTCAATGTATGCCAGTAACGGTTTGAGATGATCCTCGACGGGTGCCGTATCGCGATCTTCCATCAGTGCTTCGATTGTCTCGACCTCAATGCCGTAGGCTTTGGCGAAAACGATGTGTGCGCCATGGCAATACGCACAAGCATTCAAGCCCGAGACGTAGGCTGCGATTAACTCACGCTCGGCAACCGATAGCTCGCTCTCTCCCCTCATCACAAGGCTTTCGTACGCACAAAGCGGAGAAAGCTTGTCAGGAAAGGCTTGATAGACACTTCCAAGTGTCGCGTTCTCCGGCAGAGATGGAAACAGGCGTTTCATTCTATTTTCTTTCAATCTTGCTTTGGATAATTTCGTCTCAAAGTGAGGAACCAACGTTGTTTACGCAACTTTAACGCAATTCCGGGTTCCGCACAGAGATTCTGTCGGAATACTGCGAACGGTTAGTTTGCCTGACGACACCCCAGAATGTTCGCCGTTTGGTGAAAGGCAATTTCTTTTGAGCCGTTCTCGTAAATTTACAAAGTCTGGTTTCTGCACGTCGCCGTCATTGGGGCACCGCGTTGCATCGATCAAAGTGGGCTCAAAGCAGACTAACGTCGTCCGTGGCAAGAGCCCGTGCAGACTGCGTGCCAGTGATCCACGCCATCGGCTATAGATGGGCGGCGCATCTGGCGCCGCCTCTATTTTCGGTTGTGACCTCTGATCAGAGGCTGTCGTCCAGCGCCGCCAGAATCGCGTCGCCCATTTCCGTGGTGGAAACCGGCGTGACCCCTTCGTCGGCCAGCAGGTCGCCGGTGCGGACACCATCGGCCAGGACTTTTTCGATCGCGGCTTCCAGACGGTCAGCCTCGGCCCCCTGATCGAAGCTGTAGCGCAGTGCCATGGCAAAGCTCAGGATACAGGCGATGGGGTTGGCCTTGCCCTGACCGGCGATATCGGGTGCGGAACCGTGGACCGGCTCGTACATCGCCTTGGGGCGGCCATTGGCCATTGGTGAGCCCAGGGAGGCGGACGGCAGCATGCCCAGTGAACCGGTCAGCATCGCGGCACAGTCCGACAGGATGTCACCAAACAGGTTGTCAGTGACGATCACATCAAACTGCTTGGGCGCACGCACCAGCTGCATCGCGCCATTGTCGGCATACATGTGGCTCAGCTCGACCTCGGGATAGTCCTGAGCGACCCGGTTTACGACTTCGCGCCATAGAATGCCGGATTCCATGACATTGGCCTTTTCCATCGAGCACAGTTTTTTGTTCCGGCGCATCGCCAGCTCAAAAGCCGAGCGTGCGGCGCGTTCGATCTCGGATTCGGTATAGCGCTGGGTGTTGATGCCGACGCGTTCATTGCCTTCCTCGAAGATGCCGCGCGGCTCACCGAAATAGACGCCCGAGGTCAGCTCGCGCACGATCATGATATCCAGACCGGCAACGATGTCTTTCTTCAGAGACGAGAAATCCGCCAGCGCGTCAAAGCATTGTGCCGGGCGTAGGTTCGAATACAGGTCCATCTCTTTGCGCAGCCGCAGCAAGCCGCGCTCGGGCTTGAGGCTGAAATCCAGATCGTCGTATTTGGGTCCACCAACAGCACCCAGCAGAACTGCGTCCGCCTCCTGCGCCTTGGCCATGGTTTCGTCCGACAGCGGTTTGCCATGGGCGTCATAGGCGGCACCGCCGACCAGATCCTCGCTCACGTCGAATTCCAGGCCGCGCTTGGCACCGAACCAGTCGATGATACGGCGCACTTCGGCCATGACTTCGGGGCCAATTCCGTCTCCGGGCAGGATGAGGAGCGAGGGGTTGGACATGAAGGATCTCCTTGCGTTTGACAGCAAAGGCCCTAGCGCCTGCGCCGCATCGGGTCAATGAGACGAACCGGCCTAAACGCAGGTTCTGGACGGGAAATCGAGTTTCCGTGCCCTTGCTACGTCACGGATAGTGTGAATCAGTCAGAGATCGGCCTTTATCCCTTCGGCCAACATATCCCAGACTCGTCGGATTCGTGTCGTTTGCCGCATCGCCTGCGGAGCGGCAAGCCAAACCGGCAGCGCAGGGATTTCGACGTTTATGTCCAAAACCTCTACCTCTGGGTCGGCCTCGGCAACTCTCACGGCGCTAAAACCGATACCGCAGCCCGCGCGGACCAGTTCCCAATAGGCAGTCTGAAAGTCGCAGCGTGTGGCAAAGCTGTCCCGGTTCACCGGCCAGCCCATTTCGCGCATGCCGATAATGATTTGCTCGTTCGCATCAAACCCGACAAGGTCATGGCTCAACAGATCGTCGGGAGAATTGGGGCGGCCGGCACGATCCAGATAGGACCGGCTTGCGCAAAAGCACAGTCTGATTTCCCCCAGATGTTTCGTGATAATGTCCATCTGTTCCGGCCGAAACATCCGCACTGCGATATCGGCCTCGCGGTAGAGCAGGTTCTCGGTGGCATCGGTGGCGACCAGTTCCAGTTGTATCGCGGGTTCTGCTGCCCGTATTTGGGCCAGAATCGGCGGCAGCAGGTGATGAGAGGCAAAGACCGACGCGGTGATGCGCACCGACCCTTCCAATTCCTGAGACTGGCCTGCGGCCGTCAGGCTGAACGCGTTCATGGCTACGTGCATCTGTTGCGCCATCGGGAAAAGCTGCGCCCCAACTTCGCTTAGCTTCAAGCCCCGCGCATGCCTGTCAAACAGCGAGACGCCAAGCTCATCCTCAAGTGCGTGGATCTGGCGACCCAGGGTAGGCTGGCTGCGGTTCAACTGCCGGGCAGCGGCAGACAAAGATCCGGTTTCCGCTACAGCCAGAAAGCTCTGGATCAGAGACCAGTCAGAGTGGGTGATAGATTTGTCCATTCAAAAATGAATACACGTTCTGCGTTTGGCGGCAATTCCTGAATTGAACTGAATGGCTCATATTAGATGGACAAGAGGAGGCTTATATGACGGGAACAGTCCTTATTCTGGGTGCGACGGGTCGGTTTGGACGCAATGCCGCAATAGCTTTTCGCGAGGCGGGCTGGACCGTACACTGCTTTGATCGCAAGACGCAGGACCTGAAGCGATCTGTCGAAGGGGTGGATGTTGTCGTCAATGCCTGGAATCCGGCCTATCCGGACTGGGCGCGACAAGTCCCCGAACTGCATCGTGACGTGATCAATGCGGCAGCGGATCACGGTGCAACTGTGATCCTTCCCGGCAATGTCTATGTTTTTGGCGCGCAAACGCCGGGGCCATGGTCGTGTGCAACACCGCATGCGGCGCATAATCCCCTGGGCAGGATCCGGGTTGAGATGGAAGAAGCCTATCGAAAATGCTCTGTAAGAACGATTCTTCTCAGGGCAGGTGATTTCATTGACACTTGCGCCTCGGGGAACTGGTTCGATCAGGTCATGATCAAGCCTTTGGCACGCGGCAAGATGGTTTATCCCGGTCGCCCGGATATCCCACACGCCTGGGCCTATCTGCCCGACCTCACCCGAGCGGCCGTTGCGTTGGCTGATATCCGCCAGGACCTTCCCCGGTTCTGCGAGGTTCCTTATGCCGGGTTTACCCTGACCGGCCGGGATATTGCGCAATCCTTGTCGCGGGTGACCGGTGCCGAAATAGCCGTCAGCCCCATGAAATGGTGGCCGATTCAGGCACTGCGGCCTTTCTGGAAGTTGGCGCCACATCTGGTTGAGATGCGCTATCTATGGGATCTGCCGCATAGTTTGGACGGCGCATTCTTTGACGACCTTATTCCTGGATTTCAGACGACCGACTTGGACGCGGCGATGGCTTCTGCGATCCCGAAAACAGCCAAGCAGAAAGCGACTTTGGTCAGAACTGCCCGGGCCTGACCAGCGTTAGCGATGTCCCAGGTCCACCCAGACAAGCCGGTGCCGGCTGGCCTGTTCGGCGATTGCGCGCAGGTCTGCGCCCGTGTCGGGCCAAAAGATGCCCGCATCCACAACGCGTAGATCTGCCGAGGGCAGAACGTAATCTACCCGCATTTCTCCGACGGCTTTCCACTCAACCGTGGCCAATGCCCCCGAGGGGGTGGCAGGCTTTGCATCCTGCAACCGCGGGTCTGCCAGCAAGCCCTGGATAGCCTCTTTCCGGCCTTCCCCGCGCGTGGGATCCAGATTTGCATCCCCAGCAATCACGAAAGGCCCGTGTGGGGCAGGGCCTAGAGCACCGTCCAGCACAGCGTTCCACAAGCGAATTTCGTCACGATTGCGCAACCCGTTCCGGTCCTCGGGTCCGTCGAAAACGGGCGGGGTCGCGTGAAATGTCATCAGGTTCAGGTGGCCGATCGGGGACTCGATTGGTACGATCCAATGTGCCACCGAGGACAGTCGCTGAATGCGCTGGGCGGCTTCAGAGGGAAATGGCGTGCCATCGATCGTCGGCAGATCAGCCCCCGGCAGGTCGCGCCACAGTACTCCCGAGAAATCCTGCATGTCGTCATGGCCTATGGGAAACCGGGACAGAATGGCCAGCCCGCCCTGACCGGTGAACTCGCCATAGCCCTGGGAATCTCTTGGTCCATTGGCCTGCCCGTCCCCGTCCAGATCCAGGCTGGTTTCCATTCCTGAATTAGGCTTGGCGGTAAAGTGATAGGGATAGTCCAGTCCCTCGTTGCGCAGCGCCTCACCGAATGCGGTCAGCGTTTCGCCATTGAGATCCCAGTCGATGCCCTGCAAGGCAACGATATCGGGTTGGGTTTCCAACAACACCCGCATCACAGCGCGAACCTGTGCATCCCCGCGCCGGATATCGCGCAGCAGAATGCCCGGTCCTTTACGGCTGAGTTCGGTGTTGAAGGTGGCTATGCGTATCGTCTCTGCCTGTGCCGCGAATGGTAGCAAAAGCAGCAGAAAAATGCGAATCATGCGGTCTGTGTTGATTCAGTCGTAGAATAGGCGCGGCGTTTTTCGACAATCAGGTTTGCAATGCGCAGTGTCGCCATTCCTCGCATGATCATGCTAGCAGGCAGAAAGGCCCAAGCGCTCAACGTCCAGATCAGCGTCTGGGGGCTGTTCAGCGAGATCGGGCTCACATAATCGGTCAGGATCTTGATCAGAGCCGGGATTACAAACGGCAGCAGGACGCCGATCGAGATGTTCAACCGTCCATCACGCTGCAGACGGGTCACGACATCGCCACCCTTGGTCGGATCGAACAGCGGCAGATTTGTCCAGACGTTGAAGGCTCCGTTTCCGGTGGGCCAACCACGCATTTTCACCGCGTAGTAGAAACTGGCGATTGTGACCATAGCTGCGACATAGGCCACACTGGCAGCGATACGAACAAGTTCGATCAGCGGCGCGCTTGCGTTGACAGGCAGCATCAACACGATCAGACGCACGGGTGAATAGGGGAAATCGACCACATTGGCGACGCCCAACCCGATCACATAAAAACCTGAGGTTAATTCTGTCGGCGAATAGGCGTTTTTGCAGATCAGCGTCAGGAAAGCGACCATCGAAACCAGCCCAACAAAGCGCAGGCGGTTCACCGGTGGTGCGTCGCGAAATTCAATAAAGCTTGGGAAGGCCGAATTATATTCGGCGAAGGTCAGGAAAAACGCGAGAATGGCGAGAAAGACGACAATCTCGGTCCCATTCGTTGATGATACGGGCAAGTACAACGCGGGTGTCAGCACCAAAAGTGCAACCAATATTCCCCGAATTGCCGCCCCTGTTGTGCGCGCAATCACTATCCGAACCCTTTCAAACTGGATTAGCCGATTCTTTGCCGACTTCATTCCAACTTGTGCCTGCCACGTTACCGTTGCAGCAGATGTCATCTCTCACCAATGTTTTGCCTTGGTGGGTGCCTGTACCCGCCGACATTGGCGATAAGCGACATTTCGCTCAAGCCAGGTGGCAGAAAACACTCAATTTTGGGCAAAATGATGGCGCAACTGGTGCGGGATTGCATCATTTTTGACGCAAATCCGACGTGTGTTTCAAGTCGAGACCTATATGTAGTGGTTTCGCCGTTCAGAACCCCAAGAAGGCGAATGGGGACGCCGTGGCGTCCCCATAAAGTTGAGTATCAACAGATTCGTTCCCAGAATCACACCCAGGGGCGTGCCTGGCCCGCATGATCCTCGAACTTCTCGATGTGATGGTCTTTTTCCATCGTCAGGCCAATATCGTCCAGACCGTTCAGCAGGCAGTGCTTACGATGAGAATCCACCTCGAATTCGATCACGACACCATCGGATGTGGTGATCTGCTGATCTTCCAGATGCACGGTCATGCGGGCGTTTTCGCCTCTATGCGCGTCTTCCATCAGAACCGCATGATGTTCTTCCTCGACCACGATGGGCAGGATGCCGTTCTTGAAGCAGTTGTTGAAGAAGATGTCGGCAAAGCTGGTCGAGATCACAACCTTGATGCCGAAATCCTTGATCGCCCAGGGCGCGTGTTCGCGCGATGAGCCGCAGCCGAAATTGTCGCCGGCCACCAGAATCTCGGTTTGCCGATAAGCGGGTTTGTTCAGAATGAACTCTTCATTCTCACCGCCGTGATCATGATAGCGCATCTCGTCAAACAGTACGACGCCAAGGCCGGATCGTTTGATCGTTTTCAGGTGCACTTTCGGAATGATCATATCGGTGTCGATATTGATCAATGGCATCGGGGCGGCCACCCCGTGGACTTTGTCAAACTTTTCCATGTCTACACTCCTGCGGGGGAGAGCCGCGCCCATGCCCCGCGTTTAAGCTTGTTTCGCTTCAGTTGTTTCGCCTTTGGGTGCGTCTTTGATGAAGAGCGCCATGAACACCAGGCCCAGACCGTTGAACACCATCTCGATCCCCAGCAGGATGCCGAGCAGTTGCAACAGCACGACAGGATCGGTTGCTGCGAACCGCCAGATGAGCATCGCCAGAACAATCGACATCACGCCCGAGATCAGTGTCGCCCAGAAATACTGCGTACCTTTCATCTGGAACGACAAAATGACCCGCGCGATACCGCCTGCCATGAACAGGATCAGGCAGACCGTCGCCAGCGTCACGGTGCCCTGCAGCGGGTGATCCAGGAAGGACCAGCCCAGAAACAGCATCACCGCACCCATAATAAGCGACAGGATTTTGTTGCCGGTGCCCTCGACGGTGAACCCACCGACCACCTGCAATGCCCCTGAAATCAGCAGCAGTACGCCGGTCACCACCGTTACGGCAATCGACGCCACTGCAGGCGCGCCCAGCACAAAAAGGCCGAACACTATGGACAGAAGCCCCATCAGGAGCCATTTGATCCAGTCACTCATGTCTTAAATCCCTCAAATATCCAGTTACGAGGGCAGCTTACATCAACTCGCGGACGTCTGTCAGCCGTCCTGTGATTGCCGCCGCGGCAGCCATTGCGGGGCTCAGCAGGTGGGTGCGCCCGCCGCGGCCCTGGCGGCCTTCGAAGTTGCGGTTCGAGGTCGCGGCGCAGCGCTCGCCCGGTTGCAACTGGTCGGGGTTCATCGCAAGGCACATGGAACATCCCGCCAGACGCCATTCGAACCCGGCCTCTTTGAAGATCTCGGCCAGACCTTCTTCCTCGGCCTGCGCGCGGACAAGGCCTGAACCGGGTACAACCATCGCCCGCATCCCGTCCTTGATCTTTTTGCCCTTCAGAATCTCGGCAGCGGCGCGCAGGTCCTCGATGCGGCCGTTCGTGCAGGACCCGATAAAGACGGTGTCGATTTCGACGTCGCTGAGCTTCTGACCGGCTTCCAGACCCATATATTCGATCGACCGGCGGGCCGCGTCGACCTTGCCGCCCTCAAAGTCTTCGGGGTGTGGCACGGTTGCGGTGATCGGCAGCACGTCCTCGGGGCTGGTGCCCCAGGTGACGACCGGTGCGATGTCTTCGCCGCGCAGGGTGATGACCTTGTCGAAATGCGCGTCTTCGTCAGTGAACAGCGTTTTCCACCAGTCCATCGCCGCTTCCCACTGGGCCCCTTTCGGTGCGTGTGGGCGGCCTTTGACATATTCGAACGTGGTCTCATCCGGGGCGATCAGGCCGGCGCGGGCGCCGCCTTCGATGGCCATGTTGCAGACGGTCATGCGGCCTTCCATCGACAGATTGCGGATCGCTTCGCCGCAATATTCGATGACATAGCCGGTGCCACCAGCAGTGCCGGTCTCGCCGATCACGGCCAGAGTGATATCCTTGGCGGTCACGCCCGGCTGCAGTGTGCCGGTGATTTCCACCTTCATGTTCTTGGATTTCTTCTGGATCAGGGTCTGAGTGGCCAGAACGTGTTCAACCTCGGACGTGCCGATGCCGTGGGCCAGCGCACCAAACGCACCGTGGGTGGCGGTGTGGCTGTCGCCGCAAACAACAGTCATGCCGGGCAGGGTCCAACCCTGTTCGGGTCCGACGATATGCACGATGCCCTGGCGAACGTCATTCACCGGGTAATAGTGAATGCCGAAATCCTTGGCGTTCTTGTCCAGTGCCTCGACCTGAATGCGCGATTCGGGGTTTTCGATGCCGTTCACGCGATCCGGCGTGGTGGGCACGTTGTGATCCGGTACCGCGATGGTCTTTTCCGGTGCGCGTACCGGGCGGCCGGCCATGCGCAGCCCTTCAAAGGCCTGCGGGCTGGTCACTTCGTGGACCAGATGGCGGTCGATATACAGCAGGCAGGTGCCATCATCGGCTTCGTGCGCGACATGGGCATCCCAGATCTTGTCATAGAGTGTTTTGGGGGACATCGGTCCTCTCCCGTATGTATTGAGATTTAGCTGGCGAGTGGCTGGACGCCGCTTATAGGCGGGCCAGAACCGTGCGGGCGGCCCCAAAGAACCGTTCACGCAGTCGCGTGCGGTCTTGCAACGTAGGTGCTGGGGTCAGATTGAGTCTCATGCGCATCAGATATATCGCGTCAGTCCGTCAATCAAGGCGCAATCCTGCGGCGGGCTTGCATCATGCGTCAACGCTGTCCAAGTTGGCAAGCAGGAGACGTGCATGAACCCAGACCTGATACCCAGTTCGCTGTCTGATCTGTATCAGACCATGATCGAGGCCTTTTCCCTACAATTCGATAGACTGGTCGATCTGGTCATTACACCGGGCTGGCGTCAACATCAGCTGGTCATCATCCTGGGTCTCTGGGCGCTGGCCTATGTGTTGAAGCTGGTTACGCAGGGCCGATGGGAGGCCTGGGCCCGTGCCCGCTCTGGTTGGCCCAAATGGCGGTTGCGCACGCTGATCCAGCTGATGCAACGTCTGACGCTTGTCTATTTCGTCACGCTGTCCTGGATGCTGTATCTGGTGATGCAGCAGATCACCTGGCCATCGCGCAGCTATATCATCGGGGTGGTAGCAACTTTGGCGACCGCCTGGCTGGCGATTGCGCTAGTGGCCCGTCTGGTGCGAAACCGGACGCTGCGGCGAATTTTCAAATGGGCAATGTGGGCCTATGCGACGCTGATTGCGCTGAACTTGACCGATGACGTCGCCGGGTTTCTGGATGGGGTGGCGATCTCGATCGGGGATCTGCACCTCTCGGCGTTGGGTATCCTCAAGGCGCTTTTGCTGATTGGCGTGTTGTTGACGCTGGCCCGTCTTGGCACCGGTGCTGCTGAACGTGGCCTCAAACGCAATGACGATATCTCGCCGTCAATGCAGGTCTTGTTGGCCAAGGGATTACAGGTCGTCATCTATGGCGCCGTCTTCATGGCCGCCATTCGGACGCTGGGCTTTGACTTGACGGGTATTGCGCTGTTGTCGGGGGCCATTGGCGTCGGCATCGGCTTTGGTTTGCAGAAAGTGGTGTCGAATCTGATCTCGGGCATCATCATCCTGATGGATCGGTCGATCAAACCGGGCGATGTGATTTCGCTGGGCGACACGTTCGGCTGGATCAACGCGCTGGGCGCGCGCTATGTCTCGGTGGTCACGCGGGATGGGCGCGAATACCTGATCCCGAACGAGGATTTGATCACCAATCAGGTGGTGAACTGGTCGCATTCGGACCGGTTCGTGCGGCTGGATCTGACATTTGGCACAAGTTACACGGATGACCCCCATAATGTGCGGGCAACGGCCATCCATGCGGTTAAATCTGTCGAGCGAGTGCTCAGTGGCAGCGGGCATGACGCGGTCTGCCATATCACCGGGTTCGGCGACAGCAGCGTGGATTACGTGCTGCGATTCTGGATCAGCGATCCGACCAAAGGGCTGACCAATATACGGGGCAATGTCTATCTGGCGCTGTGGGACGCATTCAAGGCTGAAGGCATCTCGATCCCATTCCCGCAGCGTGAGGTTCGCCTGCTGAACGACGACGCCGATGCGCAACAGCTTGCCACAGAGTAAGCAATCGTTGCGATCCTTTGGTCTGTGTTCATTGAAATGTTGCAATCTCCTTGCTACCTTATTAGTACCCCGGCGCCGGGATATCATGGCGCGCAGCAAAGGAGGACTATGTCCTGTCTCTACACACTCAGGCGGGTTTGCCCGCCGAAGATGGGGCCAATATGATGGCCCACTCTCAGTCAATCAGCGACAAGCTGCTTGAACGTATCCTTTCCTCACTTTCCGATGACAAGGCCGAAGACGTCGTGCAGATCAACCTGCAGGGCAAGTCGTCCGTCGCGGATCACATGGTCATTGCCTCGGGTCGGTCGACCCGTCAGGTCTCGGCCATGGCGGAAAAGCTGACGGATCGCATCAAGCAGGAATTCGGATTCACCTCGAAGGTCGAAGGCAAGGATGCTGGCGACTGGGTGCTGATCGATACGGGCGACGTGGTCGTTCATATCTTCCGCCCCGAAGTGCGTGAATTCTATCAGCTGGAAAAGATGTGGCAGCCTGCGGGCGGCAGCGCCTCGGCGAACTGAGGCGCTATCCCGGCCTGCATTAACGGGTCGGCGGCGAGAGAGATATGCGGATCAGCATAGTTGCGGTCGGGCGATTGCGCGCCGAACCCGAAAAGTCCCTGCTTGATGATTACCTGACCCGATTTGATCGGACCGGCCGCGCGCTGGGCCTTGGGCCTGCGCGGGTGATCGAGGTCGAAGACAAGAAAAACGCAGGGATTGGGGCCGAGGCCACATTGCTGCGCAAGGCGCTGCCCAAAGGCACCGTAATCTGCACGCTTGATGAACGGGGGCGGGTGATGTCCTCGCCCGATTTTGCCCAAAAGCTGGGCGGTTGGCGCGATGCGGGGCGGCAGGATCTGGCGCTGATCATTGGCGGTGCCGACGGAATAGCCCCTGATCTGCGCGCCGAAGCGGATTTCTCCATCTCTTTCGGGTCCATGGTCTGGCCCCACATGCTGGTCCGTGTGATGCTGGCCGAGCAACTTTATCGGGCCGCAACCATCCTGTCGGGCGGTCCCTATCACCGGGTCTGACATGGCGCAGCTATTGATCGTTTACCATTCACGCACCAGCGGCGCCCGGCAGATGGCCGAAGCTGCTGCCGAAGGTGCGCACGATGAGGCCGACACCGTTTTGAAGCCCGCAGAGCGGGCCGGACCCCAAGATCTGCTGGCCGCAGATGGCTATATCTTCTGCGCACCCGAAAACCTGGCGGCGATTTCGGGCGTGATGAAAGAGTTTTACGACCGCTGTTATTATCCGGTTCTTGGTCGCATCGAAGGTCGCCCCTATGCCCAGATGATCTGTGCCGGGTCGGACGGCGAAAACGCCGCGCGCCAGACGGCCCGGATCGCAACCGGTTGGCGGCTGAAAGAGGTCCAGCCCCCTCTGATCATATGCACCCACGCACAAACGCCCGAAGCAATCCTAGCCGAAAAGCGCATCCCCCAAGACGCGCTGCAGACATGCCGCGACTTGGGGCAGGCGATGGCCGCAGGGCTGGCGTTGGGCGTATTCTGAGGTCAGTTCAGCGGCACAACAATGGTTTCGTCTGCCCAGCCATCCACGCTGCAACGGGCCTGTATCTGGACCTGAGATGTACCATCAGGAATTGCCACCCCGCCCAGCGAGCGGGTAAAGGGCTGTTCCGTCTCATGCGGGTGATGCAACACACGCATCCCCAGCTCATTCCCGTCCATATCCAGCACACGCCAGCCATCGGCATAGTGATCCCATCCGGTGTCCGGATGCCGGATCGTCACGTCGAAACGCCAACTGCCACCGCTGGACGAGGCGTTGACCTGCTCGATCGTTGGCGGATCGGCTAGGGTGGGGCTGGCCAGAAAGGTGCAGAGAATCACATATCGCATGTTTCGACCCTAAACTCTTGGCGGTATAGAGCTTCGCTCTAATAGAATCAGCTCCCGGCCGAAGTCTATGGAATTGCCCACTGCAGCAAGGCTTATATTTGGAAGCATATTTTTAATGCAAGCTATGCAAGGTGAAACAGACAGTTATCGGAGCGTGTCTAGAGCACGAATTGAGCGTTCGATTCTCAAGCTACTGAGACCACTTGAACTTGCCAGTTTGTTTACCGTTCATGTCGTGAAAAGTACCCTTTCCACTGGGCTTGAACAAATAAACGACCCCGAATTCCTTGAAGACGACCTGCAGACCGTTCTTGGTCTTTGTCATCGGATTGTTTGCCGGGGAAGTATTAGTGTCTCGCAAGCACAAACCACTGTTGGATTTACAAGATACGATCTGCGGACTGTAAGGCCCTCCGTTCTTTGAGTGCCAGTCGGAAGTTACCGTAAGTCTGGACCCTGCCGCGATATCCTGAGCCAAGGCCGGTGACATCGAAGTCAACAAAGTTATTGCTATGCCTACGAACACTTTTTTCATGGAACTATCTTTCTTTAAAAAATTTGAAGCATCTTGGCAGATTTGAGTTAACTGTCAAATCTTGTCGGCAAGGATAATGCTACTCGGCTGCTCAGGACTCAGATCGGACAATCGTTGCGTGTTGACCAAAAGCTCGCTTCGACCCACATGAAAACCTGCTGGCAAAAAGTAAGAACCAAAAGCCGGGCGTCAACGCCACGGCGATGGCATGGGGTCACGACTGCGTGTTGCCAACCTGCGCCATCAAGATCGCGCGGGATTGCGAGGCGAATTCGCGTCGGTAAAGCAGGCCTGCAGTGATAACTGTGCCGACGATCAACGCGAGTGGCCCCAGAAACCATGCAAGCAAGGCCAGTGCGAAATAGGTAGAGCGCAGCCCGCGGTTAAAGCTGCGGGCGGCGGTGACACAGATCTCGGCCGATTGCGTGGCGCGGGGATAGGCGATGGGATTTTCGGGCTCATTCGGGACCGCGGCCATCAGTACCGCGCAATAGCCGAACAGACGATGCGCCCAGACATATTTCAGAAAGGCATTGGCCAGCAGCAGGACGACGGCGAGTATCTTGATCTCCCACACCAGGGCTGGAAAGCTGCCGATGGCCAGATCACTGGCGACACCGGCCAGACGCTCGGTATTGCCCAGCAGGGCCAGGCCACCACCGATGGCAATCATCGTGGTCGAGGCAAAGAAGGTACTGCCTTGCCGCATCGTGGCCACGACCTGCGCGTCAAACATCCTTGGCTGGCGTGTGACCATCTCGCGCATCCAGTCGCGGCGATACTCATCCATCATCAAGGCCACTGACCGCTTCTTTGGCGACGGGTTTTCGATCATCCACCCAAGGCACAGCCAGGCCCCCATCATCAGCGTTATAGCGGCAAAATCCAAAGGGGCAAACAGAGCGGCGCGGTCAATCCAGGTCATGGCCGTGACAGTACTTCCGGAAGTCGGAACTTGCCATACTGACAAATTGGTAATATTATTTTACCAAATCAAGGAGCCTGCCATGGAAATGCCAAAGCCAAGCCCTGATGTCCTGCGTCGCAAAGATGCGGTGGTGGCGCGCCTGTCGGGGGTTCTGCCGGACGACGCGATCATTCATGACCCGGCCGAGACACGCGCCTATGAATGTGATGCTTTGACCGCCTATAGATGCCCGCCGATGCTGGCGGTTTTGCCTTCGACCACGCAGCAGGTCTCGGATATCTTGCGCATTTGCCATGACGAAGGCGTGCCGGTGGTACCGCGTGGTGCGGGTACGTCGCTGGCCGGGGGGGCGCTGCCAACAGCTGATTGCGTCATACTGGGCGTGGCGCGGATGAACGACGTGCTGGAGGTTGATTATGACAACCGATTCATCAAGGTCCAGACTGGGCGCACCAACCTGAGCGTCACCGGCGCGGTCGAGGAAGAGGATTTCTTTTATGCCCCCGATCCGTCGTCGCAACTGGCTTGCGCGATTGCGGGCAATATCGCGATGAATTCCGGCGGGGCGCATTGCCTGAAATACGGGGTAACCACGAACAACCTGCTGGGTGTGACCCTGGTGATGATGGATGGCAGCGTAGTCGAAATCGGTGGCGCTCATCTGGACGCGCCGGGTCTTGACCTGCTGGGGGTGATCTGCGGGTCCGAAGGGCAACTGGGCGTCGTCACCGAGGCGACCCTGCGCATCCTGCGCAAGCCAGAAGGCGCACGGCCCGTTCTGATGGGGTTTGATGACAATGAAATCGCAGGCCAATGCGTTTCGGACATCATCAAGTCCGGTATCTTGCCTGTCGCGATTGAGTTCATGGATCGCCTGTGCATTCAGGCCTGCGAAAACTTTGCGCATGCCGGGTATCCGGAATGCGAAGCATTGTTGATTGTCGAGGTCGAAGGCTCGGAGGCCGAGATCGACAGCCAGCTGGCCAAGATTGTCGAGATTGCAAAACGCCACAATCCGGTCGAACTGCGCGAGAGCCAGTCGGCGGATGAAAGCGCCCGGATCTGGTTGGGCCGCAAATCGGCCTTTGGCGCCATGGGGCAGATGAACGACTATATGTGCCTGGATGGGACCATCCCGGTATCGGCGCTGCCCGCCGTATTGCGCCGGATTGGTGAGCTGAGCGATGAGTTCGGCCTGCCGGTTGGAAATGTATTCCATGCCGGCGACGGGAACATGCACCCTTTGATCCTGTTTGATGCCAACAAACCCGGCGACCTCGAAAAATGTGAGGCGTTCGGGGCGGAAATCCTGAAACTTTGTGTGGATGAGGGCGGTTGCCTGACCGGCGAGCACGGTGTGGGAATCGAAAAGCGCGATCTGATGCATCATCAATATGCCCCTGCCGATCTTGAGGCGCAGATGGCGGTTAAAGATGTGTTCGATCCAGGATGGTTGCTGAACCCGGCTAAAGTGTTCCCGCTGGACGCCTCCGAACCGCGTCGCAACCCGCAAATAGCCGAAAAATAGGCTCTAACAAAGAGATATATGATGAAACCCACGTCCGAAACTGAACTGGCCCAGATGGTTGCCGGACTTACAGGCGCCGTGCGTATCACAGGCGGCGGCACTCGTGGCGTTGAGGGTCCCGGCCAAGTGATTGAAACCGGCGGGATGACAGGCATCACACTGTATGAACCCGGTGCCCTGACGCTGGTTGCGCAGGCCGGGACACCGCTGGCCGAGGTTGAGGCCGCATTGGACGCCGAAGGCCAGCAACTGGCCTTTGAGCCGATGGACCATCGCAGCCTGTTGGGCACCCAAGGCGAGCCGACCATCGGCGGTGTGGTTGCCGCCAACATCTCGGGGCCGCGCCGCATTCAGGCAGGCGCATGTCGCGATTTCTTGCTGGGGGTGCGATATGTCGATGGCACCGGGCAGGTGATCAAAAATGGCGGGCGGGTGATGAAGAATGTCACTGGCTATGATCTGGTCAAGCTGATCTGTGGGTCCTGGGGAACGTTGGGCGTGCTGACCGAAGTGTCGTTGAAAGTCCTGCCCAAGCCAGAACACACAGCAACGCTGTCAGTGACCGTATCTAATGCAGAAGCAGCGATAAAAACGCTGTCCGCAGCGCTTAGATCTCCGTTCGAGGTAACTGGCGCAGCTTATGTCCCGGAGTGCGAAAAAGCCTTTGTTAGGGTCGAAGGATTTGCGGACTCCGTCGCTTACAGAACCGAGAGGCTGACATCCGAACTGTCTGGGTTCGGCCAGATCGCAAATGTCGATGAACCGGCAACGCTGTGGACGGCGACCCGCGATGTTCACGCGTTCCGGGGCAAGGCTGGCGACGTGTGGCGTCTGTCTGTCACGCCCGGTGACGCCCCGATGATCGCGGCGCGGGCCGAGGCTGAACAGGTGTTCTACGACTGGGGCGGCGGTCTGATCTGGCTGCGCCTTCCTGCGGGGACCGATTTGCGGGCGCGACTTGGCACTTTTTCTGGTTATGCAACCCTTGTGCGCGGCGATGCGGAAACGGTCGAGCGGCTGGGCCGGTTCCAGCCTGAGAGTGTAGCTATACAGGCTCTAATAAAAGGCATTCGGGCGAAATTTGATCCCCGAGGGCTGTTTAACCCGGGGCTGATGGGGTAGGGCAATGCAGACAGATTTCACCGAAAAACAGCTGCAGGATCCGGCGATCCAACGCTCGAACCAGATCCTGCGCAGCTGTGTTCATTGCGGCTTTTGTACCGCCACTTGCCCGACTTATCAGGTGCTGGGGGATGAGCTCGACAGCCCGCGCGGACGGATCTACCTGATCAAGGACATGCTTGAGAATGAGCGTGTCCCGGATGAGAAAACCGTCAAACATATCGACCGCTGCCTGTCCTGTCTGGCCTGCATGACCACCTGTCCGTCGGGCGTTCACTATATGCATCTGGTCGATCACGCGCGCGAGTATATCGAGCAGAATTACAAACGCCCGCTGACCGATCGCCTTCTGCGTTGGGTTCTGGCGCAGATTCTGCCCTATCCGATGCGGTTTCGCTGGGCCCTGATCGGGGCCAAGCTGGGCCGTCCCTTCCGGTTTCTGATGCCGGATGCGCGGCTGCGGGCGATGCTGGAGATGGCACCAAAACATATCCCTCCGGTCAGCCGCAACGATGACCCGCAACGCTTTGCCCCTAAAGGAGCGCCGAAAAAGCGCGTGGCACTGATGACAGGCTGCGCCCAAAAGGCGCTGAACACGGATATCAACGACGCCACGATTCGCCTGCTGACCCGACTGGGCTGCGAAGTCGTTGTGGCCAAAGGCGCGGGATGCTGTGGTGCGCTGACCCATCACATGGGCAAGGTGGCTGACAGCCATAAAGCGGCGGCGGCCAATATACAGGCCTGGACCAGAGAGATCGATGGCCAGGGGCTGGATGCCATCGTCATCAACACCTCAGGTTGTGGTACGACCGTCAAGGATTACGGGCACATGTTCCGAAACGAGGCTTTGGCGGCAGATGCCGCGCGGGTTTCGGCGATTGCCATGGATATCAGCGAATTGCTGGTGCAACTGGACCTGCCCGGAGGCCAGCACAAGGGCATGACCGTCGCCTATCATGCCGCTTGTTCTTTGCAGCATGGGCAAAAGATCAAAAACCATCCCAAAGACCTGTTGAAGAATGCGGGTTTCACCGTGTTAGAGCCTTCAGACAGCCATCTGTGCTGTGGCAGCGCCGGGACCTATAACCTGATGCAGCCCAAAATCTCGGGTCTGTTAAAGCAACGCAAGGTTCGGACGCTTGAGGCTAAGAACCCTGATGTTATCGCTGCAGGCAATATTGGTTGCATGATGCAGATCGGTTCGGCCACGCAGATACCTATTTTGCATACGGTCGAGCTGTTGGATTGGTCCACAGGCGGGCCGTTGCCGCGTGCGATGCAGCAGGGTCATGAGATGGGAACGGCCGTGCCGATCCTGCGTTAGCTGCCTGATGCAGGGCTGCATCAGATAGAACGGGAAACGTACCGGCCCTATTTTCGCCGTACCCGACAGCTATGAGTATGCGCTGGAAGCAACGCCGGAGAACCGCTTGAAAAACTGGATCAAGGCTTTTGCGCTGGCACTCATGCCGATGGCCGTACTGGCGCAGGATAGCGGGCTGAAAAGTCTGGACACCACCGATGCAGGGCGGGCCTGGATGGCTGTCGGGCGCTTGAATATTGACGGCGAAGCATTCTGCACCGCGACGCTGATTGCGCAGAACCAGGTGCTGACGGCAGCGCATTGTCTTTATGATAAGGCCACAGGCCAACGTATTGACCTGTCTAAGGTCGAATTTCTTGCCGCCTGGCGTCTGGGTCGGGCATCAGCCTATCGTGCGGCGCGCAGGGCGGTGATTCACCCCGATTACTTTTACGACGACGAAACTCCGACCAACCGGATCGGTAGCGATATAGCGCTGATCGAGCTATGGCAGCCAATCCGCAGTACCTCGGTCATTCCATTTGATACTGGCGATCGCCCCGTTCGCGGACAGGAAGTTGGGGTTGTGTCCTATGCGAAGGACCGCGCCGAGGCGCCATCATTGCAAGAGGTCTGTTCGGTCGTGACCGGCGTTTCCGAGGTTCTTGTCCTGTCCTGTGATGTCGAGTTTGGATCCTCCGGCGCCCCGGTATTTGCGTTCGAGGGCGAAAGACCACGGATCGTCTCGGTCGTGGCGGCCAAGGCGGAATTCAATGGCGAGCCTGTGGCCATAGGTACCGCGGTCGAGGTTTCGTTGCCTTTGCTGCGGAGTGAACTGTCCGCCGGGCGAGGGTTCAGCGGCTCGGAAACCGGCGATTCGGCAAGCCGTCATATTGGCGCCAGGTTCGTCCGGCCATGATGCGATTTTGGGCAAGCCTGTTTTTATGCCTGGCTATGATGACAACGATGTCCCAGGCGCAAAGTGCAAAACGCAAACTCACCGACCGCGATGACCTATATGGCTGGGAGGCCGTCGGCCGCCTGGATATCGGCGCCGAGGGGTTTTGTACGGGTACGTTGATCGCACAGGATCTGGTACTGACCGCGGCCCATTGCGCCTTGGACAAAAGAACCGGTCAACCCTATGGGCCAGGGCAGGTAACCTTTCGGGCAGGGCTAAGCGACGGAACTGCGTTGGCAGATCGCAAGGTGGTGCAGATCGCGGCACATCCGGATTACACACGTTTCGCTCAACTGTCGCCCGATGCCGTGCGCGTTGATGTCGCGTTGATGCGGCTGGATCAACCGATCCCCTATTCCGTGGCCGATCCCTTTGCGTTGCATAACGGGCGCGTGGCGGGGGATGAGGTCAGTCTTGCATCGTATGGTCGGGGCCGATCGAATGCGATTACGCGGGAACGGTCCTGCAAAATCCTGCAGCGCTATCAGGGCCTGATCACATTCAACTGCGACATTACCTTTGGGTCCTCGGGTTCGGCTCTGTTGGCGCGAAACGGTCCGCGCTGGCAAATACTTTCAGTAGTCTCTGCAGTTGGTACGGATGGTCGGCAGAAAGTGGGATTCGGTATGGAATTGCAGGAAATTGTGGCCGATCTGAAGGCGACTCTGCGCCGGGATGCCCCTAAACCAAAGGCGACAATAAAGCGATTGCAGGTGGGATCAGGCAAGTCGGATACCGGTGCGAAATTCATCAGCTCCGGAGGGGGTTGAACTCGGCCAGAACGTTTCCCATGTCAAATGTATCGGGTCGCCGCAAACGGGGCCTGAGACAATCGAACGCCCGTCCGATCGGAGGGCATTACGTTCATCGCTCAAACATGAGGATACGACATATGCGTACATTTGACTTTGCACCGCTGCACCGCGCCACTGTAGGTTTTGACCAGATCGCTGACATGATGGATCGCGTTCTGACCAATGATGTGGCTCAACCCAGCTATCCGCCCTACAACATCGAAAAAACCGATGTCGACACCTATCGTATCTCGGTTGCTGTTGCCGGTTTTTCCGAGGCCGATCTTTCGGTCGAAGTGAAAGAGAATTCGTTGGTCGTCGCCGGTAAGAAAACTGCGGAAGACAAAGATCGCAGCTATCTGCACCGCGGCATCGCCACCCGCGCGTTCGAGCGCCGTTTTGCCCTTGCCGACCACGTTCGTGTTACCGGTGCCAGCCATGAGAACGGCATGCTGAATATCGATCTCAAGCGCGAGGTGCCCGAAGCCCTGAAAGCCCGCCGGATCGAGATTTCGTCCAGCAAGGCCATCGAAAAGGATGTGGTTGACGCCAAAGCCGTAAACTGAGGCAGTCAGTCACCACGCCGCGGTAATCGTTCCTCTCTGGATTACCGCACCATGCGCCCCGCGTTCCTCCAGACGCGGGGCGTTGCCTTTACGGCCATCTGTACAGCGAAGGTTTGGGCGGATCAGACCGACAGGCAGATGTATTTCATCTCCAGATAGTCTTCCATGCCATGATGGCTGCCTTCGCGGCCCAAGCCGGATTGTTTGACGCCGCCAAACGGGCCCAACTCGGTTGAGATGATGCCGGTGTTCACACCAACGATCCCGTATTCCAGCGCTTCGGCCACTTTGTAAACGCGGCTGAGATCCTTGGCATAGAAATACGAGGCCAGACCAAAGATCGTGTCATTGGCCATGGCGATCACGTCGTCTTCATCCTCGAACTTGAACAGCGGTGCCAGCGGGCCAAAGGTTTCGTCCTGCGCCACCAGCATGTCCTGCGTCACACCGGTGACAATGGTCGGCTCAAAGAAGGTGCCGCCCAGATCGTGCGGCAGGCCACCGGTCAGGATTTGGCCGCCTTTGTCGGTTACATCCTTGATGTGTTCCTGCACCTTTGCAACGGCGTCATCATTGATCAGCGGTCCGGTGGTGATGCCTTCGTTCAGGCCGTCGCCGACGTTCAGAGCCTCGACCGCAGCCTTCAACTTGGCAGCAAACGCGTCATAGACACCGGCCTGCACATAGATGCGGTTGGCACAGACACAGGTCTGGCCGTTATTGCGGAACTTGCACATCATCGCGCCTTCGACGGCGGCATCCAGATCGGCATCGTCAAACACGATGAACGGCGCATTGCCGCCCAGTTCCATCGAGCATTTCATCACCTGTTCCGCCGCCTGCCGCAGCAGGATGCGCCCGACTTCGGTTGAGCCGGTAAAGGTCAGCTTGCGCACGCCGGGGTTTTCGCAGAATTCCTTGCCGATTTCGCTGGCGCGCGACGAGGGCACCACGTTGAACACACCGGCGGGGATGCCTGCCTGCTGGGCCAATGCGCCCAGAACCAGCGCCGACAAGGGTGTCTCGGCGGCAGGCCGGGCGACAAAGGCGCATCCGGCTGCAAGCGCCGGTCCGGCCTTTCGCGTGATCATCGCGTTGGGGAAGTTCCAGGGCGTGATCGAGGCCGCAACGCCGATGGGCTGCTTCAGCACCATGATGCGTTTGTCGCGCTGATGACCTGGAATAGTCTCGCCATAAACGCGCTTGGCCTCTTCGCCGAAAAACTCGATGAACGAGGCACCATAGCCGATCTCACCCACGGCTTCGGCCAGCGGCTTGCCCTGTTCGGCGGTCAGGATCTTGCCCAGATCCTCGGCGTTTTCCATCATCAGATCGTACCAGCGGCGCAGGATCACCGCACGTTCCTTGCCTGTCAGCTTGGCCCATTCCTTTTGCGCGGCCTCGGCCTGTGCGATGGCACCTGCAACCTGCGCGCGGCTCAGGTCGGCGACCTCGGCGATCACATCGCCCCGCGCAGGGTTGGTGACGGAAAACGTCCCATTGTCACCATCGACCCACTGGCCGCCGATATAGGCCTTGGTCACCAGCAGATCGGGGTTTTTCAAAATGGATTTCAGGTCGGTTGTAGTATCCAGCATGGGTCGGACTCCGGCAGAAAAGGGTTTGCGCGCACCCAAACAGGTGGCGTCGCATTTGTCTATGTCCACTCGGCGGGCAGGATCAATCCAGATTTGATCAAATTCATCGTTGCGGAGCGCAGATATCTCGCCTGCGTGGCCTATCTTTTTCGATACGAAATTGTAAAAGTCTCGGTGATTTGAGGGCTCAAGGGGATGTAAATGAACATAACATTCCCTATCTTATTGGGTAAATAAAGAAAACAGGGGACAGCAGAGATGTCGAACCAGCAATTCGAAGCGTTGATTGAAGAAACACAGACGAAAGTGCGCGAAAGCCAGTCGCAGATCCAAGGGCTGACCTCGCGGATTGAGGCTGCGCGGGCCAAGATCGGTACGGCCGAGGCGGATATCGATATCGAAAACGCCACTTTGGAAGATGTGCACGCCCATACCGAAGTCATGAACGCCAATATCGCCGAGCTGATCATGGGTCTGGATGACGTCACCAGCGCGTTCTCTAAGGATTTTGACGAGATGCGCTCAAAATCCGGGTGGGAGACGTTTGTTGGCATCTTCTCGAAGGGTAAATCTGAATCGATGCGGCAGGAGCGGATGCGCACAGCCAGTATCGACGACAAGCTGCAGGACCTGATCGCCAAATCCGACGTGATCGTGAAACTGCTGGAAGGACAGCTGTCGGTGCTGGAAGAGCAGCGCGTGAAAGTTGAAAACAACCTGACCGGCACGCTGGACGACCGTGAGGCCACCGTGGCCGAATTGGAAGCGCTGCGGGCTGAGATTCAGGGCATGGACCCGACGATCATCACGCTGGAGAACAAGATCAGCGTCGAACAGGACGCCGCCGCGCGGACCCAACTGGAAACCGAACTGGCCGAGCTGAACAAGCAATACAACGCCAAGGTTCAGGAAGAGCAGGTCAAGCTGGCCAAGTCGCAAACGCTTGAGCGCTATATCGAAAAGGGCAAGACTTGGGTTGACTCCCTGCAGAACCAGGCGGCGACGCAGATGGTGCTGATCAACAAGCTGCAGACAGACACGCAACAGCGTGTGGTGCTGTATGACGCCCTGACCAAATCGCTGAAAACCGCGCAGCAGCAGGATGTGGCCCACCGCATCAACGAGATCGGCGTGCAGACCGACCAAGAGGCGCAAACCGCCATGGCCTCGATCGGCACCGCGACCAACCAGAAAATGGCCGACATGCTCGAGGCGCATGAGGACCACATGGTCTTTGCCCGCGACGTGCTGGAGAAAAAGGCCAAGGCAGATGAACGCTTTGCCCGCCGGTTTGCGTCGATTGTCGAGAAGCATGATAAGAATTTGTATGGGGGTTGATCTTGGAACTGCTGGAGTTTTTTACATTTCTGGTGGCTCCAGAGAACTGGTTTTGGTGGATCGTTCTCGGCAGTTTCTGGCTTGTGTTCTCAGTGATGTACGCCGTTCTAGGCGGACCGTTTGGATGGGTGGCCGTCGTTCTTGTGGTCGCCAGCCTTTCTCATTCGGCTCATCGTTTGTGGAACGGAACCGTTGACTGAACAAATTCAACAAAGACCCAAGGTCGTCGGCTTCAGAATACTCTGGTTCGGTATAGCGATGATTTTTTGGCCTATTCTGGCGGCGTTTTTGTCCGGGCTTTTGTTTGCACAGGGCAGCTTTGGAATGTTCATAGCTCGTGTATCCTACCATTTGGCGTTTTTGCTGGGCACTCCCAGTATGCTGGCGGGCGTCGTGGCTGTAATGTGGGCTCTCGTTCTATTAAGAAAACAGAAGCGTCAATCGCAGGCAAACGTGAATGAGTGACCTTAACCTCACCCAAGACCATGTCGGCCTGACCGATACCTTCGCCTCGCGTCGTTACTTTCGCAAATTCGAGGTAATCACCGTCCACCTTCTGCGCGTGGCCGCGACGATGGAGGCGGAGGGCGCGATCTCAAAACAAGAGGTGCGGATCGTGTCGAGCTATCTCTCGGGGCTGCTCTACACCTTCCGTGCGCTGTCCATGAAATACCTGCTGGTCGGGCGCGATACGGGGCGGTTCTTTGGCAGCCTCGCCATGGACAAGCGCGACAGCGGCTTTCCGGTGGCGGCCGAGCTGCTGACCATGGCCAATGACGCGCAGCAGGCGCAGGTGCATCTGGCGAATATGCCGTCCGAGGATGAGCTGAAAACCGACATGGTGCGCACCATCATCAGCGACCGGGAGATCCCGACCAAGCTGCAATTCGCGCTGTCCCAAAGGCTCTATTACGAGGAATTGCTGAAGGGTGAGCTGTTCTGGGCCCGCAACGATCCCGAATGTCACTGGATTGGCAATGAGGGCGAGCGGCGCAGGTTCCTGATCCACTGGGCCGTCTATGACAGCCAAATAAACCTGCCGGTCATCTACCTGATGGAGTTGGAGGATTCGGGGCGCACGGCCCTGCCCAAAGATCAACGCCGCTGGCCCGAAGTGCAGGCGCATCTGATGGCGCAATCCTTGGGTGGGCTGAAACTGGTGACCATCGCCAAAGGCTTTGATCAGGATTTCGACGACCTGCATCCCAAACACCTGCGCCGCATTCATGTGGGGCCGATGTACTCCTCGGCCTTTACCGAGCAATCCGGCCCGCTGCGGCAGGTGCTGGAGGATGCGAAATCCCCTGCGGGTCAGGATTGGGCCTTGGCCTGGACCACTGAAGCGCTGCGAAGCGAGGATGTGATTCAAGAACGCTCGGGCTGGTTCGGGACCGTAGACCGCGAGGTCTTTGCGCTGGACCCATTCGGCGGGCAAGGAGCCGAGACCGGGGCGACGCAAACCGAGCGCTCGATCATTCTGCCACAACGCCCGTTCCAGGTACTGGCCGAGCGCAACCCGCCGGGCTTTGGTGACGTGCGCAAGTTCGTCGTCAGCAAGACCGGGCAGGTGTTGAGATATTGAAGACAGTAAAGGCGATTTTGAGATGAGTTTGACGTCAGACCAGATGGAATTGCGCGAAGACGATATTCGCAAGCACTACACCGCGGCCACCGCCTTGCTGAACGGGTTCGAGCACGCGCCGCGGATTGCCAAAGCGGTTGAGGCCGCGGTTGAGAGGTCGCCGGGCGTCTCCACGGGTCGGCGGTTTCGGTCCACCACGCCAGGTTTGGTGACACGGCGGACTGTGCGGGCTGACGGGGTGCATCTGGTGGAACGGATCGAGGCGTCAGATGACGGCGATACGCTGGTTTCACCCCCGCAGGCCACCACGCAGCAGGCCATTCGTCGCGCCATCGCCATCGCTCTGGCGGTGTCTGAAGCCTATGCCGAACAGACCCCGCTGGCTGATCTCAAACGCGCAAACCTTGCGGGCGATCTGCCCGCCGCGCGCAAGACCGAATTCTCGGAACTGCTAACGGCCGAGGCGCTGATCACCTCTCACACATTCGGCAATGCACTGGCCTATCTGATGTCGTCGCATCTGGGTGAAACCACCGTTGATATTGGAGAAATCGAAGAGGTTCTGACCGACAATGGCCAGCTCGCCCTGCACGGCGCGCTGTGGGAGCTGGACCAGACCCTCGCCAAACACGCGCCCGATGATGCCCACCTGATCGCGGCAACCAGCGCCTATGCCGAGCAGCTGATGGACAAGGCCGCGCTGCGCGCGCAGTCAGCAGGCCATCTGGCCCCGTTCCAGAACGCCGCATGGCACATCGAGGCTGATGATCTGACGATCCGGGGGTTCGAACCAGCTTCCAAGGCGAAGTCCACCACCCTCACCATGACGTTCAAGAAACCGAACGAGGTAGTCGGCAACCACATCGCCAAGTATCAGGCGATGAAGCTGGCCAAGATGGTGATGGCCTATGACTTCGACCGCCGCCTGAACCCGTTTGCCGAGCTTGGCGGGTTCATCTTTACCTTCATGGGCGACGGCAAACCGGGCACCGGAAAGACCACCCTGATCCAGATGATGGCCGGGCTGATCAACGACTATTGCCACAACGCGGGTTATCCGTTCCGCTATCAGAACCTGAGCACCGACAATATCGACAGCTATCAGGGCAAATCCGGCCAGAACGCCAAAGCGTTTATCAATTCGATCATCGACCCCTCTGTCATCGGCTTCGGCACCATCGACGATATCGACCAGCTGGCGGGCAAACGCGGCGACCGTCAGTCGTCAGCCGGGCAGTTGGAAATCACCGCCGTGCTGATGGAAAGCTTTGCGGGCGCCAACACCGTCGTGCGCGGCAACTGCACCTTTGGCATGTTCTCGAACTACCCCGAGAATGTGGACGACGCCCTGCGCCAGAGGGCGGGTGCTCGGTTTTTGGTGGACGGGCCGCAAACACGCGAGGATTACATCGACATCCTGCACCTGCTGATGGGCCGCAACCACGACATCCCGCTGGGCGAGCACGAAGCCTATGCCGCACAGGAGATCAAGAAAGCCGTTGCCGCCAGTTTCGAAAGCCATTCCCGCCCGCATGAAGAGGCTCTCTTGCAGGTCTATGACCGGGTTTCCGGCGATATCGGCCAGTTGGACACGATCGCCAAACTGGGCACATACCTCAAGGCGATCCAGGCCGCGGATGAGCGCTTCACCGGTCGCGCGATCAAGAACATCACCGATGCGGTGAAGGTCCGCGCGATGGATTTCGAACTGCCCGACGAATGGATGGAAAACCCCGACCTGTTCCTGTTCCGCGACTACGACGCCAAGAAAGCGATGATCGAGGACCTGCGCCAACCGATCACGGTGGAAATGGTGATCCAAGAGATCAACCGCTACGCCGACAGCGAATTCCGCTATGCCGACAAGAGCGACGAGGTCGCCATCGACAACGCCGTCCGCGAGATGGGCCGGATGGAAGAGGCCAAGCGGCGGTATTTGGAGGGGAAAGGGTGATTTCAGGTCGCGGCAGCAACCAACCAAAGCTGTTACGTGTAGCGAAAAACACTCTACTGTCCATTGGAGGTCAAAACTTTGGTTAAAGAATTAGAAAAGCCTCAGTGGCCTATCGGAAAGCCCCTTGGGCACGTGAGGATTTCCGGTTCCGAGTTAATCCATCTTCTAGAGAAGTATGAATCGCCAGAGACAAAAATCAGCGCGGAAACCTCTAGGTACAGATTTGATGATGTTAAAGACATGAAAGACAACTTGCCCTTACTTAGAGGCAACACAAAAATTGAGATTAGCCCTGAAGGCATTATGCAACCAAGTTTGGTCGCTAAACTTGGTTACTGCACTACAATTAGACTGCGAAACTTCGGTAGTGAAAAAAATGAAGGTTTAGAACTGCTTCGCCAAAAAATCGAAGCCGAACTTAAGTCATTTAGAACACCGGTTTTGTGGCCTTTCACTATTGTGCCCCGCTTCGTTTGGATTGGTGCAATGTTGGGCTTTTGGATCAATGATTTTTTTGCTGGGACCGACGCGGAAACACAGCCCGTATCCTTGGGCGCAAACTTTGAGACTGCTCTGTATGTTGCGTTTTTGTTATTGGTAATTCTTGAGTTTGTCAGTCCGGTCTATCACTCCCGGAGTGATACTTTCTGGCAGCGAAACAAAGACAAAATTATTGTAGGTGTAATTATGTTGTTTGTCGGTGTTTTGGCGACAAAATACGCACCTTGGTTCTTTGGGTTGTTTGAGAAATGATCCGCCTCATCGAAAAAGGTCTGATGTTTGGCAATCTCGTCCATATCTCCAGCCCGGCTCTGGTCGAGCGGTATAACCGCGCGCTGCAGCATCTGGCGGGCAAGACCACGGCGCTGAGGGATTTCCATGTCGATATCTCGGGCTACTCGCCAGAGGTGGGGATTGAGCTGGAGGATGAGCTCTACCTCAACCCCAATGGGGTCAACCGGCAGTTCATCTTGCTGACGACCGAGCAGAAACGCGCGCCTCTGCTGAACGTCAAATTCTCGACCTCGCGCGATATCCTGCGCGAATTCATCGAAATGAACGAAGCGCAGCTGTTCGCTCTGACCGCCACCGATGCGGTGGCCGGAGAACTGGTGAACTCGGTCATCAAGCTCAGCACCCCGCGCGATCTTTTCAACATCCAGAAGATCGAGATTGAGGCCGATACTGCTGGCGGCACCCTACGCAAGGCTCAGCAACTGGCAGGCATGGTCGAGCAGTTCAAAACCGAAGAGGACGCCTGGTTCGATGATGTGTTGATCGCAAAGATGATCGAAACGGCCAAGGAAACCGGCGATGTCACCCGCAACCCGGTCCACCTGCGCCACACTGCCTTTGAACAGCGTAATTTCTGGACCGCGCATTTCGGTGGTCTGTATCTGTTTCCAGACATGGATCACCCGGCGGCGATCTGTATGGGCGAAAAGCCCGACGATCTGAACATCAAATACACGTTTGACCCGTCGCAGCGGAACCAGATCGCCAAGTTTCTGGACTATAACGACCTGGTCGAACCCATCGTCAAGGCGCGCGGCGTGGATGCTGCTGCGATCCTGCAGCAAAAGATGGACTTCCTGACCGTCGACGCGGCCGCTGATGCCGGGGTCGATCTGACTGGCCTGAACCGCAGTGATATGCGTCGGCTGGCGCGCACCCACGCGGATCGGTTGCCAGAGGCCTATCATGGGCTGGCGCAGCTATTGCGTTGGGCGACGGATGGCGGGCGGTGGCCCCGGATCACCTCGGATCATTCGGCGTATTTCTATACGCTGCGGGCCGCCGATACGCCGAACCGTGATCTGGTGAACATGCTGCTGGCCGAATTGGCCCCACTGGACCCGCGCCAGATGTTCATCTGCCACAAAGAGCTGTTCTATAGCACCTACAAATCCTGGTCCGAGGCCAAGAAGGCCTATGTTGCTGATTTCCTCGCGCGTGAGTATCAGGTGGACAAGGCGGGTGCCCGCGCTGCCCTGTTCGGACATGAGCCGGATATGAGCGGTCGAGACAGGATCAGCGAAACTGTTATCGCCCGCGTTGGTCCCTGGGGCGCGTTAGGAAAGGATTGAAATGTTCGGAGCGATGCGCCTGTTTCTGATCCTGCTAGTCATCCAGACCGTGGCCTATTTTGCCCTGTCGCTGTATTCACGCAGTGTGCGTCGCCGCAGGCTAGAGCATTGGTGGGACGAAAAGGGCAAAACCGGAGACAAGGCAGCCTTTGTCGCACGGGGGCTGCACGTCTATGACAATTCGTTCCGGCGCAAATTGATCCTGGGTGTCTATGTTGTGCCTTGGGTAGCGATCGGGTCGCTGATCTACATTGTGAACTACATGTGAGAGGTAAAGCATGGCCTATTTGAAATGGGCATTCATTCTGATTTTCTGGGGAACGGTCGCCGTAGTCCTTCAGTATTCTCTGCCGCAACGGGATGTGGTTCGGATCGTCAACACCTATGAAGAACGGCAGGACCTGAACGACTGGACCCGGATCTTCTGGTCCGAGCCCGATGATCAGTCGGCCAGTCTGTCGAACCGGGATGTACAGTTCATTCAGGCCGTACGTGCCAATGGCAAACCGATTGTGTATCGCAACGAAGATACCAGCTGGGGTTGGCCGCCCTATTTCAAATTCGACACTGCCAATTTGTATACCGAAGCCAATGACGCGATCTCGGACAAAAACGACCCGGACTGGGTTGCCGTGACGCATTATGGCTGGCGGAATGAGTTCATGTCGATCTTTCCCAACGCTGTCTTTATCAAACATGTCGATGGTCCGGATGCGCGTCTGATCCCTTGGTTCAACATCGTCTTCCTGACGGTCTTCTTTGCGATTGTCTGGGCAATCTGGGTGCGCTGGCGCAGGTTCCGTCAGGCGCGGATCGATCCGATGATCGAGAGTGTCGAGGATGGGTTGTATGCAACCGGCGACGCCATCGGCGAGCATCGCAACCGATTCCGCAAATGGTTGGACAGTTGGAAATCAAAGTGACGTGAATTCCCGGCGGGTCTTGGGGCTGTGCGCCTACCGCCGGGATAGCCCGTCATCGAACGATGAACTCGGCGTGTAACGCTCCGGCGGCTTTGATCGTTTTCAGGATGTCGATCATGTCGCGGGGTGAGACACCTAACGCGTTAAGCCCGGCGACGACTTCGGACAAGGTTGTGGCCTCGGGAATTTCTGCTAAACCGGTGCCTTCCTCTTCTTCGATGCCGGCCACTGTGCGCGGAACCACGACGGTTTCGCCTCGGGCGAACGGGTTCGGCTGAACTGCGATTGGGGCCTCTTCGACCGTCAGTGTCAGATTGCCCTGTGAGACTGCCACACGTGAGATCCGCACTTCCTGACCCATGACAATCGTGCCCGAACGCTGATCGACTACTACTCGCGCCTTTGTTTCTGGCTCTACCAGGATGTTCTCAATGCGCCCAAGCGCATGCGCGGTCGAGATCGCCTGTGTCGCTGCAATATTCAGTTCGACCGTCCCGGAATCGCGCATGATCGCTACGGCCCGGTTGAATTCGGTATTGATTGCCTGCTCGATCCGACCGGCGGTTGTGAAATCCGGTTCACGCAGAGCCAGGCGCATTTGGGTCAGATCGGAAAGCTCAAAGTCGATTTCACGTTCGACCCGTGCCCCGGAGGGGATCACGCCGGATGTCGGAACCCCTTGAGTGACCGAAGCCGCATCGCCTTCGGCAACGGCGCCACCGGCAAGGACCGTCCCCTGCGCCACCGCATAGATCTGACCATCTGCCGCATTCAGCGGTGTCATGATAAGCGTCCCGCCCAGCAAGCTTTTGGAATCGCCGATTGCCGAAACGGTGACGTCGATCTGTCCACCAACCCGCGAAAAGGGGGGCAGGCTGGCTGTCACAAGCACGGCGGCCACGTTTTTGGGGCGAAAATCCTCACCATTCACGTTCACACCAAGCCGTTCCAGAATATTGGACATGATCTCTTCGGTGAACGGAGAATTCCTGAGCCCGTCGCCGGTACCATTCAATCCGACCACAAGGCCATAGCCAACAAGGTCATTGCTGCGCACCCCGTCGAAATCGACAAGGTCCTTCAGCCGGATAGCCCCGGCAAAAGACAGGCTTGGAAGCAGGATCAAGAGAATGGCAAGTAATCTCATCTCAGGAAATTAACCAACGATAGGTTCGCGTTGCGAACGGTGACAGAATACAGGCTTTCCAATTGAAATTGGACAGTCTGCAGTTGCACTGCGGTTTGATACGGGTCCGCGGCGATCAGAGAGTTTCGGCTGTATTCGAGGCTGGTACGCGCCGCCGCGTTGCGCGTGGCGGCTTGTTCAATCCGGGCCTCCGCCGAACCAACATCCGCCCGCAGGTTCACTGTGCCGTCCTGCGTGTTGGCAAGCTCGCTCCCGAGTTGGGTGAATAAGGACGTCCGCAGATCATTCGGCAGTCCCAGACCATCGACCGAAACCAGGGCGGCGACGGCGATGTCCCGCAACGCGGCTTTGAGCGTCGGATCGGTCGCAGTGATCGGAATAGAGACACTTTCATTCTCCGAAATGCTCATCGGTGCCAGCGCCGTATCTGAGCCCTGATAGATAACCGCATCGAAACCCGCAGGATCATTGAACCAGTCTTCCGCAGCTTGTGTGATGTCCGTGAGTGTTGTCAGCCCCGTCAACTCAGCCTCTAACGCTGTCAACAAGGTATCCGCAGATGCCAGAGGCGACACATCGGTATCCACGCCGGAAAACAGGCTTCGGCCACCCGCACGGGTGTTCAATGCCGACATGACCGTATCCAGCTCATTTCTGGCCTGGACAGAGGCATGCTCATGCGTGACCGCCTGATTGGAGGTCCCATATGCCAGTAAGGATGACGTCAGGCGCCCCACCGCGTCGTTGACCGTTGTAAGGCTTAGCTGCATGCCGTCAGTGAACAGGCCAGCTTCGGCTGTGGCCACCTGAAAGGCATCCAGGCGTGACAGGTTGCGATCCATATCCAGAAGATAGGAATAATCCCCGTCCAGATGGCCGGAGACATCCTGCACTTTGCCTGAAGACATCTCATAAGACAGGGTTTCGATCTGATTTTTGATATCAGTCGCCCGCGATTTCAGGGTCAATCCGCGCGCTAGGTCGCCCATAGAGGTTACATTCATCATCACAGCCTCAACAACGTGTCCATAAGTTCATCGACGACCGAAACCAGTCTGGCATTTGCCGCATAGGCTTGTTCGATTTGCATTAGCCGCTGCAATTCCTGATCGGTATCGACGCCCTGTTCGGCCTCAATGGCCGTCATTTCCAGATTGGCGCTGTTTGCAAACACCCGCCGCCCGTCGGCCACATGGGCGCCCGAGCCAACCCGTGACAGCAACGCCTCGGAGATGTCGGCGGCGCGCATGTTTCCGGCCCCGAAAACCGAGCCTGCAACAGGGCGCTCGTCGTTCAGAATTGAGCTGAAGGCGCGCAGTTGGCTGGCATCTCCGGCGCTGCCGGGTGTGGCCGCACCCAGCCCGGCGCGAAGTTTCCAGCTCTCTCCTCCGGCGTCCGGGTCGACGATTGCGTTCAAGCTGATGCGCGAGGCCAATCCCGTCACCGATGCCGGATCAAACCGGTTGCCGTCATCGGTGAACACGCCCGGATCCGTGGCCAGCGCGGTCGGATCCAGCCCCGGCGTTTCGAACCTTTCGATAAGATCGCGCGCAACAGCATCCAGATCGACCTGAGCCTCAACCGCGATTTCATCCCGAATCTGGAATTGGGCCATCAAGGCACCGCCGCGAATTTGGGCAAAATCGCCACTGGTGCGGACAGTGTTTCCGTTCATCTCAAGCCCGGACAACAACCCGTTTGCCAGGGTCATATGGGGCTTGGTGTCGCCGGTTGTCGAAAAGGAGAACTCGGCCGCAGTGTTTTCCAGCAATATCAAGCCGCCATCAGAATAAAGCGAGACCTGATCATTGTCCCTTTGAATCACATTTACAGGAACCAGTTCGTTGACCTGATCAATCAGGACCTGTCGTTGATCCAGTATCCCACCAATATCGGCGCCGGAATACTTAATGGCCGGGATCTTGGCATTCAGCTCTTCAATATCCTTGAGGGTCTGATTCAGGGTGTCGACCTGTTTGCCGATGGACCGGTCCGCGTCGGACCGCATCTGCCGTAACCCTTCAGAGGCTGCGTTCAGGCCGCGCGCCAGATCCTGAGCCGTGCGCGCAACCTGGTCCAGTCTTTCACTGGAATCCGGCAGGCTTGCCGCTGTTAAAAGGCTGTTGTCAAAATCAGCCAGTCGAACCACAAGCGAAGCGGGATCATCGGCGGACCCTACCAAAGATTCCAACCTTGTGTGAAAGTCTGAAATGGTGGTGTGGAAGGCCAGATCGGCATCCGTGGCCCGGCGGTTGGACGTGAGGACGGGATTCTGATGACGAATGACACCTACGGTACGCACGCCGTGGCCGGAAATCGTGTTGGTTGCCAGTTCCAAAGACCTGCGCGCGTAGCCGGGCGTCAATGCGTTTGCAATATTTTCGGACACAACCGCCGCACCGCGACTGGCGGCGGTCAGGCCGCCCAACGCGTTGTTCAATGCTGTGGACATATTCATTCTGCAGGTCCCTTTCCTGAATCAAAACCCTGATCAGCGTTTGATATTGGTTGTTTCCTGAAGCATCTCATCCACCGTTTGGATAACCTTTGCGCTGGAAGAGTAAGCCCGCTGTGTCTGGATCATCGAGGTCAGCTCGGTCGCCACATCGGTAGTGGATTCTTCGCGCGCAAAAGAAACCAGGTCGCCGGTTGGCCCGTCCCCCGCATTCCACAGAAAGAACGTCCCGCTTTCCCGGGATGGTGCATAGGTCTGGCTGTCCAGCGCGGTCAGTCCATTTGGGTTCGGAACATCCGCCAATGGGATTTGGTACATGCGTCGGCTGACACCGGTATCGTAGAACGCATAAACATACCCGTTTTCGTCAACCTGAACGCTGGTCATGGTGCCGACCGCCGAACCGTCGCGCGTGATCGAAACTGGTGCAAATGTATCGGACAGTTGCGTGATTCCGTCGGCATCCCCGATTTCCCCTATATTGATCTCCATTGGGCCGCCGGCCACGTTCACCACAACGCTGCCGGTTGCTGGGTCATATGCACCGCCGGTGACCGCAGTTACGCTGGCCAGCGTGCCACCCGCAGTTCGGCTATCGGTGAAGGTCAGGGTGTATTCACCGATAATGGTGCCGCCCGAGGCTGAATCGCGCATGATCATCGTCCATTCGTTACTGCTGCCGGTGGCCGGCACTGTAGGGACGAGTTCGATATCAACGCTTTCGGATTTTCCCAGATTGTCGAAATATTCAACGGACAAGGGTTGCATGTCGCCAGGGGAACCCGCATCCGTAGCGGTCGCGGGCAGGTTCATGCGCAGATTCATCTGCGTCGTGGGCGCGCCCGACAGTTGATTAACACTGAGCTGAATGGGTTCAAGCGCAGCTGGAGTGTCACGCGGAACCGCAGGGATGGTTCCATCCGCATTCGCACGCCAACCCAGCAGAACAAGCCCTGATTCGGTGACCAGATATCCTTCTTCATTGGTGCGGAACGACCCTGTCGTGGTCAGCAACATCTCATTCGAACCGGCCGCGATCTGAGAACTTGGTCGTACAGGCATCATGCCGCGCCCACGCACCGCAAGGTCGGTGGAGTTGTTGGTTGTCACCAGCGAACCGCGCTGGTCGATCAGGCGTTGGCTGGTGGTGCGAACGCCCCCAGCGGAATAGCTGCCGCCCTGGCCGGAGGTGACCATCGAATGGAAATCGGTTTCGACCCGTTTATACCCGAAGGTCGACGAATTCGCGATATTGTCCGAGATCGTCGCCAGCCGGTTTGCATTGGCCTTCAATGCGGCCACACCTGCGTTCAGCGAAGAGGAAATTGTCATTGGCACGCCCTTCTGTTGCGTCAAATCTTGATGCAACAGCTAACGCGCTGGGCCTTAACAGCGCGCTAACGGGTAAAATGCCGTCTATCCTTTTATTCTCAGGTGCCGCGCAGAAAGATAATCTCGATCCTGTTGTTGCGTACGGCCATCGGGTTTTCATCCGACAATTTTCGATCAGCATGACCGGTTACGCGGTCCAACCTGAGCGGCGCAACACCCTTGTCCTGCAGCATTTGGCGAACTTGCTGAGCGCGCGAGGTAGACAAATCCCAGGCCGGGTTTTTGGCCAGAACCACCGGCGAGGAACCGACATGCCCTCCGACCGCCATGTCATTTGTCACCAGATCAGAGGATCGGGCCACCAACAATGTCAGAGCACGCAGCATATTGGTTGGTTGGTTCGTCCCTGATTCGAACAGAGGTTGATCCTTGGTGGCGAAGAGTTCGACCACCAGACCCTCATCCGTCACGCGGGTGACGATATGTTTGAGGACCTTGTCGGACACCATGCTTTCGCCGGTTCGCCCCATAAGCTCTGATTCCAGTGAGGAAAAGTCTTCGACCGTTTCTTTTCCGCCGCCGTCCGAGCTGACGCCAACCGATCCACGCGCTTGTCGCGCGGGCGTCGGGCTGCGTTTGCTGGCGCCGGTCCCGTCCATGACCAGAGTTTCCTCAGAGAACATGTTATTGCCGCCAAAGGCCCCATCGCCGCCACCCGAAACCGGGTTTATGGGAATGGTCGGCGAGAAATAATCCGCAAGCCCTTTGCGTTGTTGTTCCGTTGTTGCATTCAGCAGCCACATCAACATGAAGAACGCCATCATGGCTGTGACAAAGTCGGCATATGCGACTTTCCACGCGCCACCATGGTGACCATCGCCACCTGACACACGTTTCTTCTTGATGATGATTGGCGCCACATTGGATTGCGCACCCATCTCCACCACCTTTTTATCACCCAGTTACAGGGGTAGCCGGGCAGGTCTTAAGGTGGGCTTAACACTTAAAACTGTCTTGAATTCCTCACTGCGGTAATGCTGCCCCGGCACGGCGCAGAATCAGTTGCAGGTGGTTGAAACTGTTGCTGATTCCGTCCGACTCGGCCTTGCCGAAAAAGGCATCAAGCTCGTCATGAACCCGGACTGCCTGATCCAATAACGGGTCTGCGCCATCGGCATAAAGCCCGGCTTTGATCATAACCTCGGATTGCTCGTAACTGCCAACCAGCTTGCGGGTTTCCGAGATCATCCGGTTTTCCGCCTCGGAGGCAGCTCCCGGCAGGCTGCGTGAAACCGACCGGCTGAGGTCAATGGCGGGGAAACGGCCGCGCTCGGCGATTTCGCGGCTCAGGACGATATGCCCGTCCAGAACGCCACGCAGAATGTCCGCTATCGGTTCATCCATGTCCGAGCCCGCAACCAGAACGCTGAAAACTGCTGTGATATCACCCTGATCAGCCGTGCCCGGCCCGGTTCGTTCGCAAAGACCAGCGATCAAGGACGTGACCGAAGGTGGGAACCCGCGCAAAGAGGGGGCCTCACCCATCGCAACAGCGATTTCGCGGTGCGCCTCGGCAAAGCGAGTGACCGAATCGGCCAGAAACAGGACGTTCAGCCCTTGATCCCGCAGGAATTCCGCGACTGAAAGTGCCGCCCATGCACAGCGCCTGCGGGCCAGCGCTGACTGATCCGAGGTTGCCGCCACAACCACAGATCGTGCCAACCCCTTGGCTCCAAGCGCATGTTCAACGAACTCATTGACCTCACGACCCCGTTCGCCGACCAGAGCGACCACAACCGCGTCTGCCTGCATCGACCGCGCCAGCGTCGCCAACAGGGTCGACTTGCCGACCCCTGACCCGGCGAACAGGCCGATACGCTGCCCCTGCACCACAGGTAACATGGTGTTCATAATGCTCAGCCCGGTTTCCATCCGTGCGCCCAGCGGTTTGCGGACAACGGCAGGTGGCGGATTTTGCAGGATATCTCTTTCCTGTGTGCCCGACAGCAACGGCTTGCCGTCTAGCGGTTTGCCGAAGGGATCAATGACCCGGCCCAGCCAGTGCAGTCCGGGGGAAAATGCCGGTGTCTGATTTAGAATCACCCGATCGCCTAGGCAAACCCCATCGGGTGCAGCGGCGGGTAACATGTGGATCAGATCCGATTCGACATGCAGAACTTCACCTGCCAGATCCGGGCCGCTGCGCCGCCGCAGGGTCAGGTTGTCGCCGATGCGGGCAACGTACTCCAACCCCTTTATTTCTATGGCGCCGCGCCCAACACTGGCCACGCGGCCCATATGGCTCATGGCAGACAGACGGTCGAATTCGCATTTCAGAAGCATCGGGTCGAGATCGGTCATCGTGGGTTCTCCAACGGGTTTCTGAAAACGGTTTCTAAAGGAATCGGGGTTAAGCCTTGATTGAAATTGATCGAGGGAGAAACCCCGATGTTCTCTGACCTGAACGTCTTTAAGACAGCGTACGCAATGGCAACCCATGCCGGGCAACGGCAGTCTGTCATTGCGCGAAACATGGCAAATGCGGATACGCCGGGCTATCAGCCCCGCGATATCGAGGCCTTTCAGAAAGCTTTCGAAAATTCCGGGCATGAGGTTGCGATGACCGCCACGCGGGCCGGGCATCTGAACGGCGCCGCCGCTGTCCAACCCTGGGCCGAGTTCGATGCCGCGCCCTCGGGCGATCCCAACGGAAATGGTGTTTCTCTTGAGGAAGAAATGCTCAAAGCGGTCGAGGTCAAGCGTCAACATGACCGCGCGTTGGCGATCTATAAATCCTCGATTGGCATCCTGCGTACCAGCCTTGGTCGCGGGTGAGGAGGGCTGAGAGATGAGCGATTTTTCCCATTCCCTTTCCGCCTCGGCCAGCGCTCTGCGCGCGCAGGCAGCCCGTTTGCGGCACGTCTCCGAAAACATCTCGAATGCGGATACGCCGGGATATCGGCGCAAAACCGTGCCGTTTGAAGCGGTCAGCAAAGATGGTGCGCAAATGGTCGAGACCGGGCGCGTTAAGCTTGATCGTCGCGACCTGTCGCGCATCTATGACCCCGGCCATGCGTTGGCCGATGAGACCGGCCATTATCGCGGGTCCAATGTAGATTTGATGATCGAAATCGCTGACGCGCGTGAAGCGCAGCGCAGCTACGAAGCCAATCTCAAGATGTTCGACCAGACACGACAAATGTCGTCGAGCCTTATGGAACTTCTCAGAAAATAAAGGACACCAGAATGGATATCCGATCCCTGACCGCCGCGCAGAGCTATGCCGTAGCGCGGCCCGCTACGCAGCCCGACCCCGACCTTGCCGGAATGGCACAGGGGTTGCGCTCAACCTTTCAGGACTTTGCCGCAACATTGAAACAGTCCGAGCAGATGTCCGGCGCGGCGATGACCGGCCAAGCCGATCCGCACGCGCTGGTTCAGGCGTTGGCGCAGACCGAACTGGCCGTCGAAACCGCCGTCATCGTGCGCAACAAAGTGGTCGAGGCCTATCAGGAAATCCTGCGGATGCCGGTCTGATAGATGCTCAGCGAAGGTCTCTATTATGACATTGTCCGCCAGGCGCTTTGGGTCGCGGTGATCACATCCGTCCCGATCCTGGCGGTGGCACTGGTCTCGGGTCTGGTTGTGGGTCTGTTCCAGGCGCTGACCTCGGTGCAGGAAATGACGCTGACCTTTGTGCCAAAGCTGATCGCCATCGTGATCGTTTTCTGGATTTCGATGGGGTTCATGACCCAGACGCTGGTGACGTTCTTCACCTCAACCCTCATCCCACTGATCGCCGGAGGCCGCTGATGGATACCTCATATACCACCTTATCCCGCCAATCGGGGCTGATGAATGAAATGCGGTTGGTGGCGAACAATATCGCCAACGCCAATACCACGGGGTACCGCCAGCAGGGCTTGGTGTTTTCCGAGTTCGTGAAAGCCTCGCCGGGCAATCCGTCCTTGTCCATGGCGCGGGCAGAGGCACGCAATACCTCGTTGCAACAAGGCGTTCTGACCGAAACCGGCGGGCAATTTGATTTCGCCATCGAAGGCGACGGGTTTTTCATGATCGAAACCCCCAGCGGCAACCGGCTGACACGGGCGGGTGCGTTTTCACCCAGTGCCGAGGGTGATCTGGTTACCATGGATGGGTACCGGGTTCTGGACAGCAATGGCGCCCCTGTTTTCATTCCGCCGGATGCCGCGTCGATTGATGTCGGCAGCGACGGCACGCTCAGTATCGAAGGGCAGGTTCTGGGACAGATCGGCGTCTACCACGTTGCTGATCCCACGAGCCTGGTGCGCGAAGGCAGCACGCAATTTCGGTCAGATGCAGCGATTGAACCCGTGGATGAGCCGGTCATTGTGCACCGATTCCTCGAGGGATCGAACGTGAACGCGATCGAACAGGTCACCCGGATGATCGAAATCCAGCGCGCCTATGAGTTGGGGCAGAGTTTTCTTGAAACCGAAGACGAACGTGTGCGTGGGGCGCTTAAGGCGCTGATGCGCTGATTTGATAACGGAGGAATTGATATGCGGGCACTGAAAATCGCAGCGACGGGCATGACCGCTCAGCAGATGCGGGTCGAGACGATCTCGAACAATCTGGCGAATATGAATACCACAGGCTACAACGCGCGCCGCGCCGAGTTTGCAGACCTGCACTATCAACAAATGGCGCGCGCGGGGACGGTGAATGCCAATGACGGCACCGTCTTGCCCACTGGTATCCAACTGGGTCTGGGGGTGCGCCCCGCCGCGGTCACCGTGCAGCTGGCACAGGGTGCATTGGCGGCCACTGGCAGCGATTTGGATGTCGCAATCGAAGGGCGCGGCTATCTTGAGGTGACGTTGCCGAGCGGTCAGTCTGGCTTTACCCGTGACGGCAGCCTGAAACGCTCGGCCGAAGGGTTGATCGTCACTTCAGATGGCTTCGCTGTCGCGCCAGAGATCACAATCCCAGACGATGCAAGGTCGATCTCGATCAATGCATCCGGTGAGGTCTACGCCTATTTCGATGATACCGCCGAGGGACAGTTGCTCGGTGAATTCACCCTGGCCAGTTTTTCCAATGCCAAGGGGCTGGAGGCGATCGGCAGCAACCTGTTCAAAGAAACCGAAGCCTCGGGCTCGCCTGTCATCGGCACTCCGGGCGAGGGCGGGATGGGCACATTGCGTCAGGGATATCTCGAGGACAGCTCGGTAGATGCCGTGCGCGAAGTCACCGAACTGATCGAAGCCCAGCGAGGGTATGAGATGAACGCCAAGGTCATCTCGGCCGTCGATCAGATGATGGGCGCAACAACACAGGTGCGGTGATGCGCGCCCTATTCATAGCACTGGTGACGATCAGCCCGCTTTGTGCCTTGGCTGAGATCGCGGTGCCGATCCGGACCATACGCGCCAAAGAGGTGATCTCGGCCGCCGATCTTGAGATCAAAGATCAGGTTGTCCTCGGAGCGGTTACAAACCCCGATGATTTGATCGGTCAGGAAGCACGCGTCGCGCTTTACCCCGGACGCCCGGTTCGCGCAGCAGATGTCGGGCCGCCCGCGCTGGTGGACCGCAATGATCTGGTGGTTCTGGTCTTTGACCGTCGTCCCCTTTCGATCAAGGCCGAAGGCCGTGCTCTGGGGCGCGGGGCTGTCGGCGACCGAATTCGGGTCATGAATCTGTCGTCACGTACAACTGTTGTTGGCTTTATCCGGCCTAACGGTCAAATCGAGGTAAAATGATGTTCGGAAAACTAAAACTGTTGATGATGGCATGTCTGGCTCTGACCGCCTGTGGTCGACTGGATCATTTGGGAAAACCGCCAAGTTTCACACCCGCGGACGAGTCTGCTGAACATGTTGCCATGCTGTGGCCGGGTTTGCCGTTGCACACGCAGCCACAGCGCAATGTTGATCGGTCCTCGCTATGGAGCGGTGGCCAACAATCGCTTTTGGGAGATCAGCGCGCTATCAAAAAAGGCGATATTCTGACGGTTGTCATCGAGTTGGACGAGAAAGCCGAGATATCCAACGACACAAATCGCTCACGCAGCGGGTCAGAAAATCTTGAGGTTCCCGACCTGTTCGGCCTGCCGCAGCGGGCGCTGGAACGGCTGCCCGACGGGGCGACGCTGGACGAAGCTGTTGGGATCGACTCATCATCGGTTAGTAAGGGCAAGGGCTCGGTCAAGCGTAAGGAAAAGCTGACACTCAGAGTCGCCGCGACCGTCATCGACGCCTTGCCGAATGGTGTGTTGGCCATATCGGGCTCGCAGGAGCTGCGCGTGAATTTCGAACTCCGAGAGCTATTGGTCACGGGATATGTGAGGCCACAGGATATCTCGCGGAAAAATGAAATCACCTATGACAAGATTGCTTCGGCGCGCGTGTCTTATGGTGGCCGCGGTCAGATCATGGATGTGCAGCAGCCCCGTTACGGCCAGCAGGTCCTCGATACAGTTTTGCCGTTCTGAGGTCGTATAACAATGAAAAAGCTACTTCCTATATTGTTTCTGCTTGTTGGCCTGGGCGGTGGAATTGGTGCGGGAATTGCCATGTCTCCTTCTGGAAAAACCAAAGATGGTGACATGGATAAATCCGCTGCCGCCGAACCCAAGAAAGCCAAGGAGAAGGCCACTAAGACCAAGTCGGACAAAAAGGATACGGCCAGCAAGTATGAATATCTGAAGATGACGAAACAGTTTGTGATCCCGGTCGTGAAGTCCGACCGGATTGCCGCGTTGGTCACAATGTCGCTGAGCCTGGAAACCAAACCCGGCGTTGCTGAAACGATTTATGAGTTTGAGCCAAAGTTGAGAGATGGGTTTCTGCAGGTACTGTTCGATCACGCAAATACCGGTGGTTTCAACGGAAACTTTACGGAATCCGACAATCTGGATTTGGTCCGAAAGGCTTTGCTGCAGGTCGCCAAGAAGGATTTGGGTGATGACGTGCTGCAAGTCCTGATCATGAGTGTTAACCGTCAGGATACTTGAAGCCTGTTTCGGCCCGCTTATTGCCGCGATCGCTTTTTCATAAGCATGTCTCGGCGGGCCTTTTGTTGTTCTTCAATCAGCTTTCCTAGGGCCTGTTTGCGTCCGAACGCTTTCCGCAAGGCTTGCATCTTGGTTAGCTTTTGCGCTCGGACGCGCGCGAGGTCTGTATTGAGTTTTCGTCGGGTTGCCTCTTCCCATCCACGCCACAGAACATCAGTGCCGGTGACCTGATATCCATCAGCTTGGCCGCTGTTTTGTAGGGTCTGCTGAAGCTGTGCGTCCAATCGGCTCAGTTTTTGCAAAATCTCGGCCTCGGCTTCGATATATGGGCGCAAGGTCTGTTGCTCTTTTTGGAAGGCCGCGTCGGATAAACGCTTCAGATCGGCAAGTCCGGTAAGCCGCATCAAATTCTGTCCTTCGCGCGTTTGCGCATGGCTTCGGCAAAGCGGATGGCGGCTGCGACAGGGCGATAGTGTTCCGGGGCGATCTCATGCCCGATTTCGACGGTCGCATGGAGAGCCCGTGCGGTGGGGGGATCCGAGTGTATCGGAACCCCGGCCTCGGCCGCCGAGGCGCGGATGGCGGCCGCAATCTGGTCGACACCTTTCGCCACGCATGTCGGTGCGGAGCCGGCCGTCCGCTGCCATTTGAGAGCTACCGCATAGTGGGTCGGGTTCACGATGATCACATCCGCAGTCGGGACATTCGCCATCATCTGATTTGCCGCAATCTCCTGTGCACGCTGGCGGCGCTGTTGTTTGACATGTGGGTCACCTTCGGCGTCTTTGGTCTCGTCCTGAATTTCTTTGCGGGACATCCGGTTCTTGCGCATATGTTCGGAATATTGCCACAGGCAGTCCACGACTCCGATGGCCAGTGCGATGGTGACAACGATGAATAGGAACCGGAATAAAAGGTTCATCATCAAGACGATCGACGATTGCGGCGGCGCGGCGCTGGCAGTCAAAATCTCGGGCAGGTTGACGCGCAGAAACATCAACAGGCAGACGCAATAAATCAGCAGCTTCGCAAAGCTTTTGGCAAATTCGAACAGACCGCCGCGCCCGAATTTGTTCTTGGCATTGGACGGAATCGAGATCCGCGACAATTTGGGCTGCAGCTTGCTGGGGGCAAAAACCAGGGCCTTTTGGGCGATCAGGCTCAGCAGAACCGCAGTGGCGGGAACAACAAATATGGTTGCCATCGAGATTGCAGCCTTGCCAAGCATCCCTCCCACCAGACCGTCAGCCGGGCCATCCGTCAACATGGTTCCGATCTTGTCGGATTGGTCGATCAGAACGACAAACAATATTCCCAGATGTTGAACACCAATCTTGCCTGCCAAAAGCAAACCTATGAGCAGCCCGACATAAGCTGCGACAACAGACAGGTCGTTTGATTTGGCGACCTCACCCTTTTCCCGTGCTTTCAGAAGCTTTTGCGGCGTCGGGTCGTATGACTTGTCGCTGTCGTCGTCCTGTCCGCTCATCTCGGATCTTTCAGCGGGTTCTGCATGAAATCAAACAGGGCATCGGACCAGACCGACAGGATCAGAGGCGCACCGGCGAACAGCAGGAACAGCCCCGCAAATGTGATGGCCGGGGCGCCGACAAATGCCACCATCAGCTGTGGCATGGCGCGGTTGATGACACCAAGCGCAAGGTTGTAGATCAGCGAGGCAATCACAAACGGCATCGCCAGTGCGAATGCCAGGCTGAAACTGTACGAGACCCGTTCCACGCCCCATTGCGACAAATCCGGCGCCGCAGGTGTGGTTCCGGTGGGAAACAGATCGTAGCTGTGGACCAGGAACTCTGCCAAGCGGATGTGCAGGCCAAGCAATACGGCAAGGGTCAACCCGGCCAATGTCAGCAGATAGCCCATGGCCGGAACCGGATCAGCCGCTGCCCCGCCCAGAATTTGCGAGAGTGACGTTGCCTGTGCGGCGATGGACCCTGCCGTCTGCAGGGTCAGAACAAAGATGCGCAGCGCCATCCCCAGCGCCATTCCGACAAGAATTTCGGTGGTGATCAGCTGGACCATGGACAGGAATTCGGGATCGAATTCCTTTGTCGGCACTGCCGGTGCCACGATCAACGTAAAGGCAACGGCAGTGCCAAGTTTGACACGGGTGGGGATGCTGCGTTCCCCGAATGCGGGCATCAAGGATACCATTGCCGAAACGCGTAGGAAAACACCAAAGAAATGCCAGGCCCCAGAGCCCAGGTGCGGCAAGAGTTCGGGTGGGAGGGCGATCATGCGGGTACCGTGCCTACAAGTGCGGGCCGCGCCTCGAGCCCGATTTCCTCAAATGACAAAACCGGATTGGACACGCCGCGCGCATGCATGATCGTACGCAGCAGCCTGCGGCGCCGGGTCGAGGTTACGACCGCAGGAAAGATACCATGGTCGGCGGAATGCGAGACACTGTCCACCACGCCATCTGCAAGCTTGTTGAACAGGTTCGGTGGCAGGGCGACATCCAGCCCTGCATTGGGTGCATCGACCTGATAGGTGGCAAATGTATCTTCCCATTCCGGTGCAAGCTGGATCAGCGGGATCGACCCGTCTTCGCGTTTCATGTCAGCCACAAGCTGGAACCCAAGTCGCTGCCGCACCAGTTCGCAAATCCCCTCGGGTTGGGTGGTGGTCAGGCGCGCCTCGGCGATGCTTTCGAGGATAAGCGCCAGATTGCGGATCGAAACCCGTTCGTCCAGCAACAGGCGCAGGACGGCGTGAAGTGTGTCGATTGGAACCTTGTCGGGGATCAACTCGTCCAGCAGTTTCCTGTTTGCCTCGGCGCGAACCGGGTCGCTGAGCCGGGTCATCTCGGACAGCAGCTTGCGTAGCGCCTTCAGCGTCAACAGACGCGAGAAGTTCTGTTTGATGATTTCCAGCAGATGCGTGGCCAGTATTTCCGGGGGCGAGACAATCGTAGCACCGCTCATAGCTGCGGCCTCTTGATCTTTGGGCAGGATCCAACGCGCAGGCGCACCATAGACGGGTTCGGTGACATCCCTCCCCTCGGGTAAAAGATCGTGCCCGTCCTGAACCAGCGCCAGAATCAGATCGGGGTTCAGGGCACCACGGGCCTGTTCCACCCCATGTACCTTGATGACATATGTTCCCATCGGCAGCTCGGCCCGGTCGGTCAGACGGATATCGGGCAGGATCAATCCAAAGGTCGAGGCGACATAGGTCCGCATATTCGCAATGCGTGCATCCAGTCCGGTGCCCTGGTTCAGGACCATGCTGACCAGATCCGGTGCGAATTCCAGGTGAACATCATCGAGGTCGAGAATATCGCCAATCGCTTGTGATACCGCTTCGTCTGCCTCGGTCGACGCGGTTTGTGCCTGAGTTTCTCGCTGGTGCTGTTTTCGGTGCACCGCATAGGCGGCGTAGCCCAAAACGCAGGCCCCCAGAATAAAGGGCAGAAACGGCAGACCCGGAACCAGCGCGAAAAGCACCATCAACCCGGCAACAGTGCCCAGGGCGGCCGGGTGGCGCCCCAGTTGCGATAAGATGGCTGTGTCAGTTGCGCCCTGTGTTCCACCACGCGCCAGAAGCAAAGCGGAGGCAATCGAGATGATCACAGCCGGTATCTGCGAGACCAAGCCATCGCCAACAGTCAGGATGGCGTAGGTTTCGAACGCCGATGACACCGGCATCCCATGCACGATCACGCCCATGACAAGCCCCATGACCAGATTCAGCAGGGTGATCAAAAGCCCGGCAACTGCGTCGCCTTTGACGAATTTCGACGCCCCGTCGAGCGAGCCGAAAAAGGTGGTTTCCTGTTGTTCCCGTTCGCGCCGCTCCTTGGCCTCTTGATGGTCGATGGCGCCAGCGGACATATCACTGTCGATGGCCAGCTGTTTCCCGGGCATCCCATCCAGGGCAAATCGCGCACCAACTTCGGCCATGCGGGCCGCGCCTTTGTTGATGACCATAAAGTTCACGATCAACAGGACGCCGAACACGACAAGGCCCAGGTATATGCTGCCGCCCATGACGAAGCTTGCGAATCCCTCGATCACATCGCCGGCGGCATTGGGGCCGGTATGCCCCTGACCGATAATCAGCTTGGTCGATGAGACGTTCAACGACAGCCGGAGCATCAAAGACCCCAGAAGGATGGTCGGGAAGGAAGAGAAATCCAGCGGCCGTTCGATGAACAGGGTCAGCGTGAAAATCAGGATCGCCAGGGCGAAGGACGTGGCCAGTCCGACATCCAGAACCCAGGACGGCATGGGCAGGATCATCATCACGATGACGGTCATCAACGCAAGCGCCAGCAAAACAGTCGGAGAAAACAGGGAGCGGACGTCAAGTCTGGGCACGTAATTCTCCTAGTTGAAGGCGATGAAGGCTGTTTGGGTGTCCGCGGCTGGCATCAAAGAGCCCATCGCACCCGTCGGAAACTGGGTGATTTGCACCGGGAACAGCGGTGCGGCGGGTTGTGTGAAGGGATCACGCGACATGCGGGCAGTTTGCACCGCCGTGCCCGGGTCAAGCTGAGCATGAACAATCTGGTAGCGGCTGGAATAGGTCTTGGCCAAAGCCGGGGTTCGCGAGTGATAGGCCCCCACCGCTGCCGGCCACGACCCAAGTTCGGAATATAGCTGTTTCAGAAACCGGGCCGCGTAGCTGGCGTTAGTCTCGGGGTCGAACATGGCATCGATCGACTGAAAGGCCTGCCCGTGCCAGCGATAGTTGATTTGAAAGCACCCGATATCGAAGCTGCGTTTTCCGGCTTGGAAAATATCCGCGACATAGGCTTTAGCCTCCTGCTCAGATCGGAACCAATGGCCGCGCCCTTCGACATTGATTGCCCATGGCCAAGGCTCAAGTCGGCCTTTGATCGCGCGGCCAGTTTCAACCCGCGTTATGGCACGCAAAACATCAAGCGGTATGTCTTGGGCGAGGGCCGCGCGGCGGGCGGCCTGATCACATGTCTGAGACATCCGGGCCTCCGCGCCCGCAAAGCTCTGACGCGCTGCCAGAAGCAACGCAACACATGCTATGACAATGAATAGGCGATTTGGCATTCTGCCGGTCCGGGATTCTGATCAATCCGGGCCACGCTAGCCTTGCCTTGGTTTACAGAGGGTTATCAGTCAATCAGATTCGATCAATCCGCCGGCCAAAAACAACGCTCGTATTGGTGCGCAGAACACCGGGGATTCGTGCCAGATCATCAACGAGAATATCCAGATCCTCGATCCTTGGTGCGTCAGCGGTCAACAGCAGGTCAAAGTCACCGTTGATCGAAAGACAGAGTTTAACCTCGGGGTAGGCCTCGAGCCGCTTGATGATACGGGTGGTTTCCTTCTGTTGGACCTCGAGCAGAACGACAACCTGGACGCGGGGGGCATCTTCGGGGCTGTTCAGGATCACGGAATAGCCGGCAATGATGCCGCGTTCTTCCATCCGGCTGATGCGTTCATGCACGGTTGTCCGGGCAACGCCCAGTTTTGCCGCGATTTTTGTGGTCGACTCGCGGGCATTATGTTGCAGGACTGAGATGATGCGGCGGTCAAGCTGATCCATTGGCGCTCCGGTGCGGGTCTGGTTTTTCCGGTTTAGGGCAAAACGACAGCAGGGCTCAAGGCTCACGCGGGATACGGGGGTGCAGGTCGTCTATTATGACGGGATGAGCATCCGGTGGCGGGCCGGCCATGTGCGGGTGGTCACGCGGCAGGTCAGGATGGTCGTGGATCACCGAATGCAGATCAGAACGCGGCCAAAGGGTGACCGCACCGATAATACCCAGAAAGGACATCGCCGCCATAAAGCTCAGGGCGGTTGTGGCCCCAAACAGGGTCATCAGCCCGCCTGCCAGAGGATACAGCACCAGCCAACAGCAATGAGACAGCGTGAATTGGGCCGCAAAGACGGCGGGGCGGTCTTCGGGATGGGCCGAGCGGGTCAGCAGGCGGCCAGACGGCGTCAGCGTGGTGGAATAGCCAAAGCCAGCTAGGGCCCACAAAACGATCAACAGACCCAAAGACAGCGGGGTTGTCGCAAATATCGCGGCGGCTCCGGCCATGGTGACGCAGCACAGAAGGGCGCCGGCCAACATGACCTTTCGATCCTCGATCCGGTCCAGCATCCGGGGCAGGATAAAAGCGGCAAGCATAGAGCCGCCACCAAAACCGGCCAGCGCAGCGGCAACGGCGCTTTCCGACAGCCCCAGATCTGATCGCACGATGACCACAGTGTTGACGATCACCATTGAGCTGAGTGCTGCCGCGCTCCAACTCAGGGCAAGAAGGCCCCGCAGCCGGGGTGTGTTCAAATAGATGCGTATGCCACGTGTTGTCCGTTCGTATATCCCGCGCGGCTTACTTGGTTTGGGTGATGGCAAAGCCACCGACACCACCAGCTGCGCCGAAGCGACAAATCCCAGGGCGGTGCCCCAGAACAGGCTGTTGAAGCTGACCAACAACAACAGGGCTGCGGCGAATACGGGGCTTAGCAGGCTCTCCAGATCATATGCCATCCGCGATAGGGACAGGGCGCGGGTGTATTCGCGCTCATCTGTCAGTACATCGGGGATTGTAGCCTGAAATGCAGGGGTAAATCCGGCCGAGGCAGATTGCAGCACGAAAATCAGGACATAAACCTGCCAGACCTCGGTCACAAAAGGAAGACACAGCGCGACAGCCGCACGGATCAGGTCAAGCACCACCAACATCTTGCGCCGGTCCAGCCGCTCGGCAAACGCGGCCGCCAATGGCGCGACTGTGACATAGGCCACCATTTTGATGGTCATCGCGGTGCCCAACACCAGGCCGGCCGCATCCCCTGCCAGTTCAAAGGCCAACAGACCCAGCGCGACCGTGGCCAGCCCAGTGCCCGTCAGGGCTACGATCTGCGCGGCCAACAGGTGGCGATAGGTCCGATTTCTAAGAACGCTCAACATTGATTGATATCTGCCGCAGTCTAAAGGCTCTGTCACCCCAAACCTTCATTTAGGTCTTGACCAACTGCGACAGCGGCAACCGGCTGGCGTACAGGGATGGCGTTGAGTTTAGGGAATAAAGCGCCTATCTCGGTGGCGATACCGCGCAAAGGAATACTCGGGTGGCTAACTATTTGTACAAAAACGACCTGCCGGACGGGTTGGATATGGGGCCGGTGGTGGCCATTGACTGTGAAACCATGGGTCTAAACCCGCATCGCGACCGCCTCTGCGTGATCCAGATGTCGGGCGGCGATGGCAATTCGCATATCGTTCAGGTCGAAAAGGGCCAGACCGAGGCACCGAACTTGTGTGCCATGCTGGAAAACCCGGATGTGCTGAAACTGTTCCATTTTGGCCGTTTCGACATTGCCGCGATGTATCACGCCTTTGGTGCGTTAGCCGCGCCAGTCTATTGCACCAAGATCGCCAGCCGTCTGGTGCGCACCTATACCGACCGGCACGGGCTGAAAAACCTGTGCAGTGAGCTGATCGGCGTCGATATCTCGAAACAGCAGCAGATGAGCGATTGGGGCGCCGAAACGTTGAGCGAGGCGCAGCTGGACTATGCCGCCTCGGATGTTCTGTATCTGCACCGCCTGCGGGAGGAGTTGAACAAGCGCCTGGCGCGAGAGGGCCGGACCGAGATGGCGCAGGCCTGTTTTGACTTCTTGCCGATGCGTGCGAAACTCGATCTAGCCGGATGGCCAGAAACGGATATTTTTGCGCACTCATGACTGATACCGAAGCATTTCTGAGAACCGCCCGTCAGGTGGTGACAGACGAGGCCCGCGCGCTGGAGGTACTGGCCGACGGTCTGGATGAACATTTTGCCCAAGCGGTTCAGCTGATTTTGCAGGCCTCGGGCCGCATCATCATCAGCGGCATCGGCAAGTCGGGTCATATCGGGCACAAGATCGCGGCCACGCTGGCCAGCACCGGTACACCGGCCTATTTCGTGCACCCGGCCGAGGCCAGCCATGGCGATCTGGGCATGGTTTCAAAAGGCGATGTGGTTCTGGCCATCTCGAATTCGGGCGAAGCGCCAGAGCTTGCCAACCTGCTGGCTTTTACCCGCCGCTTTGGCATTCCACTGATTGGCCTGTCCAGCAAGCCGGAAAGCACGCTGATGAAACAGGCAGACGTGCATCTATTGATCCCGTCATTGGGCGAGGCCTGCGGCTATGGCATGGTGCCTTCGATTTCCACGACGTTGACTTTGGCCATGGGCGACGCGCTGGCGATAGCGTTGATGAAGTATCGCAACTTCAAACCCGAAGATTTCCGCGCCTTTCATCCCGGTGGAAAACTAGGTGCACAGCTGAGCACGGTGCAGGATCTGATGCACAAGGGCGATGCGTTGCCGCTGGTTTCGGTCGGAACACCCATGAGCGATGCGCTGATCGAGATCAGCCGCAAGGGCTTTGGCGTTGCCGGGGTTGTCGATCCGCAAGGTCAGGTGGTGGGCATCATCACCGATGGCGATCTGCGGCGTCATATGGAGGGCTTGCTGGGCAAAACGGCCGAGCAGGTGATGACGCAGAACCCAACAACCATCCCGCCCGGCGCGTTGGCCGAAGAGGCGGTGGCCATCATGAATGACCGCAAGATCACCTCTTTGTTTGTGGTCGAGGAGGGCAGTGATTGCCAGGCCTTGGGCGTGCTACATATCCACGATTGCCTGCGCGTTGGTCTGGGGTAGAGGGGCGTTCGATGGACGGACATTCCCGGATGGTGCAATTTCTGAAGGTGTTGCTGCCTTTGGCGGCGATTGTTCTGCTGTCGACGGTTTTTCTGCTATCACGCAGCATCGAAACCAGCGTGTCCGTTCCGTTTACCCAAAAAGACATAGATGAACGTCTGGCCGACCAAGTGGTGACCCAACCCCATTATCTTGGAACAACCAGAAAAGGCGAGGAAGTTCAAATTCAGGCGGCCCAAGCGACCCAGGGGCGCGAAGGGTCATTGCCCACGACTGCCGAATTTAGAGGGCGGTTGGGATTGTTGAATGGCGGCGTCATAACGATGGATTCAAATTCCGGTATGATCCGCCCGGACAAGAATTCCGCAACGTTTGTTGGGGACGTCCTGATCACGACGACAGACGGAATTCAGGTCAGAACTGATCTTCTGAATACCTCTCTGGATGAAATCCGCGGCGACACTCCGGGTCAGGTCGATGGCACCGGCATCATCGGAGATTTTTCCGCGGGACGCATGACATTTGGAACCGAAAAAAAGGATGGGCCGGTCCATATTCTTTTTACAGATGGTGTTAAGCTGGTATACGAGCCTGAAAAAACAGAAAGATAAGCCGTGATTGATTTGCGATTTGCTGTTGTTAGTTTTGCGCTGATGGTCGGTGCCTTTTCGGCGTCGGCACAGGAAACGCAGGTCGCCTTCGGGTCAGCCAAGGCGGATCCAAGCCAGCCGGTCGAGGTCACCTCGGAATCCCTAAACGTCAATCAAGAAGACGGCACGGCCGAGTTTATCGGTAACGTCCTGATCGTGCAGGGTGAGATGCGCCTGACCGCCGAGCGGGTCTTGGTCATCTACAACGCCGACAGGTCCGGAATCGAGCGGATGGAGGCGACAAATGATGTGGTTCTTGTCAGCCCGCCCGATGCAGCCGAAGGCGACTGGGCCGAATACACAATCGACTCGGGCGAAATCGTGATGCGCGGAAATGTGCTTTTGACGCAAGGCCCCAGCGTTATCAGCGGCGATCAGATGAATGCCAATCTGACGACCGGAACGGCAAAGATGACTGGCCGCGTCAAAACCATTCTGAATCCGGATAGCAACTGATGGAGCGTCCGAATTTGTCTGTGGCCGAAGGCGGTTCCGGCCTCAGGATCGAGAAACTGCGGAAATCATACCGTAAGAAGACCGTGATACGCGAAGTCTCGATGACGTTGGGCCGGTCCGAGGTGGTTGCCTTGTTGGGTCCGAACGGATCAGGCAAGACCACAACGTTCTATTCGGTCGCCGGGCTTGTCTTTCCCGAAGCTGGCACTGTGACCATTGACGGCCAAAACGTGACGACCCTGCCGATGTATAGGCGCGCGCGGCTTGGGATCGGATATCTGCCGCAAGAAATGTCGATTTTCCGCGGGATGAGTGTCGAAGACAACATTGCCGCCGTTCTGGACATCACCGTGAAGCACAGCCATCGCAGGAAAGAGCGGCTGGAAGAGCTGTTGTCCGATTTTTCGATCGAACATCTGCGCCGCGCCCCGGCATTGGCATTGTCGGGTGGCGAGCGTCGCCGTGTCGAAATTGCCCGTTGTCTTGCGGCTGATCCAAAATATCTGTTGCTGGACGAGCCGTTTGCAGGCGTGGACCCGATCAGCGTCGGCGATATCCGCCATCTGGTAGCGGACCTGAAAAAGCGCGGCATCGGCGTGCTGATCACTGACCATAACGTGCGCGAAACACTGGAAATCGTGGACCGGGCCTATATCCTGCATGATGGTCAGGTGCTGATGTCGGGCACGCCGGATGAAGTCGTCGAGAACGAAAATGTCCGTCGGGTCTATTTGGGCGAAAACTTCCGTATTTCATAGGCTTGCGCGGAATTGCGCCCAGCGCATGGCTGAAATCACGTATATACACGCCTGTTTTGATTGACTCTGCCGCCGTCTCTTGCCTCAATTGGGTTATGGCATTTCTTCAGTTCCAGTCGGGATCGCGGTACACCTTTGCTAAGGGGTACGTTTCTCAGCAACTGCGGAATATGCCGATATCCCCCACCCGATAAAAACACGTGCGCTGCGTAACGCAGCGTCAAAATGGGTGTGAATTGTGAAGGAGATCACATGCGTTACCAAATTAGCGGAAAACAGATCGACATCGGCGAGGCACTGCAGACCCATGTGCAGACCGAGCTAGGGGAGGTTGTTGGAAAATATGCCCAGCGCCCGACCGACGCCAATGTCGTCTTTTCCCGTTCTGCGCATGAGTATGTTTGCGAAGCCACCGTGCATCTTTCGACCGGCCTGACAGCGCAGGCCAAGGCCCACGCTATCGAAATCTACGCAGCATTCGAGGCCTGCTGTGACAAGATGGAAACGCAGTTGCGCCGGTATAAGCGCCGCCTCAAGGACCATCACAAGGACCGATCCGAGCCGGTTGAACTCTTTGGTGCTTCCTCTTATATCCTCGCCTCTGACGAATCAGAGTCGGCTGATGAACCTGAATCGCTGCAGCCGATGATCGTGGCTGAGATGGAAACCAAGATCCCATCGTTGAGTGTTGGTGAAGCCGTAATGCAGATGGAACTAGCCGGCGCCCCGGTGCTGGTGTTCCGGAATGAAAACAAGGACGGATTGAATGTCGTGTATCGCCGTGAGGACGGCAACATCGGCTGGATTGATCCGTAACAGGCAAGAATAGCAAGGCAAGCCCCTGCGCAAGCAGGGGCAAGGCCATGGAGCGTGATCATGGAGCTATCGAGCATACTGAAGCCCGAGGCGGTACGTGTATTGTCCGCCGCTTCCAGCAAGAAGCGGTTGTTTCAGGAAATCGGCGATGTTGCCGAGGGGGCCCTTGGTCTTGACGCGCAGGTTGTAGTGGATGGCCTGCTCGAGCGGGAGAGCCTTGGCCCAACAGGCGTTGGTCATGGAGTTGCCCTGCCACATGCGCGGCTGGGTGATCTGGCCGAAGTGGCTGGCGTTTTCGTAATGCTGGAAAAGCCGATTGATTTCGGTGCGGTAGACCGCCAGCCGGTTGATGTCGCTTTTGCGTTGTTTGCCCCGGAAGAGGCGGGTGTGGACCACCTAAAGGCGCTTGCGCTGGTGTCCAGAACGCTGCGCAATACGTCGGTTTGCGCAAAGCTGCGCGCCAATCCTGATCCGGTCAAGCTCTATGCAATTTTGACCGAGGCGCAGTCGGTCCAGGCGGCTTAACTGCCCCAAAGGCAAAAATAGCCCCCGGTTTTCGGGGGCTTTTGCGTTTTAACCACCGGTTCCCATTTCCAGGGTCCACCAGATCTTCCCGCCGTTCTCCTGGTGCCAGGCAAAGCCCATCTGGGTGGCTTTGGCATCCATGATGACATTTCGCGGTCCGGGTTCCTGCATCCAGGCGGCCAGCGTTTCGGTCTCGGTCTCATAGGTTTCCGAGATCGCCTCGCCGAGGAAGGTGCCGTAATAGCCGACGCGCGTCGCCCGATCCAACGGCGAAGATCCGTCCGAGCCAAAGTGCCAGGGCCGATTCTGTCGCGCCATATCCTTGGAATGGGTGGCGGCCGCGGCATTGAGCTGAGCATTCAGTTGTACCGGCTGAAGGCCCGATGCCTGGCGGAGGGCGTTAACCGAATCCAACATCCGGAATTGCAGCTTTTCTGGATTGCCACGGATCTTGTACACCGTTGGCAGGGGGCGCCCATCTGCCCCATAGGTTGGGGATCCACCCGGCGTACAGGCGGCCAGTGCAATAAAGCTAGCAAACAGTAATGAAATGATGCGCGTCATGATCGACCTGATTATTGTGTTGCCATACGGCATAGCGTGACAGAAGGCTGTGGGCAAACGCACAATGGCTTTGTTCTGCGTGATTCTGCCGGTTTCAATTGCGACTGAAGCATTCTGGCAATAAAATGCACAGGATTTTTAGATTTTCTGTGAAAAGGACCTGCGATCATGGTCAAGAAAAGCATTACTCATACAACCCGACGCGGATTCGTCGCGGGTGTCTCGGCTCTGGTCGCCTCGCCTGCGATTGCCCAATACACCCCCGGAGACCCGCTGCGCCCCGCACCCGAGGACGAACCCGCGGTGCGCCGTAACATCTCTGGCTTCAGGGCGCTGGACTGGCAGCCCTATTTTTCCAACACGAAAAACGGCGCTATCCTTGTCGATACAGTGTCGCGGGCGCTGCATTACTGGTCTGACGATCAATCGGTGTACAAACTATACCCGTCGTCGGTTCCCCTGACCGAAGAGCTGACGCGCCGCGGCCGGACCAGTGTGATCCGCAAGGTCGAGGGCCCAAGCTGGTCGCCAACACCTTCGATGAAGAAAAGAAATCCGGAATGGCCAGACTATATCCCGCCGGGTCCGGATAACCCTCTGGGAACACATGCTTTATATCTAAGCTGGAAATATTACCGAATTCACGGAACCCATGATACGCGCAAAATTGGGCGCCGATCTTCGAATGGGTGCATCGGTCTTTTCAACAACGATATTGCCGAACTGTTCTCAATGGCCAGGGTTGGCACGCAAGTGTTGCTAATTTGACGACATTTCCGCGCAGGTACCCGCTTGTGGCGCAACTTCCATTTGCATTCCAGTTGGATAGCTGATTAGAAAAAAACACGAGGTAAGTCTTGAGTGCATGGTTTCACTATACGGAACCGTGCGTATCCTGGAGGTTAATATGAAGAAACTCGTTCTCGCCGCTGCACTGACTGCTGCTGCTTCGACCGCTTATGCAGGCAACCTGGAAGAGCCGGTTGTTGAAGCACCTGTTGTTGTTGAAGAAACTCAGGGTTCGTCAAACGGCATCATCCTGCCGCTGATCCTGTTGGTTGTTGTTGCCGCAGCTGTTGCAGCAAGCTAATTCGACAAGCGATATCTAAAGAAAAGGCGGTGGAGCTTTCCACCGCCTTTTTTTGTGCCTAGTCGACTGGGTGGCTTAGTCCAGCCAACCCTTCAAATTATCCTCGATCACCTTGCCCAGGGCCGCTATGTGCGATTCGTCATCGTTCAGGCATGGGATATAGGTAAAGCTTTCGCCGCCCGCGTCCTCAAAACTCTCTTTGATCTCTTCGTTGATCTCTTCCAGCGTTTCGATGCAATCGGAGGAAAACGCTGGTGCGATAACGGCGATCTTCTTCTTACCCTGTTTTGCCAACTCGGCCACATGGTCGACCGTATATGGCTTGAGCCATTCTTCCGGGCCGAATCGTGACTGGAAGGTCGATACAAGCTGGTCGTCAGACCAGCCCAACCTTTCTTTCAGCAACCGAGTCGTTTTTGCGCATTGGCAGTGATAGGGGTCGCCTTGTTGCAGGTAGCGTTCCGGCATGCCGTGGTAGGAACAGACCAGTATGTCCGGTTTGTCCACCATCGCGGCATAGGCCTTTTCAACCGAGCCCGCCAATGCGTCGATATAGGCGGGTTCGTCAAAATAGGCGGGCACGGTACGGCTGGCGGGTTGCCACGTCTCATCCATCAGAGCGCGGAAAAACTGGTCATTGGCCGTGGCGGTCGTGGCGCCTGCGTATTGTGGGTACAGTGGAAAGAACAGAACCCGGTCGCAGCCTGCCGCGACCATTTCCCGGACCTTTGATTTTGTCGATGGGTTGCCGTAGCGCATGCAGAATTCCACCATGACCTTGTCGCCATAGCGTGCCTGCATCGCGTCACGCAATTTGGCGGTCTGGTCCTTGGTAATCGTCATCAGCGGGCTTTCGCCCTTGTCGTGGTTCCAGATCGACTTGTACGCCTCACCCGAGCTGAAGGGCCGTTTGGTCAGGATGATCCCCTGCAGGATTGGCTGCCATTTCCACTTGGGATAGTCGATCACGCGCTGGTCCGACAGAAACTCGTTCAAATAACGGCGCATGGGCCAATAGCTGTAATCGTCGGGGGTGCCGAGATTGGCCAGCAGGATGCCGACGCGGCCCGTTTTGACTTTGGGGTGATCCGCCGGGGCATGATCGGGGCGTGTGGCGTCAAACATGTTTCACTTCCTGAGATGTCTTTGCTTCGGGCTGAGATAACCGGAATTCCGCATTCGTCAATCGGACAGTTTGCCTTCGCTTGCGCCCAGAGCATCCGCAAGCCGCATCTGGGCCGAGCCCGGACGCAGCGGTTTTGGCTGGCTTTCATCGGGAGACCAGCCGGTTAGGCAGACCAGTTCGAATGTCGCCTTGAGGCGTTTTTGATCAGTGCTGAAATGGTTGGCATAGATGTGTTGCGCCCGGGCAAAGACCTGCCGGTTTGTGGGGTGTTTCATGCGGTTTTGCAGGCTGTTGGTTTCACCCATTGCCCGAAGGTCATGCATCAGGTGGGTCAGATCGCGATATTCCGCCGTCAATCGCGCGGTATCAGCAACCGGCAGGGCCAGTCCGGCGCGTTGCAGTAACCCGCCCAGATCGCGCAGCTCGGCCATCGGCGCGATGCGGGGGCTGAGGCCGCCCGTGACCTCAACCTCGGCCTGCCCAAGTGCGGCGCGCAGTTCCCGCAGGGTTTCACCGCCCAGACAGATCACCAGCAACAGCCCATCAGGTTGCAGCGCGCGGTGACACTGGATCAACTGCCCAACCGGATCATTGGCCCAGTGCAAAGCCATGGCATGGATCACCAGATCATGGGCACCGGGAGTCAGGTCCAGCACCTCGTTATCCGGGATGATCCGCGCCATTGGCAACACATCCTGCCAGACTTGCGCAAAAGGGGTCACGATCGCCGGGTCCGTAAAGCTTTTATTAACCAAGGCGAGCCGATCCTGAACCTCGTCAACTGCGGCGCGGTGCAAGAACAAGGCATCTTCCCGTGCGCGGGACCGACGCCGTGCAAGGATTGCGCGGTCGAACAGTGAGGGTGCGTTGGAATCAGGCAGTTTCATAGGGCGCAACTATCGCATGTGGCAGCGGATTCAAACCGCTGTCCAGATGATCTATCCCCCGCGCTGTCTGGGATGCGGTGATTTGACCGAGTCGGATTTCGGCCTCTGTGGCTCCTGTTGGCGTGAAACGCCCTTTATCGGTGGCGCTGTATGTGAAAGCTGCGGCGTGCCCTTGCCGGGTGAGGCCGATGGCCACCGAATCGAATGTGATGACTGTATGAAAACGCCGCGCCCCTGGCGCGATGGGCGGTCTGCGCTTTTGTATGATGGCAAGGCGCGATCCCTGATTCTGGCTCTGAAACATGGGGACCGGCCCGAGCTTGCACGCCCTGCGGCGCGCTGGATGGCCCTGGCGGGTCGGGATTTGTTTCGCGAGGACATGCTGATCGCGCCGGTACCGCTGCATTGGTCCCGGTTGCTGAAACGCAGGTACAACCAATCCGCCCTGTTGGCGCAGCATCTGGGGCGGCAAACCGGGTTGGAGGCCTGTCCGGACCTTTTGGTCCGACGGACAAGAACGCCGGTTTTGGATGGAAAAACAGCCGCACAGCGCATGGAAACGCTGGAGAATGCGATTGCAGCGCATCCCAGGCGGCTTCGGCAGATGCAGGGGCGCGATATTCTGCTGGTCGATGATGTCATGACATCAGGCGCAACATTGACCTCATGTGCACGTGTCTGTCGTGCATCCGGGGCAAATCATATTTTTGTGTTGACCCTAGCGCGCGTTGCCAAGGATACCTAACTCGCCCAGGATTGTGCGAAACCCAAAGGTACGGAATATGAAATCGGTAGAAATATATACCTCGCCGCTCTGTGGCTTCTGTCACGCTGCAAAACGGCTGTTGAATCAGAAGGGCGTCGAGTTTCAGGAAGTCGATGTGCTGAGGAACCCAAAACGCAAACCTGAAATGATCCAGCGCGCCGGTGGCAAGCGCACCGTACCCCAGATCTTTATCGGATCGCAGCATGTGGGTGGATGCGACGACCTTTATGAGCTGGAACGTCAGGGCAAGCTGGACGGTTTGCTGGCGGCCTGATGAAGAGCGCCCTGCTTCAGATCACCTCGTCGGATGATCCGGCTGAAAACCTGAAAATGGTGCGCGCCATGATGTCCGAAGCGGCAGGACAGGGTGCGCGGTTCGTTCTGACGCCCGAGGTGACGAATTGCGTGTCCACCTCGTCCACACGGCAGCGGGAAATCCTGCAATACGAAGAAGATGACCTGACACTTGCGGGGCTGCGCGAACAAGCCGCAAGCCTGGGGATCTGGTTTTTGATCGGCTCGTTGGCGATCAAAACACATGATGCGGAGGGTCGGTTTGCCAATCGGTCCTTCATGATTGATCCTCAGGGGCAGATCGTGGCGTGGTATGACAAGATCCACATGTTCGACGTGCAGGTGTCCGAGGCCGAGACGTTTCGCGAGTCCAAAAACTACCGTCCCGGCACACGAGCGGTCATAGCCGAGACAGATTTCGGCAAGGTGGGTCTGAGTATATGTTATGATATCCGCTTCCCCCAACTGTACGCATCTCTGGCGCAGGCTGGAGCGCGCATTCTGACGGTTCCAGCCGCTTTTTCACCGGTCACGGGTGAGGCCCATTGGAAGTCGCTGTTGCGGGCGCGGGCGATTGAAAACGGATGCTGGGTGTTGGCCCCGGCGCAGACCGGTGAACACCCTAAAACCAGGGGAAAGACCCGCAAAACCTACGGTCACAGCATGGTCGTTGCCCCATGGGGAGAGGTCGTCATCGACGCAGGGACCGATCAGGGCATTCACTTTTTCAATTTGGATGATAGTTCTGTTACAGAAGCACGAAGCCGCGTGCCTTCGCTGACACATGTCCGTCCCTTTGACGGCCCCTGATCCAGAATCTGGACTATGACAAACGATACCAATGCCCTCGCGGTCACGCTGTTCAGCGAGATCCTGACCGCAGACCAGTTATTGCGTAACCGGCTCAGCCGGGTGCTGCCCAGGGGCATGGAAATTTCGCATTTCTCGGTTTTGAACCATCTTGTCTTTGTCGGCAACGAACGCAGCCCGGCACAGCTAGCCGATACGTTTCACGTGACCCGAGGTGCCATGACCAATACCTTGGCCAAGCTGGAATGGGCCGGATATATCCACATCCGCCCCGACTGGGACGACGCCCGCCGCAAGATGGTCGCCATCAGCCCCGCTGGGCGGAGTGCTCGGGATCAGGCGATCTCCTCCATTGCGCCGCTGATCAACCGCGTGGTCGGAGAGCTGGGGCTGGAGCGGGTCCGCAGCACGCTGCCCGTGCTGCGGGATTTGCGATTGCAGTTGGAGGGGGAGTAGGTTCACCCCGGCTTCACGCTCGCCGTCACATAATTCACGCTTAAATCCCGGTCCGAGATCGACCAGCTCCACAGGATCGGGTTGAATACGAAACCCTTGCGGTCCACCGGGTCCAACCCGGCTTGACGCAACAGGTCGAACAACTCGTCAGGGGTGATGAACTTGTTCCACTCATGCGTGCCGCGCGGCAGCCAACGCATGATCACCTCGGCACCAAAGATGGCCATCGCATAGGATTTCGGGTTGCGGTTGATGGTCGAACAAATCTCAAGCCCGCCTGGTTTCAGCAAATCCCGCGTGGCTGTCAGAAAGCTGAGCGGGTCGGCCACATGTTCGACCACCTCCATGTTCAGAATCACATCAAACTGCTCACCTGCGGCGGCCATCGCCTCGGCAGTGGTGTGGCGATAGTCGATCCCAAGCCCTGATTGCTCGGCATGGATGCGGGCGACGGGCAGGTTGCCCTCGGCGGCATCGGCGCCCACGACCTCGGCGCCAAGGCGAGCCATGGGTTCGCTCAGCAAGCCTCCTCCACATCCGATATCCAGCAGGCGCAGGCCCTCGAACGGGCGCGGGGCCTTCAGATCACGGTCAAATTCGCCTGCGATTTGCTGTGTGATATAATCCAGACGACAGGGGTTCAGCATATGCAGGGGCTTGAATTTCCCATGCGGGTCCCACCATTCGGCGGCCATCGCCTCGAATTTTGCGATCTCGGACGGGTCTACCGTGTTCGGATGCGCTTGCATTCCTGTCTCCGTATGCTCTTTTACGTTTAAGGACTATATAGGGCCATAATGGACAAGTACCCGGACCAAAAGCGCGCAGTGCAATATCTTTACCCGCCGATCGACCCGTTCGATCAGCGAATGGTCGATGTGGGCGATGGTCACCTTATCTATATGGAACAATGCGGCAATCCGGATGGCCTGCCGGTGGTCGTGTTGCACGGAGGTCCGGGTGGCGGATGCAGCCCCGCAATGCGGCGCTATTTCGATCCGGACGTCTTTCGGGTGATTCTGTTTGATCAGAGAGGCTGTGGACGCTCGCGCCCGCACGCGTCGGTCACAGACAACACAACCTGGCATCTGGTGGCCGATATCGAACGGCTGCGCACCCTGTTGAACATCAGTGACTGGGCCGTTTTCGGTGGAAGCTGGGGCGCAACCCTGGCGTTGATCTATGCGCAGGCGCATCCCGACCGGGTGAATAGGCTGATATTGCGCGGCGTGTTTCTGGCAACGCAGGCCGAGCTGGACTGGTTCTATGGTGGTGGCGCGGGCAAGTTCTGGCCCGAGCAATGGTCCAAGTTCACCGCTCTGCTCTCCGAGACTGAGCTTTCCGACACGATTGGGGCCTATAACAAACGTCTGTTCTCAGGGGATCGGGCGACTGAGGTTCTGTACGGACGGGCCTGGTCCGCTTGGGAAAATGCGCTGGCGTCAATCCATTCGAACGGATCCACCGGAGAAAGCCCGGGTGAGTATGCGCGCGCCTTTGCCCGGCTTGAGAATCACTATTTCATCAATCGGGCTTTCCTTGATCAGGACGGACAGATTCTGGAGCAGATGGATCGGATCGCTCATATTCCCGGCCATATCGTTCAGGGCCGCTATGACATGATCTGCCCACCGCATTCTGCCTGGAACCTGGCCGAGCGTTGGCCGAATGTCGAATTGAAGATGGTCCGTCAGGCAGGCCATGCCCTGTCTGAACCCGGCATCAGTGCCGAACTGGTCCGCATTATGAACCGCGTGGCCGAGGGGGTAGCATGACCCGCATTGACCGCCGCGCGTTGTTTGCATCAGGTGCCGCTGCGGCGCTGTTGGCCGCAACAGGCGCCTCACTGGCGAATACGCCCAAGCCGGGCGGAACCCTGCGGCTTGCGGTGCCGCGTGACGACAGTCTTGAACAGGTTGCACGGGGGGCGGTGTTTGACACGCTGACCGAAATCGCACCTGACGGTACCTTGCGAGGTGAGCTGGCAACAGGATGGCAGACCGATACGGATGCCCGGATCTGGACGTTTGATCTGCGCGATGATGCGGTGTTCCACGACGGCGTAGCATTGGATATCGCTGATGTGATGGCGGTTTTGGCCGAAGTCGGGCGCGCCGAAGCGCTGGCCCCTAACCGGCTGCACCTTGAACTGGCTAAACCTAATCCCGGCCTGCCTTTCCTGCTGGCCGAAAGTCAATTTGTCATCCCGCGGGCTGGTCAGAGCGTCAAACCGCTGCAGATCGCCAATGGCACCGGATGCTACCGTGTCGAACGGGCTGAGGATGATCGCCACTTTCTGGGCCGCAAAGTCGTTGACCATTATAAGAGCACTCAGGCCGGCTGGGCGGATGCTTTTGAAATTATCGTCATTCCTGATGCCCGCGTCCGGGCCGAAGCATTGCGGGATGGCTATGTGGATATTGCTGCCCTGCCATCATCCGAAGGCTTGAATGGACTGCGCGGTCAGCGCCTTCACCCCAGCGAATCGGATATTGCGCTGGCTGCTGCTGCTCATGTTGGTATGCCCCAGCAGATCGGCGGCGCGCGCGCGCTGGACGACGGACGCATCGCTGAACGGTGGTGGTTGGCGTAAATTCCGGTCAGGGTTCCTGCCGGGGGTTGCAGACTCGGGAAACCCTGCGTATATGCAGTTGCAACAGCGGCGTGTCAGACTTCTGGTCTGGGGCTCCACCGGGAATTTCGACGGGCCGCGCGCCCGTTTTTTTGTGCCCGACTGACAGGGTAGAGTAGCTGATGACAAACGAACTGATAGCCAAAGCTGCCATTGATCGGAGACTGGCCGAGATCATCACCCCAGTGATCGAAGATCTGGGGTATGAGCTGGTCCGTATCCGCCTGATGAGCGGCAAGCAGACCACCTTGCAGATCATGGCCGACAAGCCCGATGGTGGCATCGAAGTGGATGATTGCGCCGAGATATCGAACGCAGTCAGTGCCACACTGGATGTCGAAGATCCGATCCTTGACGCCTATGCGCTGGAAGTGTCCAGCCCCGGCATCGACCGGCCTCTGACACGTCTCAAGGATTTTGAGATGTTCGAGGGCTATGAGGCAAAGATTGAAACCGCCGAACTGATCGACGGCCGTCGCCGCTTCAAAGGGGAGCTGGCCGGGATCGAAGGCGATGAGGTTTTGATCAATATCTCCGAGGGAGATGAGACAATCACCATCGGCTTGCAGTTTGACTGGCTAAGCGATGCCAAGCTGGTCCTGACCGATGATCTGATCAAAGAGATGCTGCGCCAGCGCAAGGACGCCGGTGCCCTGAACGAAAACGCTTTCGACGAGATTGAGACCGAAGGGTCCGAAGAGGAGACGAACTGATGGCAATCACCTCAGCCAACCAGCTGGAGCTGCTGCAGACCGCCGAGGCCGTGGCCCGCGAAAAGATGATCGACCCCGGTCTGGTTGTCGAAGCGATGGAAGAATCGCTCGCCCGTGCCGCCAAAAGCCGCTACGGCGCCGAGATGGATATCCGCGTCAGCATCGACCGCAAGACCGGCAAGGCGACTTTTACCCGCGTCCGCACTGTGGTTGAAGATGAGGAGCTTGAGAACTATCAGGCCGAGATGACCGTCGAGCAGGCCAAGCAATACATGGAAGCGCCGGAAGTCGGTAGCGTCTATGTCGAAGAAGTGCCTCCGGTCGAAATGGGCCGGATCGCGGCGCAATCCGCCAAGCAAGTGATTCTGCAAAAGGTTCGCGAAGCCGAGCGCGATCGCCAGTACGAAGACTTCAAGGATCGCGCAGGTACCATCATCAACGGTGCGGTCAAGCGCGAAGAGTTTGGCAATGTCATCGTCGATCTGGGCGGTGCCGAGGCTGTTCTGCGCCGCAACGACAAGATTGGCCGCGAAAGCTATCGCCCCAATGACCGTGTGCGCGCCTATATCAAGGAAGTTCGCCGCGAGGTTCGTGGCCACCAGATCTTCCTGTCGCGCACCGCGCCTGAATTCATGGCTGAACTGTTCAAGATGGAAGTGCCGGAAATCTATGACGGCATCATCGAGGTCAAAGCTGTTGCTCGTGATCCCGGATCGCGCGCCAAGATCGCTGTCATTTCCTATGACGGCTCGATCGACCCTGTCGGTGCCTGCGTTGGTATGCGCGGCAGCCGTGTGCAGGCCGTCGTGAATGAGCTGCAGGGCGAAAAGATCGACATCATTCCATGGAATGAAGATCAGCCCACCTTCCTGGTGAACGCGCTGCAGCCCGCCGAGGTGTCCAAGGTGGTTCTGGACGAAGAAGCCGGCAAGATCGAAGTTGTGGTTCCCGAGGAACAGCTGAGCCTTGCCATTGGTCGCCGTGGTCAGAACGTACGTCTGGCCAGCCAGCTGACCAACCTGGACATCGACATCATGACCGAGGCCGAAGAATCGGCGCGTCGTCAGAAAGAGTTCGAAGCCCGCACCGGCCTGTTTATGGAAAGCCTGGATCTAGACGAATTCTTTGCTCAGTTGCTGGTATCGGAAGGCTTCACCAACCTGGAAGAAGTCGCCTATGTCGAGCTTGACGAGCTGTTGGTCATTGACGGCGTCGACGAAGGCACCGCGCAGGAACTGCAGACTCGTGCGCGTGAGCACCTGGAAGCACAGGCCAAAGCGGCGCTGGATGCAGCGCGTGAGCTGGGTGTCGAGGACAGCCTTATTGAATTCGAAGGTCTGACACCCCAGATGGTAGAAGCGCTGGCCAAGGACGACGTGAAAACGTTGGAAGATTTTGCCACCTGCGCTGACTGGGAACTGGCTGGTGGTTGGACCACAGTTGATGGTGAGCGTATCAAGGATGACGGCGTTCTGGAGCCTTTTGGCATAACGCTGGAAGAGGCGCAGGATCTGGTCATGACAGCTCGGATCATGCTGGGCTGGGTCGATCCTGCTGAGTTGGAGCAGGCTGAAGAAGACGGCGTAGCGGCCGACGAGGAAGCCGAGGCCTGATCGCAGGCTTCGGGTGGCGCACATGGGTCGCGGTGGCGTCCATAAGGATCGGTCTGACGGACCCGAACGCAAGTGCATTGCCACTGGCGAGGTTCAGCCTAGATATGGGCTGATCCGCTTTGTGGTCGGGCCAGACGGTCAGGTCTTTCCTGATGTCGCGGCAAAACTGCCGGGGCGCGGTGTTTATGTCTCGGCCGACCGTAGCGCGTTGGATAAAGCCATCGGCAAGAAATTGTTCGCGCGGGGGTTCAAGGCGCAGGTCACTGTGTCAAAGGATCTGGCCGATGAGGTTGAAAAGCAGATTGCGCGGCGCGTGATCGAGCTTTTGAGCCTCGCGCGCAAGTCCGGTGATGCGGTTGCTGGCTATGAAAAGGTCAAGGCAATGCTGGACCGGGAAGAGGCCCAGATATTGCTTCAGGCGTCCGATGGATCGGGGCGCGGCAAGTCGAAACTCAGCACGCCGCACTTTGGGAAATACATCGGCTGGTTGACCGCAGACGAACTTGGGGCGGCATTTGGGCGCCAAACCGTGATTCATGCGGCCTTGGCCTCTGGCGGACTCGCCAAACGTGTTGTAGAGGAAGCGCAGCGCCTGCATGGCTTGCGCGAAACGGATGACGGCGGCAAGGGCCGCGCGGAAGGGTAAGAAGCTTTATGAGCGATAGTGACGGCAAAAAGACATTGGGTCTTCGTGGCGGGGCGCGCCCCGGAAATGTGAAACAAAGTTTCAGCCACGGACGTACCAAGAATGTCGTGGTGGAAACCAAACGCAAGCGCGTGGTGGTCCCCAAGCCGGGTGCGGCCAAAACCGGTGGTGGAGCTACGCCATCAGGTGATCCGTCGCGTCGTCCAGCCGGGATTTCCGACGTGGAAATGGCGCGCCGGATGAAGGCGCTGCAGGCTGCCAAGGCGCGTGAGGTCGAAGAGGCCGCCGAGCGTCAGGCCGCTGAAATAGCGCGCGAGGAAGAGCGTGCCCGTCGCCGTGCGGAACTAGAGGCCAAAGAGCGCGAACAGCGCGAGGCCGAAGAACGCGCGCGCGCCAAGGCCGAAGAGGAAGAACGCAAGCGCAAAGAGGCTGAAGATGCCGCTAAGCGTGTCGCGGCGACCCCGACTCCAGAAGAGCCAAAAGCCGCCCGCAGCCCGGCCAGCAAGCCTGCGCCCGCAGCAACGCCACGCAAGCAGGATCGCGAGCGTGAACAACGCGGCACGCGCACCAAGGGCCGTGACGATAACCGCCGTTCAGGCAAGCTGACTCTGGGTCAGGCGACCGGTGGTGAAGGTAATCGTCAGCGTTCGATGGCAGCCATGAAGCGTAAGCAAGAGCGCGCGCGTCAGAAAGCCATGGGCGGCGCGGTCGAGCGGGAAAAGGTTATCCGCGACGTACAGCTGCCCGAGGCGATTGTCGTGTCCGAGCTGGCCAACCGTATGGCCGAGCGTGTCGCGGACGTTGTCAAATCGCTGATGAACATGGGCATGATGGTCACGCAGAACCAGACCATTGACGCTGATACTGCGGAACTGATCATCGAAGAATTTGGCCACAAGGTCACGCGCGTCTCGGCCTCTGACGTCGAGGATGTCATCAAAGAGATCGAAGACAGCGAAGGCGATCTGCAGTCGCGTCCGCCGGTTATTACCATCATGGGTCACGTTGACCACGGTAAGACCTCGTTGCTGGACGCGATCCGCGACGCTCGCGTTGTGGCGGGTGAGGCCGGGGGTATTACCCAGCATATTGGCGCTTATCAGGTGAAAACCGATGGCGGCACAACGCTGTCTTTCCTGGATACACCGGGCCACGCGGCCTTTACCTCGATGCGTTCGCGCGGGGCACAGGTCACGGATATCGTGGTTCTGGTTGTTGCTGCGGATGACGCGGTGATGCCGCAGACGATCGAGGCGATCAACCACGCCAAAGCGGCGGGTGTCCCGATGATCGTTGCGATCAACAAGGTCGACAAGCCGGATGCGAACCCGGACAAGGTTCGCACCGATCTGCTGCAGCACGAAGTCATCGTTGAGAAAATGTCGGGTGAGGTTCAGGACGTCGAAGTGTCTGCCATCACCGGTCAGGGTCTGGACGAGCTGCTGGAAGCCATCGCGCTGCAATCCGAAATTCTTGAGCTGAAAGCCAACCCGAACCGCGCCGCCCAAGGCGCTGTGATCGAGGCTCAGCTGGATGTGGGTCGCGGACCTGTTGCCACCGTTCTGGTTCAGACCGGTACATTGCGTCAGGGCGATATCTTTGTTGTGGGTGAGCAATACGGTAAAGTCCGTGCGCTGATCAACGACAAGGGCGAACGCGTCAAAGAGGCAGGACCCTCGGTTCCGGTTGAGGTACTGGGTCTGAATGGCACGCCCGAGGCCGGGGACGTTCTGAACGTGACCGAGACTGAAGCGCAGGCGCGTGAAATCGCCGCCTACCGTGAACAGGCCGCCAAGGACAAACGCGCCGCCGCCGGTGCCGCAACCACCCTTGAACAGCTGATGCAAAAGGCCAAGGAAGACGAAAACGTCACCGAACTGCCAATTCTGATGAAAGCGGACGTGCAGGGTTCTGCCGAAGCCATCGTTCAGGCGATGGAGAAGATCGGCAACGACGAAGTACGTGTACGCGTGCTGCACTCGGGCGTTGGTGCAATCACCGAAACCGATGTCGGCCTGGCCGAAGCATCCGGCGCCCCGATCCTGGGCTTCAACGTGCGTGCCAATGCTTCAGCCCGGAACACCGCGAACCAAAAGGGCGTGGAAATCCGCTACTACTCGGTGATCTACGATCTGGTCGACGACGTGAAAGCCGCCGCATCAGGCCTGTTGAGCGCCGAGATCCGCGAAAAGTTCATCGGTTATGCCGAGATCCGCGAAGTCTTCAAGGTTACGGGCGTTGGCAAGGTTGCTGGCTGTCTGGTTACAGAAGGCGTGGCGCGTCGTTCCGCAGGTGTCCGCCTGCTGCGCGACAACGTCGTGATCCACGAAGGCACGCTGAAAACGCTGAAGCGCTTCAAGGACGAAGTGGCCGAGGTTCAGTCGGGTCAGGAATGCGGTATGGCATTCGAGAACTACGACGATATCCGCGCCGGCGACGTCATCGAAATCTTCGAGCGCGAAGAGGTCACCCGGACACTGGATTGATCCGGACAGAACTGAAATTCGGAAAACAGCGGCTCCAACGGGCCGCTGTTTTTCTTTTGGAGAGCTGACGTGAGCCTTTGACTTTTCGCGCGAGTTTTTCTGAGGTTAATCATCAAGTCGCACCGGGTAGCCTTGGTTCAAGAGGCAAAGTAAATCTAGGTTGCTGTCGGCTATGCGGACTTAGCGGCCAATAGGGTTCACCGACGCAGTGCCCGTAGCCAGGCTCAGGCTCGCGACCACGTGCTGTGTATATCTCTCTGCAAGTGAAGTACTTGTACGCCAAAAATAGGAAAGTGGAGGTTCCGATTTGAACTATTGGAAAAGCAAATAGTGTCCGCGACCGCTTATGCATGTTTCGCGAGATTGGTTTAACGTCAAAATCTGAGCTGGATGCTGCACAGATCGTTGACCAAGAGTCGCCCTCCCAGATCACGGTCAGTCATGAGACAAGAGTTGGCAAAGTGCGAGTTGCGATCAGACATAATCAACAGAACAGCTTGAGCTTGCGCGACTGGCACACCGATCCATCGGTTGCGAGTGTTTTGGGCATTCTGCATCGCACACAGGCAAGATGGAGGGCCTGTCAGGCATCCGCGATTATCAAATCGCTCGCCTTTTCCCCGATCATTATTGCCGGTGCGTTGGTGTTGCCACTGACGATTTCGGGCATGATTGAACAATCGGCCACGCGCAGATTTTCTAGCCCGTGAACCCTTAGTTTAGGATCGACAACAGATGCCTCAGAGCTTCCCATCGCACAGGTGCCGGTTGGGTGGTAGATTGAGGTCGAATTCGACCTGGCCCAATCCAGCGTAGCGTCATAGTCGTTGCAATTCAGATCTGCTGTTGGTCGAAACTCTTCCGAAATCTTCGAGGCCAAAGGGTTTTTCTTGGCAATTCGCCGCGCGATATTCACGCCATCGACTATGGTCCTGCAATCTGTTTCTGTGGACAAGTAGTTCGGTATGATCTTGATATGTTTGGACGGATCGGGGCCGTTCAGGCGCAACTCCCCCCTGCTTTCCGGGCGCAGCTGGCAGACCGACATTGTAAAGGCCGAGAACGGGTGTACGCCCTCGCCCGGGCTGTCAGCGGACCAGGGTTGGACATGAAACTGTATATCGGGTGTCTCTACATCCGGGCGCGTTTTCATAAAGCCGGTGGCGAGGCTGGCCGCCATTGTCATAGGCCCTGCACGGAACAGTGCATATTTCAGAGCGATGCGCGCCTGATTGAACAGGCTGCGGACTTCATCATTCAGTGTTGGTTCATTGCACTTGAACACCAGGCGCGCCTGTAAATGATCCTGCAAGCCCTTACCGACGCCAGACAGGGTGTGAAGCGGTTCGATTCCGTTTTCTTTGAGGTGGTCCGGGTCTCCAATCCCCGACAACATCAGGATCTGGGGCGAATTGATCGCGCCGCCAGACAGGATAATCTCGCGTCGAACCTTCAGAGTTTGCTCGACCCCTGACCTGTCCCGGTAAACCAGCCCGGTCGCCTTTTTCCCGTCCAAAACCACGCGCGTCACAAATGCGTTGGTGATGATGTTCAGATTCTGACGACTTCGAATGGGTTTGAGATAAGCCACAGCCGCGCTGCAGCGACGGCCGTTGCGGGTGGTCAGTTGGAAATACCCCACGCCCTCTTGTTCAGCACCGTTGTAGTCGGGGTTGAACGGGTAGCCTGCGGCCTGTGCCGCGGCAACCCAGGCGTCGCAAATGGGGCGTTGAATGCGCATGTTCGAAACAGACAAAGGCCCGCCAATGCCGTGAAACTCATCTTCACCGCGTTCTTGATCTTCGCAGCGTTTAAACAGGGGCAAGACATCGTCCCACCCCCATCCCTCATTGCCCATTTGCCGCCAGCGATCGTAGTCTTCTTTCTGGCCGCGGACATAAAGCAGCCCGTTCAGCGAGGATGAGCCGCCCAGCACCTTGCCTCGTGGCCAGTCTATGGATCGTCCATTAAGCCCCGGATCGGGTTCAGTGCGATAGCACCAGTCAACCGACGGGTTGTGCATTGTTTTAAAATAACCGACCGGAATGTGAATCCACGGGTTGGTGTCGCGACCGCCAGCCTCCAGCAATGCGACGGTCGTATTGGGATCAGCACTCAAACGGTTGGCAATGACACAGCCCGAAGATCCTGCTCCGACTACCGCATAATCGACTTCCATAACTGTCTCCTCCCGACGCGACTGAAAAAAACTCTATGCAAGATGCGAGAAATATACTAGCCTTTTTTGATACAAAACGTCTCATTAATTGCGATCAGGGAGGTAGGCAATGGAGATCGGTAAGAAACTAAGTGGCATTTCCCGGCGAGATTTTTTTCGTGTGGCCGGGCGGTATGGCATGAGTTCGACACTGCTGGCGGCAGGTGGGTTCGGTGGCGCGATGAGCCTGGCGAATCTGGCGCAGGCAGCCGAATCAACCTATGAAAAGCGCTTCTCGAAAGAGCCAAAGCACACGCTTAAATTTGGCGCATCGGGCTTTAACACCCGCAATCTGCTGATCGAACGCGCCGGCGCGATCGAGTTTGCACGCGATCTGGAAGAGCGCACGGACGGTGAAATTCGGATCGAGTTCATTGGCGATAACCAGATCTGCGGCCAGCTGAGCTGTGTTGAAAAAACCCAGCAGGGCATTGTTGATATTTACGCGGCCTCGACCCAGAACTCGGCTGGAGGCGCGCCGTATCTCAACGTGCTGGACTATGCTTACATGTTCCCCAGCCGGGCAGCGCAGTATCACTTCTTCTACAGCCCGGCGAGCCAGCGCATTCTGCGTGATCCGCTTGAGAAACGGCACGGCCTGAAGTTCCTGTTTACCCACTGTGAATTGCGCGGCCTGCAAATGGGTTCGACCTTTGCCGACAAGCCGACCGTCACCAAACTGGAAGAGCTGTTCGGTACAAAGAACCGTGTGACGGGTACGCAGCTGGGACGCATTGCGATGCAGCTGTTGAACCTGAATCCGGTACCGGTTGCATGGGAAGAAACTCTGGATGCGTTGAAGACTGGTCTAATCGACGGGGCTGAAACGTGGGCATCGGCCGTCGCATATGCCAACATGGCTCCAGTGGTGTCGCAGTCAGTCAACCTGAAATTCTTCTGCGGCACTGAACATACCTCAATGTCGGCCAAAGTGTTCGACAGTCTGGGCGGGGAGCTGCAGGATGCTGTGATGGAGTCTTCCTACTTTACGCAGGCTTTGATTCAAGGTGCCAATGAAGCGGCTTTGCTGAACACTGTCGGTTTCTCGGAACCGCAGCTGCCTGATACTATCTTCGCCGAAAATGGAGTACGTCCGGCATTCCTGCCAGATGATCAGATCAAACTGGCCGAAGAGATGTGCGCCCCGAACTACAACCCCGAACCTTGGGCGCAGTGGCGTGAGCGTTTGAACAAATGGGCCGGTGGCATCGATACCTATCAGGAAATCTACGACATCGCGCGTGAGATTCCGGCAGACACCCTGCCGGAAAACGTAGAACCGCGCCGTTGGTGGAAAGGCGAAGCCTGATACAAAAGACGAACCGGCCCCAAGCGGGCCGGTTCTAATACACACCGACTGGGAGGACGGGGTACATGTCGTTTTGGGCAGACACAGGCGCGATCTTCAGTGCCTTTCTCAGCCAGGATTCGTTCGAGATTCAATCAGCGCTGGAATCGGACGCCGCATGGGTGTTGGGCGCGGTTGTTTCAGCCATGGGCGGATTCGTGATCATGCTGATCTATCGGACAGTGCCGTTTATCGAGCGCCATCTGGAGCGGTCGGTGATGGTATATTCTTACCTCGCCATTGCGTTGATCATTTTCTGGGGCGTGATCGACCGATTCGTGTTCAACGATCAAGAACCGTGGTCCACCACTATCCCTCCCTTGTTGTTTATGGTGATGGCGTGGTTCGGGGCCACGTACAATGTTCGCCTGCGGACGCATCTGAGTTTCAATGAGTTCCGCACCGCAATGCCCCGAGGCGGGCAGTTGGCCTGTTTGATCCTTGATGCGGTGTTGTGGTTCATCTTTGCCGTGATCGTCATCGTGACGACCACGCGACTGGTTGCGTTATCGGCGTCAAATTTTCAGATCGTTCTCGGCACGGACAATATCATGCAGTGGTGGTTTTTGCTGGCCGCGCCTCTTTCGTTCTTTTTGATGATCGGGCGTGTGTTTCAGAACCTCGCCGACGATCTGCAAAACTGGAAAACAGGTGAGCCGCTGATCAAGCAGGCCGTGATCGGAGCAGACTGATGACAGACGGAACTTTGGTTACACTGATCTCACTTGGGGTTACCTTTCTGTTCATGCTGGGCGTGCCGGTGTTTTTGGTCATCGGCTATTGGGTGATCGGCTGCTCATTCGTCCTTGGCTTGACGCTGGACAATATGGGGGCCGAACTGTTGAACGTGTTCAACAAAGGCTTTGCCCTGCTCGCGATGCCGCTCTTTATCCTGACCGGAGACCTGATCAACAAGTCTGGTATTGCCCGAAGGCTCAGCGATTTCGCCTATGCCTGTCTGGGCTGGATACGTGGTGGGTTGGCGATGGCATCGCTTGGTGCCTGCGGGTTATTCGCGGCGATTTCGGGATCAAACTCGGCGACGACAGCCACAATTGGTTCGATGCTGCACCCCGAGATGGTCAAAGGTGGCTATGACGAACGGTTCAGCGCGGCGACCGCTGCGGCAGGGGGTACTGTAGGGATCATTATCCCGCCTTCCATTATCTTCATCGTCTATGGCTTCTTGATGAACCTTCCTATTTCCGAGTTGTTCGTGGCGGGCATTCTTCCGGGCGCGCTCATGGTCTTTGGTATGCAATTCGCGTGCTGGATCATTTGCCGCATGAACGGGTGGGGCCATCTGATCCCTTTGCAGCTCAACCGGATACTGAAAACGGCATTTGGCGCCTGGCTTGGATTTTTCGCCATTGGGCTGGTGCTGTGGGGCATCTACACAGGCAAGTTTTCCCCGACAGAAGCCGCGGGCGTGACGGTTGGCTTCTGTGTGATCGCTGGTTTGGTCAGCTATCCGATCAACCGGATTATGGGGGCCAGAAACGACATATCGCCAACCGAGAAGAGTTACGCCGAAATGTTCGTGGTCGAAGGCTTTACGATCCCCGAGATCCCCTCGATCGTCATCCGCTCGGCCCAGATCACCGGCATCCTCGCGCCTCTGATCGCGATATCAGTGGTGATGCAACAGATCTTGTCATTGCTCGGCGCGCAGCAGACAATCGGGGATTTCGTGACTTCAATGGGTGGATACTATGCGGTTCTGTTCACGTCGATGGTGATTGTTTTCTTCTCGGGTATGGTTCTGGAAAGCCTACCTGTAACCATAATTCTCGCCCCAATTCTTGCGCCAATCGCGGCCTCGGTTGGGATTGATCCAATCCATTTCTCGGTGATCTTCCTTGTGGGGGCGTCCATTGGATTCATCACACCACCTTATGGGCTGAACCTCTATGTGGCTTCAGGAGTAACAGGAGTACCTTATTTCCGGTTGCTTCGGTATACGGTACCCTATCTGGTGGCGCTTCTTTCTGTTTGGATTTTAGTGTCGCTTGTGCCCGATCTGGCCTTGATACTGCTGCCAAATAGCTAGACTGTTGCAGGATGGCCGAGACGGAAACACAAGAAAAAGAAACTCAAATACCAACCAACCTCCGCCTCTTGCTGATCCTCGAGGAGGTGGCGCGGCGTGGCGTTTCCGTAAAACCATCGGATCTGATTGAGGCATTAGGTCTGGCCAAGCCAACAATTCACCGTCTGCTGCAAACCGCAGAAGCCGAAGGGTTTCTGCAGCGGGATCTCGATGGCAGATCATATGGCCCGGGACACCGGCTGCGACTGCTATCGGTCAACACCATGTCGTCCGAGCATTTGCGCACTGCGCGACTGGCGATCTTGCGCAGTGTGGCTGAAACTGTTGGCGAGACATGTAATCTCGCCATTCCAGACCGCGAGGGCATGATCTATCTCGACCGGGTGGAAACGAAGTGGCCCCTGCGAATTCAACTGCCGGTCGGGACACAGGTGCCCTTCCATTGCACGGCCAGCGGCAAGATGTACCTGTCCACACTACGGCAAAGAAAGCTGGATGGGTTTCTTTCGGCAGGACATCTACAACCACAAACCGAACGCTCGCTGACCGATCCCAAGGCATTGCGATCTGAGATCCGACGTATCTCTGAGAATAGTTATTCCACCGATGACGAGGAATTCATGACCGGAATGACTGCCCTAGCAGTACCCGTTCAGGATGGACAAGGCCGATTGGTAGGCACGCTTTCGGTTCACGCGCCGACACAACGTCATGACGTCAACAGTCTGATGTCGTTTCTGGGCATACTTCAGAAGGGAGCGAAGCAGCTTTCGGCTCTTTTGAGCCAGTGACTAATGCTTCAGATGACAGTCAAAGCGTGATTTTTTTCACCATCTGCGAATTCGATCATCGACCGGTTTGGAGAATTCTGCACCAGAACGGATGAGAGCGCGATAAAAGTTCCGTGTACTCCGTTCGTTCAACTTTGCAGAGTCGACATTAGCGCACCGCTGCCATTCCTAGCTAGCGCAGCATCTGTCACTCTGGGCTCAAACCGGACACTTGCGGTACCGCCACAAATGCAGGGATATGGCGACTGGCTCAGTGCATGACGCAAAGGTCAGAATATTCTTTCGCCCAACGCCTATGACTACCGAGGAGCCGGCAGGAACGTGCTTGCGTGCATGATGATGTCGAAATGCTGCATCCCTTTCTGCAGATCAAAACTGACAGAATGCCCGCCTTTACGCAGCAATTCCGCATAGTCCCGGCTTTGACGAATGAATTCGGGTGTGTCGCGCTCGGCGACGGTTACATGGTAACGCGGACCGGGGGCGGGCAGGTGCAGGATGGGTGAGAGATCGTGTATCTCGACCGGGGTAAGTTGCAGCGGGTCATTCACCGGCGTCAGGCTGATCGGTTCAAGATCATAGACGCCGCTAATCAGAATCACCTCTCGTACCCGCAAGCCGGCGCGGGCTAGCGCATCGGCTGAAGTCGCCATCACCATGGCCGCCAGATGTGCCCCGGCGCTGTGCCCCGACAAGGTGATCTGCGCCGGATCGAACCCAAGGGCCGTCGCCTGTGATCCCAGCCAAAGCAGGGCATCGCGGCACTCTTTGATCATCTGATCCAGTCGGGCCTCAGGTGCGAGCGTATAGTTCAGCGTTGCAAAGGCTTGCCCGTTTTCCACCAGTGTAGGGGCCATCATCGCCGACTCACGCTGACTGAGCGCCTGCCAGTAACCTCCGTGGATAAAGACATGCAGCGGAGCGTTGGCCGTCGACGCAGGAAAGAAGTCGAGCACCTGTTCAGATGTTTCGCCGAAGGGCAGGTTTTCCCGGCATTCCATCCGGGCGCGGTTCTGCGCACTCAGCGCGGCGTAGCTTTCAAGATAGGGTGTCAGATCGCCGCCAACCATCGAACTGGGAGAATACTCCTGCTCCAGCTCAGTCTGAGTGAAACCACGATACAGCATCGCCTACTCCTGCCCGCTATACATCAATTCGGTGCGCACATCGTAGAGATCGTGAAAGAACCGCAAGTCCAGCGCTTTGCGCAGGAACGACACACCGCTAGACCCGCCTGTACCTGGCTGGTTGCCAATAACTCGCTCGACCGCGGTGACATGGTCAAACCGCCAGCGCTGGAACAGGGATTCCACGTCCATCAGCTTTTCGGCCAGCGCATAGAGGTCCCAATACTGATCGGTATTGTGAAACACCTGAGCCCAGATTTTCACCACGCGCGGGTCGCCGGAATAGGGCTGTGCAAAGTCACGGTTCAGCAGGTCATCAGGCACGTCAAACCCTTGCCGGGCCAGCATGTGCAGCACTTCGTCGTAAAGCGAAGGCTTGGTCAGTGCGGCATCCAATAATTCCATGACTTCGGGATCATGCTGGTGAACCTTCAGGGTCGAGGCATCCTTGTTGCCCAGAATGAATTCAATCTGACGATAGCCATAGCTTTGAAATCCCGAGGAGCTGCCAAGTGCTTGCCGAAAGGTCATGTAATCGGCGGGGGTCATGGTCAGAAGCGTTTCCCACGCGGAAATCAACTGCCGCTGGATTGCTTTGACCCGGTCGAGATTCTTCATTGCCGGGCCAAATTCGTCCTCTTGCAGAAAGCGGCGCACTTCGACCAGCTGGTGATGCATCAGCTTCAGCCACAGCTCGCTGACCTGATGGATGATGATGAACAGCATCTCATCTGGTTGCGCGGGATCCTGAAACGTCTTTTGCAGATTCAGTAGGGTTTTGAGCTGCAGGAAGTCGCCATAGCTCTTGCGGTGGGTTTCGGCGAAATCCGTGACCAGAGTGTCCTCGATCCCGCGTTCAAGATACCGGTTGTCCTTGTCGCTCATCTGCGCCTCCAAACACCTGAGTTCCCTCCTGTTTAGGGGGTGAAGCCGTTTAACGCCAGAGGGTTAGGTCCAATCCAGAACAACCTTGCCGGATCGACCTGATTTCATCTCGCCAAAGCCCTTGGCAAATTCATCAACCTTGAAACGGTGCGTGATCACTCGGCTGACATCCAAACCGTTCTGTAACATGGCAATCATCTTATACCAGGTCTCGAACATCTCGCGCCCATAGACACCTTTGATGGTGATGGCCTTGAATACGATGCGGGACCAGTCCACGGGGGATTTTCCAGGTGGGATGCCCAGCAGAGCGATCTTGCCGCCCATCACCAGTGCCTCGACCATCTGGTCCAGTGCAATTTGTGAACCTGACATCTCTAGCCCGACGTCAAAACCCTGCTGCATGCCCAGTTCGGCGATCACGTCCTGCAAATCTTCCTTGGTCACATCGACAGGGCGCAATGTAGGCACAACATGCGCAGCCAGCGTCAAGCGGTCCGGATTGATATCGGTGATCACCACATGCCGCGCGCCTGCATGGCGGGCCACGGCGGCGGCCATGATGCCGATGGGGCCTGCACCGGTGATCAGCACATCCTCACCCAGCAGATCAAAGCTGAGTGCAGTGTGCACAGCATTCCCCAACGGGTCGAGAATGGCTCCGATTTCGTCGGGAATGTCATCGGGCAGGGGCACCACGTTGAAGGCAGGCAGTTTCAGGTATTGCGCAAAGGCACCCTGTTCGTTGACGCCGATTCCGCGCGTGCCGGGATCCAGATGGAACTTGCCAGCGCGGCTTTGGCGGCTGTCGGTTGTGATCAGGTGCCCCTCGCCGGAGCAGCGCTGGCCGATCTCAAGCCCGGTCACGTTGCGCCCGATCTCAACGATTTCACCGGCAAATTCATGGCCGGTGATCATCGGGGTGGGCACCGTGGCGGCGGCCCAGTCGTCCCAGTTCCAGATGTGGATATCGGTGCCGCAGATGCCGGTCTTGTTGATGCGGATCAGCACTTCATCAGGGTCGATTTCGGGGACCGGGGCCTGCACCATCCACAAGCCCTCCTCGGGCTTGGATTTTTCCAGCGCTTTCATCGTATTGGGTCGCATCAGATGATCCCCAGCTCTTTGCCGACCTTGCTAAAGGCGGCCAGCGCACGGTCCAGCTCATCCTTTGTCAGCGCCGCATTCATCTGCGTTCTGATCCGTGCCTTACCGCGCGGGACGACGGGGAAGAAAAAGCCCGAAACATAAACGCCTTCGTCAAACAGCTTTGCGGCCACGTCCTGCGCCAGTTGTGCTTCGCCCAGCATAACCGGGATGATCGGGTGTTCGCCGGGTAGAAGGTCAAAACCCAACTTTTCCAACCCCGCGCGCCAATATTTGGCGTTGCTGAACAGTTGCGCGCGCAGCATGTCGCCCTCTTCGACCAGACGGATGGCTTCGATCCCGGCAGCAACGATTGAAGGCGGCAGCGAATTTGAGAACAGATAGGGCCGCGCCCGCTGCCGCAGCAGGTCGATCACCGGCTGCGGCCCGGCGATATAACCGCCGATTGCCCCCCCAAGTGCCTTGCCCAAGGTTCCCGTCAGAATATCCACAGCGACACCGAAATGATCCGGTGTACCGGCCCCGTTCGGACCCATGAATCCGGTGGCATGGCAGTCATCGACCATGACAATGGCGTCATATTTGTCCGCCAGTTCGCGGATTTTCGGCAAGTTAGCCAGATAGCCATCCATCGAAAACACACCGTCTGTCGCGATCATGATGTGACGCGCGCCGTCCTCGCGTGCCTGCTTCAGCCAGGCCTCCAGATCGTTCATGTCGTTGTTCAGATAACGATAACGTTTGGCCTTGCACAACCGTACCCCGTCGATGATTGAGGCATGGTTCAGACCGTCCGAGATTATGGCATCTTCAGGCCCTAACAAAGGCTCAAACAGCCCTCCATTGGCATCAAAACAGGCTGCAAACAGGATCGCATCGTCCTTATTCAGGAATTGTGCCAGCTTCTGTTCCAGCTCACGGTGAATGTCCTGTGTGCCACAAATAAACCGGACCGAGGCCATGCCGAACCCTTTGGGTTCCATCGCGTCTTTGGCAGCGGCGATCAGTGCCGGATGATCGGCCAGACCCAGATAATTGTTGGCGCACAGATTGATGACCTGCCTGTCGCCCACAGTAATCTCGCCGCCCTGGGGCGAGGTGATCATTCGTTCACGCTTGTACAGACCCTCCGCTTCGATCTGCACGAGGGTGTCGGTGACATGGGACAGGAATGCATCTGACATGGCGATCTCCGTTCAACTGAGTCGCATGTCTAACATAACGGATGAAATTCCCAAATAGGGGAATTACAGTATGAAGGAAAAATTTCCGTAAAGGCGGAAATGCGCCGGTGTCAGGCGTTTTTGACGATCAGGAACACCCTTGCTGGCTTCTTGGCAGTAATTGAGTGCAGAACGTCGGCCGCGTATCGCGCGGTGTCGCCCTGGTTCAGTTCGCTGACGGCACTGCCCGAGGTGACGCGCACCGCACCTTCAAGTACCGTCAACTGTTCATGCGCGCCTCGGGCGTGTGGTTGGCTGTTCAGCGCGCCATCACTGTCAAAGCGGATATCGTAGACCTCGTGGCCACCGGCCTCTTCGGGCGGGGAGAGGATACGGATGCGGCAATTCTGGCCCATATTGTCGATGCTGGGCACTTCGTCGCTGCGCAGGGTTTCGATCTGATCGGCGTTATTGGCCTCTTCCAGCAGGCCAGCGAAATCCACCTGCAGGGCGCGGGTCAGGTTCCACAGGGTCGAGATCGTCGGGCTGCTTTCACCGCGTTCGATCTGGCTGACCATGGATCGGGACACGCCGCTGAGATTGGCCACAGCTTCCAGCGACAGGCCTTTGGCGCGGCGGGCCTCTTTCAGGCGGGCGGGCAGGCGCGTCAGGATATCGTCTGAATTTTCCGTCATGACGGAATCTCATGCGCGTTTGGTGGCCTCATGTCAATTCCGCTTGTGACGGTACGTCCTATAGGACAGTTCCAATGGCTGTATGCATAGTGCCCGCAAATCCACGAGGAGAAGAGACATGAAAGATATCGTCATTCTTGATGGTGCGCGCACCGCGATTGGCACATTTGGTGGCGCCTTGGCTTCAACTGCGCCGATTGATCTGGCGACCGTTGTGACTGAAGCGGCGATGGAGCGATCTGGAGTTGCGCCCGAGCAAATCGGCAATGTGGTGTTCGGTCATGTCATTAATACCGAACCACGCGACATGTACCTGTCACGCGCCGCGGCCAAGCAGGCCGGTATCCCCGTTGAAACGCCCGCGATGAACGTAAACCGTCTGTGCGGGTCCGGTGCGCAGGCGATTGTGTCGGCGGTACAGTCCCTGATGCTGGGCGACGCCGAATTCGCTGTAGCTGGTGGCGCCGAAAGCATGTCGCGGAGTCCGTATATCGTGCCACAGGCGCGCTGGGGCGCGAAGATGGGCGATGTCACCTCAATGGATATGATGCTGGGCGCGTTGAACTGCCCGTTTGGCACTGGCCATATGGGTATTACGGCCGAAAACGTTGCTGATGAGCACCAGATCACCCGTGAGCAGATGGATGAATTCGCGATGGCCAGCCAAACCCGTGCGGCGGCTGCGCTGGAGGCGGGGTATTTCCAAAGCCAGATCACGCCGGTTCAGGTCAAGGTCAAGCGCGACATGGTCGATTTCATGGTCGACGAGCATCCCAAACAGACATCCGCCGAGGCGCTGGCCGGGCTGCGTCCTGCCTTCCGCAAGGATGGCCGGGTGACGGCAGGCAACGCGTCGGGCATCAACGATGGTGCGGCGGCGATGGTACTGGCCACGGCGGAGGCGGCCGAGAAGGCCGGCTTGAAACCCAAGGCACGCATTCTGGGCTATGGCCACGCAGGCGTACGCCCCGAGGTGATGGGCATTGGTCCGGTTCCTGCGGTGCAAAACCTGATGGCGCGGACGGGCCTGACGCTGGGTGATTTCGATGTGATCGAAAGCAACGAAGCCTTTGCCGCGCAAGCGTTGGCCGTGAACAAAGAGCTGGGCTTGGATGCCGCCAAGGTAAACCCGAATGGCGGGGCGATTGCGCTGGGCCATCCGGTGGGTGCAACCGGTGCGATTATAACGCTGAAAGCCCTGTATGAGCTGGAGCGCACGGGCGGGTCCAAGGGTTTGGTCACCATGTGCATCGGTGGCGGTCAGGGCATTGCCATTGCCTTTGAGCTGCTCTGAAACCGAACCAAGCAGGGGGGCTGTCTGGCCCCCATCGCGCCTGTGGCGCAATTCCCCCGAAGGTATTTTTGGTCGGATGAAGCGGGCGGGATTGGGTTTAGCTGAAGCTTGTCAGCAATAGGACGACGGCCGCGCCGGTAGCGGCACCAATGGTGGCGGGCAAGGCAACGGACCATAGGCGCGACCGGGTCGGCTCATCCTTTTGGGTTTGGGAAATCAATGCGTTTTCTACCAGTGCTGGAAGCCGCGGACCAAACCGGGCCAGAACCATTGCTGTTTTGCCAAGATCGCGAAGTGCGGCGCGGGGGCCGATGGATTGTTTGATATAGTCTTCGACCACGGGCCGGGCGACTTCCCAGATGTTCATTTGCGGGTCGAGTGAGCGCGCGACGCCTTCGACCACAACCATTGTACGCTGAAGCAGGATCAGCTCGGTACGGGTTTCCATGCCGAAGCGTTCAGTGACTTCGAACAGATAGCTGAGCAACCGTCCCATTGAGATATGGGTGGCGTTCATACCAAAGATCGGCTCTCCAACCGCACGCAGGGCCCGGGCGAATTCATCGACATCCTGATTGGCAGGGACATATCCGGCCTCGAAATGCACCTCGGCCACGCGCTTGTAGTCGCGGCGGATAAAGCCAAAGAGAATCTCGGCATAGACCCGGCGCGTGTATTCGTCGATATGGCCCATGATTCCATAGTCATAGGCAATGATATCGCTATTTGCCGCGACCTTCAGGTTACCCTGGTGCATGTCAGCGTGGAAATAGCCGTCGCGCAGAGCATGCAGCAGGAACAGGCGCAGCACGCGTTCGGCCAGATCGCGGCGGTCATGACCGGCTGCATCCAGTGCGCCATTGTCGCCCAGCGGGATGCCATCTGCCCAGCTGAGTGTCATTACCCGACGCGCCGACAGGGACCAGACCACGGGGGGCAACCAGAATCCGGAATCGTCCTTGGTGTTTGCGGCATATTCCGAGGCAGCCGAGCTTTCCAGACGCAAGTCCAGCTCGCCACGCACGACGCCGTCGAAATGTTCGATCACTTCCATCGGGCGCAGGCGGCGCGCGCCGGGGGCGAAGAGTTGCACGATTCGGGCAGCGAAATAGAACGCATCAACATCCTTGCGGAAGGCACGTTCGATCCCCGGCCGCAAAACCTTGACGGCGACATCCTCGCCTGTGCTGACCAACTTGGCCTTATGGACCTGGGCGATTGAGGCGGCCGCAATCGGTTCGCTGAACTCATCGAATATCTCTACGACGGGTTGACCAAGCTCTTTCTCGACCTCGGCCATGGCCTCGGCCTTGGAGAACGGGGGCAGTTTGTCCTGCAGCACGCGTAGCTGTTCGGCCAGTTCGTCTCCAACCACGTCGGGCCGCGTGGACAGAACCTGACCGAACTTGATATAGGCAGGTCCCAGGGCGGTGAGGGCACGGGTGGCTGGGGGCATCGACGGATCGCCTTTGTAACCCAGCCATCGAAAGGGTTTGCCCAGGGTGTGGGCCAGAACGCGCAGGGCGCGTGGTGCTTCGAACGCGTCCAGAACGACATTCATGGCACCTGTCCGTTCCAGCGTCGCGCCGGTCCGGATCAAGCGGATGATATTGTGAGGGCCGCGCATCAGATTTTCCAGCCGGAATGCAGCGCGGCAATGCCCATGGTCAGGTTACGGTATTTCGCGTTGTCGAACCCGGCGGTGCGGACCATGTTCAGGAAAGTATCCTGATCCGGGAAATTACGGATCGATTCGACCAGATACTGATAGCTGTCAAAATCATTGGCGATCAGTTTCCCCATGCGCGGGATGACATTGAAACTGTAGAGGTCATAGAGTTTCTGCAGCCCGTCATTGGGCAACTGGCTGAATTCCAAAACCATCAGGCGGCCGCCGGGTTTCAATACGCGGTAGGCCTCGTTCAATGCCTCTTGCGGGCGAGTCACGTTTCGGATGCCGAAGGAGATCGTGTAGACGTCAAAGGTGTTATCCTCGAATGGTAGGGCCATTGCATCGCCCACCACCCAATTCAGACTGTCTGACATCTGATCCGCCTCGGCACGCTGTCGGCCTTCGATCAGCATCGGCTCGGTCAGGTCCAGAACGGTGGCATGGCCACGGCCTGCGCGTTTCAGGAACCGGAACGAGATATCGCCGGTACCGCCCGCCACATCCAGCAGGCGCTGACCTTTGCGCGGGGCCAGCCAGTCCATCATTGCGTCTTTCCAGATCCGGTGAATGCCCATCGACATGACATCGTTCATCACATCGTATTTTGAGGCGACCGAGTTGAACACGCCCTGCACGCGCCCGGCCTTGTCGGCCTCGCGCACGGTTTCGAACCCGAAATGAGTGGTCTTGTCGCTGTTGTCGGACATTTGCCTTGCCGTTTGTCGAATTTCGCCTCTGTTATAGGGCGATAAGAACCGGGCACAATGCGGCCCTTTGGAATAGGAGCCAGGAAATGCCCGAATTGCCCGAGGTCGAGACAGTAAGACGCGGCCTGTCCCCGGCGATGGAAGGTATCGTGATCGAACAGGCGGATGTAAATCGCCCCGATTTGCGCTGGCCGTTTCCTGACCGGATGGCCGAACGGTTGACCGGCCAGCGGGTCGATCGGTTGCGGCGGCGGTCCAAGTACATTCTAGCTGATCTAAGCAGTGGCGAAACGTTACTGATTCATCTGGGCATGTCCGGGCGAATGACGGTCTCGGGTGATCCACTGGGCCAATTTGCGCATACCCATCCCATGCCCGAGAAACATGACCATGTGGTGTTTCACATGGCCAATGGTGCTCGGATCACCTTCAATGACCCACGTCGGTTTGGTGCGATGGACCTGCTACCTACGGCAACCGCCGAGCATCATAAGCTGTTATCGGTCCTGGGACCGGAGCCTTTGGGCAATGATTTTCATGAACAGCATCTGATCGAAGCGTTCAAAGGCAAGAACACACCGGTCAAATCAGCGCTGTTGGATCAGGGAATCGTTGCAGGATTGGGCAATATCTACGTCTGCGAAGCGCTGTATCGGGGTCGAGTGTCGCCACGTCGCAAAGCGGGACAGATTTCTTCTACCCGCATTGCCGCGTTGGTTCCGATCATCCGTCAAGTGCTGCAGGAGGCGATCGAGGCAGGTGGATCGTCACTGCGGGATTTCCGGCAAGCCGATGGAGAACTTGGATATTTTCAGCACAGCTTTGATGTCTACGGGCGCGAGGGTGCGCCCTGCAGGACAGGGGGTTGCGGGGCAGAAATCAAGAGAATCACCCAGTCCGGTCGCTCATCCTTCTATTGTGTGCAATGCCAAAGATAGCTTGATCCAAGTTTTTCGCGTGGTAAGGAATCGTACCTGAACGGAACAACCGGAAGCTCTAACTCATGGCTTTTGAGACGATCATCGTCGAAATCGAAGACCACGTCGCCCTCATCAAACTCAACCGCCCCGATGCGATGAATGCGCTGAACACTCAGTTGCTGGGTGAATTGTGCACCGCGTTGGAAGAGGCGGATGGAAACGACAAGGTACGCTGCGTCGTCATCACAGGCTCGGACAAGGCCTTTGCCGCAGGTGCGGACATCAAGGAAATGTCCGAGATGAGCTTTGTTGACGTCTTCACTGTCAACCTGTTTGCCGAGGCCAACGATCGTATCTCGGCCATCCGCAAACCTATCATTGCAGCAGTTGCGGGTTATGCGCTGGGCGGTGGCTGTGAATTGGCGATGCTGTGCGATTTCATCATTGCCGCCGATACTGCCAAGTTTGGCCAGCCTGAAATCAATCTGGGCGTTATTGCAGGGCTGGGCGGCAGCCAACGTCTGACCCGGTTCGTTGGCAAGTCAAAATCGATGGACATGAATCTGACCGGTCGCTTCATGGACGCGGAAGAGGCTGAACGTTCTGGTCTTGTCAGCCGGATTGTACCGGCCAAGAAGTTGATCGAAGAAGCCATTGGCGTGGCCCAGAAAATTGCCGAGAAATCGCAACTGTCGACCATGGCGGCAAAAGAGGCGGTCAACCGCAGCTATGAAGTGCCGTTGAGCGAAGGTATGTTGTTCGAGCGCCGGGTGTTCCATTCGATGTTCGCCACCGAGGACCAGAAAGAAGGCATGGCAGCCTTTCTGGAAAAACGCTCGGCTCAGTTCCGGGACAAGTAAACCGGCCACGAAATATGTATCGAACAGGCGGGCTGAGCCCGCCTTTTTCTTGCCCGCGGTTCAGCAGTACAGAATCGGCTTGGCAAAGCCTCAAAACTTGTCTATACACCGCCGCTATACATGCGCGTGCGGCCCGCTTGGCCCGACTCACACTCGTGATTCTGATCCGGTGCGGATATCCGCGGCGCGCATTCTACATAACCGTACCGAACAAAGGTCAGAGACACATGGCAAATTCGCCCCAGGCAAAAAAACGCGCTCGTCAGAACGAAAAGCGTTTCGCCGTTAACAAAGCGCGTCGTTCGCGTATCCGCACCTATCTGCGCAAAGTAGAAGAAGCAATCGCATCCGGTGACAAGGACGCAGCAACTGCCGCTCTGCGCGCAGCTCAGCCCGAACTGATGCGCGGCGTCACCAAAGGCGTCTTCCACAAGAACACAGCCTCCCGCAAAATGTCCCGTCTGTCGGCCCGCGTCAAAGCGCTGGGCTGAGTCTTTATGTGACCTGGGGTCACATAAGCATGGCTGAACTATTCCGAAGGGCGTCGCATATCGCGGCGCCCTTTTGCTGTTGCCAGAATACCGCGTCTTCACGTTGCCGAGAGATTCTTTCGCACAAAGACCCGAGTCAATATCAGAGTTTCGTTGCCGCAGACGTCGGCCTCTTGTTACCACTGATACAGCGATTCACTCGCTTGGGGGGACAGGCTGTTCCTGCGATTGTACTGACGGGCATCAGAGCGGTCGAGGAACGAATGTTGGCATCCGGATAAACCGGTTTGCTGATCTGCTGAGGGTCTTGGGGTAACCGAGGATCCGAGCCCTGTCTAAAGATAAGATTGCGAAGCGCAGGCCGCTTTTCGGGATATTCAGGTGCTGGATGTCACGAGTTTGGATTGTGCTGACTTTCAGGGACAAACCCGCCAAACTTCTGCGGTTTGGCACAGGGTATCCTTTTGCGAGTGACATCGTGATCCGGGCGACCGGGGCTTAGTAATAAGGCCGACAGGCCAATAAAGAATGGGATGCGTGAGGCGCTTAATGACACAAGAGAAATGGGGACTACTGCGTAACAAACTGCTCAAGGCGATCGGAAAGAACAACTATACCACCTGGATCGAGCCTCTTGAATTCCAAGAGCTGCAGGACGGTGTAGCGGTGTTCTCGGTTCCGACGAACTTTATGGGCAATTATGTGAGCCAGAATTTTGCGGATCTTATCCTGTATGAGATGAACACCGCCGGAGAATCTGTACAGCGCCTCGCGTTCCGAGTGGCAGCGAACTCTCCGGTACGTCCTTCGAACGACGTGGCAACTGCGCCTGCCCGCGTTCAGGAAGCGCAAACGCAGACTTTATCCGCGACCGCGAATGATGCGTTGGAATCCCTGCAGGCGGCGCCGTTGGATTCTCGTTTCACGTTTGACAGCTTTGTGGTCGGCAAGCCCAACGAGCTGGCCCATGCCGCCGCGCGTCGTGTGTCCGAAGGTGGCCCCGTGACTTTTAACCCGCTGGTTCTGTATGGCGGTGTCGGCTTGGGTAAAACCCACCTGATGCATGCCATCGCCTGGGAACTAAAGACCAAACATCCCGAATTGAATGTTCTGTACCTGTCGGCGGAACAGTTCATGTACCGCTTTGTGCAGGCGCTGCGGGAACGCCGGATGATGGACTTCAAACACCTGTTCCGTTCGGTCGATGTGCTGATGGTTGATGACGTCCAGTTTATCGCTGGAAAGGATTCGACTCAGGAAGAGTTCTTTCACACGTTCAACGCGCTGGTAGACCAGAACAAACAGATCATCATCTCAGCCGACCGCGCCCCGGGCGAGATCAAGGACCTGGAGGACCGTGTGAAATCACGCCTGCAATGTGGTCTGGTCGTCGATCTGCATCCCACTGATTACGAACTGCGTCTGGGCATCTTGCAAACCAAGGTTCAGCAATACAGCCGCACCTATCCTGACGTGACTATCGTAGATGGGGTGCTGGAATTCCTGGCCCATCGCATCTCGACCAATGTGCGTGTTTTGGAAGGGGCCTTGACCCGGCTATTTGCCTTTGCCTCGCTTGTCGGGCGCGAGATCGACATGGAGCTGACGCAGGATTGCCTGGCGGACGTGCTGCGCGCGTCAGAACGCAAGATTACCGTCGAAGAGATTCAGCGCAAAGTGTCAGAATATTACAATATCCGCCTTAGCGACATTATAGGCCCCAAGCGTTTGCGCTCCTATGCGCGCCCGCGTCAGGTGGCGATGTATCTGTGCAAACAGCTGACCAGCCGCTCTTTGCCCGAGATTGGCCGTCGGTTTGGCGGACGCGATCACACCACGGTCATGCATGGCGTCAAACGCATCGAAGAACTGAAGACAACCGATGGCCAAATCGCCGAAGACGTGGAAATGCTGCGTCGCGCGCTGGAAGCCTGAGTATCTTCTAGGCATTAAACAGGCGCCCCGGATCCTGATAGCCGGGGCGTTTTTTTGTGCGCAATAGTCCACGGTTGGCTATGAACTGTGACCGCAGGGTCACGCGCCTCTTGACCCTGCGGGCAAACCGACTCAGAAATCCATAAAAAATCCTTGTGCCTCAGGGCGGAGGCGCTAACGTGCCAGTCCCGCCCATTTTCGGCACGCAAGTCAGAGGAATTAAGGGTATGAAGATCAGCATCGAACGCGGCACCCTTCTCAAGGCCGTTTCCCAGGCCCAATCCGTCGTCGAACGACGCAACACGATCCCTATACTTGCTAATGTTCTGATCGAGGCCGAAGGCGATCAGGCCATGTTCCGCGCCACCGATCTGGATATCGAAGTGGTCGACAAGGCCCCTGCGCAGGTGGAAAAGGCCGGCGCCACCACGGTTGCCGCCACAACCCTGCACGAGATCGTGCGCAAGCTGCCCGATGGCGCGCTGGTCACCCTGACCGCCGACAGTGCGGCAGGTCGTCTGACGGTTGAAGCCGGGCGATCGAACTTCTCTCTGGCGACTCTGCCGAAAGAAGATTTCCCAGTTATGGCCTCATCGGAATACCAGTCGAACTTTACGGCTTCGGCGGCATTGCTGCGCCGTTTGTTCGACAAATCGAAATTCGCCATCTCAACCGAAGAGACGCGGTACTATCTGAATGGCGTCTATATGCATGTTTCAGATGGCTCTGAAGGCGGCAAGGTGCTGCGCTGTGTGGCCACCGATGGTCACCGTCTGGCGCGCATTGACGCAGACCTTCCGGATGGGGCTGCGGATATGCCCGGCGTGATCGTGCCGCGCAAAACCGTGGGTGAGATGCGCAAGCTGTTGGACGATGACGAGATGGATATCGCCGTTTCCGTCAGCGAAACCAAGGTGCGTTTCGCAACGCCGGATATCACGCTGACCTCGAAGGTGATCGACGGCACATTCCCCGACTACACACGGGTCATCCCGCAGGGCAATACGCGGCAACTGGAAGTGGATGCGGCTGAGTTTGCGCAGGCCGTCGACCGGGTTGCGACGGTATCGTCGGAACGTTCGCGCGCGGTAAAGCTGCAGCTGGATACGGATAAACTGGTTCTTTCTGTCAATGCACCGGACAGCGGTGCAGCCGAGGAAGAATTGGCCGTCGCATATTCAGATGAACGGCTCGAGATCGGTTTCAACGCAAAATACCTGCTGGAAATTGCTTCTCAGGTAGATCGCGAAAACGCGGTGTTCCTGTTCAACTCCGCCGGTGATCCGACCCTGATGCGTGAAGGCAATGACCTGAGCGCGGTCTATGTGGTCATGCCGATGCGTGTCTGATCGGCTTTGGGGACTGATCGCTGAGGAAAGAGAGGGGTCATGACCTTGGCCCTGACCGAACTGACGGTCTCGCATTTTCGCTCTCACAAACTGGCGCGTCTGTCGCTGGATGGCCGTCCGGTTGCCATTCACGGACCCAACGGCGCGGGCAAGACCAATATCCTTGAAGCTGTTTCGATGTTTTCACCCGGCCGTGGCATGCGGCGGGCCAGTGCTGCCGAGATGACGCGGCGGCCCGAGGCGCTGGGCTGGAAGCTATCCGGTCTGCTGCAAGCGCAGGGACAGCATTACGAGATCGAGACATGGTCCGAAGGCGGCACGGCGCGGCAGGTTCGGATAGATGGCAAATCCGCCAGTCAGATCGATCTGGGCAAGCTGGCGCGGGTCGTCTGGCTGATCCCGTCGATGGACCGGCTGTGGATTGAAGGCGCCGAGGGGCGGCGGCGGTTTCTGGATCGCATCGCGCTCAGCTTTGATCCTGCCCACGCCGAAGCCTCACTGATTTATGAAAAATCCATGCGCGAACGCAACCGGCTGCTGAAAGAACAGGTGCGCGATGCCCATTGGTACGCGGCGCTGGAAGGGCAGATGGCCGAGACCGGACACCGCATTCATTTGGCACGAGTAGCCGCGCTGGATCATCTGCGTGCAGCACAGGACCAGGCCGAAACGGGTTTTCCATCGGCTGTTCTTGAACTGGTTCAAACCGAAGGCGCCATGCCGGAAACGGCGGATGATCTGCGTGAGGCGCTGAATGAAAGCCGCTTTCGCGATCTGGCGGCGGGGCGCACACTGGTCGGGCCACACCGGTCTGACCTGTACGGCGTCTTTGCCGCCAAGGGCGTTCCGGCCAAGGATTGCTCGACCGGTGAGCAAAAGGCGCTGCTGGTCTCGCTGATCCTGTCCAACGCGCGCGCTTTGGCCGGGATGATCGGGGCACCGCCGATTGTGTTGCTGGATGAGGTTGCCGCCCATCTGGATGCCGGGCGCCGCGCCGCGCTCTATGATGAGATTTGCGCGCTGGGCGCTCAGGCCTGGATGACGGGCACAGGGCCTGAGCTGTTTTCGGAATTAGGGGACCGGGCCCAGACCCTGGTTGTCACCGAAGGCGATGAGGGATCGGTCGTCGATTAGGCCGGTTCGCTGACCTTACGTTCCCACAAGAAGCCGCGCATTACTTCGTCAACTGGGGTCTGTGCCATGTGGTTGACGTAGTTCGACATGGTTTTCTGCGCCAGGCCCAGCACCACGTCCAACACGGCGCGGTGCGAATAGCCAGCGTCAAAGAAGGCTTGCAGCTGCGCCTCGGTGGGATTGCCACGGGTCTGCATCATCTGCAGCGTAAATGTCCGCAGCGCCTCGAGCTTGGCATTGGGCAGCGCGGTTTCGTTGCGCAGCGCTTCGGTGATGTCATCCGATACCTTCATCATCTTGGCGATGCCGGTATGGGCCGGCACGCAATAGTGGCACTCGTTCTCGACATTGATGGTCTGCCAGACGACGGTTTTTTCGTCATTGTCGAAATCGGTCTGCATGAAGAGACCGTGAAGAACCTGATAGCCTTCCAGATGCTGCGGGCTTTCGGCCATCACCTTATGCAGGCCGGGCAGGCGGCCAAACGCGGCCTGAGATTTTTCCAGCAAAGGTTTGGATGCTTCGGGCGCGGTGGTCAGGTCGTGGGATGGGAAATCGGCCATGTGGATGCTCCATTTTTTGATGTCTGAGTGGGAAATAGTCTTTCTTGAGTGATCACTCAAGTATATATTTGAGTGACCGTTCAAGAATTGGTGATGTCGATGCCCCGCAAACCTACCTATGACCGAGACGCGCTGATCGCCCGGGCCCGCGACATATTCTGGCGCCACGGCTGGGCCGGGACGTCGTTGAAGGATCTGGAGCGCGAGCTGAAGTTGAAACCGGGCAGCTTCTATGCGGCCTTTGGGTCGAAAGACGCGCTTTATGCGCTGGCGCTGGAACGCTACACGCAGGACGGAGTAGCGCGGCTGACAGCGCTGGCAGAAGACATCGGGCCGCTGGCCGCTTTAAAGACGCAGCCGCAGATTGTGATCGATTCCAGCCAAACGCCGGTGCAGGCCTGTATGCTCGCCAAGACCTTTGCCGAATTGCAGGCAAGGGATCACCAGCTAGCGCAGAAAGCCAGCCGGCATATGGCTGAGATGAAGCAATGTTTTGCGACGCTGTTTAGGCAGGCGCAACAGGCCCGAGAGATCGGTCCTGACCACGATCCAGAGCGGCTTGCGGCGCGCTATCAATCCGACCTGTTGGGCCTGCGATTGTCCGCTGAACGCAGCGACGTCAACGCCAAGGAAATCGCCGCAGATATCGCCGCAGACCTCGATCAGCTTTGATCGGCTGAAAATCCAAACTCTGGCACAAAATATTGGGGGATCGCGTGACATTCCCCACCAGAGAACGTATAAGTTACCAAAATAATATAGGTACTAACGGCATGTCCGAAGACGCACAGGCACCGCAAGAATACGGCGCGGATTCAATCAAGGTTCTCAAAGGCTTAGAGGCAGTTCGAAAGCGCCCAGGCATGTATATCGGCGACACCGATGATGGCTCGGGTCTGCACCATATGGTGTATGAGGTTGTCGATAACGGAATTGACGAAGCTCTGGCCGGTCATGCCGACCATGTGACAGTGAAAATTCACGCCGATTCCAGCGTCTCAGTCAGCGACAACGGTCGCGGAATTCCGGTGGATATCCATCACGAAGAAGGCGTGTCCGCCGCCGAGGTCATCATGACCCAGCTGCATGCGGGCGGTAAGTTCGACAGCAACTCGTACAAAGTGTCTGGTGGTCTGCACGGCGTGGGCGTTTCGGTTGTGAATGCGCTGTCCAACTGGTTGGAACTGCGCGTCTGGCGCAACGGAAAAGAACATGTCGCCCGGTTCGAAGGGGGCGAAACCGTCGAGCATCTGAAAGTGGTCGGCGAATGTGGCGACCGTACGGGGACCGAGGTGCGCTTTCTGGCCTCGACCGATACGTTCTCGAACCTCGAATACTCGTTCGAGACGCTGGAAAAGCGCCTGCGCGAGCTTGCCTTCCTGAATTCGGGTGTGCGGATCATCCTGGTCGACGAACGCCCCGCAGAACGGCTGGAAACTGAGCTGTTTTATGAGGGCGGCGTGAAGGAATTCGTCAAATACCTCGATCGATCAAAGTCGTCTGCCATGCCCGAGCCGATCTATATCAAGGGTGAGCGGGACGATATCGGTGTCGAAATCGCGATGTGGTGGAATGACAGCTATCACGAGTCAGTTCTTCCCTTTACCAACAACATCCCTCAGCGCGATGGCGGTACTCATATTGCGGGTTTCCGGGGTGCGCTGACCCGCACGATCAACAACTATGCCCAATCTAGCGGCATTGCGAAAAGGGAAAAGGTCAGCTTTACGGGCGATGACGCGCGCGAGGGCCTGACCTGCGTGTTGTCGGTCAAAGTACCGGATCCAAAGTTTTCCTCACAGACCAAAGACAAGCTGGTCAGTTCCGAGGTCCGCCCGGCGGTCGAAGGGATGGTGAACGAGAAGCTGGCTGAATGGTTTGAGGAAAACCCAAATGAAGCCAAAATCATCGTGGGCAAAATCATCGAGGCTGCTCTGGCCCGTGAAGCCGCACGAAAAGCCCGTGAACTGACCCGCCGCAAAACGGCGATGGATGTGAACTATCTGGCCGGCAAGCTGAAGGATTGTTCCGAGAAGGACCCGTCAAAGACCGAAGTTTTCCTGGTCGAGGGGGACTCGGCTGGTGGCTCGGCTCAGACGGGGCGGGATCGTTTGACACAGGCCGTGTTGCCGCTGCGTGGGAAAATCCTGAACGTGGAGCGTGCACGGTTCGACCGGATGCTGTCGAGCCAGGAAATCGGCAATCTGGTAATGGCGCTGGGCACGGGCATTGGCCGCGATGAGTTCAATATCGAAAAGCTGCGCTACCACAAGATCGTTATCATGACGGATGCGGATGTGGATGGTGCACATATCCGGACGCTGTTGTTGACCTTCTTCTTCCGGCAGATGCCAGAGCTGATCGAGGGCGGATACCTGTATATCGCGCAGCCGCCGCTTTATAAGGTCGCGCGCGGTAAGTCCGAGGTGTATCTGAAAGATCAGGCGGCATTGGATGACTACCTGATCAATCAGGGCGTCGAGGGTGCGGTGCTGAAACTGGGTTCGGGCGAGGAATTGTCCGGCCAGGACTTGGCGCGCGTGGTTGACGAAGCGCGCCAGCTGAAACGCGTTCTGGATGCATTCCCGACGCACTATCCGCGCCACATTTTGGAACAGGCCGCCGTGGCCGGTGCCTTTGTCCCCGGTGCGGTTGATGCCGATCTGCAAGGCGTGGCCGACAAGGTCGCAGCCCGTCTTGACCTGATCGCATTGGAATACGAACGTGGCTGGCAGGGTCGGATCACGCAGGATCACGGCATCCGCCTGGCTCGTATTCTGCGCGGCGTTGAAGAGGTGCGTACGCTGGACGGCCCGATGCTGCGCTCGGGCGAAGCGCGCAAGACCGGCAGCTTTACCCAAAGCCTGCAGGAGATCTATAACACATCCGCAACCCTGATCCGCCGCGACCGGTCGCAGGCCATCCACGGTCCGCTGGATCTGTTGCGTGCCATTCTGGAAGAGGGTGAAAAGGGCCTGTCCCTGCAGCGCTATAAGGGACTGGGCGAGATGAACCCAGATCAGCTGTGGGAAACCACGTTGGACCCGGATGCACGGACGCTGTTGCAGGTGCGGGTGAATGATATGCTCGAAGCTGATGACCTGTTTACTAAATTGATGGGTGATGTCGTGGAACCGCGCCGTGAATTCATACAGAAAAATGCTCTGAGCGTCGAAAATCTGGACTTCTGAATTTTTGTAGGGACGCGCACAAACCTGCACGAACCCCATAAGTTTGCATGATTTGCGCATTAGTTTGCGCGATTTCAACTCAGAAGTGCATAATGCCGACGCCATTTCTTCTATTGGGTGAGCCTTGAGTTCTAAACTTAAAGCAAGGATAGAGTTGCAGGTGTGTGCTTCCGGTGGGCTTTGCGCATTGGTGAGCGCAACAGACCACTAGGTTTATCCTACAGGTCTGTGGTCTCCTGACTTTAGAACCTGTTCCATCATGCGCATGAGAGCTTCGTGAAGACCTGATTTGAAATCGTCATCTGAGGCGTACTTCTTGTAAAGGTCGATTTCTCGCCGACGTTCGTTGCGCATTGCTTTTTCAAATAGTGCTTCACTGGCGATGCGTCGGTTTTGTTCGTCAGGGTTGGATACAACCTTGTTCTGAAATGCAGGGTCGCTCATTGCGTGGTTGAGGATGTTGATCAGCTTGATTCTTTGCTCCTCCGGTGTCGCATCCCAACCATTGAAATAGCGTTCGTTGAAGGCGGCTACGATCATGTCTAAAGGGTCTTTTTCTGGGTCATCGTGACCACCTCGGGGATTTGGATTTGGCGGAACAATCTCACTGCCAGAGTCATCCAGGCCGATAGTATGACCAATCTTCACCCGTTCCAGACCGTAGGTAGTTAGATCGACACTCTCCATGAGACCATCAATTTCATCCTGATCTTTGTCTTTGACCTTCATTTCAGGGATGAGGAACTTCAGGAACCAGTGCAACATCTCCCAGTCCGCATTTTCAAACGGGATGATGCAGGCCACCTGGGCGTAGATTTTCACGAACTGTTTGGCCTTGATCTTGATGTCGATCTTCTCGTCATCTTCAAGTTCATCAAACCGGCCAGCCGCAGTATCAAGGATCGGCGATAACTGATCCGCCTCGACACCCTCAAAGAATAATTCATTGAACTGAACGACTTCGTCCCACTCATAGATGCCCGTGTCATCAAGGTGATCCTTCAGATCATGCAGGACGTTCACGTCGGTCGGCTGGCTCAAGGCCGTTGAGGTGTAGAACGGATCGAACGCATCCTTGATGTCCTCAACCGTGTTGTGGAAATCGAGGATGAAGGTCTCTTCCTTACCCAGCTTTTTGTTGGACCGGTTGAGCCGTGACAGGGCCTGTACCGCCAATACGCCCTGCAATTTCTTGTCCACATACATGGTGGTGAGCATCGGCTCATCAAAGCCCGTCAGGAACTTGTTGGCCACGACAAGGATGCGGTACTCGTCGTCTTTGAACTTTTTGGCGATATCGTTGCCTGGGAAGCCGTTCAGGCTGTCCTCAGTGTGCTCCACGCCATCCACCAGCTTCTTGCCGGTAAAGGCCACCACGGCCTTGTAGGGGCTCCCTGCGGCATTCAGGGCCTCTCTGATCGCCAGGAAGTACCGAATGGCAGACTCGATGTTGCGGGTGACCACCATGGCCCGTGCCTTGCCCTTCAGCTTCTTGGGCCGAACCACGTTGTCGCGGAAATGGTCGAGCATAATCGCAGCTTTGGTCTTGATCGTGTCAGGATGTGCCTCGACATAGGCCCGCAGCTTCCCTTGGGCTTTCTTGGTGTTGAACTCCGGGTTGTCCTCGATGGATTTCTGAAGCTCATAGTAGCTCTTGTAGGTTGTGTAGTTCTTCAGCACATCGAGGATGAACTGTTCCTCAATTGCCTGCTTCATCGAATACAGATGGAACGGTACGAACTTTCCCTCGGCGTTCTGCCGACCAAATCGTTCCAGGGTGGTGTTCTTAGGTGTAGCCGTGAAGGCAAAAAACGAGGCATTGTTGCCCATCTTCCGGCGGGCCATGGCCACCAGGATTTTGTCTTGCAGGTCTTCTGGCTCTTCCTCGTCACCACCACCGCTGATTGCTTCGTTCATCTTGTCAGCGGCACTCCCGGATTGGGAGGAATGGGCCTCGTCGATGATCACCGCGAACTTACGGTCGGAGAGTGATCCTCCCCCTCTGAAGTGGCCCGCCGTTATGGTTAAGAAAATGGAGGAACGACATGGCGAACAAGCGACCGAAGCCGGAAGAGATTGTCTCGAAGTTGCGGCAGGTTGAGATATTGATGGGGCAAGGCATGTCCCGTCTGGATGCGATCCGGCAGATTGGTGTTGTTGAACAGACCTATTATCGCTGGAAGAAGAAGTACGGCGGAATGGGTGCGGATCAATTGAAGGAACTTAAGCGCCTTCAAAAAGAGAATGAGCGTCTTCGAAAGGCCGTCTCGGATCTTACCCTGGACAAACTGATCCTGACGGAGGCGGCCAAGGGAAACTACTGAGCCCCGCCCGTCGCCGTGCCTGCATCAACCATGTGCGCCACAAACTGCGTGTCTCAGAACGCCGGGCGTGTCGCGTCCTGAAACAGCACCGATCCACACAGCGAAAGCTGCCGAAAGGTCGAGCTGACGAGAAGCGCCTGGTGGCGGACATGATAGAATTGGCCCGCCAGTATGGCCGCTACGGTTATCGCCGGATCGCGGCTTTGCTGAGAGATGCGGGCTGGCAGGTGAATGACAAGCGCGTCGAAAGGCTTTGGCGTCGGGAGGGGCTGAAAGTGCCAATGAAACAACCAAAGAAGGGGCGGCTCTGGTTAAATGATGGATCGTGTGTTCGGCTGCGGCCGGAGCATCGAAACCACGTCTGGAGCTATGACTTCGTGCATTGTCGAACGGATGACGGAAAGGCATTCCGCACGCTCAACGTCATTGATGAGTACAGCCGGGAGTGCTTGGCGATCCGTGTGGACCGCAAGCTGAACTCCAGCGATGTCATCGACGTGCTGAGTGACCTGTTCATCATGCGCGGTGTGCCAAGCTACATTCGCTCCGACAATGGCCCTGAGTTCATTGCCGTGGCGGTGCAAGACTGGATCAATGCAGTTGGAGCAAAGACCGCATACATCGAGCCAGGCAGCTCATGGGAGAACGGTTACTGTGAAAGTTTCAATGCGCGGTTCAGAGATGAGTTCCTGAATGGAGAAGTCTTCTACTGTCTAAGAGAAGCGCAGATTTTGATCGAAGAATGGAGGAAACACTACAACACAAAACGCCCGCACAGTGCTCTGGGATATAAACCGCCGGCCCCGGAAACCATCGTTCAAATGGACCAAAGGCCGGTCATGCACTAACAATCAAATTGGACCACACAAGTGGGGCTGATCAGGTGATGTTTTTTAGAAACATATCGAACAGAGCGCAGATTTACTTAATATGCTGCACATAAGACGGCACTCATTTACACAACCCCGCTTTTCAACCACGCAGAGTAGAGAACTAGTAGGACAGTCCTCACAACTCCGGTTGCTCAAAAACATAAAGCCGCGATTTCTTGGCATCATCTGTCAGGATATAGAGAAGCCCTCTGATCTCATCAAGAGCGATCCCTTCGGGATGTTTAACTTCTTTTTGTTTTCCATCTTCTGTGAACGTCAAACTGATAGACTTTACGGACTTGGATTCTGGATTGTAGATGAAGATCTGACGGCCTTTGTCACTCACAATCCAAAGAGAACGCGAGGACCGGGACCATGCCAGGCCGCTCAAATCCAGTTCATCATCATCTACACGCTCGGAGATAAAACCTGCATCGCGGGCTAAAGGAATGATCTCAATAATTTCGTCTAGCTCTGGCGATAACACCATTAACAACCTTGGTTGTCCCTCAATGCCAACGAAGACCCGCCCGGATTCCGGGTCAACGGCGATACCTTCGGGTCCCTTATTCAAAGGGTTGCCGACGAGTAATTCAGCGGCGGTCGGGTAACCTTTAAGAGATGCGAGAGGTATTGTCGTCAGTTGAATGGGGTCAGTTGGGTGAACGACTAGGATTGATCGGTCAGTTTCTTGAAGCACCAAAACAGACCCATCTTTTCGAGGTGCAACACCCTCCAAATCTGATCCTGCCAATGCTGGCAACTTGAAAGAGTTTCCTAATACCCCGTCGACTCCGAGTAGGTGCAGTTTAGGTTCGGCATCACTTACAGACCACAAGAAGCCTTCAGTGTTAGACATTGCCAAACCGGAAGGCTCTGAAAATCCCTCTGATTTGTCTGCCACCTTGAATTTATCGACCAGAACCAAACCAGCACTTTCGGCGTAGGCAAAATCGGTCCAAGGCAAGAAGGCTGCCGCAACCAAGCTGGCCGTAAAAGCGAGTCGTCTAAGTTTGCAGAAACACCGTGAAATTGTAGGTTTTGACGGAAACACTTTGTTTTCTGCCATTCAATTTTCTCGCGCTTGGACCATATCCTTGTATCAGCGTTCGTATCACAGTCCGGACGCGATGTCCGAAGAATGCACGGTAATCTCTTTACCTGATCCCGCCTGTTGCGATTGAATTGAATAGGGCACGATGTGCCTTTGGTGAAGCGTAAGCCTTTGGCGTGAGCAGGAAGGAAGACAAGTTGAATACGACCCTCACATTTGTGACCGTGTTGTTGATGCTGCTGTTGCCAGGTGCTGCGGTGTCACAAGTCGACCCTGCGACGATGCTGGCCGGGGCTTCGGAATCGGAAATTCTCATCGAACGCCAGTGGACGCAGTTTCGTGGCAAACAGGAACTGTATTTCTTTACTCTCGATGTGATCGTCACGATCATTCTGGCTGGCTTGATCGTCTATCATCCGGTGAGACGTAAAGCCCGTAGAAGTGTCAGCGATATCGTCATGCCGCGACTGTTCTTCCTTTATGCGCTTGTCGGCATGGCGGTTGGCTTTCTGGTCGTACAGCACGGATCGATGATCGGGTTCGTGATTTTTGGAATAGGAGCTCTGTTAAGGTTCCGATCAAATATGGATGACCCGGTCGACACGGTGGAAATGATTATAGTCACCGTGCTTGGGCTGGCGGTAGGGCTGGGCTTACCCTTGATGGCCACACTGGTGGCGGTTGTATGTTGGTGTTTCATTTGGCTCGGAGGGCGAAACAAGGGCGTGGAAGTTTCGCTCAAGGCTTCGGATGAAGAACACTCATTGAAAGTCAGCCGAGACATTGAAGCCATGGCCGCAGACGCTGGCTGGAAGCTTGTCAGAAAACACCACGTCCCAGGAAAATCTCGCGTTTCGTTGCTTTTCATCACCTCGGGAGGACTTTCAGAAGCCCGGATAGAAGAGATGGTAAACGATCTGGTCCCAGAAAAAGTCGAACTGAAACTCAACCTCTAGTCATTTCACAAGGTCTAATCGTTTCAAAACAGCATTCGGAGATCTGATCTCTTTCGGGAGCGACTTGAAGTTTACCGACCTTTCGAAATCAGGCCCTCGATATACTGCTATCCCAAACTCTCCGTTCGGCTGGAACTTAACATGAGTGAAGCTGTGAGGTGATCTGGCGCTATCGCCAATAAGCCGACGCGGACCACCTCCCAAACAAGCTTGAGAGACGTAGGCCACACCGTCTTTCCAACCGGGATAGAAGGCATGATGGTGGCCTGACAGGTGCAGAACGACACCGCTTTCCAGGTAGATTTTCTCAAGTGTTGAGTCACCGATGATTTCGCGTTCGCGCTGGATCGCGAAGGGCCAAAGCGGAAGATGACTGAAAGTCACAATCGGGTCTCCATTTGCACCCAGTTCCACAAGTCGGTCCTGTTGATCACCGGATAGCGGCCCTAAGGTCGTAGCATCCAAAGATGCAAACGTTACGCCCTGCATCTCAAACGCGTAGAAGAACGGGTAGTCATCCGAAACCAGGAAGTCGACGTCTGGTTTTCTTGGTTCCCATTCTTCTGCGTATATTTTTCTTTCACGCTCGAACCCACGGTACGCAGAGGCATCATGGTTCCCAGGCGTGACCGCAAATGGAATGCCGGCAGCCTCTAAAGGGTCTGATACGGCCTCGTGAAACGCCTTCCACATCTCCCTGACCTGTTTGTCGGATAAGTTGGGGATGCGCTGTCCCGCAACCATATCTCCGGTCGAAATAACCAAATCGGGATCAATCTCGACTATCCGCTCAATCGCTTTGTCGACGCGGGCATCGTATCTTACCGAACCATAGCTTCCGTTCAGATCCGATATGACGATAACATCCAATGCCACCGCTTTGCAGGCGATCAGAGCGGTCCAAATGAACGCCGTAAAAAGGGTGGAAAGCTTACGGGGCATTACAGTCCACTGCCTCTACCTCGGTGTCGTTTCTCAAAAAGAATGCGACAGGATCCAAGTCGAACATTAAATCACCATTAGAACAATTGTCCTGGAGAATGGACGTTGCCAGCTCGGTGTTTTTCACAACTTGGGCAATCTGACTGTCTGACAACCCAAAGCTTTGCGACAACCAGCCGTAGACGGGACCTTGAGATTGAAGATCATTATTCAAAGCAACCAAGCGCCGGTAGGTGCTTGGAGAGAAGTGCCGCATTTTCTCCAGCATTTGAGTAGATTTCGCGAAGTTGGCATACTCGACCCGCCCCCCAGCATCGTTGTCGTTTAGATTGCTTCGACGGATCAAAAGCGCGTGGGCAGGAACATCTCCATCCTTTGGCTGATGGTGCTTCGCTTTCTTATGCTTCAGCTTTCCGTCTTCGACCCAATACCAATAGGGTGTGAAGTCTATGTTTCCTACGCGGTCCTGCTGGCTAAAGATGAAGTCGAGGAGAACAATTTCGGAGAGTTCTTGCATCCAAAATGCCATCTGTTGGTCGCTGACATCGGGACCGAGATCCTTGTTGATCATCCGGTCTTTTCTGCCTTCTCCGACGCCCTCTGCGATTGCCTCTGACAATGGTTTTGAAGACCGCAAAGCCAAGAAAGCGGGGGTTTCCTGAAAATCGCGGTTCTGACCTTTCCCCCAACCAGATTTACGGGTGCCGTTGATTTCCGAGCCGTATCGATGCCCAGGGCTATCAAGCAGCACACCATATATTTGCGTTCGATCTGCGGTGAACAGATCGTCGGTTGGCTGGTATGAGTTCGGGTCAGCATCCGCAGCTGCGAAGACCCGCCAGCCTTCGTGGTTCATGCGCCCGCCATGAGAGCCACCAGAAATCGCAAGGCCAGGCTCGGCGACCTCTGAAAAATGCGCCTGGGCGTCCATGCTACGCCAAACGGCGACTGGAACTTTGACAGTCGCGTCGAAATATCTGGAGAAATGATAGTAAAGCAGTGAAGACGTGGAAAACGTTCCACTGGTGCCTTTTTGGTTCATGGTGGACTTGAATTTAGCCACCCTGTCCATGGCCAGATCTTTTGCTGCCTTCCCCTCTTTGCAAGCGTTTCTCTCGAATTCAGAACGGTTCCCCATGTAAGGTCCTTCCGAAATATTGTAGACGGCCATTCCTGGGCTGGTGCTCCAGGTTTTCGGGCAAATGGCAATTTCGGAGGCATAGAAATCGATCTCGCAATAGGCAGTTTCTTCTTCAAGATCGCTGTTCTTGTACTCGCCCGTTGGAACTTTTTCGATCCGAATACAGCGTTCCATAACACCATTGGGACTATCAAATGTCGTGGCTTCACCTAGAACATCGTCGTTCGCCCACAAGACAGTGGGTGCAATGAGAGCAAGTGACCCCAGAAGATTGAACTTCATTTGGATAGTCCTCCCGGTATCATTTAGGGCAAATCGCTGCCTGTTGTTCGGTGGAGATTTTCAACTTGGGGTCAACACTAAAGTTGGAGAATTTTGAGTCGATCCACTGGTCGCACCCGCCTGAACATGGGGCCCCGTTTCGGGCATCATTCCAATATTCCTTGGCCCTTTCTTCTGTCCAACCGCAAAACTGAACGAGCGCCATCGCCGACAATGCACCTGAGGAATGAACCCCCCACATACAGTGCACCAGAACAGGGCCCTTTCCAGGGTTTTCAATCACCTCGTGTATGGACGCCATGACAGCACCGGGTCGGGAGGATCTGGCGCTTTGATAGTCAAGGGACCCGTTTCCACAACTGGTGCGACCGTATTCGGTGTTTTTGCCAAAGTCGGCATAAAAACCGGTTGAAAACCCTTCATTGCACAGAGTTTCGCGTTGACCTTCACTCAGGCCAGTTCGATCCTTGTCGCCGCCCTTGAAACCGGATCGATACAACACTCCGCTTAAGACTGGGCGAAAGAAAGCGACACCATCAACGCCTCCGTCACCCCCCTTTGAAAGCATTTGACTGTTGGTTGGACCGCCATTTCGACTGGTCACGTCAGAGTTCGCAGCGGTTGCGAGAAAACCAATGAATATGAGGGACGCAAAAAACCGCATGCCAACTCCTTTCTATTCTTGAACCTCTGATGCCCAAACCTTTGCGACCTGATAGTCTCTCGGAAAGGCTAATTCACGACGACCATATCAAGTGGGCAGTTAGCTTTCCGCTGTGGAACTTTAAATAGGCCACACCAGATTGATGATAACGACGACCACGAAGTAGGCTAGAAAAACTTTCCAATTCCATTGGTGCTTGTTTTCTTCGTTGATCACGCCAGCCGATTTCAATGCCAGGTTAGTGATGATCAAGGCGACTACGATGACCGCCGCGTGTGCCAGGTCGAAATGCAAGTTTGAGCTCCTTCTTCAAGATTTGGGATTGATGGAAATTTGTCAGCAGTCACCTGATGGCAGCATAGCTACTTCTGAGTACCTTCCCTCAGACGTCGTAATCCGAGCACATGCACCAGTATCCTTGTTAAACCAGTACGAGGTCAGACCTTCGCTTCGGATGAGTTCAAATCCGAGACTTTGGATGCCCATTTCAGCTTGGCCCGCTCTTGCCCCTTCAAATGACGAAAGATCGCTAGAGCTGCCCACAGTTGGTGCGCTTGCATCCACTGATCCGCCACTGTCGTCGCATGCTGCAAGCGCGGTAGTACACGCCGTGCCGATCACCAATAGGACCTTGGGTTTCATCTGTTTTTCCCTCTCTTTTTATACTTGCGTTCCAGGGTTTCTGATTGATCACCTATTCAATTCCGAAAATGACGTTGTAGTCGACGGAAGAGTTGCTGCGATTGATAACCTCCACAACATGATCACCAGATTGCCAAAGCTGTCCTCGATACTCCTTGTCCGCCGACATCAATCCCAACAGTTCAGAACCATCGGGGTTGCGAATAACGTAGTCCAAGGAGCCATTTCGCGGAGCAACGCGAACGTAAAGGAACTGTTCGCTTTTGGCACCGAGAACATATTGCTGTGACGCTCCGGGCGCGAGTTCACCAACGAGTTCGGCGCCGGTGGAACCACCATCGAATTTGACACGTTGGCTACCGGTAGAACCGGCCGCGCCTGCCACTGCTCCACCGCCATCATCCATCGCCTCGACAACCGCCATCTCGCCGATGTTTCCATCCTTGTACGCGATGCAGCGCCAAAGTGTTCCACCTGCGTCTCGCAGCATGACGAGCGTACCCGCCTCTGAGAACTCTGAGCTTTCAATCGTTCCGGATTGACCGTCTGGTCCACCAACCTGCCGCAAGTGGTCGATACAAGCGTCATCGGCTTCTGACATTGCAAGAGCAGCTGTGCCCGAAAATACAAACATGGGTGTGAGGAGTTTTAGTAAACTGAGTTTCATCAGATGGTCCCCTGTTGGTTAATCCTTACAGTTTTGTTCCGTGCAAAGCGGAACCTCACTTCGTTTCTCGTAACTTTGACAGAAACTCGTCGCATGCCTGTGCGCTGCCGACGATCTCGCCTGTCGTTTCAATTCCTTGCAGAGATGCCATCTCGGAATTTACGCGATTGAGGATTTGATCCGCTTGCTCGGCGGTGATCAGGTTCTCGGCTTGTGCTCCTTTCAATGTGGTGCAAACACCGGCGGACAAGCCTGTCGCAACGCCGACACCTATCGCGGCACCGCCACCCATGGTCATCGCCCCAACCACGCCGAGGGCGAGCCCGATCACGATACCCAAGATCACTTTTCCCAAGTTTTCCTCCCTTTTGGTGAGAAAGAGTTCAGCCTTCACTGCTGGCGCAAACCGCGTGCCCACCTGCAAATCAAAACCAGCGCCAACAGGTTGAGCACCGGTGCAATCGCCGCGAACCATGGTTTGGCCGACTCAAAGACCAAGTCCGCTACAAGTATCCAAGGTAGTCCCAACGGCAAAAGGAACACCCCGGACAAAGGGTCTCTTTCTTGCCCCAGCCAACCAAATGTACCCGTCAAGAATGCAAACAAGGCCAGCAGGTAAAGGATGGCGAATACGATGGTGGTTATTCTACAAACCAAGTCGAACTATCCGAAGAGTGAGCCAGTGCTGCGTAGCCGTATTCAGCTACGCACCAAACAGGTCACAATGCGCCTTCGTCGCCAAGGAACTCGATACCAGCTGTCGCGCCATCACTGTAAGCAATGCAATTCCAAGGAGCACGATCCTCGCCAACGCCGACTGTGACCTGTGTTCCCGCCTCGCTAAACGCGGATGTGAGCACCACGACTTGCGAATTGTTCGTCGTGTTGGCTACATCTCGCAAACACGCCTGCTGAGCCGGCGTGAGCTCGGCGGACGCGCTTGATGTACTCGTGTCGTCGCAGGCCGCAAGCAGTGCGAAACATGTCGCGCCTGCAATCATCACCATCTTGTTAGACATTTTCTTCTCCCTCTGGTTCCCTTGAAATTAGTGAAATTGGATGGGCTTGTTTGAAGTTCTCACGTCAGAGCAGGCTATGGAACATACTTCGACCCAGTGATTTCCCTTTCCAACAACTTGTCGCGGGGGGCTTGGCGGGCAGAGCGATTTTACTTTGACTACCGAGACCGCCAACAACGTGTGAAAGCTGAATGACGACACTGGCAAAAGCTCGAGCGAATTCTGGAAATAGGGCGAGTACGTTTAGTCTGAGCATCGCGTCCTCCCAGCGCTCAATCATTGTAAAGTGCCTTCCGACCGCCAGCACTCACTCCAGCAGTCGGAAGGGCTCGGCACAGCGAGCAGCAACGACAACAACCGAGGTAAAATAAAGTTGTGTCGAATTCGCATGTTTGAATCTAATTTTTCATAAATCAATACTTTTTCCGCGCGCAAAATTCACTACGCTCCCGTACGATAGGCTTCTGCTTTCAAACAAAAAGGTAAGTGGGAGCGTCCATAAGGGCGAATGTGATCTTTTGGCTCGGCGAGGCGTTCTGAGGCCGTACAGAAACTGAAAAAGGATTGAAAGATGGGATTTGGTGAAGCCGTTAAAACGTGTTTCTCGAAGTACTTCCAGTTCTCCGGCCGGGCTTTACGCTCAGAATATTGGTGGTTCTTCTTGTTTGTGGTTGTCGTGAGTGCTGGTTTAGCTGTGCTGGATACGATCATATTCGGGACCAACCCTGAAACAGGGCAGGGATCTCGGGTTCTGTCCTCTGTTTTCCAACTGGCCGTTCTCATACCTATGCTGGCCGCCGGTTGGCGGAGGCTGCATGATACAGGACGACCTGGCTGGTACTTGCTGCTGCCGATGGCGCTCAGTATTACAACGCTTTTTGTTATGCTGGGTGGGGTAGCGTTCTTTTCAGTATTGGAGCAAGGGACCGAAAATCCCGATGCATTGCGAGGACCTGCGGCCGTCCTGGGTGTGACCGGTATCGTTGTTGTCTCAATCCTTCAATTGGTTCTGTCCATTCTGATGATCTGGTGGCTGACACGACCTTCCCAAGAAGGCGCAAACGAATACGGCGAACCTGTTTCCTGATCTGGCTGTCCGGGCAATTGGCTGGAACTTCTGCTGAACGACAGTGCGAACCGTAACTCAATGGAGAGAAAAAAATGAGCTGCAAAACCATTTCCATTGGAATGCTACTGATGGCAGTGGCGACCACAGCATCAGCGGAGTGGTCGTTCAGCTCCGGGCCCAACCCCAATGCGTTTATTCAGACAGGAAACATGACGCTGGAACTTCAGTGTGACCGTATTCGCTTTGCTCCGGCTGGATACGAGGACAGCCAGGACATTGCGGACAAGCAGGGGCTTTCCATTCGTTTCTTGAAGAACGGCACCACCGAAGTTGGAGCATTTCAGGTTGGCGCAGAAAACGCTGCCGTGCAGATCGTCGACAACTATCCCGTCGAGGTCAGTTTCAATAGTCAGCCGGACTATGGTTTTGTTCTGGACCAGCTTGCGGCCAATGCATCGGTTAATCTGTCGATGATTGATCAAGATGTCAGCTACGGAATTTTTGACTTGAAAGGTTCCAGCGCAGCAATTCGGTCCCTTCGTTCTGCGTGCGATTTAGAAGTTAGCCAAGAGACCTCCTACGAAGCACCCGAAGGCATCGTCTATTGTGGAGGCGGAGCGATAGAACGCGTGATCGAACCCATGATTTTGGAAAACCCGGAGGGGGAGTGGGACGCACGAGTAACGGTCAACGGCGAGTTAATCAGAGCCATGACAGCCTACAGTTACTTCGGAAACTCTGAGCCGCCGGCGGGATTTGTTGTCGCCCTGCTTGGGGAAGACAGGTCCGAATTTCTGATTTTTAAAGAAGGCTCGGCAAACTGGCTGGAATACGGGGACTACAGGTATGAACAATGCAACTGAAGCCACCTTCCAACCGGCTTCCCAATTGGCAAGCTACTTGAAACGTTTGGTATCTGCGATCCTGCTTGGTTCGGGCCTGGTTTGGACCTCACCAGTTGTCGCGGCTGACGTTTCGCAACTTCCAACCGGTTTGCGAGCAAAGGTTGATCTGGCGGCGCAGGCATGCGCGGAGTTCAACAACGGTCAGTTTGACATAGCCTGGGGCGCGGTTGAAAGGGTCGATCTCGACGGAGATCTTCAACACGACTGGGTTCTGAATGAGTCTGGTTTCGCGTGTTCAAGCGCCGCATCTCTTTATTGCGGAACTGGCGGATGCATGTCGCACTTTTGGGTTAGTGAAGAGGTGCACTCTTTGCTTAACCAAGGTTGGACGGTCGTTGATTTTGGGCGTCAACGCGTTGTCGTCGCAGATATTCATGGATCCAATTGCGACGGAATAAACCCAACGCCTTGCGTCACCGCCAGTGTTTGGGATGCGGACGCTAAGACGTGGCGCTCGTCTGCTGGCGATTGGGAATAAGTTACATTTGAGCATTGCAGATAAGCCATAGGAGCTGGTTTGTTCGATGGGTTCTCTGTGGCACGCAAACTTATGGGCAAATCGTGCAAAGTTATGCGCAAATACCGCGCAGAGTTATGGGCAAGCTTCCAAGATTTTCTTCAATGAAATCAATGTTGGGAATGTAGCGTTATGAGCGCACCTACAGATTTTGTAGGTTTGCGCATAACACTTCGCACACCCCATAAGTTTGCGCAGTTCGCCCATAGTTTTGCGCTGCGCGATTGTCGGCATTGGCGACGAATTCAATCAGTTTTGGCTTAGTCGTTGTGGTTACGACCCTTTGCATTTCTCAATCCCGCAAAGGGCCTCCCTAAGGAACCTGGGATTCTCGCGAAGGTCTGCGATGCGCAGAAAGCAGACTTTGCAAAGTATTGGGTGCAGGCCGCAACAGACGTCTATGTTCTCAGTATTCTGGGCCTACGTGAAGTTTTATGTCGCATTCGATCTCTTAGGTCGAAAACAGCGCAGCGGCATAAGCGTGGATTGGCAAAATTCAGCACCAATCGAAAATGGTGTTCAGAATGTTGGAAGTTCATTCGATTCCCGGTGCATTTTCCGCGCGGGAATGTGAGCAGATTGTTGCTGAGTCAAAAACAGCCCCGACGAACGAGGCTCTGCTCGTCGGGCAGAACAAGGACCACAATCTCCGCAGGGCAGATGTGACGTGGTTGGATGATGTTCAAGGCACAGGGTGGGTGATGGCGCGGCTGATTGAAGTGGTGCGTCGTTCCAATGCTGACAAGTTCGGCTTCGACCTGAACGAGTTTGCCGAAAGTCCGCAAATTGCCTGCTACAAGGCATCAGTTGGAGGCCATTTTGCATGGCATTCTGATATCGGGGATGGGCCGACCGCTCGGAAACGCAAGCTGACGCTGGTCGTGCAACTCAGCAAACCGGGAATGTACGACGGTGGTGACCTGGAAATCATGCCCGGTGCTTATGCGGTCACGGCCAGCCGTTATCAGGGCTGTGCGACTATTTTCCCGAGCTTCCTGCTCCATCAGGTGACGCCAGTGGAGCATGGTCATCGACGCTCATTGACCGTCTGGGCCCATGGCCCGGCATTTCGCTGATACCAATGTCATGCTTTTCCAGATTGATCCAAAACTATGTCGCACTCCGGGGCAGGCAGATATGTGCTCACTGGACGCTGGGGTATTTCATCAACACTGTCAGCAACCAATCGGGCGGAGCCTCGATACTTGATATCATTGCACCCAACTCCGGTTCTCTCACTTTCCGGGCCGCGTGCTCTGGCGAGAACCAGCACCTTTTTCGCTCGTGTTTTTCCTTCCAATTCTTGCTGAGTTTCTTCACGACCATCGGATAGAGTGTCACGCGGCAAGTTATTGCGGTGCCGTCATCGAGGAGTTTGAAATAGTCGAATGTCCCAAGCGGTGTTTTGGAAATAGCGCCCAAAGCGCCTGCTTCCTCCCAGGCTTCGATCTTCGCGGACGACCACGGACTTTTTTTCTTGTTCGCCCATCCCTTTGGCGGGACCCAACGTCCTGTATCTCTGGACGTCACCAGCAACACCTCTACCTTGGAAGCGTTTGACAATCTCAAAGGTAGCGCTGCAACCTGCGCATACAGCTTACCTGTCGTTCGGGCGGCCTTTCTGGTTTTGCTCATATTCGCAAATGCCTTTACCCCTCAAACAACAGATCGATCAGGTGTATTGCGTGCCTTGTCGCGCAACACTTTCAGTTCCAATTCTTCTTCCTCATGAATCCGTGCAAGTATCTCTTTGCTGCTCACGACGGAATAAGGCTCGCCGCGTTGAGTGACGACCAAGTTTCGAATGTCGTGTTTCGCCATCAGACTGAGAGCAGTTGAAAGTTTCGAACCAGTCGCACATGTGATTGGTTTCTCTGTCATCCAGTCATCCACGGTTTGCTCGTAAAAGGAGGACCCTGAATCTGCGAGGCATAGCAGCACATCATGATCCGTGATGATCCCGACTAACTTGTCATTCTTAAGTACAGCGAGGGCATTCACTTCCAAAAGTGCAATCGCGACCGCTGCTTCGAATACGGTTGTGTCCGCGTCGCAGAAAGGGCGTCTTTTTAGATTCTGTGCTTCGACAATGTTTGAGATCGTCATTCTTTTTTCCTCGTAAGAAAGCGCCCGACCAAACTGATGGTTGGGGTGCGGGAAAACGTCAAACCAGAAGTGGCATCATTGCGGTTGCAAGGCTCAAGACGAGGAAGAACCCCGCCATGTCGGTTATAGTTGTCAACAAAGGGCCGCTGGCGACGGCGGGGTCCTGACCGATACGCTTCAACAGCAATGGTAGAACACCGCCAATGGATACGGCGACGACGGTGTTGAGCCCAAGTGCTCCTCCAATCACCAGCCCCAGAAACGGATTGCCTTTCCACATCCAGGCAACGACGCCGATCAGAAGCCCCAGAACGAACCCATTGATCACCCCGACCGACACTTCTTTGAACCAGACACGCATGGCGTCGATGGGCCGGACAAGGCCCAGGGACAACTCGCGCATGCTGACGGCGACGGCCTGATTGCCCGAGCAGCCGCTCATGTCGGACACCATCGGCAAGAACACTGCAAGCGCGATCACTGCGGCAAGGGTTTGTTCATATGCGGCGATTACGCTGGCCGCGATCACATTGAGAACAATGTTGGCCGAGAGCCATTGAAGCCGTCGCCTCGCCCGAAGCGGCAGTGGCATCGACCGAAGTTCATCGCCGAAAACACCCTGGCGTTTCAGGCTGGTTGATTCCGCACGTTCCAGCAGGGCTTCATCGACGGCAGACCGCGAGACGACGCCCACCAGATGCCCGTCCGCTTCAACGACCGGTAATCCAAGAAACGGGTGTTCATCGAACAAGTCTTCCAGCTTCTCCAGCGGCATGTTGGCTGGGGCGGTAATTGGGGGCACCATGATATCGATCAGGCGTGCGCTTCGGCGTGAGGACACGAGGCTGCGTAGTGAGACCACGCCAATTGGAGTGCCATTTGAATCCAGCACATAGGGATGCTGACCCCGATAGCGTTCAAGGTCATACTCTTCATTTGCGAAGCGCCTGAGCACTCTTCCCACTGTATCCGTTTCGGAAAACGTGAAGGCTTCGGCAGCCATGAGGCCTCCCGCAACATCGTCCTCATACTCTACCAGCCGACGAACATCTGCGGCGTCCTCAGGATCCATCCGGGTAAGGATCGCTTCCGCATCTGCGTCTTCAAGCTCTCCGATGACATCGGCCTGAACATCAGAATCCAGCTCTTCGATGACCTCTGCGGCCTGCTCCGACTCCATGCGCTCGACAAGATCGACCGCCATCGCGTTCGGCGCCTCTTCGACAAGTTCGGCAGCTAGTTCCGGTGGCAGCAAAGATAGTGCGGCACTCCGCTGCTCTACTGGTAGATTGAGCAGTTCACGCAGGGCATCGCTCAAGGGAAGCGGATCAAGCAGCTGTGCGAGTTCGGCCCCGTCACGCTCTGCCAGGGCTTGCTGCAACTGCGTTTCCAGTTCCCTCGGGATAGTATCGGTGTCTCTCATCTTCGTTTCATTGGTGGAGATTCTGGCCAGTACAAGCTCTATAGCAGAATATTTTTGCCTATAGACAAATTATTTTCGCCAATATAGGTAAAAATCATGCTTGAAAATGACTGGATATCTATGACCGCCGCACGCCTGGCCGAACTTTACGATCAGGACTTTGGCGGTAAGCCAAATGGGCGCTATCGAATCCCGGACAAGCTCGTCCGTCGGATTGCAGGGCGTAGACGTTTATACGAAACAGACATCCGTGCACTGTCGGTTGCAATTTTTGAACTTGGGTACGTGTTAATCGACATGGACACGTTTTTTGTCGTGATGAGCGCCAATTCGTTTGTGAACTACAGACGTGCCAACGATGACTGCATAGAGTAGATGCTATGGTGAAGCGTGTCTCACACCCAGAAATCATAGGTTGGCGTGAACGCATCAGCCTGCCCGACTTCGGAATAGAGAATATCCCGGCCAAGATAGACACCGGTGCAAGAACCGCAGCACTCCATGCTGTGGACCAGACAGTGTTTGAAATTGACGGCGAGCGATGGGTCGAGTTCATGATACCAGTCCAAAACCGCCGTTCACCAAACCGGGTTCGAACCAGGGTTGTCGACGAACGCGAGATCAAGAACACAGGTGGCGTCCCCGAACGTCGACTGATCGTGAGAACGCAGCTTTTGCTTGGACGGCATCGTTGGCAGATCGACGTCTCTCTGGCCAACCGTGCGAAGATGGAATTTGATCTGATCCTTGGCCGCACCGCCATTCGCAGGCGGGGGATTCTAGTCGATCCGGGTCACTCCTATCTGCTGGGTTCCGGAAAAGCTCCAACAAGGATCAAACAGAAAGCAAGAAGCACGGACCCGGAGGGACAACGCCAATGAAATTTGTCATGCTGGCTCGAAATCCAGAGCTTTACTCCCACCGTCGTCTGAAAGAAGCCGCTGAGCAGCGCGGACATGAGCTTGATATAGTGAACACGCTGCGCTGCTATATGAACATCGCTTCACGCCGACCCGAGGTCTACTATGACGGTAAGAAGCTTGGGCGTTATGACGCGGTGATCCCCCGGATCGGAGCGTCGGTCACATTCTATGGGTTGGCCGTGCTGCGACAGTTCGAGATCATGGGGGTCTTTCCGCTCAACGAGTCAGTGGCGATTGGCAGATCGCGAGACAAGCTGCGTTCCATGCAACTCATGGCGCGGGACGGCATTGGCCTGCCTGTCACCACCTTCGCTCATGATCCGAAGCAAACCGGAGAAGTTCTCAAACTCGCGGGCGACGCTCCACTGGTGGTCAAGCTGTTGGAGGGAACACAGGGCATCGGGGTGGTTCTTGCCGATTCAAACCGCTCGGCAAAATCCGTAGTTGAGGCCTTTCGCGGCGCGAAAGTTAACATCATGGTTCAGGAATTCATCAAGGAAGCGGGCGGTGCGGATATCCGTGCGCTCGTGGTTGGTGGGCGCGTGATTGCAGCCATGCAGCGCAAAGGTGCCGAGGGCGAGTTTCGATCCAACCTGCACCGGGGTGGAAGTGCCCAGCCAATCAAGATCTCACCCGAGGAACGCTCTACCGCTGTGCGCGCAGCCAAGACGATGGGGCTGAATGTCTGCGGCGTAGATATGCTGCGCGCCAATCATGGGGCAGTTGTCATGGAGGTGAACTCCTCACCCGGACTTGAAGGGGTGGAAAAGGCAACTGGAATTGATGTTGCAGGCAAGATCATCGAGTTTCTGGAAAAGAACGCCGCCAAGGGAAACACCAAGACCAGAGGGCGCGGATAGCAGCCATGCGCGAACCATTTGAAATCGGCGGTTTCACCGTCCCAGCAGGCACGCGGGCTACGCTGGACCTGCCGGTGAGCGTGATGTCCGATCATACGCCGGTCAGCATGTCAGTGCATGTGGTTCACGGCCGCCGCCCAGGGCCAGTCCTGTTTGTCAGCGCGGCAATTCATGGCGATGAGGTGATTGGCGTCGAAATCGCGCGGCGATTGCTACGGGCACCTCAACTCGACAAGATCGCTGGCACGTTGCTGGTTGTGCCAATCGTGAACGCGTTCGGCTTCATGACCCAATCGAGATACCTTCCAGACAGGCGTGACCTGAACCGGTCTTTTCCCGGTAGCGAGGGCGGATCATTGGCGGGCCGCCTCGCACATATATTCATGACCGAAATTGTTGAGCGTTCCGATCTCGGTATCGATCTTCATTCTGCCGCTATTCACCGCACCAACCTGCCTCAGATTCGAGTGTCTCCGGCCTCGGATGCGACGATCAGATACGCCGATGCGTTCGGTGCGCCGGTCGTCATGATTTCCAAGTTGCGCGACGGGTCCCTTCGAAAGGCGGCCCAAGAACGCGGCGTCGACGTGCTGCTGTTCGAAGGTGGCGAAGGGCTTCGATTTGACGAGCTTTCGGCGCGGGCGGGGCTCGCCGGTATTCTTCGGGTAATGAACGCGATGGGCATGGTTGCCAAGCGCGGGATCGCGTCTGTGCGTGAGGCGCCCGTTCATACAAGAATGAGTTCCTGGGTACGCGCTCCGGCTGGTGGGTTGCTAAGAACATTCAAGGCAGCGGGCGAATATGTAGAGGTCGGCGACTTGCTCGGCCGGATCTCGGACCCGTTTGGTGAAATCAGAATGGACGTTCTTGGAGAAGCGGACGGCATCATTGTGGGCCGTACTAATTTGCCATTTGTGCACGAGGGCGACGCCTTGTTTCATATCGCAAAAACGACGAGCGCAGATGTTGAAATGCGGGTCGACATGATCGCCAATCAGCTCGACGGCGATCCAATGTTTGATGAAGACGAGATCATTTAGATAGTCTGAATGTGAAAACGCGGGGCAGTTGCCAGCCCCGCGCCAGTTTACGAGATTGCACGCAATCCGCGGCTCGCCATTGCCTCCCAAGCGGCAAGTCCGATCAGCGTCGATCCCGCTATCCATGCATTGGCCGTCGCCACAATATGGCCGGTGAAGTTCAACGCCGCCGGCGCCACGAGCAACAGGAACCCCATTGCCGATACCGGAGCCACCCGTGCGAGAAGGTGGCTCCGGCCGTCAGCGCCGGACATGACCAGAACAACAATGCCAGTTGCCATGAAGGCGATTGCTTCAAGTTCAGCCATGCCCTGCAACAGCGTTTCCTCACGAAACAGGACAAAGGGGGACAAAACCAACCAAATACCCATCGCGGCAAGCAGCCATTTGTGGGGAGGGATTGGCTTCCTCATAACCGTGACAACCTTTGCTTACTGATCCCCTGTGGGACCAGGGAGAAGTTCTGCGTCAACGGCGGCAACCAATTCGTCGTCATTGATGAAACCATCGGCATTCGCGTCGATCTCCAGGAAGAGATCATCCGAGACTTCAGGATACTTGGTCTGAAGCTCTGCCAGCGACGCCAGGCCATCACCGTCCATGTCAAGATCAGCGGGCATGGCGAATGCCGGAACAGCAAACAGCGAAGAGAGAAGAGCAACAATAGAAACTCGACTCATTTTGTTTTCTCCATGAGAAAATGGGCTTCTTGCCCATTGTGGGGTTGGTGCAGCGCTCCGGTGTTGGTGGCAAATCCACAGGGGTCAGATTGCAACGGTTCCTCAGCTCGGGATCTCCACTACAAAATGAGAATTGTTGATTAGCGTTCTGATCTGGTGGGGGCACTTTCGCGCTGCACTTGGTATATCGCACGAAATATTTGTGTTGAAAAACGAATTTTATTCTCGGATGATATCGAAAAATGGAATAGATAATCCTTGGATATCGAACAAGCTCGAACCTTTCTGGCCGTTGTTGAAACGGGCACCTTCTTTGATGCTGCGAAAAAGGTCCATGTCACCCAATCTACGGTGAGCATGAGAATTCGGACTTTAGAGCAGCAACTTGGGCAAGTGCTTTTTGACCGCAGCAAATCTGGCGCAGCGCTGACGAATGCGGGACAACACTTTCTCAAACACGCACAGTTGCTTGTGAGAACCTGGGCACAAGCGAAGTTGGACGTTGGTCTCCCTGTTCCAATAAGAGCAGCGCTAGAGATTGGCGCCGCACCCAGCCTTTGGGACGGATATCTTATGGGTGCTTTACCCGAATTGATGGAAACGCTGCCAGACGTTGCCATACGGGCCTCCGCAGCTTCTTCCGATGCTCTGTCGCGGGAGATCGAAGAGGGCGACCTCGACTTGGCCATAATGTACCAGCCCCGACGGGCGTCGGGATTGTCTGCCCTCCAACTATTCCAAGATGAATTTGTTCTTGTAAGCAGCGGTCCCATCGGTCTGCCGAACAAGCTGGGAGATGCGTACATTCTCATAGATTGGGGCCCTGAATTTAAGGCTGAGCATTTATTGAATTTTCCAGAGCTTGATGCACCTCGTCTTCAATTGGGTATCGGGACCCTGGGCCTTCAGTATTTGAAGTCCATTCCATCTTCCGGCTACTTTCCAAAACGGGTCGTAGAAGCGGAACTTAGGAGTGGTCAACTAAGCTTGATAAAGGAAGCCCCTCGGTTTGCCTTCGCAGCATATGCGGTCTTTGCCCAAGATGACGAGAGCGGTCTTCCGGGCAAAGTCGCCCGGATACTTCGCAATACCGCTAGTTCGTTTGGTTGAGCACCTCAGCCCGAAGCGGAACTGGAAACTTTCAGCGTCAACTTGGCGGGAGTGTATTTAGGTAAGCATCTCGAAGTTTAGCACTTCGACGCCCAACAATTGAATTGGCGATACCCGAGCAATTTAAAGTCCAGACCCCGAAACCCGCGTACCGCTGATGGGCTCCAAGAAACTTGAGACCAAGGTCCTCGCACAATTGAGTCCCAAGATCGTTCACTGAGATTGCCCCGATCTCACGTACAAAAATCTCCCTTTCGAGAAGCTCTTCCAACTCTGAAACAAAACCTGAAAGGAGCAAGCGAGTTGCGCTCTCGTGACCGCGCGCGACATAAATCGCTGGGCAATATGCAAAGTAGTCACCCGGTAGCAAAGGGCGTTTCAGAAGATCCGGCGTAAGCTCCGCTTCATCAAACAGAAGTTCATAGAAACTCTTTTCGGGATCAGACTTTGGAAAAATCAATCCAACGTGTCCAACAATTTTCGACCCAAGCATTACATAGGGCCCTGACAAAAGGCCCGATTTTTGTATATCACGCCATACCGTGTCAGCGGCCGAAAAGCCACCGGGCAAACCATCTCCATCATCCACCTCCATGCATGCCACGGCTTGTGTTACCGCCGATGAGGAGCCACCGAATTCGTTGATTACTTCCTGATTGTTTAACAAACGATAGGCAGACCCTGAATGTTGCGCTCGCCCGACCTCCCAATCCTCTCGGCAAGCGACCACATCCTCCAAGCTCCAACCGAGCTTTTCTTGCAGCTGGTACTCAAGGTCACCACGGATATACGACAGCGAGCGCTCATATTTGCTAATGGCGTCAACACTTACGTTGAGCTTCACCGCCAATTCTTCTTGAGTCATACGGCCATGGCGACCGCTGCCAATTCGATGGGAGCGTAGTTTTTGAGCAAAAAGAGACGTCCAATTTTTCATTTTGGTCTTGGGAACTGCTGGGTTCAACAGCGCCAGCATGCCAAAATTCCACGCCTTGCCCAAGCTTCTTACGGGTTTCTTACAGGTTTTTACGGTTGTGGTCCGTGGGCTTCGGCCACGGGCTCGGGCAGCGTGAGCATTGTCGACCTTTGTTACGGAGAAAGACTATGCCCAAAGCAGAAACGCCATGCGATTAAGCAGAAGAACCTGCTAGCACCAAAAATCAGTGGTCAACAATCTTACTCAATTTCCGAGGATCGCGCCCAGAGATTGATTTCCTCTTCCGAGCTTACCTCGTCAATCTTAGCGAGTTCCGCTTCGGTAAATTCCAAATTCTGGACCGCACCTACGCAATCCACGATCTGCTCAGGTCGCGAAGCGCCAACAAGGGCTGTCGTAATCCGGTCACCTCTCAGCACCCAAGCAAGCGCCATCTGAGCTAATGATTGACCGCGTGACGCCGCTATGTCGTTTAGAGCCCTGACACTCGTCAATGAACGTTCGTTGATCATGCCGTCCAATAAAGACTTGCCTTGGGTCGCACGACTGTCTTCGGGAATGCCGTTCAGATACTTCGATGTCAAAATACCCTGGGCAAGTGGCGTGAACGCAATCGATCCCACGTTCAATTCGTCAAGCGTATCCAACAGCCCGTCCCGCTCAACCCAACGGTTGAGTAGGTTATACGACGGCTGATGAATCAGGCACGGCGTGCCAAGGTCTTTCAAGATGGCCAGCGCTTCGCGCGTTCGTTGCGAGTTGTAGCTTGAAACTCCGACGTAAAGTGCGCGCCCAGAGCGCACTATATAGTCTAAGGCCCCCATAGTTTCTTCCAGAGGGGTATCTGGATCGTAACGGTGGGAATAAAAGATATCTGCGTATTCTAACCCCATCCGCTTGAGCGACTGATCACAAGAGGCCACAAGATACTTTCGTGATCCCCACTCCCCATAGGGGCCCGGCCACATATCATACCCTGCCTTGGTAGATATGATGAGTTCGTCCCGATAGCCTGCGAAATCAGTTTTTAAAATTTCACCGAATGCTTCTTCCGCCGATCCCGGTGGTGGGCCATAGTTATTTGCTAAATCAAAGTGCGTTACACCCAAGTCAAAAGCAGTGCGGCAGAGATCGCGCTTTGTCTGGTGCGGGGTATCCCCACCAAAGTTGTGCCATAGCCCAAGGCTTATCGCGGGTAGCTTTATGCCAGACTGCCCACAACGGCGATAGACCATTTGCTCGTAGCGGTCCGGATTAGGAAGAAATGGGCGTGGCCGAGGCTTCGGGGGGCGTTGTAATTTGCTCATCTGTCCATAATCCGAGATCATCACCCCGTGTCAATTCAACGAGATAGTAATCGGCTATCAGCGAAGCCTGACGTATAGACGGAACATGCCTAAGGCATTGCCAGCGCAGATTGTCAAACTGCAAACTAGTCCTCGAATAACGCGCGAACCTTCGACATGTCATAGGCATGTTCCGTCAGGTTTTCAGGATCCCATTCGCTTCGCTCAGCTTCAAAAAAATCCCCGCCGTATACGTGGATTGCTCCGGTCAACTTGGGGATAGGGTTTGTAACCGAGTGAATGAGGTCCTTACCAAGCGGAGCATATTCACCCGTCGACAATGCTCGAGCCCCCGCCGCTTCAATGCGTCCGTTAGGGTCATCTGCTACGCGCCGCCAAAAAATGTTATCTTCTCGGCCACCATAAATACCGATCACGGCCCACATTTCGTGATTGTGGGGCATTATGGTCATTCCTGGCTTCCATACGACGTTGACGATTGTCAGATCACCTGACTTGTAAATGGGAAAGATACCGCTTTCGGTCGGCTCTCCCAAGGCTTGCGTCACGCCCGCGGGATCGCGCATCGCCCGGTCCACCACCTCAGCCACCGATTTGTGAGACGCGTCCTGATCTACTGCGGTCCGGCAGTCCGCTACAAACTGTTCCATGTTCCACATATCTTCAGCCCTCAATTGCATACGATAAATGCAACAGGGTAGCACATGCTGTAAAATAGACGAAATTGGGACCCAGATTGCAGCTGCATGTATCGGGCATCTAAGACTTCCAATGACTGCTTGGCTTGCTTAGCGTTCTTTCGCCAGATCGGGGCGGATGTCTAATTTGCGGAACCATCCGTCGATTGCATCGCATAAATTAGGCTGTCTGTTTGCTTAATCGAAAATGCGGTTGCCCTGCTCGTCGATCACCTGTTTCGCCTTTGCGATGCTGAAGCTTTCGCCCTGATCCCGGGTCTCAAAAACATCCGCCCGGATCACTGTATGGGTCTTGCGATTTCCGCCGATGGTCTTTTCGATACGGGCTAGAAGGCGGTACTTGCCACCTTCGGGCATCAGGTCCGGAAAGATTTCGAACCCTCTGTAAGAGACTGGCTCCGGCTCCGACTTTTCACCACCACCGAAGAGTTTAGAGAAGAGGGACATTGGGCGGCTCCTTTCAGCGTTGCTATGACGGGAGACTAGCGCCGCTTAGGACAGGCGCGAAGCATGTCGTGCTATCACAACATTTGCCTTCGATCCGTTGGCACGCTCCTTGCGTTGCCTAGTACGTCCAGATCCGCGGTAGAAGTCCATTCCCCACACCACGCTCCCTTGTAAGACTGTCCAGACCGCCATTCTGACACGCCGCCGCCGACGACCGCTTTGAGCCCAAAACCGACACCGAAGAAAATGCAAGACGACGCCAAAAAGTAGCGTCGCCCGATAGTCGCGGTTGTCGCTTTATTCTACCAGTTCCAGATCACCGGGACGCCAGGTCTTGTCGAACCAAGGCTCGAGCGGGCCGTAGAGGCGCATCATCACGTTGAAGCTTTGCCCGGGCATGGTTTGCGCCCAGTTGTTCTCCCAACCTTCTGGGGCTTCTGGACCAAAATAGATGCTGGTACTCCCATCCTCATTCGGTTTTATCCCCGGTCTATTAGAGTCGATACCACCGGATTGCTGGTCAGTTTCAAGGATTGACCGAGTCTGTCCGCTATACAACATAAACGACGCAAAGTTTTTGGCGGGAACCGGCGCCGGTAGCGTTACCTTATAGGTTTTTGAGCCGTCAAGGTACTGTCCGTTGCTGTCTCGCGCTGTCATCGCATAGACAGACCCCGTCCCGACCGGTGGCGAGGTCATCGCAGGCGTTATGCCCGTTGCCATATAGAAAAAGTACGACCGATCATCGAGGATGCGCGCGCCGTCCTCAAGAAAAAGATAGCTCTGGCGTTGGAACGGTGAGTTCCATTGCCGGTCTTCATAAAAGAAAACTCCCGGATCGCGCGAGGCATACGTGATCGCTCGCGCCGTGGCGTTTGCGATTGCTGCTGCCTCCTTGAAAATGGCCTGCATACGGGCATCGGGTTCGAAGGGCTCGCCCTTCCTGATCCCTATGGAAGCAAACGTTCCTACAATTTCCGGACTGAACGCACCAATTGGATTGTTTTCGAGTGCGACGTGGATCTCTTCAAAGAAGTCTTCGTTGTTCGCGTGAACAGTGTTGTGTTGAACACCGGAGATATTCAGGAAAATTTCCGCGGGAGGATTGTCCGCTTCACTAAGCGGATAGATATTCAGACCCGCCTTGATCTCGGCAACAGGGCCAGCCGTATCTCCGTCTGCGTCTGGCGAGCGTCTTAGCAACAACCAGTGCTCATATGTCTTTGTGCGTAGTTCGAAGTAGCCCTCGGGCACCGGCGTTTCATCGTCGTTGTGCAAAAGTAGATACTTGCCACCTTCTCCCTTATCCGCGCCAAGCGCCCCGATATCCGTCACATAGTCAAACGCGGCGTCATCAAGCAACCCAAGCAGGCCTGCCGGAACCTCAATCACCATCGGGCCATCCGAGATATCGACATTCGAACCAATGTAGATTGTGGTTGTATTGGGCGTCAGCCAGATGGACCGCGCGTCCAGCAGGTCTTCTGCAATCACGACGTCATTGGGATTGACGCCCAAGTCTTCGTATCCCTGAAACATAGCTCGAAGCGAAGCGATCTTCATGCCATCCAGGAAAGCAGTCGTTGCTCTGATCAGATCAAGGTTGTCGAAGACTTTCTCCACCGTCTCAGGTGATGGCATACCATCGAAGAATTCCAGATCACCAAGCGTCTGGGTCTCGACCTTGTCTGGTGTAAGAACATTCTCAGGAACGTCGGCTTTGAATTCTTGGGCTGAAGAATGCGATGCGAGTATCAGGGCAGTCAGCACAGCTAACGACTTTGTTTTCATTGTTCGCTCCATTGGGAATTACTGTTTGTTTTGATCAGTTTACTTTTTCTAGATCGCCCAGCATCCAGCCACTCTCCAGCCATCCTTCTTGCGGCCCATATAGACGAAACAAAAGGAAGTACGGCTCTGTGGTTGGTATCCAGTTGCTTTCCATGCCTTCCGGTGCTTCTGGTCCAAAAAAGATGTCGTAAGAACCGTCTTCATTAGCCTGCATCGCATCAGTGTCGCGCTCGGACAAACCGACAGGATCAACGTTCCGAATGAAGCTCTTGGTCTCCATCGAATAAACAATCACGGACCAGAAATCGTCGGCAGGTGTATCCGCTGGGACGTTCAGTTTATAGGTCTGATTGTGATCGTACATTTCCCCGTCGCTGTCGCGCAGGCCTGTCAGATAAAATGTACCTCCGCCCAGTTGTTTCGGCAGGTATGTAATCCAGAAATAACTGCCGCCCGCACGCGCATCCACAAGGACTTCGGTCTCAGTCTCATAGGGGAAACCAGCCTCGGGTTGACCATCCGCGAAATCCCAAATCAACCACTGGCTCCTCATCTCGCCGCTATCGTCGACCCAAAGTGGGATCATGGCTTTCCCGGGCGTCACAAAGTAGTTCTGCATCGAGGCGTACGCGAGCAACAATCCCTCGTTCATTGCCTGCATTTGAAGTTCACTTGGTTCGAAAGGCTTTCCCTCCTCGATCCCGAGATCTTTCAGAAAATTCACCATAACCTTGTCTTGTGGACGGATCGGGTTGTTTTGAACGTAATCGTTCAGGTCCTGAAAGAATGTCTCGTTGTAGTATGGAAGCGAGTCGTACGGCACTTCTGACGCTTCGAGATAGTTGTTGGGTGGCGGATTGTCGGCCTCGGACAGGTAGTACACTTTGATCGTCTGAGCGTACTCGGCCGCATCGGCGTCCGTTCCGCCATTCGTCAGTTTTGGCCGGAACGAAAAACCATATTCGTAGGTATCTGTTTCAAAGGGAAGGTATCCCGCTTCAGTTAATTCCTCCAGCGACATTTCCCCTTCGTAGCCTGGGGGTAGCATGAGGTACTTGCCGCCGACACCTTCATCGAAACCATCGGGACCTACGTCCACAATAGGAACATCCCAAGCATTCACGATTGTACCGAAGTAGTTCACCTTGTCGGTGGCAGCGGGCACTTCAATGACAAGGGGACCGGGTTCGGAGGTCATTGAAGCCCAAGCATAGGCCGTAACATCGTTGGCCGTAAGAAACCCATGTTTGGAGTCGAACGGCTTGTTGAGATAAATGATGTCATTGTAGTCGCCACCGAGGTCGCGGCGAATGCCCTTGAGGAAATCGATCATACCGGCGGCAGGCATTCCCCAAATGGCCGTCTGGGTGGCACGCTGCACCATAATCTTGTACTCGATGTCCTCGACCTCGGCTGATCGTGCAAGGATGTCGCCCGTGTCGTTGAAGGACTGGGAGAAAACTGGTGAAGCAGAAATACCTGCGCCGAGCACCATTCCCAAAAAATGCATCGAAAAACCGCCGTGTAATGGCCGAAGTATTTTCATATTGCAATGCTCCCTGCTGTTTAGGGAAAGCTTGCACATCCGTTCAGCCGATGCGTATCATTTCACGACACGCGGGCGAACAAGCGGGTTGACGGATTGAACCTACCACCGATGATTTCGGCCAAGGCCTTGGGCGCGATGCCCCAGTTTGTGCTTGAGGCCGCTGGGGAAAGACGCTTGTTGCGTGCTTTTGACTCTGCCGATCTTCCTGTTCACTTCATTGAGGAAAGAGGCGGTTACATCTCGGAGCATGCCTTGGCGACCTTTGTGCACGAAGCCGCACGATCCACGGGACAACAAAACATCGGATTGTTGTGGTCACCGTATCTCACTGTCGCTGACTACGGCGCCTGGGGGAGTTACGTTCTTTCTGCTCCAACGCTGGGGGCAGCGCTAATACGAGCTTCTGCCGTCATGCCATTTCATTCGTCCACGGATCGCGCGTGGCTTGAAACTTCGGGCACTAGCGCGCGCTACTGTTATCGTTTTGGACTTCGCTCGCATTTCGCATATCCGGACATCGGTTTCTCGGCCGTTGGGGTTTTTCTGAGCATATTCCGCGCGTATTTAGGAAACGATTGGAAGCCATCGGCCGTGCTCTTGGACTTCCCGAAAGTTCCTGGGTTTGTCGAGGCAGAAGACACTTACGCTTGTCCTGTAATCTGGAACGCCACCCGCCTTGGGGTTGAGTTTGAAGCTTCGGCTTTGAGCTCCGAAGCCGCGCCCAAAAAACTTAGCGGAGGCTCGACAACTGTCGGAGATATTTCACGCGAACGATTGGGCGGCCCACCTCAAACACTTAGAGGACAAGTCGAGGAGGTGGTTTGGCAACAACTTCATCGGGAGGAAATGTCGATTGATGCCACCGCGCGTTCGCTCGATCTTGGCGTTCGCACACTACAACGGAAGTTAGCAAGCGAAGGGGTTCGTTTTCGCGAAATCGTCAACGATGTTAGGGTAGCAAGGGCCGAGGAACTCCTAACGGATACGCGCGAGGCAGTCTCCAGTATCTCCTCCATGCTAGGATATGAAACCGCAAACAATTTCAGCCGTGCATTTAGGAAGTTGACGGGACTGGCGCCCTCTGACTATCGCAAGATGAACTCCGACCATAGTTGACTTGTGGGTCGCGAGACCAGTCTTCGAATTCCTGCTTTGTCCGCATAGCAGTCATTTATGCCTTGTACAGCGATTGTCTACTTGAGCCCAAAGAGTCAAATGCTGCATCTTGCTTAAATGTCAGTTCCCAGGCGCAAAACCAAAGACGGGTTTGTCCTAGGTAGAAGCGACGCAAACAATCTGATCGAGGTTGATTTGACAGTAGAATTGCAGAACCTGATGCTAGGACAGCGAAATTAGGAGTGTTTGTATGTCCTTCAAACAACAGTGCCAGGAGGTGTTCGACCACTATGTCGCCTGCTACCGACAAGGGGACGCCAATGGATGCGCTTCCGTGTTTGCAGCGCAAGCAGAGATGTACTCTCCCTTCGGCCCACCTTCCATTGGAAGGCAAGCTATTGAAGACACACATGCAGAGTGGGTCGCGGAAGGTGGAGAAGACAAAAAAATCAATGTCTCTAGTGCAGGTCGAGACGGCGAACTCGGCTGGTGTCTTGCAGAATTTAGCGAAGGCACGACAGGTGAAGGCGTTTCGCTGAATGTGCTTGAGCGACAACCAGATGGTCGATGGCTAATCACCCTATGCAGCCTTAATGAGACGCATCCCTAGAATTTAAACAGCTTGCTGCCGTCTGTTCCCATGCGTCGAATTGCCGATGTTAAATAGTTTTTATCTAAACCAACCGAGCCGAGCTAAATTGAAAGGAATCTACCATAGCCTCGCAATTGAGTTGTTTTGTTCGGTTTTGGGTTGAATTGTTCCAAGAATAACGCACTTTTGGCTGAGTTATGGTGCGTTCAAGTTGATCAAGCCACTGTACGACAATCGACAATTGAGCGCGTATAGTGAACCGTGCAATCTTATGGGAAAATCGTGCAAACCTATGCGCAAATGCTGTGCAAAATTATGGGCGAAGACACCCAGATTTTCTGAATAAAATCAATGATAAGAATGCAGCGTTATGCGCGTCCCTACAATTTTTGTGTAGGATCGCCCAAATTCCTGTTTTGACCCAAAGCTCTGACTAAATTGCCCAAAGTTCTATTGGCGATGCAATCAAGAATTGAAATTTTTAGTTTCTTGAGTGCGAACTCAACTTTTAGGCGATAGCGAATGCGTGGCGGCTGCGGCATCCTCTGATTTGAAATCTCCAATAGGCCCACTGATCGCGGCAACAAATCACCGCGGCCAGTTGGGCACTGTACCTATCGAACCCTGAGGTGACCCTTTGGCAGTCAACGGTCGGCTTCGGATGACTGCACGACTTGGGTCTGATTTGGCAACTAGGTCCAATGCTATGGCTAAATTCTACCGTGCGCACCTGAAGCAGTTTGTGTCTGATAACATCGACGGATGGGCAGCACGCTTGGGCGTTGTACCCACGGAAACTAGGATTCTCAAAAGATGAAAACCCGGTGGGGAGCTGTAAACCTGCCACAGGCCGCATCCTACTGAACCTCGAACTTGCCAAGAAGCTGTCTAACCCCCATGTTGTGGGCCATTTCGGACTAGAGTTTCGGGGACTGGTGGGCTTTGTAAGGGTGGAGAGTTGCTTAAGTTTGACGCTGAAACAACGAAATTACTAGAAACCGCCTATCAGGGAGCCGAATTGACGCGGCGACGACAGGTGTCATTTGATGCGCTGTGCCCTTCTCCCGGTGAAACTATTTTGGACATCGGATGTGGCAACGGGCTGTTGACAGCAGAGTTGGCTCGCGCAGTTGGCTCGGATGGCTGTGTCATCGGGATCGACCCAAGCACTGACATGACAGCGGCCGCTAAAGAACGATGCAGCGACTACGCAAACGTGGAGTTTCGTGCTGGTGCTGCAAATAGCTTGCCCATTGAGGATGAGAGTGCTGACAAAGCGGTCTCGGTACAAGTCTTTGAGTACATCGAAGACGTAGACGGTGCGTTGGCTGACACGCTGCGGTGCGTCAAACCCGGCGGGCGGCTTGTCATCAGTGATCTGCACTTTGGTAGCTTGATTTGGTTCAGCGATGAGCCCGACAGAATGCAAAAGATGCTGACTTCCTGGAACCAGCACTTTGTGAGTGGTTCCCTCCCGGAAAGACTGCCCGCACTGATAAAGGCTCGCGGCGACCATGTGGAAGATGTCTTGTCGTTCACTATGACAGATCACCAGCTAAAGCCTGATGGCCTCGCAATCATGATGATGCACCTCATGAAGCAATACGCTGTCGCAAATGACTATGTTGATCCCGCAGTTGCGCAATCGTGGTTTGACGAACAGTTCAGCCTTGCAAAAGTTGGACGCTTCTTCTTTTCGATGACCCAATTTGTCGTCGTGGCGCGTAGAAAAGGGTGATCGAGCGAAGTAACTCGGCCTAGGTTCTTCCGCAGGCTTCCTGAAAGTCGCGGTTGAAGAGACCCCCATTGGTGTCACAGTCGCCCCAATTGGTGCTGCAAATCTTTTGTCCATACTTAATTGTCGTCGGTGATGCCCCAAGGAAGTGCCAGACGTGCAGGCATTGATCAGACGTTCGAACGACCGCAGCGATAGGTGTGATGACAGAAGGTCTCGTGTTGCTACTTACTCTATGGCGACAACACAGGTGCGTGGCTGTCACTTCCAGCTTGCAGCTGCATTTTGGTGCGATCTAATCGCCTTATTCGGCCGATTGTCACCAAGTGTTGTCAGAACTTTCCTGGATACAGGTTCATCATGTTCTGCACGTCAAGCTCACTCGAAAACGCATCGGGATTACTCCAGATCACGTCATTAATATAGTCGCGTTCCGCGTGAAGATCGTTGGCTGTAGGCCGCAGCTTCCGGGTTTCGGGGAAGGCTCTTTTGGTCCAACCGAACAGTCCACCAAATACGGCCCAGAGGCTGGGTGACATTGTATGGGAAGCCATCTCATGGTCCTTTCCGAGTTAATTGCGCTGTCGCAACAACAGTAACTGTTCTCCCGTTTTTCTGGTATCCGGCACAAAATTGTGCTGTTCTACAAAAATGAAGAACGGGTTCCGAAATTGGTCGGATATTCGTGTGTTCCTCTCTGTCTTCAGAGAAGGGTCGACGCTTGCGGCCTCTAGAAAGCTAAAGGTCTCCCAACCAACGGTTGCCCGACGCATTGATGTTCTCGAAAGAGAAACAGGCTTGACGCTTTTTGAGCGCGGTACGCACGGGTTCAAACCGACCCCAGAAGCCCTTCGCCTCGTTCCCCTCGCCGAAGCAATCGAGACTTCAGTCCTTGAATTTGCCGATTGCGCGAAAGAATTGACGTCGACACAACCCATCCGTATCACCGCTTACTCAGCAAACTTCTCTGCACGCATGATTGAAATCGTAAACGAGTTTTCCGCCGACAATCAGGATGTCGCATTCGAGTTTTTGTCCAGCGTTCGGGCGCTGGACCTGATGGCGGGCGAGGCCGACATTGCTTTGCGCCTTGCAAGAACTGAACCTGATCCTGACCTGATCTGTCGTAAGATCAGCACGGCCCGCTGGTCTTTGTTCGGCAGCAGAAATTACGCGGACAAATTTGGCTTACCGGGGTCAACGAATGATCTGGCCGGGCATCAGTTTGTTACCTTTCAGCGGGACGATGTACCAAATGTATTCCACGAATGGTTGACCAATCACGTGGAGCCGGACCAGATCGTCATGTCTTTCACTGAACTGGAGCTAATGCATGCGGCGATCAGGTCAGGGCAAGGCCTTGGGATCAGCAATGTCAAGCTGGTGGAAACAGACATGTCTTTTATCCGATGTTTCGACGAAATCCCCGAACTTGCGGTGCCGCACCTAATGCTCATTTCGCCGGAAGCCTATCGTCGGCCAGAGGTTAGAGCCTTCGTTAAGTTCTTCGCACCTCGCTATGCGGCAATCTACAAGTAGTTATTTAGGCAAAAAAGGATTGAGAACACGCGAACAAGCTAGTTTGCATGTACGCCACGACCGCAATTGCGAATAGAAGCCTTATGTGGCGAGCCCAAGGATACTTTTGAAGATGACAAAGGGAGGTCGAATTGATCGCCGCGCCCAAGTCGCTGTAAACCGCCTTAACTCCGACATGCCATCACGTGGTGCATGACCAGGTTAAGAACTTCAACATCGTTCTGGTTAAATGTCTGGTATCGGAATTTGACCGTTCCCCGGTCTGGCTTCGAACGTGATGGTGTAATTGCCTCAACCGTGACTCGCACGCTGATCGTGTCACCGGAATACACCGGAGCCAGCCACCGCACCTCGTCCATACCATGTCCACCCAGATTGGTGCCGGTAAGTACACCAGTGTCGCGGAACAACCTGAAAGTAAGCGCAATTGTCTGAAATCCACTGGCGATGAGACCGCCGAAAATCGACTCTGCGGCAGCCACTTTGTTAACGTGGAAGGGCTGCGGGTCATGAACCAGTGCGAAGTCAATAATCGCTCCCTCGGTCAGCGTAACGCCACCGGTTTCGAAGGTTCTGCCAACCGACAAATCGTCGATGTATTTTCCGCTGGCCATGGCAAAAGTATAGTTTGATGCACACTCAACCGTCAACGCGGAGCCACGGTCGGCAGCCACTAATGCCGCATTGTCATTCGACCATGGTAAAGATCGTAATTGAGAACTGAGCCAGTGGTCGTTGACCTATGCCGTGGCGACAAAAAGGTGCGCTTCTTGCGGTACGTGCAATACGCCTTCTTTGTCATATCTAGACAAAGCGTCTGCAACCTCTTCCACGACCTTGTTGGTGACGTCGGCACCTGCATCCCTAAGATCAGTTTCGATTGGCAGCGCCAGGATCTGCGCACGAAGATCAATAAATCTTCGCTCTAGTACCAACGGCTCGTGACGAGCTATCTTGAAGCCTGCATCGACCAACAAGTTCGATATGAGGTCCCCATCTCGAAACGAAAAAGGCGCTCTGGCCTTGACTGCGGCATCTGTTCCAACATGCCGTTCGAGAGCTTTTGAAAGCGCTCCATTGAAGGGCGACACAGCGCGCCAACATGTCAAAAATAGCTGACCGTCATTGCGCAAGATCCTATGAACTTCTTGCAACGCGGCGGATTTGTCAGGGAAGAACTGAAGCCCCTGTTGTATGAAGGCATAGTCAAACGTAGCCTTTCCAAAAGGTAACTCGGTAACATCTGCTGCATACCACTCGAGCACATGACGACAATCCGGCTGATTGGACTGCGCGACCTCAATCATGGTTTCGTTCAGATCTACGCCAACAACCCGGCCTTCGCCGGTCAGTTTCCTTGCTATCTCTCGCGTCAAAGCCCCGGTGCCGCATGCAATGTCGATGACACAAGCGCCGCTTCGAAGCTGAACCTTCTGCATGGTTGCTTCAGCCAATGGGCCAAACATCGCAGGCACGCTGTGGTTGTTGTACTTTTGCGCAGCTTCTTTGGTCAGCCGGAAATTGTCCGTCATCAAAAATATCCTCCTAGCAACGCGTCAATAATTGGATCACCCAAAGTGACCCAAAATCGTAGTCTCACGAGGTTTCAACCGGAAGGCTCTCATCGGCGCTCCATTCAGCCCAGGAACCATCATAGAGGCGCGACTTGTCGAACCCCATGTGGCGAAGCGCAAGGAGACCGCAAGAGGCGGCAATACCGCGACCGCAATACGCGATAACCTCGTCGTCGGTTTGAATTCCCTTGTCCTGATAGTGCTGAAGGAGGCGGAGGCGATCTGCCAACCTGAATGAGCCTCGTTCCTTTAGTTTCGCTGCCCGCTCAGCAATGGGTGTGTGTGCCAAATCCGGATCGATGTTCGATATCGCCGGTATGTTAACTGCACCGGGGATATGTCTCGAGCGACCTCCCCATGTGTGAACACCGTCGCCTCGGAAGAGGTCGTTTGGCAGAAAGTCCACAACTCTGACCTCAGGCATTCCTATCGCGTCCAGAACGTCAGTTTTGCTGGCAATCCAATTGCTCTGCACCTTGGGAGCGAAGTCGCCAGGCTCAACGGATGGATCGCCAGTTTCAGTGGGTCGACCTTCGAGTTTCCATTGCTGCAAGCCGCCGTCCAAGACCTGCACATTTTCATGGCCATAGTGCGAAAGTGCCCACCAAAGACGCGCTGAAGCCAACGGAAGCCCGGAATCATCGTAGACCAAGACATGACTGTCGTTGGAAACACCCAACTCGCGCATCTTTTTCCCAAAATCCTCTGGCCCGAGCATCATATCGGGAACGTTCTGATTGCTGTCTGCAAGCTCCGTCGACATGCCTACATACACGGCGCCGGGAATGTGCTCGGCTTGGAACTCGCTCCTATCGTCATAGGCCAAGCCTTTGCCGTTTTCCTCCCTAAACTTCCAGCGAACATCAATGATGCGTAGTTTCGGGTCAGTCAGGTTATCTGCCAACCAAGCCGTATCAATGAGCGGGCGAGTTTGGGTTGTCATACCTACGTTCTCCTCTAACCGGACGCGGGCCGGGCCGTATGGAATAATCCCCAAAATTGCTTTCGGAGTCCAATTTTAGGAAATTGGGATTTGATGAAGCAACTATGGTTTGAATGGCATTTCGATGATTTCATGAGACTTCTGAAAGAAACGGATGCTGAAATCAGGGCGCCTCGCAACGTCGATTTCCTTTGACTCGTTTATGGCTAGGCATGCTCATATAGCTCACTGACGGACAGGTTTGGTACAGATAGTGGAAGGTTTGGATGCTTGAAGATCGGTACGGAAGCCCGCTAACGACCACATCACAAGCTGCGCGAGACGCCTACGTTGAAGGCATCGACCGTTTTCTGGGTGCTTTTGATGATGTTGAAGAAGCTTACCGTTCTGCAATGCAGGCAGATGATAGTTTTGCCATGCCCCATGTTGGGCTTGCGCGATACCTTGTTACCGTCGGGCGTGGACAAGATGCAAAGCGTGAAATAGCCGTCGCAAAGGAACTGTCGCATGGCGTCAGCTCGCGCGAAGCCGCCCAGATCGACATTATCAGCGATCTCATTGAGGGGCGTGCACCGCAGGCTTACAGGCGCATCCGGGATCACGTCGCTGACCATCCACGAGATATTTTGCTTGCTCAGACCTGTACCAGCGTATTTGGCTTAATAGGGTTTTCAGGTCAGGCTGGACGCGAGGCGGAGCAGCTTGCGTACACGACCATGTTAAAGCCACACTATGGCGACGACTGGTGGTTTCTCTGTCAGCATGCATTTGCCCAGATGGAGGCCGGACAGATTGGCCCGGCCGCGGAAAACATCGAGTGCGCACTTGAGTTGAAGCCAGACAGCGCACACACTGCACATGTCAGGGCCCATCTCTACTATGAGAACGGTGAGACGGACGCTGGCTACGCTTATCTGCGCGAGTTTTGGCAAGACTATCCCTCCACAGCGTATCTGCACTGCCATCTCAGTTGGCACGTCGCTCTGTGGGCGCTTGAGAGCGGCGATGTGGCGGGTATGTGGAAGCTGTTCGATGATTATGTTTCCCCCGACCGACCTCCTGCGCCACCACTGAACGTTCTGACTGATAGTGTGGCAATTGTTCACCGCGCCTTTTTGGCTGGCGAGCAAATTCCCCAGGAGCGTTGGCAACAACTCAGCGACTATGCTGTTGAGTTCTTTCCTTCACCTGGCTTGGCTTTTGCGGATGTTCACGCTGCTCTTGCGCATGCGATGGCTGGAAACAGAGAGCGTCTGGAATCAACCATTGACGGCGCAAACGGACCCGCAGGCCCCACCGTTGTTTCTGTCGCAGGCGCATTCCGTGCGTTGGCGGATGGAAATGCGGATGAAGCGATTGAGAAATTCGTAAGTGTCATGTCTGAGCACGAACGCCTTGGTGGTAGCCGGGCGCAACGCGACATTATTGAGTTTTCATTGGCGCATGCGCTGGCAATTTCGGGACAATCGAATGAAGCTCAACGCATTCTCAACATGCATCGACCGCATACCTCTCACGACCATGCAGTTGCCACGCTAGAAGAATAGGGTCCCCCGTATTTTTGACGCCCGCAATGAGCGCAAATTACAGGTTTTCAACGCCACTTTGAACGTAAGCTGTGGCACGACGCTACTAGGTCCCAAAAGTGTTAGTTGGCGGAAAAGAACAATCTGACTGCTGACATCAGCTTTCTCAAATGCCCGTCTTAGGTGTGCAAGCGGTGATTGTGGTCTTGTCGGCGGGCTACTGTGGAGGGATTGGACCGCCCGTCACTCACGCGGCCGACAAGTTGATCAGTTGCCAAGAAGAGTGCTTCGATCAAATGGGGCTCATATAAGTCGGGTCTATGCCTTAGGTCGGCTTTGATGTCGCCAGTATCGAGAAACAGCCCATTGTGGTAAACTCCTCCCTTTAATTAGGGGGTTATTGTGATGGAATACTATGATCTCGGTCGCTACAGCCGAAAGATCACAACCTCGTCGGACGAAGCCCAGCTTTGGTTTGATCGTGGTTTGGCTTGGACTTACGCGTACAACCACGAAGAAGCGATTGTATGCTTTCAGAATGCCGTGGCTGCGGATCCAAATTGCGCAATGGCGCACTGGGGCATCGCATATTGTATTGGGCCGAACTACAACAAGCCCTGGGAAACATTCGAAGAAGACGAGAAGCCTGACTGTATCGCCTTGGCGAAAGCGTCAATCGAGGCTGCTGCCTCGTTAAAGGACCGGCTGACGCCTGTTGAACGCGCGCTAATCGATGCCATTCCAGCGCGTTATCCATCCTCGTCGGATATTGAGGATTTCAGCCCGTGGAATGACGCCTTCGCTGATGCGATGCGAAAGGTTCACACCGAATTCGATCAGGACCTGGACGTGTCTGCGATTCTGGCCGAGTCGCTCATGAACCGGACACCCTGGCAACTTTGGGATTTGCCGACCGGAAAGCCCGCCGAAGGGGCCGATACGCTCGAGGCAATATCCGTGCTCGAAAATGCGTTCGATACACTTTCCGGAGCATGGGAGCACGCAGGACTATTGCACATGTACATTCACCTTATGGAAATGTCGCCCCACCCCGAACGGGCACTGCGTCAGGGCGATGTGCTCAGCACGCTGGTGCCCGAGGCCGGGCATTTGTTGCACATGCCGACCCATATCGACGTGTTGTGCGGAGACTATATGAACGTGGTACTGCGCAATCACAAAGCCATATTGGCAGATCGCAAGTATCTGAAGCGCGAAGGCCCTGACAATTTCTATTCCGTCTATCGGTGCCACAACTATCACTTTAAAATATACGGTGCGATGTTCTTGGGGCAACCATCGGCAGCAATCGAAGCTGCCGATGAGCTGATCGACACCTTGCCGTCAGACACTCTTCAGCCGATGGCGGACTGGTTTGAAGGCTTCATTCCAATGAAGCAACATGTGCTGATCAGGTTTGGTCGCTGGCAGGATATTCTCAATCAGGATCTGCCAGAGGATGAAGAGCTTTACAGCGTGACCATTGCCATGATGCGGTATGCAAGGACGGTTGCCTTGGCCAACCTACACAGGGTCGCCGAAGCCGAGAGTGAAAAAGCCAAGTTCTATGATGCTCTGGCCAGAGTTCCTGAGACCCGAATGCTGTTCAACAACACATGCCGGGACATTTTGAAGGTCGCTGAGCAAATGATGCTGGGTGAGTTGGCCTATCACACAGGAGAGCACGAAACGGCCTTTGACCACCTGCGAAAGTCAGTCGAGATCGACGACAACTTACCATACGACGAGCCCTGGGGCTGGATGCAACCCACCCGTCATGCGCTGGGTGCTCTTCTTCTTGAACAAGGCCAGATGGAGGAAGCCGAATCTGTTTACCGTGCAGACCTTGGCCTGGATGCAACGCTTAGCCGGGCCTGTCAGCATCCGGGCAACGTCTGGAGCCTGCATGGTTTGCACGAATGTCTCACCCGGCGCGGTGAAACGGTCGAAGCCGCCCATATTAAGCTACAACTGGACAAGGCCGCTGCCCGCGCCGAGGTGCCGATAAAGGCGTCGTGTTATTGCAGGCAGAAGGCTTTGGCCGCCGAGTAATCTCGGATCAACAGCAATGGCTGGGGCATTTGCGAGGCCCGCTTCTGCCGTTGATCGGGACTTGTTTAACTTCGTTGATGGCAACCGTCTGGGCGACCAGAAGACTGCCAAGCATCGCTTGGATGCCGTTTTGCGGTAAATCAGCCGCATGGTAGCATAGCGTAAGATTTGCAGTCGGGGGGCAACATGGTCTTAACATTCGCACAAATGGAAGCTCAGGAAATATCCAAAGCAAATCCGATTTCAGCAACTGACGCGCTGGCAGTACTGATCGAAGACCCCAACGCACTTGTGGTGGACGTGAGGGATAGCGCTGAAACGGCGGCCACAGGTATCAGCCCCAGAGCCATTCCGGCTCCAGGTCGAGCCGTCGCTTGGATGGCAGTCCTTGAAAGTGAATACAGATCTCAAGAGTTACAGGATCGTGGAAGGCGAATTTTCACCACTTGTGGCGGAACTCCAAGCTACGGAGGCGCGGCAGCGGCAAATGTATTGGCTGCTATGGGTTTTCAAAACGTGCAGTTCATCGATGGAGGGATGGCGGCTCTGATCGCTGCCGGCTCCTCCACAGAGCAGCCTTAAGAAACGGCGAAACCAACGGTCTTGAGCAAACAGAGCAGGGGGGGGAATTAGATACGTCTCAGCTTCCAGAGTTGTGTCTCGATACGACTTGCGACTGAGATATAAGCCAGTTGACGAACACCTTAGCCTCGGGACGCTGAAATTCTGCTTGAGTCTGGATGTAATAGACGCCGAAGAGTGGCTCAGAGAACAACTCAATCATCCGACCAGATGACAGATCGTCCTCGAAAAAAGCTCGGGCAGAATACGTGATACCGTCACCCCGGCGAACCGCAGTCATGATCAGGTTCCCAGGCATGTGATTTATGGTCAATGGCTCGGGAGGTACGACCCCATGATAGGTGAGCCAGTCGGCCGCCTCGTTGGTGCCTAGTTCCTGCAACCAGGGCAGCTTCGTTAATGAGGCCGGGTCACGCAGATCTTGGCCTTCCACCAGTGAAGGTGCTCCGATCACGACCATGTCGGATACAAGGACAGTATCCTCTTCTTTTCTTGGCATGCGTCTATCGTGATACCGAATGGCGACATCGATACCACCTGGCTTAATCTGAACCAGTTCAGAAGTTGGGTTCAGCATCAAAGTGATCTCTGGATGTTGTTGTTGAAACTCTGCCATTCTCGGCAATAGCCACTCCACCGCGAATGCTGGTGACATGGTCACTTGAACGGGACGGTGTGCTGCATGTTCCGCCAGTCGTTCGACACCCCTTCCGATAATTTCAAAGCCGATACCCAGTTCACGTGAAAGAATGATGCCTGGCTCTGTCAATTCAATGCTGCGCCCACGTCTGGCAACGAGAGCTACACCCAAATGTCTTTCCAACGATTTCACCTGCTGGCTGACAGCCGCTTGGGTCACGTTCAAGCGTTCAGCCGCCACTGTGTAACTCCCTGCTTCCGCAACTGCTGAGAAAGCGCGCAAAGCGTTCATCGGGGGAAGGTGCAACCAATCCATACTGTAGATTTTCTATTGTTTAGTCAGACTATTTGAGTCGCATGATATCGGCATTCTTGACATTATTCACAGTGTAATCTGCGCTTCTATTATAAAATATTGGAGCGGATACTTTAGTGCCCATGTCAACCTAGCCGCATGCCAGGAGATTTTGATACGATGGAAAAACTTCAAGGTGGATGTTACTGTGGTGCTGTTCGATACCAGATCGCGACACCACCTGTCTGGTCGGGACATTGCCATTGTCGTTCATGCCAAATGGCCCTTGGTGGCGCCTTTGCAACTTGGGCTAAGGTAGCCGCCGAAGACTTCGCCGTTATCAAAGGCGAAATCCAACACATGGAGAAAACTCCGGGTATTCGTCGCGGGTTTTGTCGGGACTGTGGAACGACGTTGACCTATGCCGCCCTAAATGAAGTTGAGGGCCAAGACTGGAGCGCTGACGCTTGGTTTTCTGCTGTAACGTTGGACGACCCATCGATTGCGAAACCCAAGGCCCACGTCTTCGTGTCACATCAGCAGCCATGGATAAAACTCGACGACGGTCTGCCGACGTTTCTTGAGTTCTAACCAACTTTCCGAGCGCACGGAGGAGAAAGCGATGAACACTGCATACTCATATGCCTGCAAGGATTGCGAGGGCATGGAGGCCTGCCCAGGCAAAGTGGTTGCAGCGACTAAGGACGAAGTATGGAAACTCATGGAACTGCACGCGGTAGTCGCCCATGGAGAAGATCCTAGTTCGTGGGACGCCGATACTCGAGAATATCTGGAAACACTGATAAAGCCCGCGTGATCAAATAAATTAGGCTTCAAATTCCTGCGGATACGCGCCACAGCTCACATCGCCAGCAATTCCTGATGAATTGCGACCATTGCCCAGGTGTCGCGCGTGCAATACGCCACAAGATCAGCATATACCTTAGGGCTGCAGCCGGACGCACCTGCGGACTGCCGTTGAAGACAAGTATTCGGAGCGCCTTTAATGCCGAAAATAGGCAGTTATTTTAGGTGATTAACGACCGGATACGAGAAGATCAGAGGCTATTGAGCCGATGCTTTTCGAGTATCCCGCAAAGCATAGCCTGTGCTTGCAGCCTGTGTTCTCGATGACGTTCACGGGCGGCATCTGGACGACCTTCACTGATCGCTTGAAAAACAACCCGGTGATCTTCATTAGATTTAACGGGCAGGGGCCTGATGAACAACGTCGTTGCGCGCGCGCGACGTACCTGGTCGCTCATCATGGCGACAATCGCTTCGACTCGTTTGTTGCCGCCTAACCGAACGAGCTCCTGGTGAAACAACTCGTCGGCCTCGGCCCAGGCTTCAAGGTCTTCGGCTTCGATGGCTTGGTCCATCTTTGCAATTGATCCGGCAAGTACCGCCAGTTCATCTTCGCAGTAGCCCGCTTCGGCAGCGCGCTGTGCTGCGAGACTCTCGAGTTCCGTTAGGATGTCGTAGATTTCGCGCATATCATCTGATGAAACAGGCAGTATCCGAACGCCCTTTCGGGGCCGCATTTCAAGCAACCCTTTACTTTCCAACATCAGCGCAGCTTCCCGTATCGGGGTGCGGGACATGCCAAGGGTTTCGGCGAGTTCCGATTCCAGATGATCAGTTCCGGCCGCAAGTTCGCCGGACAGGATCATCTGTCGCAAATCCCTGACAGCGCGTTGCGTATTAGAAAGAGTTTTTGCGTCCTGATCCTTCACGGGGTCTCCAGGTTGATTTTTCGTCCTTCCGCAGCTGAGAGATAGATATTCTCTTCAATGCGGATCACATCCAAATATTCTCGGGCCGTGTTTTCCAGCGGCGTGCCCCGTAGAAGGCCCGAAATGACGTGACTTTGCAAGGCGTGGACGCAGTCTCCTCCAAATCCATCATGATCGCTTGGAGGTAGAATCTGCTGTCGCTCCTGTTTTCCAAAACCGCGGAGTTCTACTGAACCATCGCCATTAAGAACCAGTGATCCTTCCGTTCCTTCGATGAGCGCTTCGCCCATGGTCTGACGCAGGTTTTTGGCGCTGTGGTCAAGGCATCTGTTGCCATCGAACAGAGCATTCAAACCGTTGGGGTGGTCAAACAGGATGAAACCTGCATCCTCGCCCGCGATAACGGGGTTAATTTGGCGCAAGTCCGCATAAACGGCGCTTGGCGCATCGAATAGAAACCGGAACGTGTCTACCCAGTGAACCGCTGTTTCATGAACCAGGAAACGCGGCATTTCCTGAAAGTACGGCTGCCGGTCTAGGTAGGCTCGTGGTCCCTGTCCGTCGCCGGGCCGAAGCCGGAAAGTAGCTTGGAGAGGTGTACCAATTCGACCCTCGGTCATCGCCACCTTGATCGCACGATACCAGGGCTGAAAGCGAAAATTCTCATGCACGACAATAGTTGCACCTACCGCCTCAGCCTCTGAAACAATCTTCTCAGCTTCATCCAGAGATAAGCAAAATGGCTTTTGGCAGATCAGCCACTTGATACCAAACCGCAATGCCGAGCGGATTGCCTCGGCCTGCGCCACAGGCGGAAGGATGATGTCCACGAGATCTGGTTTTTCCGCCTCCAACATTCTTGACAGATCATCGTAAGCGGCCAGTCCTGTTTCTTTCGCCTTGTTGATATCACGGTTGCAGGATGCAATCGGAACCGCACCGGGCATTCGGGACCAGCTTTCGTAGTGGAACCTGCTGAAATACCCCGCACCCACACACGCGACACTGATGGCTTGTTGAGTATTCATGCCCGCATTGCTTCCAATACCGATGCGGCGGCACCCTTCGTTCCGGCCGTTCCACCTAGGTCACGGGTCAGGTTCTGTCCGTTCGCCGTCACCTTTTCCACGGCTTCACGCAATCGTTCGCCGTCGCTGGACAGGTCTGGATGATCATGGGTGAACCCCAACCATTCAAGCATCATTGCTGCGGACAGGATCATCGCAAAAGGGTTTGCAATACCCTGTCCCGCAATGTCCGGGGCGGAACCATGGCAGGGTTGGAATACAGCGTGATTCAACCCGATATCCGCTGATGGCGCCAGTCCTAGACCACCCATGAGACCCGCACCAAGGTCTGAGAGGATGTCTCCGAACATGTTCTCAGTGACCAAAACGTCAAATTCCCAAGGCTTTTGAACCATCCATAGAGCGGTGGCATCAACATAGGCATGGTCAGCTTTCAAATCGGGATGGCGTGCGGCCTCCATGTCAAAGATAGATCTGAAGAATGCAAAGGCCCTGAAAACATTGGCTTTGTCGACACATGTAACCCGTCCTTGGCCGCGACCGGATGCCTTGCGGTTCTTGGCGAGTTCAAACGCGAAACGGAACAGTTTTTCGGACACCTCACGAGTGATCAGCAGAGTTTCACGTGCTTCGTGTTCCGTTACTTCGCCAGCGCCTTGGGTGAAGAACAGTCCTTCTGTGCTTTCGCGTATCAAGACAAAGTCGATCTCTTTTCCGGGGGGCAGCGTCAAGGGGGTCATTTGTCCGCTGCTTACCTTTACTGGTCGTACACCAGCGAAAAGTCCCAGTTGCTTTCGCAGATCAATCTGAGGTGAAATCTCGGTTCCGTCAGGATATCGAACATCCGGCAAGCCCATTGCAGACAGCAGAATTGCGTCAGCATTACGTGCAGTTTCGAGTGATCCAGCCGGAAACGATTCTCCAGTTTTGGTGTAGTGGCCTGCGCCTGCTGGTGCGTCTGTAAACGCCAGCTCGTAGCTGGGATTGTTGCCCGAAAGCTGGCGCAGGATTTCAAGCGTAGGGGCCATAATTTCCGGGCCGATCCCGTCCCCGTGGAACACTGCAACATCGTACATCTTTTTCATCTTTGCCCATTTCCTTCCCGTTTCGCATTCATAGCGCGATAGCAGCTTCCACTACAGTACGTTGACAATGCATTCTTTAATGTATACGCAAATAAATGCAATAATAAACGCGAAGTAGTTTTGGGAGGACTTGGAAATGAAACTAAAGCTAGGGCGGTTGGCGGCCGCAGCCGTGGTGGCGACCGGGATTACAGGGGCAGCTATTGCGCAGGATTATCCCTATCGTGATATCACCACAGCTGTGGTCTGGGGGGCCGGTGGTGGCACGGACACGATCAACCGAATGATCATGGCCGAGATGGAAAAACACCTTCCGGTCTCGATCAATGTGATCAATCAAACAGGTGGTGTCGCAGGCTCCAACGGTATGGTTTACGTGATGAACCAACCAGACGATGGTTATACATTGGTCGGTTTGTCAGAGTCGAACGTCACCGCTGCTGTGCAGGGTGGTTGGGATAAGAAATTTGATTTTTGGTATCCGTTCATTGTTGGTGGATCACCTGATCTGATCTCGGTCCCGGCGGACAGCCCTTACAATACTCTGGAAGAACTGGTCGACGCTGCGAAAGCAGCTCCTGGCACTATTCCTGCGGCGGCTTCCGGCGCAGGTTCGATCCACCACTTGAATCTTCTGGCCATCGAAAAAGGGGCCGGTGCAGAATTCAAGTTTGTTCCATACAAAGGCTCAGCGCCCGGTCAGGAAGCTGCGATAGCGGGCGAAGTCGCGTTGGTTGTGACGTCACTGGCTGAACAGGCTCCGTTGATTGAAGGCGGTCAACTTAAACCGCTCGCGATGTTGACGCCCGAAGATGCGCAGATTGCAGGGGCAACAGTGCCTTCTGCCTTCGGCATCTATGACGGTCTCGATCAGTATTTGCCGCTCAAACAGGCCATCGGGTTTGCAGTTCACAGCTCAGCCGGGGACGATGTAAAGGCCGCGCTTGGTGATGCCTTCGAGCAAGCTATTGCCTCCGACACCGTCGCCGAATGGGCCTCTGCAAACAATTATGATGTCGGTGGTCAACACGGTGAAGAAGCTCAAGAACTGTTTGCGAACCTCGAGGCTACTTTTGCCTATACCTTGCAAGACCTTGGCGCTGCCACAGTGGACCCGGCCTCGCTGGGTATCGAGCAGCCCTAATCCGATCAATTTTGAAGGGGCGCGCATGATCGCGCCCTTTCCCTCAGGAGGCAGGCAATGGACAAACCTGACGAAACACTGGTCATGCGGTCGCGCGACTTTTGGGCAGCAATTGTTCTTATAACAGTGTCCGTCTTTTTTCTTTGGAAGACATCGGACATTCCACTTTGGGGCGAAAACCGCGCAGGTGTAAGTGGATCGGATTGGTACAACTCGGCTGCAATTGTACCGCTGTTCATCTTCGGTGGATTGCTTGGCTTGTCCTTCGTTTTGCTTGCTATTTCAATCCGCTCAGGTGGTGCCCAAAACGCGCTTAGTGCTTTGGGCATCGGATGGGATAAGTCGGAAGCCTATCGAGCTTCAACAATAGGCCTGATCCTTCTTGCATATGTCGTCGGACTGGTTCCCAGAGTGGACTTCATTCTGTGTTCTGGGTTGCTGATTACAGCTTCGACTTACGGCTACTACGGGGGTCATGCGCGGCGTGCTTTGGTGGCCTGTAGCGCGGTTGTCTCTGCCGGGCTATTTGCGTTTGCTGTTTTCCCCGCGCAGGCGGACTGGAACGCACTCAGTGACGATTGGTTTACACTGGCTCTATGGGTCTCGCTTACACTTTTGGTGTTGAGCAAGGCGGCTTCCGAACACGTTTTGCGGTTCGTTCCGTTGGTGGCAATACTTGCCCCGCTCATCCTCGTTTGTGCGATGGCCTTTGTTTTCCGACAGAACGTGCCCGCGCGCGGCGGGCTGATCTTCAAGCAAATCGAGTACCACTACTACGTGACGCTTCGTCCGCTATGGAAAGATTGACCGGATGGACTTTATCCTTTCGCAACTGGCTGGATTTGGGACCACATTCGTGGGCCTGGCAGTAGACCCGCTGACCTATCTGTATTTGATTGCATCCGTGTTCCTGGGTATAACGTTTGGCGCATTGCCCGGCCTGACCGCAACGCTGGCAGTGACGATCCTGACGGGTTTCTTCGGCAACAAGATCCCATTGGACTATTCGCTGATCGCTTTGCTCGGGGCCTATGTCGGCGCGATTTACGGCGGCTCTTATCCGTCAATCCTGCTGAACATTCCGGGCACGGCGGCCAGTGCGGCGACGGCCATGGATGGATACCCTCTGGCTAAAGCGGGTCGAGGGGGCGAAGCACTAGGGCTGACCACAACGGCCAGTTTCATTGGTACAGTTATCGGGACCATCACGCTTTTGATCTTTGTCTGGGCGTTGCTTTTGGTTTCAAAAAACATCGCAAGCCCGGAGAAAGCACTGCTGGCCCTGTTCGGCATTCTGCTTTCTGGCACTTTGATGAGCGAAGACCTGGTGATCAAGGGATGGATCGCCGGTCTGATCGGCCTTGCGATGTCCATGGTGGGGCTTGACCCTCTGTTGTCTGAACCGCGCTATACCTTCGGCTGGTCTTACTTGATGAGCGGGTTTCAGGTCGTGCCGGTTTTGATGGGGGCATTTGCCATTCCCCAAATCATCGACGGTTTAAGGCACGTTGAGGCCGGGAAAGCTCTGGCCCTGAAAGGTCGCATCCTTCCGAATCTACGCTCCATCCGACGCTACCTGCCCACCATTGGCCGGTCAGGGGTGATCGGGACAGGGGTAGGAGCACTTCCCGGCGTCGGCGAAGATGTCGCCGGTTGGGTCAGCTACGGTGTCGGTAAGACCGTATCTGCTGAGGGCGATAAGTTTGGAAAAGGGTCATTGGAAGGTCTGCTGTGCTCTGAAACGGCAAACAACGCCTGCATTGGGGGCGCACTAATCCCGCTTTTGGTGTTGGGCATTCCCGGTTCACCACCCGCCGCGGCTTTGATGGGGGCTTTCAAGATCAACAACGTGATCCCAGGTCCGACGATAGACCCCGAGATCATTCTGCGCGTGGTTGCAATACTTGTGTTGGCCTCCCTGACAATGTTCCTGATGGGCCTGTTCACTGCTCGGGTTTTCATCAGAATACTCGCCATCCCGCAGACTATCTTCTTGCCGGTTGTGATGGTTCTAACAACAATTGGGTCTTTCAGCGTCGGTGGTGGCATCAATGATCTTTACCTGATGCTTGGCGTCGGCGCCGTTGCCTATTTCATGAACCTGATGAAATACCCAATCGCGCCATTGGTTATCGGGGTTATTCTGGGCAGCCTGTTTGACGAAACCTTCCGCCGGTCGCTGTTCTTGTCGGACGGGGATCTTTCGGTCTTCTTTTCACGCCCGGGTGCGGCCATTCTGCTGGTGCTCAACATTGGCCTGATCCTCAGCCAACTGCCCGTTGCGAAGCGCGCTTTCTCACGTCTGAAAGGACTTTCCGTCTGATGTTTGTGGTTACTGTCACCTTCACTCTCAAGCCCGGTACGAGAGACACCTTTTTGCCGCTGATGGTCGAAAACGCTTCGACCTCTTTGTGTGAAGAAGCCGGATGCCAGCAGTTTGACGTTTGCCTCGGCGGCAATCCCGATACAGTTTTTCTCTATGAGGTTTATGATGACAGCGCTGCGTTCTCCGCCCACCTGGAAAGCGCGCATTTTCAGGCCTTCGATACGGCAGTGGCTGATATGATCGCTACCAAGGTAGTTCACCAGTACTCCGAGGTCATCCGATGAACGATTGGGAAATCCACGCCGTGAAATACGCGGATCGACATGCGCGGACGCGAGCAGATAGTTTCATCATCGATGATAATCACAGCGCGCCTCATGCGATGGATTACTTCGTTTGGGTGCTCAAACGCGGCAACAAAGTCATTCTGGTCGATACTGGCTACGACTCCGATGAGGCCGCCGCCCGTGGTCGTCCCATTGCGATGGATCCTCGCGAGGCTCTGCGGCCCCTAGGCATTTCACCGGAAGCGGTAACCGAGGTTATCGTGACCCATCTTCATTATGATCACGCGGGGGGGCTGCATATGTTCCCGAACGCGAAGTTGCATATGCAATCGGCGGAGATGGCCTTCGCCACAGGCCCCTGCATGTGCCACGACCATCTGCGCGCACCTTTCACGGCTAGCCATATTTGCGAGGTCGTAAAGCGTCTCTATTCAGGGAACGTCGTGTTCTACGATGGAGAAGCCGAGATTATAGATGGGGTCACGGTGCACTGCATTGGTGGGCATTCGCGAGGGTTGCAATGCGTTCGCGTAAGGACGGAAGCCGGGTGGATGGTGCTCGCCTCTGATGCCTCGCATTACTATGAGAATTTCATGGCGCGCAAAGCCTTTCCCATTGTCGTCGACCTACAGGACATGATGGATGGTTTCGAGACACTCGAGAGGTTGGCCTCGCATCCTCGACTTATCGTGCCCGGCCATGATCCACTTGTGCGTGAGGTTTTTCCAGTCGGTGCAGCGCCGCATATCTATAGGCTAGACCCAGGGCCGACGAGGGACATCGAACTATGAAAATAGGTGTCATAGCGGATGATTTTACTGGTGCGAGTGATATTGCGAACACCTTGGCGAAGGGCATGGAGCCAGAAGGTGGGATACGAACCGCGCAGTTTCCGGGTGTTCCTAATATCCCGGTCGACGAAGAGATCGAAGCGGGTGTGATCTCACTCAAAAGCCGCACTGCACCGGTTGAAGAAGCCATTGCAGACAGTCTGAGTGCTTTGCGGTGGCTCGCGGATCAAGGATGCCAGCAGTTCATCTTCAAGTATTGTTCGACCTTCGATTCCACGACGGAAGGAAATATCGGCCCAGTTGCGAAAGCGCTTGCCGACGAGCTGGACGCGCAAAAGGTGGTTTTCTGCCCGGCCTTTCCGACAACCGGGCGCACCGTCTATCACGGTCACCTATTTGTGCAAGGTAAGCTGTTGCACGAGTCGGGGATGGAAAATCACCCTCTTACTCCGATGACGGATGCTAACATCAGGCGATGGTTGCAGTATCAGACCCAAGAAGCGGTCGGGTTGGTGTCAATTGACGCCGTGGAGCAAGGATCAGAGGCGATTGCTGATGCTTTGCAGAAGGCCGGCGAACGATTTGTAATTGGCGATGCGATTTCGGATGAAGATTTGTTGGCCTGGGGAGAAGCTCTAAAGGATGCCAAGCTCATTACTGGGGGATCGGGTATAGCACTGGGACTACCAAGAAACTTCCTGAGAGAGACTTCATCCAAAAGTGCTGGCACTGTGTTCACTGGTATCGCAGGGCCTGCCGCGATCCTTGCGGGTTCTTGTTCAGGTGCGACCCGCAGGCAGATTGAAATTCACGCGAAGTCCCATCCGACTTTCGCAATTGATGTTTCGGGTGTTATGTTCGGGGATGTGACCACGCAAACGCTTCTGGATTTCTTTGAAGAGCATTCGGGTCAGGCGCCGCTCGCGTATTCATCGGGGAGCCCGGATGATGTGCGTGCGATCCAAGGTCAGTTTGGTCAGGAAGCCGTAGCGGAAAAGCTGGACAATCTCTTTGAAGATACCGCGCGAGAACTTGTCCAAAAGGGCTACAAGCGGTTGGTTGTAGCTGGAGGTGAGACGTCGGGAGCTGTCGCCCAGGCTGTCTCTGAGGCACTGGGGTCACCGGCTATGTCAATCGGGCCAGAGATTGACCCGGGCGTACCTGTCCTGAGCGTTGGAAAAACTGAACCCATCGCAATGGCTTTGAAATCCGGCAACTTTGGCGCTCCAGATTTCTTCTCGAAGGCACTGAGAATGATGGAGGCAGGCAAATGAGTTCTGAAGAACAGGCACTGCGACGGCAGATGTCCGAGCTGTGCGCCTCGCTGTTTGTGCGTGGCTTTTCCGTTGGCACCGCGGGCAATGTCTCTGCGCGTTTACCGGACGGGATTCTCATGACGCCAACGAATTCGACTTTGGGCAATGTTGACCCCGAGCGAATTGCCAAGATTGATTTGGATGGCAACCACCTGTCCGGTGACAAGCCGACCAAGGAGATCTTTCTGCACCAAGCCTTCTATGAGACGCGACCTGAAGTGGGCGCCGTGGTTCATCTGCACTCGACCTGGGCGACCGCGCTGTCGTGTCTGGAAGACACCGATCCCAATGACTGTATTCCGCCGCTTACACCATACGTGGTCATGCGCGTAGGCACGGTTAAACTGGTTCCATACATTAAGCCGGGTGATCCAAAATCCGGTGATTTGATCCGCGAACTGGGCGGCAAGTATAGTGCTGTTCTGCTGGCCAACCACGGTCCCGTCGTATCAGGAAAGGATCTCTTTTCAGCAGTCTGTGCAGCGGAAGAGTTGGAAGAAACAGCCAAGCTGCTCGTGGCACTGCAGGGTATGTCAACCCGGATGTTGGATGTAGAACAAGTCGCAGAACTCAAAGAGGCTTTCGGAAGGATGTAGTTGGACACAGATAGGGAGAGTGTGCAAACTTTTGGGTAAATCGTGCAAAATTATGCGCAAATACCACGCAAAGTTATGGGCAAGAACATCTGAATTTAATGATTGAAATCAATAGCAGAAGCGCAGCGTTATGCGCGTCCCTACAATTTTTGTTGGTGCGCCCATAGCTTTGCAACTCGCCCAAAACATTGGGCGCATTAACCTACAACTTTTTTGGTTTGAGGTTCGATATCTTCGGGTCTCATTCTTGGCTGGTTTCGCAGCATAATCGTAGTACCGGGGAAGATTTTCGGATAGCCGCTACTAGCCCGAAGCGGACATCCAAAACTAGTCTTTGCAGTTTCCGAGATGCGGACTTTTCTGCGGTTCGTGGCAATCTGCCGAACTGGTGTTTCGGCCCTTACCGGACATTCACCCTTCTATCGGAATGGTGCAGCGCGGCCCGTCGAAGCGAACAGCCAACTCACGCGGGGAAAGCTCACTTTCCTTCGGTTGATGTCGCAGCACGTGCCGTGTCGCCAGCCAAACGTTTCTTTCCGGCTTCCGGGAACTCCTTGGACCAGCTGAAATACAGGCTCTGAGCAATGCCTTCGCGACGACATAGCTCTGCAATGCTGTCCTCGCCCTTCAGGCCATCCAGAACGACCCTGATCTTCTCTTCGGCAGAATACTGTTTGTGCGTCGCGCGGCGGATGTCTTTAACAATCTTCTCGCCGTGGCTCTGCTTGGTTCCGGGTTTCTTTCCCATCTCCACTCCTTGGCGGTTACGATGAGCCAGAAACCCTCTCTTATCAAATCAACCTAAACTGTCCCATTGGCGCTGACGTCAGACACTCAGTTAAGTACGCTAAAGAGTGCTGCGTTGAGTGCCCTGATCTTGCTTTTCTTGCCGGTGGCAGAAAAAGCAGGGGAGTCACGAATTTGCCAGATGTTGTACGACGTATGAGTGACCAAAAGCTAAAACTAAGCTGCCATCAGACAACCAGCTTCGCCTGCGATATCGACTATGCAGTCATCGCCGGTCTGAATGCGAATTGCCGGGCTTTCCCCTCCGAGTTCCAATTTGGGTGAGGTTAACCAGAACGCGCATTGCCACGGCGTCATTTCACGTGGCAGGGCTTTCAACACTTTTTCCATCAAAGGAAGCGGGGTTCCATCCTCAGCAAACTGGAAAGATGGATAGGCGTTGGCCCCTTTGTAAGGCAAAGAAAGTACCTTCCCGGTTCTTGTCCAGATATCGGCTATCCGCGTGATTTGCCAGGAGCCATTTTGCCATTGTGCGTGCACTCCGGCATCGTCCAACAACGGATACTCAAGCGCAAAATCATCCATCCGGATGTCATTGACTGCGCTACAATGTCCCTCGAAACTATGCAAATACATCTACTTACTCACCGAACTCACTAACAACTCATGAAACGATACTGACAAGAAGTCGTTCTAGCCAAAGTTAAGAAGTTCACATTGGGCGAATTAAACTTCAGCTAACCTCGCTATTTTAACCTAGCGCGCTGAAATTATTGTTGGTTTGCTTACAACGGCCCGCCGTACTGATGCTCATAAAACCAGTTCTGAATTCGTGGCTTTGTTACTCATTGGGGTAGTAATCCTCACAATTTGAGGGCATTGGCCATGGATCTACCGAACCAATCTCTGGTTTGTGAGTGATCAACATCTAAGTATTGGACAAAGCCGCCAGTCACTCTGTCAAGTGTTGGAAACGAGTACCGAGCGTGGCCTCTCTTTTCTACGAACACGATCCTCTTCGTCTGACACTCCCGCAAGAAGACTAACAGTCCTGATCCTAAGATTAGCGTGACACAAAGCGCGCCGGGGAGGTTTTGCATTTCCACGGACCTAAATTCCTTTCTCTGGTCACAATACGGACTGACCATTCCAAAAATTCCCTACCGCCACCTTGAATTTCTGGGCCAACCATTCCACATCTTGCTCATGAGCAAAGAAACTCTCGCAGTTGGCGACATCAAATCACCCGCAGGCCCGGGTAGGCCTCGCGCCTTTGACGAAGCTGAGGCTTTGGAAAAAGCCTTGTGCGTTTTTTGGCACAAGGGCTACGAGACCGCATCTGTGGATGATCTGACCAAGGCCATGGGTTTGAGCCGGTCCAGCTTCTATGGAACGTTCGTCAACAAGCAGACTTTGTTTCACAAAGCCCTCAGGCACTATTCGAGGCGTGGTTTGAAAAATCTGCGTGACGTTGCAGATGCGGGCGGAAATGACCCCGTTGGTGCGATTATGGAAGCTTTGGCGAACCCGCAAGGCGGTCGTGACGGCTGCATGCTTATCAACTGCCTGACGGAACTTGCTCCGCAGGATGATGAAGTGGCGGCTCTCGGACGGCACCATTTGGAGAGTATTGACGAGATTATTGCGAGAGCGCTTGAGCCTTCGGATCCGGGACAGGTACTCGACAAGGCACGCGCCTTTGCCTCCCTTGCAATTGGCACGCTAGCCTTGCGCAAGGCGGGCATTCCCTCTGAGCAGATTTCGCAAACCCTGAAACAAGCCCGGTTGGTGATTTCGCCATAAGGCCTCCCGCCACAACAAGGAAATGAAACCTAACACAAACTCAATCAAGAGACAGTGACCCTAATATTGGACTAATTGGTCCAATAATATCTGAACGAAGTTTACCAAAGAAGGAAGCAGCAATGGCTGATGAAAAACTGTTCTCCGGCATCAAAGCTGGTGCAATCGAGCTGAAAAACCGCGTTGTCATGGCGCCACTGACCCGCAACCGGGCAAGAGCCGAAGATGACAGCGTCCATGAATTGCAGACCAAGTACTACGTGCAACGGGCGGGTGCTGGATTGATCATCACGGAAGCTTCGCAAATCTCGCCCCAAGGCAAAGGCTATGCCTGGACACCTGGCATTTATTCCGAAGCACAGATTGACGGCTGGAGAAAAGTGACTGAGGCCGTCCATGCTGAGGGCGGCAAGATCGTGATCCAGCTTTGGCATGTGGGCCGGATTTCGCATACCAGCTTACAGCCGGATGGTGGTGCCCCTGTTGCGCCATCTGCGATCGGCGCTAAGGCCAAGACCTTTGATGGTGAGCAGTTCGTCGAAACATCCGAGCCGCGGGCTCTGGCCGTCGAAGAAATTGCTGGCATTGTTGCTGACTACCGGAGGGCCGCGGAAAACGCCAAGGAGGCCGGTTTCGACGGTGTCGAGGTCCATGCAGCCAACGGATACCTTATCGATCAGTTCCTGCGGGACGAATCCAACAAGCGTGAAGACGAATACGGCGGTCCTGTCGAGAACAGAGCACGGTTTCTGAAAGAGGTCATGGACGCAGTTGTTGACGTGTGGGGCGCCGACCGTGTTGGTGTCCGCCTAAGCCCGTTCTCGGACGCCAACAACATCTCCGACAGCGACCCGCAGGGGACATTCACTCATGCGGTCAAATTGCTGAATGGGTATGGGCTGGCCTATCTCCATCTTGTGGAGGGGCAGACCGGCGGCCCCCGCGAAATTCCGGAAGGTGGCGATCTGAAGGCGCTCTATGAGTTGTTTGACGGTGCGAAAATGGGCAACAACGCTTATGACCGGGAAATGGCGGTTGAAGCTGTTGAAACCGGAGCCGTCGATCTGGTGGCCTTTGGCCGGCCGTTTATTTCCAACCCTGATCTCGTCAACCGGTTGGAGAAAGGCGCCGCTCTGAATGAGCTCGATCCAACCACGCTCTACGGCGGCAATGAAAAAGGGTACACCGACTACCCGGCACTGGAAGAGGAAGCTGTTGCAGCAGAGTGATACATCGCTCTTAACTCCGTAGTGACAAGCAATACCAAGCAAAGTGAGCGCGTCGGTTTGGGCGCGCTCACTTGGCAATTACGGAAATATCCATTCTCGAAGCGAGGATCTATCACAAGCCCTCGAAAGAACTGCTTCCCTATGATCAGGGTCGAATATTTCCAATAAGAATTTACTCTTGATTGAGAAACGCCCGGCTTTAGTTGAAGAAGATGTTTGGTGACTACCATCAATTGAGCGCGTTTCTCGAACCGCGCAATGTTATGGGCAAATCGTGCAAATTCATGCGCAAAAGTCTTCAATTTTTGTGAGTAAAATCGATGGCGGCGATGCAGCGTTATGAGAGCACCTACAGTTTTTATGGGTGCGCGCCAATTTGCAGTGTCAGAACCCCTGCGCCGCGTTTGCACGTGATACGTCACGGAACTGCGCGGTCTTGGCCCGCGACTGATCTCCATGTGTTTTGACCGGTTACTCTGACGTGGACGTCTGCGCGACGTAGTCTGCTATCGCAGCGCGGCTGCCATGTCTCCAGATCTTGGTCAGCCAAAAAGAAAAGTCCTGACCAAAGCGGGTATCACGGCCAATCTCGCCGTAATATTGATCCTGCTCGATCCACAGTTTCGGATCATCTCTGGACGCCAGCGCGATGTGCTGAAGAGTGTCCCAATGGGGGTCGTTTGGCGCAATTTCAGACCCATCCTCGCGCCTGCCTGCACACATCCGGCACCAGAATGCCTCGGCCAGGGCCAGCCCGCTGGGGGCAGGGTCCGAGGCAACTGCGTCACGCAGCGAAGGCAGCAAGAACCCGGGATGCCGTGAGGATCCGTCAAACGCGACGCGGCGCGTGGTGTCATGGATGGCGGTGTTTGCAAATCGCTTTTCGACCAGATCAAGATATTCACTTGGTTTAGCGCCGGGGACAGCAGCGACATGCGGGAGGATTTCTTCTGCCTGAATTTTAGCGAAAAACGCCAGGATATCAGAGTCCTGCATGCATCGTGAAATCGTCGGGACGTTCAGGATTTCTCCGACATTCGCAAGCAGCTGATGACCGCCGTTCAAAATACGCAGTTTCATCGTCTCATAGCTATGAACATCGTGGGTCAGTGTGACACCGACTTGTTCGAGCGGCGGACGCCCTGCGCAAAAATTGTCCTCGATCACCCATTGGCGAAAGTTTTCATGTGAGACAGGGACGCGGTCATCGATTCCAAGTCCGTGGCATTGCGAAACAACCTGCTCTGTCGTAGCAGGCACAATGCAATCCACCATCGAATTGGGAAATGCGCCATATTGGTCGATCCATGTGGCTAGATTCGGGTCAGACATACGCGCCAAACCAACAATGCAGTTTCGCAGGATCACCCCGTTGCCCTGAAGGTTGTCGCAGCTGAGCGTGGTAAAGGGTTTCAAACCCTCCTTCTTGCGCTGTCGAAGAGCTGCAACAATGGCGCCAAACGCGGTTCGCGGCTGGTCTGGATGGGCGGCATCGTATCGAATGTCTTCGTGATCGGCGTTGAACGCGCCGGTATTGGCGTCCAGAAAATAGCCGCCCTCGGTCACTGTAAGCGACACAATCCGGATGGACGGATCGGCCATCTGCCGGATCAGCGTCGCATTGCCCTCTTCGATTGGCAGGTAGTCGATCATGGCTCCGACAATTTCGGCGGATATTCCCTTTGGGTCCAGCTCGATCAGTGTTGTCAGACAGTCCTGCGCCAGCAACCTCTCTCGCATTTCGGCATCATAGCTGCGGACACCGGCCCCGATGATCGCCCAGTCCAGTGCTTGGCCCTGTTGCATCAACTGGTGGATATACCAGGCCTGATGCGCGCGGTGAAAATTGCCCAGCCCGATATGGACGATGCCGGGTTTCAGGTCTGTGGGCAGGTAATTCGGTGTCCTGACAGTCGCAGGCATATCTGCAAGGCTGTCGCGCCGCAGCCGCACCGGGGGATTTGCGTTTGCCAGAGGATCCATCAGCTCATCCAGTTCCCGCCGTCGACATTATAGGTTTGCGCGACGATATACTGCGCCTCGTCTGAGGCCAGAAACACGGCCATTCCGGTCAGGTCCTCGGCACGGCCCATCCGTCCGAGCGGCACCGCTGCGGCTACTTCGCGTTTCTTCTGCCCGGGCTCTTTACCCTCATGCTTTGCAAAAAAGGCGTCCACACCATCCCAGTGTTCGCCATCGACAACACCCGGAGCGATGGCATTCACGTTGATGCCGTGTTGGATCAGGTTCAGCCCTGCAGATTGGGTAAGCGAAATGATAGCGGCTTTGCTTGCGCAATAGACGGCGACCAGAGGCTCGCCCCGTCGTCCGGCTTGCGATGCCATGTTGATGATCCGGCCTTTGGTCCCGTGTTCGATCATGTGGCGCGCGACGGCCTGCATCGTGAACAGGGCGCCTGAGACATTGATGTCGAAAACTCGGTTGTAGTCGGTGCGCTCGATTTCGATGATGGGTGCTGCGGTAAAGATGGCAGCGTTATTGATCAGAATGTCGATGGGACCGAAATGTGAAGCCGTCTTTGCCACCGCGGCATCGATGCTCTGCTGGTTGGTCACATCCATCTCGATAGCCAAAGCGGCCTCACCGATTTCGGCGGCCGCGGCTTGCACGCGCGCGCCGTCAATGTCGGCCAGCGCGACACGGGCCCCTTCGGCAACATAGGCTTTGGCAAAGGCCAGTCCGATGCCACGCGCGGCCCCGGTGATCAGGGCGGTTTTACCGACCAGACGTGTCATTCGATCCGCAGGCCCTTTGCGTCAAACCGATGGATCACATCCGCGCGTGGCGTCAGATAGATACGGTCGCCGTGGTTGAAGCCAACTTCACCCCCCGCTCGTACGGTGATCGTGTCCGCAAGGCCGGTTTCGTGAATGTGGAAGAACGTGTCCGAGCCCAGATGTTCGGAAACCCCAACCACCCCGGACCAGGTGCCGGAACTGTCGGATACCTCCAGATGCTCGGGGCGGACCCCGATCGTATGGGCGTCATGTTTCGCGGCCTCTTCGCCCGCAATGAAGTTCATTTTGGGTGAGCCGATAAAGCCCGCGACAAACAGGTTTCGCGGAGTCTTATACAGCTCGAGCGGGCTGCCCACCTGTTCGATCACACCGGCCTGCAGCACGACGATCTTGTCGGCCATCGTCATCGCCTCGACCTGATCATGGGTCACATAGATCATCGTGGTTGCAAGACGCTTGTGTAGCTCGCTGATTTCAAGCCGCATTCCAACGCGCAAGGCGGCGTCGAGGTTCGAGAGTGGCTCGTCAAACAGAAACGCCGCAGGCTCACGTACGATGGCGCGGCCAATGGCAACGCGCTGGCGTTGACCGCCGGACAGTTGGCCCGGTCGGCGATCCAGGTAATCGGTCAGGTTCAGAACATCGGCAGCGCCCTCGACGCGGCGGTCAATCTCGGCCTGATCCAGTTTGGCCATACGCAGCGGAAAGGCGATGTTCTTGCGCACCGTCATATGCGGGTAGAGCGCGTAGGATTGGAACACCATGGCCAGACCGCGCTTTGCGGGCGGGACATCGGTGGCGTCCGCCCCGTCAATGTCGATATTGCCCGAGGTGATATCCTCCAGCCCGGCAATCAGCCGCAACAAGGTGGATTTACCACAGCCCGAGGGGCCGACGAAGACAGTGAACTCGCCATCTTGAATGGTCAGGTCCAGCGGCGGAATGACTTCAACGTCGCCAAATTTCTTGGTCACGGATTTGAGTTGAATGCGTCCCATGCGGAGTTTTCCTTATTTCACGGCGCCGAAGGTCAGGCCGCGGACAAGTTGTTTCTGGCTGAACCAGCCAAGGATCAGGATTGGTGCGATTGCCATGGTCGATGCCGCGCTTAGTTTGGCAAAGAACAGGCCCTCGGGGCTGGAGTAGCTGGCGATGAAGGCCGTCAGCGGTGCCGCGTCGACTGCGGTCAGGTTGAGGGTCCAGAACGCCTCGTTCCAGGCGAGGATAAAGTTCAACAGGATGGTCGAGGCGATACCGGGCACCGCCATCGGCGTCAGCACGTAAAGGATTTCTTCCTTCAGCGTTGCCCCGTCCATGCGGGCGGCTTCCAGGATCTCGCCGGGGATTTCGCGGAAATAGGTGTACAGCATCCAGACAATGATCGGCAGGTTGATCAGCATCAGAACCACCACCAGACCCGCGCGGCTGTCCAAAAGCCCAAGCCGGATGAACAGCAGGTAGATCGGGTATAGAACACCGACCGCAGGCAGCATCTTGGTGGACAGCATCCACAGCAGGATGTCCTTGGTGCGTTTTGATGGCACAAAGGCCATCGCCCAGGCGGCGGGCACCGCGATGATCACGCCCAATATGGTCGAACCGCCCGCGATGATGACCGAATTCCACAGGAACCGCATGTAATCCGAGCGTTCCTGAACGATGGCATAGTTTTCCAGCGTCCAGTCAAAGTTCAGAAACAGCGGCGGGCTGGCGATGGCCTGTGCTTCGGTCTTGAAGCTGGTCAGGATGGTCCAGAGGATCGGGAAAAAGATCAGCAGCCCAACGGCCCATGCCAGGGCGGTGTTAAGCGACTTGCGACGGGGTGTAACTGAGCGGCTCATATCGTTACCTCCTCACGCGTCCAGGTTCTTGCCGACGATGCGCATCAGGAAGATCGCAACGATATTGGCAAGGATGATTGCATAGACACCTCCGGCTGATCCAAGGCCGACGTTCTGGCCCTCTAGCACGCGCTGGAAGATCAAGTAGGTGAGTGTACGGGTGCCGAAGGCGCCGCCGGTGGTCACGAAGATTTCGGCGAAGATCGACAGCAGGAAAATGGTCTGGATCAGGATCACGATGGTGATCGCGCGGCTTAGATGCGGCAGGATGATATGGTAAAAGCGCTTGAGCGGTGGCGCGCCGTCCATTTCTGCGGCCTCCAACTGTTCACTGTCCAGCGACTGGATCGCAGTCAGCAGGATCAGCGTCGCAAACGGCAGCCATTGCCACGATACGATCATGATGATTGACGTCATCGACGCCTCGGATAGCCAGGAAACTGGCTCAGCCCCGAAAAAGCGCCAGAGATGGGCCAGCAGGCCATTGACCGGGTCCATGAACATGTTCTTCCAGACCAATGCGGAAACGGTCGGCATCACAAAGAACGGTGCGATCACTAGGATGCGGACAACGCCTTGGCCCCACATCGGCTGATCCAGCAGCATTGCCAGAAGGATGCCCAGAACAACCGTGATGGCAAGCACGCCGCCGACGATCATCAGCGTGGCCTGAACCGCGGGCCAGAAGGAACTGGAGGAGACGAACCGGACGTAGTTGTCCAAGCCGACCCATCCCAGATCACCGCCGCGCAGGGGCAGGTATTTCTTGAAGGAAAAATACAGCGTCATCGTCAGAGGCACGAGCATCCAGCCAAGAAGCAGGATCACTGCAGGTGCCATCATCAGGCGTGCAACTGATCGGGAATGTTGAGTAGCCATGACGCAAAACCTCTCTGTTCAGGCATAGCTCAGCCTGCGAGAAAAACGCGAGTTGTGGAAGGGTGAAGCGGGGGACAGACGTCTGTCCACCCGCTGGGAAGGAGGCCTTAGTAGCCTGCGGCTTCCATTTCTTCGGCAGTGAAGGCTTGCGCTTTGGCAAGAGCTTCTTCTACCGTTTGCTGCCCGGCATAAACTGCCGAGAACTCCTGGCTCACCTGCGTGGCGATACCTGCGAATTCCGGGATCGCTGCAAACTGAATACCAACGTAAGGCACTGGCTTTACAGTCGGATTGTTCGGATCAGCCGACAGGATCGAGTCCAACGTCATCTTGGCGAACGGAACCGCCTGATAGTCCGGATTTTCGTACAGCGACGTACGTGCGCCCGGAGGCACGTTGGCCCAGCCTTCGTTTTCGGCTACGAGTTCGATGTAGTCTTTGGATGTTGCCCACTCGATGAACTGTTTGGCCGAGTCTGCTTGTTCCGTACCAGCCGGAATTGCCAGAGCCCACGCCCACAACCAATTCGAGCGCTTGCCAAGCCCCGTGTCGGGTGCAAGTGCAAAGCCGACGCTATCCGCGACTGTCGAGTCGGTCGGGTTGGTCACGAAAGAGGCCGCAACCGTTGCGTCGATCCACATGCCGCATTTGCCCTGCTGGAACAACGACAGGTTTTCGTTAAATCCGTTAGTGGCGTAACCTGCGGGGCCGGACTCGTTCATCATACCCACGTAGAAGTTCAACGTGTCAGCCCATTCAGGCTGATCGAACTGCGGCTTCCAATCTTCATCAAACCAGCGCGCACCAAAGGAATTGGACATCGCTGTGATGAAAGCACCGCCTTCGCCCCAACCGGCCTTGCCGCGCAGGCAAATACCGTTGATATCAGCGTCGCGATCGGTCATCGCAGCAGCCGCTTCGCGGATGAACTCCCAAGTCGGAGCGTCCGGCATTTCCATACCCGCTTTTTCCATCAGGTCAGTGCGATACATGATCATCGAGCTTTCGCCGTAGAACGGAGCCGCGTAGAGCGTTCCATCATGGCTAAGGCCGCCTGACATGGCGGGCAGGATGTCACCTACGTCGTATTCATCCGACAGCCCGTCCAGGGGTACCAGCCAGCCGTTCGCGCCCCAGATCGGCGTCTCGTACATGCCGATGGTCATGATGTCGAATTGGCCACCTTTGGTCGTGATATCCGTTGTCACGCGCTGGCGCAGCACGTTTTCTTCCAACGTAACCCACTCGACATCGATGCCGGTCGCTTCGGTGAATTTATCGGTATAGCCCTGCATCCGGATCATGTCGCCGTTGTTCACGGTCGCTATTGTTAAGGTATCCGCTTGGGCTGCTGCCGTGGCGACGAAAGTCATTGCTGTCGCCGCACGAAGTGCGTTCTTGAGATACATCCTTGTCCTCCCTGAGCTTGGATGTTGTTTGGACAGGGTAAGGGGAAAATTGTCGCGGCGTCAATAAAAACTTTACGCGCGTTAATTTTTGATCATGCGGAGTCTCTCAAAACAAGTCGTGCAGGAAACAGTGTTTCCGTCCTCTCGTTAAATTTCCCTCCATTTTCAATGAGTTCAAAGAGAGTTTCGACGCTGCGCCCCGCTACATTGTCGTAGTCATGGGCGGCCGTTGTCAAAGACGGGCAGGTAAACCTTGAGAAGGGATGGTCATCGTTTGAAGCGACCCGCAACGCGCAGTCTTTCTTGCGACCGACCCGAATCCCTTGTTCGTAACATGCCGAAAGAAACCCGATTGCCAGGCGGTCGTTGCTGCATAAAACCGAATCCGTTTTCAGCTCTTGCCGCTCCAGAACTCCGGCGGCTCCATGTTTGCCAATCTCTTCAAATGCCCAACCCTGGCCGTCGATACTAATGACATGTGGTTCAAAGCCGAGCTGTTCCATCACTTCAATATAGGCGTGGCGCCGCTTATTAGCATTGGGGTTCGCTGGCGTTCGCATCTCAAAAAATGACGGCGGTTCGCCGGTGCGGGTCATGTATTCGACGGTTTGTGAGACGAAACTGAAATTGTCCGACCCGATAAAGGCCGCGCCCAGGCCTTCGAGATTACTGTCAAACAGGACGGTCGGCACATTGGCGCAAAACTTCTCGATCGCTGACCGATCCGAGGTGCGCCCCAAGGGCGCCAGCAGCACTCCAGCAGGCTTCATGGATTTCAACCCGTCGAGAATTTCGATTTCCAGCTTGGGATCACCATGCGAGCTGAACAGCGACGGGCGATACCCCGCAGCAATACAGCTTTGTTCCAGATAGCGCGCGATTTCGGCAAAGAACGGATCGGCAAGATAGGGAACCACGATGCCGATATTCTTGGTCAGCTTTCGGTTCTGGTTCACCGCATAGATGTTGGGGCGATAGTCGAAGCGCTCAAGCGCCTCTTCGATGCGGAGCCGTGTTGTGGGTCGAACGCTGTCCGGATCCTGAAAATACTTCGATACGGTGGGCCGAGAGATGCCGCTGAGGGCCGCAAACTCTTCCATGTTCCTGATCTTCGTCATGCCAGTCTGTTCGTCCGCCTTGATCTTATCATAATTTTACATATTCTTTGCGCGCGCAAAAAAAATCAATAGCCTGGCCGGTGATATCGGAATTATGCAAGGCAAGGGGTGTGAATGTATCTTGGGATCGACATCGGAACGTCAGCGGTCAAACTCCTCTGCGCGGATGCCGGCCGAATTCTTGCGACCTCGTCAGTCGGCATCGGGACGTCGTCGCCACAGCCCGGCTGGTCCGAGCAGAACCCGGAGATTTGGTGGCAGGCGACGCGCGATGCGTTGGGCCTGCTTGCTGGCGAAATCTCCCTGTCGGATGTGAAAGCAGTCGGATTGTCGGGGCAGATGCACGGGGCCGTGCTGTTGGACCGCGACCAATGCCCCATCCGTCCGGCGATTCTGTGGAATGACAGCCGCGCGGTCCGCGAATGCGACGACATTCGCGCGGCACAGCCGCAGGTTGGTCACATCGCAGGCGTCTTGCCCTTGCCCGGCTTTACGGCGCCCAAGATTGCTTGGCTGAAACGGCATGAACCGCACAATTTTGCCCGACTCTCCCATATCCTGCTACCCAAGGATTATGTCGGCCTACGCCTGCATGGAGAGCTGGCAACCGATACTTCCGATGCCGCAGGAACAATGTGGCTCGATCAGGCTTCACGCCGCTGGCATACCGGAATGGCGGAAGCCACGGATGTCGCTGTTGACTGGCTGCCGCAGGTGTTCGACGGCCACAATGTCGTTGGCACGGTAACAACGCAGGCTGCAGCTGAGACCGGATTGAACTCCGGCGTGCCCGTCGTGGCCGGAGGTGGGGATGCGGCAACCGGTGCGGTGTCATTGGGCGCAACCGAACCTGGACGTGGGTTTATCTCGTTGGGGACATCCGGTCAGTTGTTTGTTGCGGATCGTAAATACAAGCCCAACCCCGAACGCTATGTCCATGCGTTTGCGCATACATTGCCCGACCGCTGGTATCAAATGGCGGCGATGCTGAACGGGGCAAGGCCCATTTCGTGGATTGGTGACCAGCTGGGGCTTTCGGCTGCCGAGGTTGTCGGGCTTGCTGAAACCGTCAGCGGTGATCGCGTGCCCATATTTCTGCCCTACCTGACAGGTGAGCGCAGCCCCCTGGGGGACCCGCATATCCGAGCCTGTTTCTTTGGCCTTGAGGACGCCACAACGCGTGCCGAGATCTGCCGCTCGGTGGTCGAGGCAATCGCCTTTTGTTTTGCTGATGCTGCACAGAGTTTTGGCGACACCATTGACAGTTTGCCAGAGCTTGCAGCGATTGGCGGGGGCAGTCGATCTGATCTGTTGCTGGGTCTGATTTCAGCTGTAACCGAGAAGCCCATAGTGCGTTCAGTGGGGGCGGAATCCGGCCCGGCCTATGGCGCCGCCCGGCTGGCGGCCTGTGCTGACGGTGCGCTGACCATAGCTGATCTGGCCGAGCAACCTGCGACGACGGACAGGTTCGAGCCTGTAGAAATGCATGCGTTATTTGAACGGCTGGGGCGGTTTCGGCGGCTTTATACTGCCGTTAGCACCGTAGACTGATCGCCCTCTCAGCTAAGGTCTTTGAACATGAAGGTTGTTGGTTCCAGCCGATCATTTTCCGGGCTGCGGCAGTAGTTCGGAATCTCTCCGGCAATTTCAAACCCAAGGCTTTGATAGAGGAGGAGCGACGGGTCCGTGCTGCGCGTGTCCAGCACCAAAAGGGACCGCCCCAGTTCGCGTGCCCGCGCCTCAACCGTCGCCATAAGCGCCCGCCCAATGCCCCGCCGCCGCGCGCGGGGATGAACAAGCAGCTTGGACACGTCGGCGCGATGCGCTTGGTTGGGCATCGCGGCAGGCACCAGCTGTGCGGTGCCGACAATCCGTTCGCCATCACGATAGACGAATATCTCGGCCGCGCCGGTCTGGATGTTTGGCCAGACATGGGACTGCCAATAGCGCTGCGCGTCGTCCGACGGAAATGGCTGAATGAACCCGATACTCGCCCCGTCATGCACGCAGGCGTGCAGTATCTCTGTCAGGTCATCCAGAGCGTTGTTCAGGTCATTGGCTGTCAGTCGCGATATCATATCAGCACCATCAAATACCGCGCACCGCGCTCGGCGTGGGTTTCGAAACGTGTCGGGCCAGACAGGTGATAGCGCAGGCAATCCCCGCTGGTCAGATGATGCGCGGTTCCATCCACGGTCAGGGTCAGGCCACCGTCCAGCATGATCAGGTGATGCTCCTGCCCGTGTTTTGGCGGCGTGTCATAGGTGATCACAACGCCTGGGGGCAGATGGCCTTCCATGACCTCTCCGCCAAGACCCGCGGCCGGAGGGGAGACGGATCGCCGGGTAAAGCCTGTTTCGGGGTCGCGCCATTCGGGTTGATTTTCGAAGGGAACGCGGGGGGCGAAACTGTCCTCGACCATCATCAATAGACGCGACATCGGCAGCCCATAGGCCGCACATAACCGGCCCAGAGTTTCTGCGGTTGGGCTGACATCCCCCTTTTCCAAGCGCGACAGAGTGGCCCGGCTGACACCGCTGTGTTCCGCCAACTGATCCAGCGACCATCCCCGCGTTTGGCGAAGTTGATTCAGGTGGTTTGCAAGGCGGTCGGATAGGGTATCAGGCATAGTTCGTATATGGGAATCATTTTCATATATGAGATTATTGACCGGAAAACATAACTTCACAATAGAAAAGGGCGCAGAAAACTGCGCCCTTCTGCTCGATGGAATGAAAGATTACTTCCAGCCGGCCTCGTTAAAGATCTTCTGTGCCTCGGGGATGTTCTTGGCAACCTCGGACAGGTTGATCTCGTCGGCTTTGTACTCACCCAGGGCGGCAACGTTATCCGCAAGGGCGACGCCTTCGACCGCCGGGAATTCGTCATTTCCGTTCGAGAAATAGACCTGCGCCTGATCGCTGGCGAGGTATTCCAGGAACTTGATCGCGTTGTCCTTGTTCGGGGCATTTGCGGCCACGCCGGCACCGGACAGGTTCATGTGCGCGCCTTCGGCTTCTTGCGCCGGGAACTGGACGCCGATCATGTCAATCTCAGCGCTCAGGCCTTTGACGTCTTTACGCATTGCACGGGCAAAGTAGTAGGAGTTCGAAACGGCGATCTCGCATTCACCCGAAACAATGCCGCGCAGCTGGTCAGTGTCACCGCCCTGTGGTTCACGCGCCATGTTCGCGACCATGCCTTCGGCCCAGGTCTTGGCGGTTTCCGCACCGTGGTTTGTGATGATCGAGGCCAGCAGGGTCTGGTTATAGGTGTTACTGGACGACCGGATGCAGACCAAACCTTTGTATTCGGGCTTGGCCAGATCCAGATAAGACGCGGGCGGGTTGGCCACATCGGCCTTGTCAAAGAAGATGATCCGCGCGCGCTGCGAAAAGCCATACCACTGGTTGTCTTCGTCCTGCAGGTTGGCGGGAATACGTTCTTCCAGAACCGCGCTTTCGACCGGCTGCAGGATACCCGCGTTCTTGGCACGCGCCAGACGCGAGGTATCAACGGTCAGCAAGATATCTGCGGGTGAGTTCGCGCCCTCGGCTTCCATCCGGGCAATCAGCTCGTCCGCTTTGCCTTCGATGCGGTTGATGGTTATACCGGTGGCCTCTTCGAAATCGGAATAGAGGCGTTCGTCGGTGTCGTAGTGGCGCGAAGAATAAAGGTTCAGTTCGCCCTCGGCAGCGGCAGAGGTCGCGATCAGGGCCGTCAGGGCGGCGGCAACGCAGGTAGAGGATTTCAGCATCATGTGTCCCAACATTGAAAATCGGCGCGGGTAATAACCCGACTGAAATGGTCAATTAAACGATTCTCAGGGGGATGCAAGAAATTCCGACAAAATTAGTTGGTCAAATCACCGCCAACATGTCGCTGGCCCCGACCAAGTGGTACTGCACAGCGGGGCCTGAGGGTCGGCAAAGCCGATCCTGGCTACGCCGTCATGGCTGACCTAGTCGTGTTGATTTAAGAACTGAAAAATCGAGAGATGCTGCTTAGCGCTTTCTCTGTCTTTTTTCAGGTTCAGGTGGAGACGGGTCCGGGACAGGTGCGGGGGCCGGCTCAGGGTCTGGGTCGTCGGTCAACACCGGTTCTTTTTTCAGCATGACCTGTGTGACAGCTTCCATATATTTCTGCAGCAAGACCGGCGGATCGGCCGGGGCCAGTTTGATGGTCAGCCTGCTTGCGCCTTCTTGGCTGTACGCATAGCGCGAGGAATAGCTGGCATTGACTTGCGCTGCGACAGGGCCCCAACCACCTTTGACCGAAGCGCTGCCCGCTTTTTCGGTTTGCTTGGTCATTGAGATCGCCATTTTGACCTCAATTTCGGCTTCTTGCACCGCGTAGAATGCGGGTAGAAAGCCCATGGAAACCAAACTGAATTCTTTGGGGGGGCCATTGGGATTGGACAAGTCCGGAAGCTGGATCTTCTGATCGGCCATATATTTGGCGACATCTGTAGAATGTCGATCCAACTCGGTCTGCGACTCGGCAACGGAAAGCGCAAGCTTTTGAACCATTTCCGCAAACGGGACGTTTAGCAGTTCCTGCCCGATACTCATTTCCAATCTCCTCTGTTAATTCAGTCTTTCTCAATAATTTGCGTGGCGGTCCGCCTCCTGACGGAAAAAGTGACTTTGGATGCGTTCTGGCTGATCGCCTGCTTTCGGGCATTCGTCGCGATTTGGGCTTTGGTGCCGTCCTGACCCAACCCAACAACCGCTTCGACTTTGACGTTGTCGATGGTGAAATCACTGCTGCCATCAGACCCGGCGAGGATCTGTTCACCCAGGGCTTGCGAGAATTCCTGCGCGTTGACGACCTGTGTGTCAGGATCGTCCGCTCCCATTGCCGCGCGGCCCTCGGCCATCGGGTTCATCACCGGGTTACCCGCGCCCATCAACATGCCGCCGCTGCCTTCTTCCAGATCGTCGATCCGTTCTTGGAGGTCGTTGATCGTCTCGAGCAGCGCGACTTCGCGCGCCTCCATTGCCGTCATGCGGTTTTCAAGTGACTGAAGCAGAGTGGTGAATGCCTCGGGCATCTCGGTGACGCGGACATCTATGGGCGCTCTTTTGGGGGCTTTGACTTTCTTAGTTGCCATCATTGCCATCCAAAGATCTGCTCTCATCTACGGGACCGGGCGCGAAACGCATTCGCATCGTGGACGCGCTTTTGGAATCGAGCGTGTCTGTCTGAGTCAGCTTCGGGCCAAAAATAAAGGTGCCAATCCTGCTGCGTTGGCCTTCTTCGGTTGAACTGCTCATCTCCATGACGACCTTCAGTTCCACATCGACATCCTGCATGTGATAAAAGACCGGCGGGATGCCAAGATCGCGCAGTTCCTGGGGGTAGTTCTTCAGCGCTTTCAGCTGATCAATGCTAAGCTGTTCGGCCGCCTGGGCCACACTGCGGCCTATATCGGCTACCATGTCGGTCAGAGTTGTTCCGAATATCTTGTCCAGATCATCGTTGGCCAATCCGACCTCCCGTCATAAAATCACGGAAAGCGTAGCACGAGATCGTCCTATCACAACGTTGAATCTCAGAACCGAACTTTCTGAGCGAATTCCTGCAGTTCCGTCCGCATTACATCTGGTTGAAATGCCGGACAAAAAAACCGCACCCGAAGGCGCGGTTCTTTGAATTCAGTATGTGCAGTTCTTAGCCCTGACGAGCTTTGAACCGACGCTGCGTCTTGTTGATCACGTAGACGCGGCCTTTGCGACGCACAACCCGGCAATCACGGTGCCGGTTCTTGAGCGAGCGGAGCGAGTTCTTGACCTTCATGGGTCTGTCTCCAATCTGCGGCGCCTTCATCAAGGACGTGGCCAGCGCCTGGGTTTGCGGGTGCCCCGGAAATCCGAAGCAGTGAGTTCATGGTGGGCGGTACAAGGATCGAACTTGTGACCCCTTCGATGTCAACGAAGTGCTCTACCGCTGAGCTAACCGCCCATGAAACCGTCGCGTGGCCAACCCCATAACGAAATGGGGCGCGGAACCCCGCGCCGGTAGCGGGGTCTATAAAAGGAGTCGCAAAAGGGTTCAAGGGGTTTGGTAGAACTATTTTCCGGTCTATGTTTGGTGCGAACAAGGAGTCGCCATGCAAAACGCTGCTTACCTACTGGATATGCCTGACAAGCGCACGTCCTGTGTGGTTTTTTCCTCTCCGCATAGCGGTCGAAACTATCCAAATGGGCTGATGAAGCGATCGATTCTCAGCCAAGATGTGATTCGTTCTTCCGAGGATGCTTTTGTGGATCAGTTGTTTTCATCAGCGGCGGACCATGGTGCGCCACTGATTTCGGCGATGATGCCACGCGCCTATGTCGATCTGAACCGCAGCGCAGAAGAGCTGGATCCAGCCCTTATTCAGGGCGCGCGCCGCCAAGGCCATAACCCGCGGGTAGCGTCCGGGCTGGGGGTGATTCCGCGTGTGGTCGCCAATGGTCGAGAAATCTATCGCGGTAAGCTGACCATGGATGAGGCGCGTCTGCGAATCGATACCTGTTGGCGTCCCTATCATGCCCGGATCAAATCGTTGCTGGCAGAATCGCATCAGGAATTCGGGCAGGCGATTCTGATCGACTGTCATTCGATGCCGCACGAAGCCGTGGCGCTTGCGTCCACAGTCAATTCCAGACGTCCCGAGATCGTGCTGGGGGATCGGTTCGGTGCCTCTGCAGCGCCAGAGGTCGTCGAACAGATAGAGGGCGCTTTCGTCTCGGCGGGTCTGAGCGTGGCCCGAAATACGCCGTTTGCCGGGGCCTATGTGACCCAGACCTATGGACGCCCCAGCCGCCACCAGCATGCTGTACAGATCGAGATCGACAGATCCCTGTATATGGATGAAAGCAGGATCGAGCCGAATGACAATTTCGCTGCCTTCAAAGAGACCCTGGGCGAAATCATCATGGATATTGCGCGGATCGGGCCTGAGCCGCTGCAGCTTGCAGCCGAATAACCTCAGCGCAGGGCACGTCCTTTGACGATGGCATCCGTCCCAAAGCGGCGGCGAATCTCATCCGTGGCGCGTTCGGCCTGCGACCTGCGCGAGGCATCCGGATCCAGCAGATCCCCTGAAATATCCGCCTGATCCTCGGGGCACAGATCCGACAGGCCACACCCCAACAGCCGATAGGGGCCCTGATCACCAACCTGATCGAACAGCGCCCGTGCTGTGCGATAGATCCGATCGGCAATCTGTGTGGCATCGCGAAGAGAAACGCGTCGCGTAATGAGTTTGTGATTGGCCCGTTTCAGTTTGAGCGTCACAACCCGCCCGGCCAGCCCCTTGGCCTTGGCCCGATCCGAGACTTTTTCCGCCATCCGCCAAAGGTGCCCATCCAGAATGTCGGCATTGGCCGTATCCTCAAAAAAGGTCGTTTCGTTGCTGATGGACTTCATCGGTTCATGTGCCGAAACCCGGCGCTTGTCCTGACCGCGGGCCAGATGCCACAGCCGGTAGCCCATGGAGCCAAACCGCGCGGTCAGATCCTCTTGGTCCCAGCGCAACAGGTCCGAGAACAGGCGTATGCCTGCGCGGTCCAGCGATTCCTGCGCCGCAGGGCCTATGCCCCAGATCAGGCGCACTGGCTTGTCGTTCAGAAACGCGGATGTCTCTTCCTTGCCGATCACCGAGAAACCGCGTGGCTTGTCCAGATCGGATGCGACCTTGGCCAGAAACTTGTTATGTGACAGCCCGATTGACCCGGTCAGCCCCAACTCGTCCTTCATCCGCTTGACCAATCTTGCAAGCATGACGGCGGGTGGAGCGCCGTGCAGACGTTGCGTGCCGGATAGGTCCATGAACGCTTCGTCCAGGGACAGCGGTTCAACAATCGGCGTCAGCTCGTCCATCATCGACCTGATTTGGCGCGAAGCCTCGGCATAGACCGACATGCGCGGTTTGATCACGACAGCGTTGGGGCATAGTTGCAACGCTTTGAACATCGGCATTGCCGAACGGACGCCGCGAATCCGGGCTACATAACAAGCCGTAGAAACAACACCGCGCTTGCCGCCCCCGATAATGACGGGTTTGTCGGCCAGCTCCGGATTGTCCCGTTTTTCGACAGAGGCGTAGAAGGCATCGCAATCCATATGTGCGATGGACAGGTCAAACAATTCAGGATGCGTTTTGACGCGCGGGCTGCCGCAGACCGGGCAGCGGCGTTCCTTGGTCAGTTCTGTCAGGCAATCTCGGCAGAGGCCGGGCATTTTCTTTTCCCGTCTTCCATGCGGTCCGTAAGGTTCGGTGACTATATCATTCGCATGCCACGGGCAAAACCCGCACAGTGAGGGTAGGAACCAGATCTGCCAAAAGAAGGCCCCCCGCAAAGTGGCGGGGGGAGGTGACGGACCTCAGGAAGAGATGGTCCGCGGGGAGTATCACCTACTTAGATTCTCTCAAAATCGAATTTTTCGATAGAACCCAGTTCACACAGTGGAAACTCGTGTTTTGCATGTGTGTTTTGGGGCACAGGGACGATTTGGCGCGGATCGGGTGAAAAGTGACCTAAGGTCAACTGTTTGCGGGTTGTTCTTGCGAAAATTTAGCCTGATTTAGCCGGATTGCCCTAGTGTCGGGATAAGGAATTTAACTCTGCAAGCACCGCCTCTGCGGCGGCTTTAGGGTCTTGCGCCTGATAGATTGGGCGCCCGACGACGATGTGATCGGCACCATCACCGATGGCATTTGCCGGGGTTGCGACCCGTTTCTGATCTCCCAGAGCGGCACCGGCGGGCCGAACACCGGGTGTCACGATCAAGCGGTTTTCGGCTTGGGGCAGGGCACGGATCAGCGCGGCCTCTTGCGGGCTGGCGATGACGCCATCGGCACCCGCCTCCAACGCTTTGGCCGCGCGTTCGACAACCAGGTCCTGGACATCGCCCGACTTCAGCAGGCTGGCATCCAGATCATCCCGGTTCAACGAGGTCAGGATGGTTACGGCCAGGATCTTGAGGTCTTTGCCAGACGCGCCCTCTTTGGCGGCCCGCACCACGTGCGGGTCACCATGAACGGTCAGGAAATCCAAATCGAACTGTGCCAGACCACGCACCGCATTTTCCACCGTATTACCGATGTCGAACAGTTTCATGTCCAGAAAGATGCGCTTGCCCTGATCCTGCTTTAACTCGTTCGCCAGGGCTAGCCCGCCCCCTGTCAGCATTCCCAGGCCGATCTTGTAGAATGAGACACTGTCCCCCAGCCGCTCGGCCAAGGCCAGACCGTCGAGGGCGTTGGGGACATCAAGGGCTACAATCAGGCGGTCATCGGACATTGGGGGCTCCTTTTTGGCAAACGTCTGCGTCCTAACGGTTTCGTGCGCTTCTGTCCATGCGCGCCTTACGTGATTCAGATCACGGCAGAGGTTTCCGACTGTGCTATTATCGCGTTGTGCAACTGGGACGGAATTCGGAATGAGACAGTTTACGAAACCCACTATCGCAATCTGCGCGGGGCTGATGCTGGCCGGGTGTCAGGACATGGCGCTGGAAAAAGAGGCTGCTGATACAGTCCTGAGGTCTCCGACAAACGACAACCTCCGGCTGATTGGCGGTTATCGTTCGATGGATGATGACTGTCAGGTTACAGGGGAATCCGCCTTTACCGTGGATTTTCTGGATGACGCCGCCGATCTGGTTTCCTGCCCGACGGGCAGCGATGCAGCGCAATCGCTTGTCGATATGTACGGTGCGCGTTCTGTGGCGAAAACTGGGGGGTATACAGTTTATTCTGTGCCGCGTCGGTAGGTTGGATTCTGTTGGCAGACCCCTTGAACCGCGCAAGATATTTCCCAGATTGAATGTGAGGCCCAGACCGACGCGCGCTGCCAGGCGGGCGCGTCAAAACCGGGCGCTTAGAGAAGGAGCAAAATATGGACTTGAACAAGTTCACCGAGCGGGCACGAGGTTTCGTGCAGGCAGCGCAAACGATTGCGATGCGCGAGGGGCACCAGAGGTTGACCCCTGAACATATACTCAAAGCCTTGATGGACGATGATCAGGGGCTGGCCAGCAATCTGATCACCCGCGCAGGCGGAGCGCCCAGCCGTGTCGTTAACGCACTGGATGCGTCCATGGCCAAAATTCCCAAGGTCAGCGGCGATGCGGGCCAGGTTTATCTGGATGGTCAGACCGCCAAAGTTCTGGATGAAGCTGAAAAGATCGCCACCAAGGCAGGCGATAGTTTCGTGCCGGTTGAACGTATTCTGATGGCGCTGTGCATGGTGAAATCCAAAGCCAAGGATGCTTTGGAAGATGGCGCGGTGACGGCGCAGAAACTGAACGAAGCCATCAATGACATCCGCAAAGGGCGCACCGCTGACACCGCCTCGGCAGAAGAGGGCTATGATGCGCTCAAGAAATACGCGCGTGACCTGACCGAAGCGGCGGCTGAGGGCAAGATCGACCCGATTATCGGGCGGGATGAGGAAATCCGCCGCTCGATGCAGGTTCTGTCGCGCCGCACCAAGAACAACCCCGTTCTGATCGGCGAGCCCGGCGTGGGTAAAACAGCGATTGCCGAAGGTATGGCCCTGCGCATCATCAATGGGGATGTGCCGGAATCGCTAAAGGATAAAAAGCTGCTCGCGCTCGACATGGGTGCGCTGATCGCAGGTGCGAAATACCGTGGTGAGTTCGAAGAACGCCTCAAGGCGGTTTTGACCGAAGTGACTGAAGCCGCCGGTGAAATCATTTTGTTCATTGATGAGATGCACACGCTGGTTGGCGCGGGCAAATCCGACGGCGCGATGGATGCTGCCAACCTGATCAAGCCTGCGCTTGCCCGGGGTGAGCTGCATTGTATCGGTGCCACCACGCTGGATGAGTATCGTAAATACGTGGAAAAAGACGCGGCTTTGGCGCGCCGGTTCCAGCCGGTTGTGGTTCAGGAACCGACTGTCGAGGACACGATCAGCATCCTGCGCGGTATCAAGGAAAAGTACGAGTTGCACCATGGTGTGCGTATCTCGGACTCGGCTTTGGTGTCGGCAGCGACCCTGTCGCATCGCTACATCACTGATCGCTTCCTGCCCGATAAAGCTATCGACCTTGTCGATGAAGCGTCGGCTCGCTTGCGGATGGAAGTGGACAGCAAGCCCGAAGAACTCGATCAGCTGGATCGTCAGATTCTGCAGATGCAGATCGAGGAGCAGGCGCTGAAGCTCGAAGATGATGCGGCATCGAAGGATCGTCTGGAAACCTTGCAAAAGGATCTGGCCGATCTGCAGGAGCAATCCGCCGAGATGACTGCACAGTGGCAAGCCGAACGTGACAAGCTGGCTGGTGCGCGCGATCTGAAGGAACAGCTCGACAAGGCACGGGCCGATCTGGAAATCGCCAAACGCGAAGGCAACCTCGCCAAGGCGGGTGAGCTGTCCTATGGCGTCATCCCCGAGCTTGAGAAAAAGCTGACCGAGGCCGAAAACGCCGAAAGCAGCCAGATGATGGCCGAGGAAACGGTGCGTCCGGAACAGATCGCTTCGGTGGTCGAACGCTGGACCGGTATCCCGACCTCGAAAATGCTGGAAGGCGAGCGCGAAAAGCTGCTGCGGATGGAAGACGATCTGCATTCCCGCGTCATTGGTCAGGATGCGGCGGTCACGGCTGTCTCAAATGCCGTGCGCCGTGCTCGTGCAGGTTTGAACGACGAAGGCCGTCCGCTGGGTTCGTTCCTGTTCCTCGGACCAACCGGCGTGGGAAAAACCGAGCTGACCAAGGCGGTGGCGAACTTCCTGTTCGACGACGACAACGCGATGGTGCGCATCGACATGTCCGAGTTCATGGAGAAACACGCGGTTGCCCGTCTGATCGGCGCCCCTCCGGGCTATGTCGGCTATGACGAAGGCGGTGTGCTGACCGAAGCCGTGCGGCGCAGGCCCTATCAAGTCGTGCTGTTCGATGAGGTCGAAAAGGCGCATCCGGATGTGTTCAACGTGCTGTTGCAGGTACTGGATGATGGTGTGCTGACCGATGGTCAGGGCCGTACCGTGGACTTCAAGCAGACGCTGATCATCCTGACCTCGAACCTCGGCTCTCAGGCGCTCAGCCAGTTGCCCGACGGTGCCGACAGTGCACAAGCGCGGCGGGATGTGATGGATGCGGTCCGGGCGCATTTCCGGCCCGAATTCCTGAACCGTCTGGACGAAACGATCATCTTCGACCGCCTGAAACGGGGTGATATGGATGGCATTGTCGATATCCAAATGGCACGCCTGCAAAAACGCCTGGCCGCGCGGAAGATCGAGCTGGTTCTGGACGACGGGGCTAAGGAATGGCTGGCCAACGAGGGCTATGACCCGGTCTTCGGTGCTCGCCCACTGAAACGCGTGATCCAACGCGCCTTGCAGAACCCGCTGGCCGAGGCGCTGCTGGCGGGTGAGATCAAGGATGGCGAGTCTATTCCGGTCACCGCCGGGGCCGAGGGCCTGATCATAGGCGATCGGCTGGGCACGTCTGAGCGACCACGACCGGATGATGCCGTGGTGCATTGAACCTAAACTGATTGTTGAATGGACCCGCTTGACTGGTGGGTCCATTCTTGAATTTACCCGCGTTTTTTTGCGACTAACCCCCGGCTTGTCCGAGAGGGTGGGCCAGATGGGAAAGAATAGACCGTTTCGCAATCAAAACCTGCTTCATCTAGCAGCTCTAAGATCTCCGCGCGCTGAAACGTTCTATGTCGCCATTGCAACCAGATGATGGCGTTACACCAATGTGGCTTTGATACCACCAAAAACAGGCGACCCCCCTGGCGCAGCAGTCTGTGAATGTCTTGCAAGGCTTGGGACGGATCTGCGCAATGTTCAATCACATGGGCCGCAAGAGCTACGCCCACCGGGTCTAGATTGACATTGCCTAGCACCCCTTGGGCTAGTTCTGGTTCGACCCCCCGCGCCCGCAGAGCCTTTTGGCCTTGCCTGATCATCCCCGCGCTGGGTTCAAGTAAGGTTAACCTGGCCGGTTTTCCGTGGACCGCTACCCAGGCCTCGGCGAAGGACGCAGTGCCAGCCCCAATATCGACCACATGTGTCGCTTCGTCAGCGACAGGCAATCCCGAGGTCAGGAATTCTAGGTAGCCATCATAGTACCCAAGCGCGCGCATCTTGTCCCGCCACCGGGGCGCGGCTGTATCGTAACGATGCGTGATTTCGGCAATGGGTTTGGGCATCGGTCCGTGCTTTGAAGGTATGCTGCATCACTAGTGCATCGTGGCTTTAGACCAACGCGAATATCCGTGCCGGACCTCCGGTGCCGCCAGCATGTTTCGGTGCGCCGATGACCAGCGTGGCCCCCGCGGCCGGAACCCGATCCAGGCCCGCAAGGCATTCGATGCCAAACCGGCCCGAGGGCAGCCAGGCATAGTGGGTGGCGAAATCAGCAGACATGCCGTGATCCAGCGACAGGGTATCCACCGCAATCGACCGCGCGCCGGTGTCTTCCATTAACATCTGCGCCGCTTCGACGTGAAACCCGGGATAGTGCTGCGCCTCACCGTCGAAATTGCGGAACCCGTCCGTGGCGGTCTTGCCGGACCAACCGGAATGCATCGCTACGCAAGCGCCGTCGGGGATGTCTCCGTTGGCCGCAATCCACGCCTTCAGATCGTCCGGGGTAACGCGGGTGTCGGCGTCTTCGGCCGCGCGGGCGGCGATATTGACGACACAAAGCGGCGCGACCAGATCGGTCACCGGGATCTCATCAACCGACATGCCATCTGCGGAGAAATGCAGGGGCGCATCTATATGCGTGCCGGTATGTTCGTTGATCGACAGATTGAACAGGTTAAAGCCGTGATCCGCGAAGTTGAACGCCTGTTCGGCCGAAATGCCGGGTTCGCCTCCCCAAGTCGGAAAGTCGGGGCTGAGCGTATGGGTCATGTCCTCGACCCCGCCATGACCTGCGGCCAGCGCTGCTGGTGCAATCGCTCCGGTGGTCGCAGCCGCAACGCTCGTGGCGGCCGCAGCTTTGAAGAAACTCCGCCGCGACAGCATTCGATCTTTGACGGCATTCATAACGCAGATGTCACACATTCTTCTTCTCCCACTGGTGGATTTCAATCGTTGGATGGGTCGTCCATCTTTTCCCTTGTTGGTAATACCTGCGGCCCAGCCTGCATTTTTGAGGCCTGCGTTGTAAAGGTGGTGACCACAGGTGGTGCCGCGACAACAGCCTCACCCCCCCCCTGATACGTTACAAACTGGTCGCTCAATCGTGAGGCCTGTTTCCTTGGCTCTGTGCTATCAGCGGACTACCTCACCTCAGAGGATGTATGAAGACGGAGACTTAGATGGCGCATCGCTGGACCAACACATTGACACATGTCGACGTCACCCCCCGGGCGGCGTTTCTGAACCGGCGCCAGATGATGGCCGGGATTGCGGGTGTCGGATTGGCAGGGCTGGCGCAGGGGGCAGCCGCGCAAGAGGCGCTGGAGCCGAATACCTGGGAAGAGATCACCGGTTATAACAATTATTACGAGTTTGGTACTCGGAAAGAAGATCCTGCAAAATACGCCTATACTCTTGTTACTGAGCCGTGGAGCATCAAGATTGACGGTCTGGTGGACAAGCCCGGCGATTACAATTTCAAGGACATCCTGTCCGAAATGACCGTCGAAGAACGGATATACCGGTTTCGCTGTGTCGAGGCATGGTCGATGGTGATCCCTTGGAACGGGTTTGAACTGGCCGACCTGCTGAACATGGCCGGTGTTCAGGAAGGCGCCAAATACGTTGCCTTTGAAACCGCTTATCGTCCAGATGAAATGCCGGGTGTTCAGTATCCGGTTCTGGACTGGCCGTACCGTGAAGGTCTGCGGCTGGACGAAGCAATGCACCCGCTGACCCTGATGGCCACTGGTATTTATGGCCGGCCGATCCCGAACCAGAACGGCGCACCGTTGCGTCTGGTGGTTCCGTGGAAATACGGGTTCAAATCCATCAAGTCGATCGTGCGCATTACGGTGTCAGATGTTGAGCCGCCGACAAGCTGGAACATGGCCGGTCCGCGCGAATATGGTTTCTATAGTAACGTGAACCCCAACGTGGATCACCCGCGCTGGTCGCAGGCCTCGGAGCGTCAAATCGGCGGTGGGCTGTTTGCCAAGCGCATCCCGACGCTCATGTTCAATGGCTACGAGGACGAGGTCGCCGGGCTTTACGAAGGCATGGATCTGTCCAAGCATTATTGAGAGTATGAGCGCGCTGAACCAGATATTCCGTCGGATCCCTGTTTGGGCCGTCTATTTGCTGGGGGTCCTGCCGGCACCCTGGCTGTTCTATCAAGGGCTGACCGGAGGTTTGGGTGCCGACCCGATTGAGGCTCTTGAGCATAAGTACGGCAAACTGGCATTGCAGTTTTTGATTGTTGTTCTGGCTATATCGCCCCTGCGCAGGTTTGTCGGCGTGAACCTGATCAAGTTCAGGCGGGCGCTGGGCGTTTTGACATTTATATATATCAGTCTGCATCTTTTGGTTTGGCTGGTATTGGATGTGCAGGCCCCCGGGCAGATCTGGGCGGACATCCTGAAGCGCCCCTATATAACTGTGGGTATGGCGGCATTTGTTCTGACGCTGCCACTGGCCGTGACGTCGAACAACTTTTCAGTACGGCAGCTTGGCCCGGGCTGGCGCGCGCTTCAGCGTTTGGTCTATCCGGCAGCAGTTCTGGGGGGCGTGCATTATGTAATGCAGGCCAAAGGATTTCAGATCGAACCCTTGATCTATTTGTCCGTGATTTTGGCTTTGCTTGCTTTGCGCCTACCGATCTCGACCCTGATGAGCCGATTCCGAGGTGCGATTCCGCCCGACTCGGCCTGAGTCTGCCAGCAAGCCTGTGCGAAACACAATTTTCCGTACGCATCTTGGCGGTTGGTCGCCGTATTTGGGCGCGGTTCTATTTGTAAGCATTTGTTTTATTTCAGTAAATAATTGTTTTGAAGATTTTCGAGAGTTTCGGGAATTTTCTGCTTGCGGTGTATGTTTGTAATGCTTAGAACCCCCTTCACCGGCGCTGCTGAGGCGCTTGTGACACACTG
>NZ_JBXWOB010000007.1:0-189436 GCF_059610685.1 Ruegeria sp. CDSC052
AACCTCATCTGCACATGCCCACCAATGGACGCTTACGAAGAAGCCGCAGAGTAAACAGACGACAACCAGATCAGCCCCCGCTCTGGCCAGGGGCTGATCTTATGGGATGAAATTGTCAGGAATCCCAAATGGCGGCGTCTTGATGCTGGTCCCGGTCAGACCATGCAGGAATTCCACAAGACTGGTGATTTCTGCATCTGTCAGGTCAATCTCTGGGATGTCGATCCGGCTGCGTAGGCGCGCCATTTCGAACTGATCGCCCCATACCGCGAAATCAATCTGTTCCAGCCACGGAATTTCGGGCAGGGCGGCCATGTCACGGGTCCAACGCGACAGGCTGCGTTCAGGGTTGAGGTGATGGCGGATCACGCTGTCGAGATCGGGAAAGGCTCCGTTATGGCCGTATGGTGCGGTTAGAGCAACATTGCGCAGCATCGGCGTTCGAAAGCGGTAGGCATCCTCAAGCCGATCACTTTCGCCCATGCGGCCAACATCGCGGACATTGGGATCCCATTGCCGGGTGCGGCCCGGGCCAAAGGGCGGCAAGGCCAGCGCGTGGAACTTCTGATCCGACATTAGGGGCCCGGCGTGGCAGGTGGAACATTGCGCCTTGCCATAGAAAAGGGTCATTCCAGCCTTCTGAACCGGTGACAGCGCATCGGTGTTCCCTGCCAGATAATGATCAAAGGGGCTGTCGATACTGCGCCATTCGATAGCCATGAAGGCGGCCAGAGCATTGGCGATCTGGGTGATGGTTATGTCTTCGGATGTCTTGACTTCAGGAAAGGCTGCGATCATGGCCGGACCGTAGGCGGGGTCGGTGCGCACACGCTTGGCAAGAATCGGCCAGCCCTTGTCGATCCGGTCATGCACAGCGCCAGTCACCTGGTTTTCGGCAACATTCCCGGCCATCTCAAACTGCGAGGTCAGCGGGAACAGCGCCTGCGCGGCCAGCAGAGAATTCAATCCCGCGGGCAACCATTCCTGCGCCGGAGAGTTGAAGCCGTTGCCATAGACATCCGAGATACTCAGTCGTCCGTCATGGAAAACAGTATGGATGTCCTTTGCCCCGAGGTTCCAAAGGCCGGGCGAATTTCGGGGAATACGCTTGCGGATTTTGTCGGACCCAGTGCCCGGCGTGCGATCGGGGCCTAACCCCTGACCGCCTTCGCCGATGCCCAGTGACAGCCCATCGGATGTGCCGAAATCCGGGTGGTGGCAATGGGCGCAGGCGATGTTTTGATTGCCCGACAGGATCGGATCGTAAAACAGTTGATGACCAATCGCGGCCTGTTCCATATCAAAGGACAGGAAATCATCATCGGTCAGCGGGCGTGGCAGCTCTTGCGCTGCGGCCGCGCCGGCAAAAAGGAAAGCAATCCCATGCGCCAGATTATATTTGCCCTGTGTATGCTTGCGACCCCTGCGCTGGCCGAGCTGGAACAGGCGCGTGACATGATGGAGGCCGGCGCGTTCGAGGCCGCGCGCGAGGAACTGCTGCCCGCCGCCCGATCCGGCAATGCCGAGGCCGAGGAATTGATCGGCGTGATGTACGGGTTGGGTCTTGGGGTCGAGCAGGATTATGAACGTGCCTTTGAATGGTATCTGCGCGCATCGATGAAGGGGCATCCGGGCGCACAATCGGGGATCGGCTGGTATTACGAACTGGGTCTGGGCTTGCCTGCGCCGGATCTTGTGCGGGCTTACATGTGGTACACGCTCAGCGCCATTGGCGGCGATCCCGACGCGGCAATCAGCCTTGAGGAAGTGGTCAAGAAAATGTCGCCGGAGCAGATTGAAAGAGCCCATGTTCTGGTCAACGACTATAAAGGGTGGATGTACCCGTTTCGGTGAGGGTCGGGCCAAACGCCCGACCCTAAATGGCTTAGTTCAGGTCCGCGTCACGCGATGCGTTGACGTCTGCCTCGGCCGCTGCAACGGCTTCGGTGAGCGCGGTGAAGACCTCATCACCACGACCGACGTTGGTTTGGAACCACTCGTAGACCGGGGTTGCCGCCTCTTTGAACGCGGCTTTCTGCTCGGGGGTCGGCACGTACAGATCACCGCCACCGGCGACGAAATCCTCATAGGCCTGGATCGACTTGCGCTTGGGTGAGGCAAAGGTGGCCTGCTGCAGCGCATAGAACCCATCGACCACGACACGGCGCATGTCTTCGGGCATCTCCTGGAACTTGGCGTTATTCATCCACCACAGAGCGCCCATATAGGCATGGCCGTCCAGGGTGACATATTGCAGGCCTGCATCGGGGAATTTCATGCCCATGATGTCGGTGATGCCGTTCTTGGACCCTTCAACCACACCGGTTTGAAAGCTGGTGAACAGTTCCGGCCACGGGATCGGGGTGGGCGATGCACCCAAGGCTTTAACCAGCTCTTGTGGCAGGTCAGCGACCACGGTGCGGATTTTCAACCCTTCCATATCAGCTGGTTCAGCCACGCGACGCTGGGTGTTGGCAAAGTTGCGCCAGCCACCAGTGTTGCCGATGGTCATCAGACGGATCGCGCCGCCGGAATCCTCAAGCGCCATGTCGCGCATGGTGCGGGTGAAATCGCCGGATAGAACATGCTCGGCAATCCGGTCATCCGCCATAAGGTAGGGTAGGTCGAGGACCTGAACATAGGGAAAGATGCCTGACGCCCCGCCCGAGGTCGAGATATAGATGTCGATGGTTCCATCGGCCACACCCTGCAGGCATTCCGCGCCGTTCGAACACAGCTGCGTACCGATGAACAGCTCGACCTCGATCGCGCCGTTCGAAGCGGCTTCGACATAGTTCTTGAAAACGATTAGACCGTCATAATCCTCGTCATTTTCGTTCGAGTTGGCCGTGGCGCGCAGCGTATAATCCGCTGCCGTGGCCGCGATGGCTGATGCGGCGACCAGCGACGTGGCCACCGCTGCGGTTTTGATAAAGGTTCTGAGCATGCGTTTCCTCCCTGTGGAACTCAGTTAGTTGGCAAATCCCGTTATCCTCGGGATCGTCATGGATAATGCGGGGATGTAGGTGATCAGAAAGATCACGATGATTTCAACGGCCAGAAACGGCAGGATCGCCTTGGCAATGGTTTCAACCTTTTCGCGCGACACGGCGGCGGCCACGAACAGCACTAGCCCCATGGGGGGTGTGGCCAGACCAACGGTCAAGTTGACGCTCATGATGATGGCAAAGTGGATCGGGTCGACGCCGAGGCTGGTAAAGATCGGTCCCAGGATCGGCCCAAGAATGATGATCGCAGGCCCGGCATCCAAAAACATGCCGACAACGAACAAGAGCAGGTTGATCAGAAACAGCAGGATCAGCGGGTTTTCCGACAGGCTGAGGATCAGCGAGGCCAGCTGTTCTGGCGCATGGCTGAGGCTGACCACGGTTTTGAACGCCATGGCCGCCCCCACCAGCAGCAGAACGACGGCGGAGGTTAGGCCGGCATTGCTGAGGATCTCGGGCACTTCTTTGAGCGTCAGGGTGCGCAGGATGAAAAAGCCGATCAGAAAGGCATAGCCGACGGCCACCGCTGCGGCTTCGGTAGGTGTAAAGATACCGCCCAGAATACCACCCAGAATGATCACCGGAGTCAGCAGTGGAAAGAACGCCTTGAGGCTGGCCTGACCCCGTTCACCCCATGTGTATTTGCGGCTGGCAACGGGAAAATCATACTTGTCGGCCATGAATTTGATCATCAGCATCAGGCCAACGCCAACCATGACGCCCGGCACGATCCCAGCCAGAAACAGCGCCGCAACGCTTTCGCCCATCACATACGCGTAGATGATCATGATGCCCGAAGGGGGAATGATCGGACCGATCACCGAACTGGCCGCAGTGATCGCCGCAGCGAATTTGCGGGTATAGCCCTGCTTCTCCATCGCTGGGATCAGCATTGAACCCAGCGCTGATGTATCCGCCACGGCAGAGCCTGAAAGTCCCGCAAACAGGATCGAGCTGAGCACGTTCACATGCGCCAACCCGCCGCGAAAATGGCCCATCAAGGCTTGGCTGAATTCCACCAGACGGATGGTTATCCCGCCGCGGTTCATTAGCTCTCCGGCCAGCATGAAGAAAGGGATTGCCATCAGGGGAAAGCTGTCCATGCCGTTATAAACATTGCGGTACAGCAGGGTGATGTCATTGGATTGGCCATTTAGCCACAGCAGGATACCCGGGGCGGCCAAAAGGGCGAAAAAGACCGGCAGGCCGATCATCAGAAAGACAAGGAAAGTGGGCAGGAACCAAATCAACATCTATTCAGCCCCCACCGGTGCGTCGGCAATTTCAGGCAGCAGGTCTGCGCCCCCCAATAGCGAGACAATCGCGCGCAGGATCAGCTCGACATTTACTACGATCAGAAGGGCCACCCCTACCAGCAGCGAGGCCATCATCCAGCTGCGCGGGACGCGGTACCATTCGTCAAAGCCAAATGAGGTGGGAATATACAAAGCGGCGGTTGCGAATTTGCCCCCGAACCCGGTCACTTCGGACCAGCCGATCTTTACCGCCACCAGCAGCACCGCCAGTGACACGAACAGCAGCGCGAGCATCAGTACCTGTCCCAATACGCGCGGAAGCATCAGGGGCACCATGTCGATGGCCACGAACCCGCCGCGGCGAAATGCGGTCGGGGCCATCAGACCCGTCATCCAGAGCATGCAGAACCGGGCGGCCTCATCCGGCCAGGGCAGTGCGTTGCCCAGCACATATCGGAAGAATACCTGAATCAGGATTGCGGTCACCATGAATGCAATCGCAACGACGCCAACCGCGCGGCCCAATCGCAGCACGGTTTCGTTCACGAATGCAATCGGCGCCAGCATCGTTGCCAGTCCGCCCATGCGTTTCCTCCCTATGTCAGCCGCGGGTTGGTCCCGCAGTCGTCAGAGCGCGCTTAGGACTGCGCGAATTGTCCGAGTTTTCCGGCATAAAAGGTCAGCGCGTCTCCATCGCTAATGCTGGCCTTCAGGACTTTGCCCACGACGATCACATGATCGCCTGCGTCGTGATAAGCGTGTTGTTCACATTCAAACCGTGCCAGACAATCCGGCAGCAGAGGGGTACCATTCGAGCAATGCCCATGGGCGATGTCTCGCAGCGCAAAGGCGTTTTTCGAGCAGCCGAAACACAGCTCGGCCTGTTCAGAGGACAATACATGAACGCTGAAATGGCGCGCCTTGTGGAAATAGGGGAAGCGGCGCGAGTTGCGGTCGCCGGCCCACATGATCAGGGGCGGGTCCAGCGATAGGGACGAAAAACTGTTGGCGGTGATGCAGACCGGGCCGTCCGTGCTGTTGCAGGTGACGATGGTAACTCCGGTGGCAAAGCGGCCAAACGCATCGCGCAGGGTTCGGGTGTCATCCTTGTGTGGGATGAAAGTATGGTTCATGTCCTGTGACATTGCATTCATCATGGTACCTCATGGCCCAGTGCCGCCTCATAAAGGCGGTACCAACTCTCGCGATCCAGATTGACTTTCAAGGCGTCCGAAATCTGTTTGATCCGGCCCAGATTGTTGGTGCCTAGCACCGGCAGGATGCCTGCAGGATGTGCCAGAAGGAAGGCCACGGCCACTGCGGCCCGGTCCACTCCGAATTCGGCGGCGATCTCATCCGCGACCACGCCGACCGGAGGGTTCCCGGCCATCAGCAGTCCGCCGCCCAGCGGCGACCACGCCATCACCGGCTGCCCATGCTGTTGATGAAACGCTAGGTCGCCATTGGTGAAGGGGCGGATTTCGCCCAGCGAGATCTCGACCTGGTTGGTGACCAGTTGGGTCTTCATCGCTGATTGCAGAAGCGTCCAGTCCCACGGGCGGAAATTCGATACGCCAACCGCGCCCACTTTGCCGCTGGCCACGACCTCGTCCAGCGCTGCGCCGGTCTCATGGTGGTCCATGAAGGGATCAGGGCGGTGGATCAGGAGCAGGTCGACATGGTCGATTGCCATCTCGGTCAGCGAGGTTTCAACCGATTTCAGGATATGCGCGCGCGATGTGTCATAATATTTGACCATGGCGTCTGCGTAACGGCCCATCGGCGCAACGATGTCGCATTTGGTGACGATCTCCATCCGCGCGCGCAGCGCCGGGTTGGCGCGCAGGGCATTGCCCAAAACCGCCTCGGCCGCGTAACCGCCATAGATATCGGCCTGATCGAATGTGGTGATGCCCTGATCCAGGCAGGCTTGTATCTTGGCTTCGACATGATCCGCCGAGGTGTCACTGTCATCACCCAAGCGCCACATGCCGTATACCAGGCGGCTCATTTCCAGCGTGTCTGAAAGCTTTACACGTTGCATTAGCGGCGAACTCCGTTGCCCAGCGGGGTGGCTGGGATGGTTTTGGGCACGCGTCCGTATTCCTCGGGAAGCGAGCAGGTTTTCAGGTTGGGCATCACGCGGGCACCGAAATGGCGGGCCTCGTCCAGATGTGGATAGCCCGAGAAGATGAAGGCGCGGATGCCCATCTTTTGATAGTTTTCAATCTTGGTCATGACCTGATCGGTGGAGCCCACAAGCGCTGCGCCGCAGCCAGACCGCGCCCGGCCCACGCCTGTCCAGAGACCAGGTTCGACATAGCCGTATTCATCCGCCAGATCGCGGTTTTTGGCCTGATGCGCCACACCCAGCGAGGTGGAATCCAGCGCCCGTTCGCGGATGGCGCGACCGTATTCGTCGTCCAGCTTGGATACGATGTAATCAGCGTATTCCTGCGCTTCGGTCTCGGTATCGCGAACGATCATGTGAACGCGCAAGCCGTAATCCAGAGTCCGGTTGTAATTCTCGGCTACCGCATGAACCGCCTGCATCCGCCCGGCCAGTTGATCCTCGGTTTCTGGCCACATCAGGTAGACATCGCAATGCTCTCCGCACAGTTCGAGCGCAGATGGGGAATAGCCGCCGAAATACAACAGTGGTCCGCCGGTCTGATAGGGTTTGGCTGGATCGGTGGTCAGGCCCGAGAAATTATAGACCTCGCCCGCATGGTTGATCTCATCCCGCGTCCAAGCCTGTTTCAGGATTTCGACGACTTCGCGCGAGCGTTGATAACGGAACGCGCTGTCTGCCTTTTCACCAGGGAAATCGGACGAGATGATGTTGACCGTCAAACGCCCCCGCAACATGTGATCCAGCGTCGCGATGGTGCGGGCCAGCATGATGGGCTGCATTTCACCGCAACGCACCGCGGCCAGCAGGTTGATCTTGTCGGTGATCGGTGCGCATCCAGCAACAAAGCTGAGCGTGTCCTGACCGACCTGATAGGATGACGGGCACAGGATGTTGCGAAACCCCTGTGCCTCGGCCTCTTTCACGATGGCGGAACAATGGTCCCAGCTGGACCGCAGATCGCCATCGGGCATCCCCAGAAACTGATAGTCATCCGAACACAGAGCCGAAAACCACGAGACCTCGGCCGCATTCAGATCGGGGGAGGTGATTGGGACGATCGTCATCTGAGTCGGTCTCCGCAATGGATTTGCTTTTTCTCTTGCGTAGCAATCACATTGATGTAGATCAATAGTGTATCAATTTTTCCTGTGACCAATCGAAGCGCCCCGACGTGCCCCCCACAAGCCGAAACCCCAATGCCCTTCCGATATATGTTCAGATTGCAGAACTGCTGATCCGCGATATTGCGGCCGGCCGTCTGATTGACGGTGAGCGTCTACCGCCGGAACGGGACATGGCGGCGGACCTGAATGTCTCGGTCGGAACCCTGCGAAAATCGCTGTCCGAGCTTGAGAAAAAAGGGATGTTGGAACGCATTCAGGGCTCGGGCAATTACATCCGTGAGACCGGAACGCAGAACAGCGTCTATGCGATGTTCCGGCTTGAGCTGCCCGAAGGGGGCGGTTTGCCAAGCGCGGATATCCTGTCGGTCGATCATCTGGAAAAGCCTGCCAATCTGCCCGGGTTCGGAGCCGCGGCCACGGGGTCGCGCGTGCGCCGGATGCGCTATTTGAATGACACAATCATCGCGGTCGAAGAGATATGGCTCGACGAATCAGTGGGTTTGATCGACGGCAACCTGCTGTCTGACTCGCTGTATCGCTATTATCAGCAGCAGTTGGGGTTCTGGATCACGCGGGCCGTAGACAGGGTTTCAATCGCCGCGCTGCCCGATTGGACACCGACGGGCTTTACCAAGCCCTTCGGGCAGACGGTCGGGTATATCGAGCGGTTCAGCTGGTCAGAACAGGTCGAACCCGTCGAATTCTCTAAAACTTGGTTCGATCCGGATCGGGCCACCTATGTTCAACGCTTGAAGTAAAAGGAAACGCGCATGACCCGGACCATCAATTACGGGCTGATCGGATGCGGCATGATGGGGCAGGAGCACCTGCATAATATCGCTCTGCTGGATGGCACGCGCGTGGCGGCAATCTATGAGCCCGACCCGCAGATGGCCCACGCCGCGCAAGAGATCGCGCCCGAGGCTGTGATGGTGGGGTCGGTGGCTGACCTTCTGGCGGTCGAGGATCTGGATTGCCTAGTCATCGCCAGCCCGAACCACCTGCATGTGGATCAGATCTGCGACATCGCGGCGATGCGCCCACTGCCCCTGTTGGTGGAAAAGCCGCTTTTTACCGATCCGCAGGATGCGGCGCGGCTGGAAACGGTGCAGCGTGACTATCCCCATCCAATCTGGGTGGCGATGGAATATCGCTATATGCCTCCGATTGCCGCTTTGATCAAAGGGCTCCAATCCACCGGCGGGGTGCAGATGCTGACGATCCGAGAACATCGATTTCCCTTTCTGGAAAAGGTCGGCAACTGGAACCGGTTCAACCGCAATACCGGCGGCACATTTGTCGAGAAATGCTGCCATTTCTTCGACCTGATGCGGCTGATCCTTGGGTCCGATCCGGTGCGGATCACCGCCAGCGGTGGGCAGGCGGTAAACCATCTGGACGAAAGCTATGATGGGGAAACGCCGGATATTCTGGATCACGGTTATGTTCTGGTTGATTTCGCCAACGGCACGCGGGCGATGCTGGAACTGTGCATGTTCGCCGAAGGATCGCGGTACCAAGAGGAAATCTCGGCCACAGGACAACTGGCCAAGATCGAGGCGCTGGTGCCGGGGCCGGGGCGCTTTTGGCCCGATCATCTGGGTGAGCCGCCGGTGCCGCAGGTGATTGTCAGCCCGCGTAATCCGAAGGGGCCGGTGTCACAGGACATCCCCGTTGACCCGCGCTTGCTGGCCGCCGGGGATCACAATGGCTCGACCTATTACCAGCATCAGGGGTTCCTTGCGCTTGTCCGCGGCGAAAGGGCCGCGCCGGATGTGACGCTGCAGGATGGTCTGTGGGCCGTTCGTATGGGGTTGGCGGCACAACAGGCGCTGGCAACGGGTGAAGCCGTTCGGTTGACCTGATAGGCAACAAGGACGATGCGCTGAGCCGGTGACGAAATTGCGCCTATCGGAAACGCGCTCCCCCAACTTGCGCATAAAAACCTGTCGTTTTTGATTTCTAATGGGTCTTTTTCGCTTGTTGATGCTGCATCTGCACCCTAGCTCTGTCCGTGGGACACCCCTCCCCAACGAGGGGCGTGTATCTGGAAGGGTAATACACATGACTATCGAACAACCGGCATCGAATGACGCCGTGCGCAAACCTGAAACGCGGCCGGCAAATCCGCGCTTTTCCTCGGGGCCCTGCGCCAAACCCCCCACATTTGACCTGACCAAACTGGCTGACGCAGCGCTTGGCCGTTCGCATCGCGCTGCTGTTGGCAAGGACAAGCTGAAGGCGGCCATCGAAGGTACGCGTGAAGTGTTGGGCATTCCAGCAGATTACAAGATCGGCATCGTTCCCGCGTCTGACACCGGCGCGGTTGAGATGGCGCTGTGGTCGCTGTTGGGTGAGCGCAAGGTCGAGATGCTGGCCTGGGAAAGTTTTGGCGCGGGATGGATCACGGATGTGGTCAAGCAGCTAAAAATCGACGCCGAAGTGAAAACAGCCGATTATGGGCAGATCATCGATCTGGCCTCGGTCGACTTCTCCCATGACGTGGTCTTTACATGGAACGGCACGACTTCGGGCGTGCGGGTGCCAAACGGTGACTGGATTGCGGATGACCGTCAGGGTTTGACGATCTGCGATGCGACTTCGGCGGCCTTCGCGATGGACCTGCCGTGGGACAAGTTGGATGTGACCACGTTTAGCTGGCAGAAAGTTCTGGGCGGAGAGGCGGCGCATGGGATGCTGATACTTTCCCCGCGCGCTGTGGAGCGGCTTGAAAGCTATACCCCCGCATGGCCATTGCCCAAGATTTTCCGCCTGACCAAGGGCGGTAAGCTGATCGATGGTATCTTTACTGGCGCCACGATCAACACCCCGTCGATGCTGGCGGTTGAGGACTATCTGTTTGCATTGGACTGGGCGCGCTCGGTTGGTGGTCTGCAGGGATTGATTGGCCGGGCCGATGCCAATGCCGGTGCGGTGCATGCGTTCTGCGAGCAGAATGACTGGATCGCCAACCTGGCTGACGACCCGGCGACGCAGTCGAATACGTCTGTCTGTCTGAAATTCACCGATGCGCGCATTCGGGACGGCGCAGCCTTCGCCAAGGCCGTTGCAAAGCGGTTGGAGGCCGAGAATATCGCGTTGGATATCGGGGCTTATCGCGACGCACCTGCGGGTCTGCGTATCTGGTGCGGCGGCACGGTCGAAACTTCGGATATCGAAGCGATGTTGCCCTGGCTAGCCTGGGCCTTCGAGGCTGAGCTCGCAGCACAAACTGAAGCCGCCTGATCTTTCCCAATCTTCACCGGGCCGCCTCAGGCCCGGACATCTCATTACATTCAAGGACCACAGACATGGCTCCCAAAGTACTCGTTTCTGACAAACTCAGTGAAACCGCTGTTCAGATTTTCCGCGACCGCGGCATCGACGTGGATTTCATGCCCGATCTGGGCAAGGACAAAGATAAACTGGCCGAAGTGATTGGCCAATATGACGGCCTTGCCATCCGCTCGGCCACCAAGGTCACGCCGACTTTGCTGGAACATGCGGACAAGCTGAAAGTCATAGGTCGCGCCGGCATCGGCACCGACAATGTCGACAAGGATGCCGCCAGCAAGAAGGGCGTCATCGTGATGAACACGCCCTTTGGCAACATGATCACCACAGCCGAGCACGCGATTGCGATGATGTTCGCCGTGGCGCGGCAGATCCCCGAGGCCAGTACTTCGACCCATGCGGGCAAATGGGAAAAGTCTAAGTTCATGGGGATCGAGCTGACCAACAAAACCTTGGGCGTCATTGGTGCGGGCAATATTGGCGGGATCGTCTGCGAACGCGCCCTGGGCCTGAAAATGAAGGTTGTCGCCTATGATCCCTATCTGGGCGAAGAGAAAGCCGCCAAGATGGGTGTTGAAAAGGTTGAACTGGATGAGCTGCTGTCGCGTGCCGATTTCATCACCTTGCATGTGCCGCTGACCGATCAGACTCGCAACATCCTCAGCCGCGAAAATCTGGCCAAGACCAAGCCTGGCGTGCGCATCGTCAACTGTGCCCGCGGCGGTCTGGTCGATGAAGAGGCGCTGGCCGAAGCATTGCAATCCGGTCACGTGGCGGGTGCCGCCTTTGACGTGTTCAGCGAAGAGCCCGCGAAGGACAATGCGCTGTTCAACCTGCCCAACGTCGTCTGCACGCCGCATCTGGGGGCCGCAACGACCGAGGCGCAGGAAAACGTGGCGCTGCAGGTGGCCGAGCAAATCTCGAACTACCTGCTGACCGGCGCGGTTGAGAACGCGCTGAACATGCCGTCCGTCACCGCCGAAGAAGCCAAGGTCATGGGGCCGTGGATCAAACTGGCCGGACATCTGGGCAGCTTCATCGGTCAAATGACGGATGAGCCGATCAAGGCGATCAACATTCTCTATGACGGTGTCGCGGCTGAGATGAACCTTGCGGCTCTGAACTGTTCGACCGTGGCCGGGATCATGAAAAAGTTCAACCCCGAGGTTAACATGGTCTCTGCCCCTGTGGTGGCCAAAGAGCGTGGCATCAAGATCTCGACCACCAATCAGGATAAATCGGGTGCCTTCGAGGGGTACATCAAGGTTACTGTCGTGACCGAAAAGCGCGAGCGTTCCATCGGTGGCACGGTGTTCAGCGACGGCAAACCCCGCTTCATCCAGATCAAAGGCATCAATATCGACGCCGAGGTCGGCGCGCATATGCTGTACACCACCAACGAGGATGTTCCGGGTATCATCGGTGCGTTGGGCCAGACCATGGGTGAAAGCGATGTGAACATCGCCAACTTTACCCTTGGCCGGTCCGAAGCGGGCGGCGAAGCGATTGCGCTGCTGTATGTCGACGAACCGGTGCCAGCCGAAGCGCGGGCAAAGCTGGCCGAAACCGGCCTGTTCACGCAAATCAAACCGCTGGAGTTCGACGTTGCCTGAGGCGGTGTTGAATATCTGAGACACTTCATACCCGCGTCTTCCAAGGCGTGGGTATTTTCTTTTCCCGGCCGCCAAGACGCGTCACAAGCAGGGTGTTCCTGTTGATTTAGGGTTTTCCATGTCCTCGCCAATTTATGCAATCGGTGACATCCACGGCCAGCTCGGCATGCTGCAGGTTGCGCTGTCGCGGATCGAGGCCGATGGCGGGCCAGATGCAAAGATTGTGTTTCTGGGTGACTATGTCGATCGAGGCCCGGACAGTCGTGGTGTTCTGAACCTGCTGATCGAAAGCCAACAGACGGGGCGGAACTGGGTCATGGTCAAGGGTAACCACGACCGCATGATGACTCGCTTCGTGCAAGAGCGCGAGATTGCAGATAAGCAACTGCCCGTCACGCTGAACTGGCTGAACCCACGGCTGGGTGGTCGGGATACGCTGGCCTCCTATGGGGTTGAAGTCACGGACAATGACCGCATCTATCAGGTCCATGAACGGGCCTGTGCCGCCGTACCGCCAGCACATCTGGATTTTATCAACGCTTTGCCAGTTTACCATCAGGAGGATGAACTGCTGTTCGTCCACGCTGGCATCAGGCCCGGTCTTCCACTGTCGCAGCAATCCGAAGATGACCTGGTTTGGATACGGCAGGAATTTTTGGTTGAATCTGGCCCGCACCCCTGGCTGATCGTGCATGGTCACACCCCTGTGGATACGGCGGAACATTGCGGCAATCGGATCAATTTGGATGCGGGCGCGGGCTATGGTCATCCGTTGGCCACTGCCGTGTTCGAGGGCCGTGATTGCTGGTTGCTGACCGCACAGGGGCGCGCGCCGCTGAGACCTAGTCTTCGGTAAACAGGTCTTTGTAAGCTTCGCGTAGCGCGTTTTTTTGCACTTTGCCCATCGTATTGCGCGGCAATTCGTTCAGCACGATCAGCTTGCGGGGATGTTTGAATCGCGCCAGTTGGGTCTGCGCGCTTGCCATGATGGCCTCGAGGTCGGGCGACTTGTTTGGTTCGGCTACCAACAGGCCCAACACGGTTTCGCCGAAATCCGGATGGGGCACGCCGATAACTGCGCTTTCCAGAACACCGAGCTGGTCGTCCAGCACCAGTTCGACCTCTTTGGGATAGATGTTGTACCCGCCCGAGATGATCAGGTCCTTGCCGCGTCCGACGATATGGACATAGCCGTCCGCGTCCACACGTCCAAGGTCGCCGGTGATAAAGAACCCGTCCTCGCGCAACTCTGCTGCGGTCTTCTCGGGCATTTCCCAATAGCCCTGAAAGACGTTGGGGCCACGCACCTCGATCATGCCGATTTCGCCCTGTGGCAAGGTTTCACCCGTCTCAGAGTCGGTCACTTTGAGCTCAACGCCCGGCAAGGGGAACCCCACGGATCCGGCGCGGCGTTCACCGTCATAGGGGTTCGAGGTGTTCATGTTGGTCTCGGTCATACCGTAGCGTTCAAGAATGCGGTGCCCGGTGCGGGCCTCAAACTGCTGATGCGTTTCGGCCAGCATTGGGGCCGAGCCCGAGATGAACAGCCGCATATGACGTGCCAGATCGCCGGTGAACCGGTCGTCATCCAACAGACGGGTGTAGAAGGTCGGAACCCCCATCATCGCGGTTGCATCAGGCAAATGCCGCAGTACCTCATCCAGATCGAATTTCGGCAGAAAGATCATCGACCCGCCCGAAGCCAGTACCACGTTGGTTGCCACGAACAGCCCATGAGTGTGAAAGATTGGCAGAGCATGCAGCAACACGTCATCGTCGGTAAACCGCCATTCCCGTACCAATGTTTCGGCATTCGACAGCAGATTGGCCTGTGACAGCATCGCGCCCTTGGATCGGCCGGTCGTGCCGGACGTGTACAGGAAGGCGGCCAGATCATCCTCGGTGCGGTTGACCGGCTCGAAAGCAGGCAGCATACCCAGAGCACGCCGCATCAGGCTGCCGGATCCATCAGCGTTTAGCGTTTCAAGCCGCGCCTTCTGGGCGGCGGCGACGGGTGCCAGACCAGCCTTATTCACATCATCGCAGACCACCAGCGCAGCGCCGCTGTTTTCGATGAAATAGCTCAGTTCGCTGACCGTATAGGCAGTGTTGAGTGGCAGAAAAACCAGACCGGTCTGCACACAAGCAGCAAACAGCGCAAGCGCTTCGGGCGACTTTTCCACCTGAACCGCAACGCGTTGTCCGGGTTCGAGCTCAAAGCCGATTAGGGTATTGGCCAACCGAGATGCCATGTCCAAGAAATCAGAATGGGTCAGCACCTGACCGTTGGGCAGATGCAGGAAAGGCGTCTCTTTGCCCGCGTGAATGCTAAACAAGCGATCGTAAAGCGGGTTGCCCATTTACCGAGTTCCTTTCTGTCCAGTCCTGGCGAATCTGTCTTGGAATGGCGTGCTGGTAAAGCCCTGAATGGCGCAATCGGTCGCCGTTCTGTCCGCATGATGTGCCAGAGGTTGCTGCGGACAAACTGTCTTCTGGCGATCGGGGGCTATCTGCGTTAATCGCAGGTGAATTCGCCGGAGATAGACTATGTATGTTGCCACCCTGTTGACCAATCCCGAAACGCGCGCGCTGGATTTGGCGCTGGTCGAGTCGCTGCGGAATGCCTGGGGCGGGGCCGAGATCATCTGGCTCAGCCCGGATGAGGCGGCAGAGTTCGCGCTGCAGGACCTTCCGGGCAACCAGTGGGATGTCTGGGGTGATTTGCAGAAGCTTGGCGTTGACCTGATCGTGCAGCCTGCCGAGGGGCGGCGCAAAAAGATGCTGTTGGCGGATATGGATAGCACCATGATCCAGCAGGAATGCATCGACGAATTGGCGGATGAGGCCGGTGTCGGCGACCGCGTCAAGGACATTACGGCCCGCGCAATGAATGGCGAATTGGATTTCGAAGGCGCGCTGACCGAACGGGTCGGGTTGCTGAAAGGGTTGGATGAGGCTGTGATCGGCAAGGTTCTGGCCGAACGCATCACCCTGATGCCCGGCGGCAAGGTGCTGGTCGCGACGATGCGCGCCAATGGCGGCTATGCGGCGCTGGTCTCAGGCGGGTTCACGGCGTTTACTGCCAAGGTGGGCAGTGAATTGGGGTTTGACGAAAACCGTGCCAACACTCTGCTGGCCGAAAACGGCAAGCTGACCGGCGATGTGCAGCGACCGATTTTGGGACGACAGGCCAAAGTCGACGCGCTGGAACAGATTACCAAGCGTCTGGGCCTGTCCGAAAACAATGTGATCGCTGTGGGTGACGGGGCAAATGATCTGGGTATGTTGGGCCGGGCCGGAACCGGGGTTGCGCTGCATGCAAAGCCTTCGGTCGCGGAACAATGCGAAGTGCGCGTCAACCATGGCGATTTGACCGCGCTTTTGTATCTGCAGGGCTATGCGCGGCAGGAATTTGCCCAAGCCTGAAAGCCGGGGCTTCCCTTTATTTAACAAAAATGTTAAACAGCGGTCATGAGTACGCTTCTGACCACATTCTCCGCCTTGTCCGACGCCACGCGGTTTTCCATCGTTGAACAGTTGATGCAGGACGGAGAGCAGCCCGCGGGCGACCTAATCGAAGGGCGCGGTATGTCAGGTGCTGCGGTCTCGCGTCACCTGAAGGTTTTGCGTGAGGCCGGGCTGGTTCGGCAACGGGTGCAGGGCACCCAGCGGATGTATTCGATCCGCCCCGAAGGTCTGTACGCGATCGCGGAGTGGACCATTTCGAAACGACAATTCTGGGAAAGCAGTCTGGATCGTCTGGGCGATGCTATTGAAAGGGATACCTCATGGCCGATCTAAAGCTGGAACGCACGTATCCGATACCGCCAGAGGATCTGTTTGCGTGGATCAGTGTCGCAGAACGGCTGTTGCAGTGGTGGGGTCCCGAAGGGGTGCACGTGCCCGAACATACTCTCGATTTTTCGCGCGTTGGTCCGTGGTATTCGGTCATGGAGAATGGCGAGGGCCAGCGCTTTAAGGTCTCGGGCCATGTGACCCATGTCGATCCGCCCAATTCGGTTGGCTTCACCTGGGGCTGGCATGACGATCAGGATCAGCGTGGGGCCGAGAGCCATGTAACGCTGCGGATCGAAGCCGCAGGCGATGGCGCGCGGCTGGTCGTCGATCACCGCGACCTGGGCGATGACGAGATCGCCGCAAATCACGAGAAAGGCTGGACCTCGACGCTGAACAAGCTGGCCGGTCTGGTGCAATAAGCTTTCATCTGGGAGGAAAGAAATGCCACAGTTTCTGTTTGTCTATCACGGCGGGACCACGCCATCGGACCCGGCCGAAGTCGAAGCAACCATGGCCGCCTGGGGCGCATGGTTTCAGAATATGGGCCCGGCGCTGGAAATACCCGGCAACCCGGTGGGCCAGTCCTATACCGTCAGCTCGGGCGGTGTGGTCGATAATGGCGGCGCAAACCCGGTCTCCGGCTTTACGGTGATCAAAGCCGACAGCATCGACGCCGCCAACGAGATGGCCAAGGGATGCCCTATGGTCGTGAACGGGTCAGGCTCGGTCGAGGTGGCCGAGATTCACGAGATTGAGATGTAGCCGCCCTAGCCGGGGAATCCCGGCGCGGGTCGGATCACGCCACATTCCAGCCCGCGACGGCTGTATTGCGTGGCGTTCATAAAGGTGCGGGTGGCCGGGTGATCGGCCTCCAGTACGCCGAGGCTGACCAGAATGGCAGCAATGGCGCATTCGCTGGCACGGGTGGCGCCATCGGTAATCTTGAGCGCGACGCCCATGCGTTTTTCAGGGATGATGGCGATGAATACGGCCTCGGCCCCAGTCTTGATCGCGGCGCGCCCGTTCATGGCGCGCATCAGCTCGGTACAGGCGCGCGTCTCTCCGGCCACCAGCTCGGGATGTTTGATCATCGCCGCGGTCAGGTGTTGTGCCGCATCGCTGGCCCGGTCCGACCGGTCCGCCGCCGAGGCAAACCACGCCATCGACCGTGCCATCCCCACCAGCGAGGTGGCAAAGTTCGGGGCGGAACAGCCATCGATGCCATAGCCGGGGCTGGTTTCGCCGGTGGTTTCTTCCAGCGCGGACAAACAGGCCTGTTGAACCGGGTGGTCGATTTCAAGATATTCCGGCCCGGCACCCATATGCTGTGCTACCGTCAAAAACCCGCTATGTTTGCCCGAGCAGTTGTTGTGGATCTGACAGGGCGTGTCGTCGGCAAGTATCAGCCCGTCGCGCGCCGCCATATCCTGAGGCTCTTGCGGCCCACAGCGCAAATCGGTTTCAGCCAGGCCCAGATGGTCCAGCCAGGACGTTACCCTGTCTGTGTGAATATGCGCGCCGTTATGCGAGGCACAGGCCAACGCCAGATGCTCGCTGTTCAGCCCGTATTTCGCGGCCGCCCCAGATGTAATCAACGGCAGGGCCTGTATCATCTTGGCCGAAGACCGGGGGTAGATTATCGCCTCCGGGTCGCCCCAGCTGCGCACGATTTGCCCCGTGTCATCACAGATAACCGCATGTCCCAGATGCAGACTTTCCAGTAAAGGCCCCCGCCATAGTTCGGTCATTGCTACAGGCTGCGTCATCGGGACCCTCCTAAACATGCGCAAAAAACTGCCAACCGCCCTTTCGCCTATGGCGAAACTTGCGATAGTGTGTGTATGTCGGCAATCACCGGAAGACGCAACTTACAGACGAACCGTCAGGGTTCGCGAGCCATTCCGGTGGGTATGAGGTATTAGGTCGAGCTAGGAGGCTGGACAGATGGGATCAAAGCTCGTCCGCGTAATCGCGGGCCTGTGCGTGGCAGGGATGACAACGGCTGCAACCGCTCAGCAGGCAGACAGCACCAATAGAGTATCCGTAAACACCGACTGGAGTGTGTTTGTGGAAGAGGACCCAACCGAATGCTGGAGCGTTGCAACGCCGGATGAAACCGTCAACACGCGCGGCGGGCGCGTTGTTTCGGTGAGGCGCAGCGACATCCTGCTGTTTGTCGTGTTCAGACCTGATCCCGATGTGAAGGGGCGCGTCTCATTCACCGGGGGCTATCCGTTTGCTGCGGGATCGACCGTATCTGTATCCATCGACGGAAACAGCTTCGAATTCAGCACCGAAGGCGAATGGGCCTGGCCCGCGTCAGAGGGTGATGACCAAAAAGTAATCGCTGCCATGAAAAGCGGTACCGAAGCAGTGCTGACCGCCCGGTCCGAGCGCGGCACTCAGACCAAAGATACTTTCTCATTGCTGGGCTTCACAGCCGCTTTAGACGACGCCGAGAAACGCTGTACCAACTGAGCGCGCCAGCGCTCGGGCAGTGGCCCGGCTTGCAAAGTGGTGCCAGTTTCGCAGGATAGGACCGCCCTCCTTCATAGCTTAACTTAACGTCATCTATAAATTTGATCTGCGTCAATGCTCCGCGCTCTGAAATACTGAACTAATCGGTTCAAGCAGAGAGAAAAGGAGAGCATCGATGCAGAAGAAAGTTTTGGGCCTGTTTGTGCTGACCGCCGTCGTATTGCTGAGCGCTTGTGATAAATCCGCTGAGACATACCCGGTTTCGGGAGAGCAATGTGGGCCAAACGATCCGGTCAAAACGCTGGACGCCGAGGATTGCTTTATTCCACCAGCAGGTGCGTGATCCAATACGGCTGGCCTGGAAACGTCCGGGCGGCATAAGAGTTCGAATGACCGCGGGGTTGATCCCCCGCGGTTTTTTGTAACCTCTGGCGTCGCTATGCTAAGCTGAGCGCGTTAGTTTAACGACCCTTCGAGGAGTATGTCATGCGTTTGGTGATACTGGCTGTTTTAACCCCCACGTTGGCTGTGGCGGATCCTGCAATGGAATGCACGAACGCAAGTTCACAAGTCGAAATCGGATCTTGCGTTGCCAGTATGGAAGCGGGGGTTGAGGCCGCGCTGACCGATAGTTTTGGCTTTGCCATGGATGCAGCCAACGCGTTGGACGAGGTGACCGGACGGACAAGCGCGGCGCCTGCGATGGAGGCGGCGCAAAGCGCGTGGGTCGGGTATCGTGATGCGCAGTGCGAGGCGGTCGGCGCGTCTTTTGGTGGTGGGTCGGGAACCGGCATTGGTATCACCTCTTGTCGGATTGAATTGGGGCGCCTGCGGATTGACGAATTGCTGCGTTTTGTAAATTAGGCGCGACGAATTCTTTTGATCTTTGCGCGCAGTCCTATATAGAGGCGCATTCCAAGCCAGAATCTTCGAGACCCACCTATGTCGCCCAAAGCGCCGATCACTCAAGACGTCATGACCATCCCCCGCAAATTGCCGGAGGGGAAGGTGAACCTTGTCGGGTTGACCCGGGATCGCCTGCGCGAGACCCTGATCGAACACGGCACGCCTGAAAAACAGGCCAAGATGCGCACGGGCCAGATCTGGCAGTGGATTTACCAATGGGGTGTGCGCGACTTTGCCGAGATGACCAATCTGGCCAAAGCCTATCGCACCCAGCTGGCCGAGCATTTCGTGATCGAAATCCCCGAGGTTGTGACCCGACAGGTGTCCGAGGATGGCACACGCAAGTATCTGGTCCGTATTGCTGGCGGCCATGAGGTCGAGGTGGTCTATATTCCCGAGGACGATCGCGGCACGCTGTGTATCTCGTCTCAGGTCGGTTGCACGCTGACTTGTTCCTTCTGCCATACAGGCACGCAGAAACTGGTGCGCAACCTGACGGCGGCGGAAATTGTCGGTCAGGTGATGATGGCGCGGGATGATCTTGACGAGTGGCCGGTACCGGGTGCGCCCAAGGACGAAACCCGCCTGCTGTCGAACATCGTTCTGATGGGTATGGGCGAGCCTCTTTACAATTTTGAGAACGTCCGCGACGCGATGAAAATCGCGATGGACCCCGAAGGTATCTCGCTGTCTCGCCGCCGGATTACCCTGTCGACATCGGGCGTGGTGCCCGAGATTGCGCGTACCGCGAAGGAAATCGGCTGCCTGCTGGCAATTTCGTTCCACGCGACGACCAATGAAGTCCGCGATGTGCTGGTGCCGATCAACAAACGCTGGAATATCGAAGAGTTGCTGCAGGCTTTGGCCAGCTATCCCAAGGTTTCCAATTCGGAACGGATTACGTTTGAATACGTGATGCTTGATGGTGTGAATGACAGCGATGAGGATGCGCATCGTCTGATCGAACATATCAAGCGCCACAAAATCCCGGCCAAGATCAATCTGATCCCGTTCAACGAATGGCCCGGCGCGCCGTATAAGCGCAGCTCAAACAATCGTATTCGGGCTTTTGCCAATATCATCTATCAGGCCGGGTATGCCTCGCCCATCCGCAAGACGCGGGGCGAGGACATTATGGCGGCCTGCGGTCAGCTGAAATCGGCCACCGAACGCGCCCGTAAATCGCGCAAGCAGATTGAGGCCGAGGCCGGTCTCGACCGCGGATAAGCGGCTGAATAGAAGGGCGTCGCAAAATTAATTTTTGGGGCGCTGTCTATCGAATGCAAAATTTGATATGTTTCATTGGCTAGGTGTGGATGCACCAGGCTCACTTGCGCACAATAGGGTGAGTTCGGTGGCTGGCATGTGGCAAATTCGTTCACGGCGGCTACCTTGTATTTCAGCTCCGTGTGCCGATTGCGGCATAACAGGTTACGAGTTGGGTTATCTCGATGATGTTTCGATTGAAAATTCCGTACTTTAATTTTGTTTTAGTTTTGGCTTGTGCGGCCGTCGCCGTAACTGATGCTGTTGCGCAGTCAAATGATGAGGATGCTCATCTGGCTATCGAAAATCCGGCTGATCTGACCAAGGACGACGCGCGTGAAATTTATGACTCGTTGCAGCGCCGGATGGCACGCGGCTATGCCGCAGCGCAGTTGGATCTGCTTCTGAATTACCAAAACTGGCCGCTGTACAACGATGCGCCCTATATATCTGAAACCCATGGTCGGCGATTTGTGAACAGCTATGCAAACCGGATGGCGTATAATTATGCAACCCTGACGGAAGGCGAAAAGCTTCCGGTGGGGTCTGTGCTGGCCAAGGACAGCGTGACCGTTACGGATGAGGGGAAAAGCCATCCCGGCGCGATGTTCGTCATGCAGAAACTGGCCGAGGGCGCCAACCCTGCTACGGCTGATTGGCGTTATATCATGGTCATGCCGGATGGGTCATTGTTTGGGGACACGATGGGGGATCGCGCCAACGCAGTTGCGTATTGCCACGATTGCCACGAGGCGGTTGCCGACCGAGATTACACATTCTTCGTTCCCGAAGAATATCTGGTCGACAATTAGGCCTCTCTCACCCAAATCTCGCGGTGCCGATCACTTTGATCAGTTGCTGACGAACCGGATCTGGCTGCGCTGCGACGGCGTTCAGGACCTCTCGAAGTTCTGCGCGCAACCCATGCAACTGGTCGATCAGGGAAATCATCATCGACACTGCGTCTGCCTCCATTTCGTATTGGTCGTGCAACTCGCAGGCCAACTCCAGCCGGGCAACGTCGAGGCTGTGATAGACCAATCCGCGATCTGTTTGTTCGGGGATCACGATTTCGGCGGCCAGATATTCTGTCAATCGGGTCGAAGTCAGCCGGGCTACGGCGGTGATCAGTTCCTCTTCGGTCAGGGTGCGGGTCATGACGGCATTCCTTTGCGTGGGTCATAGCGGTGGGTTTCTCGCCATGAATCCATAAATTGCCTCAACTCATCATCGATTTGATCGGGCATTGAAATGGTCAGCTCGATCAACTGGTCGCCCCGTTCGGCCGAGCCGCGCTTCTTCACGCCCTTACCCCGCAAGCGCAGGGTTCTGCCGCTGCTGGTTCCCGCCGGGACGGTCACGTTTACACCCCCATCGATCGTGGGCGCCGCCACTTTGCCGCCCAGCACCGCCTCATCAATCGTGATGGGCAGCGTGATGTGAATGTCATTTCCCTGACGGTCGAATACCGGATGATCCGCGACTGATACTGTCACCAGCGCATCGCCGCGCGGCCCCTCACCATAGCCAGCGGCACCCTTGCCCCGCAGGCGAATGGTCTGACCGCTTGTGATCCCTGCGGGTATCTTGACCTCGATCCGGTCCCCATCCGGCAGGGTCAGTTTCTGGCTGGCGCCGAATACCGCATCCAGAAAGCTGATCTGAAGCGTGAAGTTCAGATTGTGGCCGGGCGCGTGAAACTCGCGGCCGCCTTGCCCACCAAATCCGCCGCGACCCCGCATGAATTCAGCAAAAATGTCCGACATGTCGTCCGGGTCCGTCGCCTGCCCGCGATAGGGGTTGCCGGCGGCTTCGGCGTAATCGCGATAGTATTGCTGTTGCGGGCGTTCCTGTCCCGAGGCATCAATCTCACCATTGTCATAGCGTTTGCGCGTCTCAGGATCTTTCAACAGATCATAGGCCGCGGCGGCGGCCTTGAACTTGGCTTCGGCCTCGGCGTCCCCGGGTTTCAAGTCCGGGTGGCATTCCTTGGCAATGCGCCGATACGCTTTTTTGATTTCAGCGTCGCTGGCATCTTTGGCCACGCCAAGTGCGGCATAGGGATCGTCGCTCATCTCACCTCTCATGAATGGGGGAAGGGCTGATCATGATGAAGGTATTTTATCACGTGATTTCAACAGGTCAAAAAGAACCGGTGGCTAAATTGGTTCGCAAGTTTCGTAATCTCTGATACTATCAGGCTGTTTCATATTATCCATTGACGGAGATTAGCCGATGACGCGCAGACTTAAATCGGTTCTGGCCTTGCTGGCGGGCAATGCCATTGGGTTAATGTTGGCCGCTTTGCTACTGACCGGTTTTGCAATCAAGCCGATTTCATTCATCGTTGTGGTGATCGTATTCACGCTGGTGCAGGTGGTGGCCGAGCCGCTGATCCTGAAGTTGGGTGAGAAAAGGGCGCCTTCGTTGAAAGGCGGGATCGCGTTGATCGTGACCTTTGTCGGCCTGCTTGTGACCGATCTGGTGACCAATGGGCTGACGGTTGGCGGAATTTCCAACCTGCTGGCTGCGACACTGCTGGTCTGGGTGGGCGCGCTGATCGCCAGCGTCGTGCTGCCGATCTACGTGTTCACCGAGCTGCGCACGCCCAAAAAGTAATTACAGTGCGTTCAGGCTGGCATCGATTGCCTGCCAAAGCTCAACCACCGGCTCGCATCCCACGGACAGACGGACAAAAGCGGGGTCAACGTCGTCGCCCCAACGGGCGCGGCGCTCGGCCGAGCTATGGACGCCGCCAAAAGACGTCGCAGGGCGCAGCATTGGACAGGTGTTGATGAAGGTTTCGGCCTTGGCCTGGGTTTCCAACGTGATCGAAAGAAGGAATCCGAACCGCGTGGTCTGAGCCTGTGCCAAGGTGTAGGATGGGTCACCTGGCAGGCCGGGATAGCGGATGTCTTTCACAGACGGATGCGCCGCCAACCGTTCTGCCAACACCTGGGCCGAGCTGCACATCCGGTCGAACCGAACATCCAGTGTTTCCAGCCCACGATGCAGCAACCAAGCCTCGTGCGGACCGGGGATCGCGCCAGAGACACGCCGCCATTCCTCGACCCGCTCCATGACATCTGTATTGCGGCTGGCCACATGGCCCATCAGCAGATCGGAATGCCCACCCATGGCCTTGGTGTCCGAGGACACCACGATATCTACGCCCATATCCAAAGGAAGCTGGCCCAGTGGTGTCATGGTTGTGTTGTCAGCAATGGTGATCCCACCAGCTGCGCGCACGGACGACGCGATGGCTGGCAGGTCCATCATATCCAGGCCAGGGTTCGAGGGGCTTTCGACAAAGACCACATCGAACCCGTCGAACCCGCCTTCGGAAAAGGCGGTTGTCGGGCGTTCTGTCACGATGACACCTAGCCCAGACAGAAACCGGTCTGCCAGCACGCGGGTGACGTAATAACCATCCGACGGGATCAGGATGCGCGACCCGGCTTTGACCGTGGCAAACAACGCGGCCGAGATCGCCGCCATGCCCGACGGGAAAGCCAGGCAGGGGGCGTCTTCAAGATGGGCGAGAACCTGTTCCAGATGTTCCCAGGTTGGGTTGTTGACGCGACCGTAGAAATCATGCCCGTCCGGTGCGCCGGGCAAGTGGAACATACTGCTTTGGGTCAGGGGCAGGGCCACGGGTTCGCCCTTGGTCAGTGCGTTGCCCCGCAGATGCAGCATCTCGCCGGTCTTGCGCCCCATCGTTTAGCGCCCCGGTATTTCGTCACGGGGCGGGGTGGGTTCCCATTTATCGATTATGTCGACCGCCTCTTGCGCGGTATCGACGAACCGGAACAGGTCCAGATCCTCGTCCGAGATGGTGCCGGCGTCGGCCAGCGCCTCCCAGTTGATGACCTTTTCCCAGAACGCGCGACCGAATAGCAGGAAGGGCACACGCTCCATACGGCCGGTTTGAATCAGGGTCAGGGACTCGAACAGCTCATCCATGGTGCCAAAGCCGCCGGGGAAGATGGTGATGGCGCGGGCGCGCATCAGGAAATGCATCTTGCGGATGGCGAAATAGTGGAAGTTAAAGCTGAGCTCGGGCGTAACGTACAGGTTCGGTGCCTGTTCATGCGGCAGCACAATGTTGAGACCGATGGAACAGCCGTTCGCATCCTGTGCGCCGCGGTTGCCAGCCTCCATCACGCCGGGGCCACCGCCGGTGACGATTACATTCTCGCGCCCGCCGGTTTCGTTCGATTTCTCGGTCATCAACCGGGCAAACTCGCGCGCTTCGTCGTAATATTCCGACAGCCCGGCCAGCGTTTCCGTCCGCGCGGTGTGTTTCTGTGACGGCTCAGGGATACGCGCGCCGCCGAACATGACGATGGTCGAGGTGATCTCACGCTCGGTCATGATCATCTCGGGCTTGAGCAGTTCCAGCTGCAGGCGCACCGGGCGCAGCTCATCCCGGCACAGGAAATCCTCATCGGCAAAGGCAAGGCGATAGGCGGGTGAGCGGGTTTGCGGGGTGTCGGGTACCTCGCTTGCGGTCGAACGGTCGGTCTGCGCGTCGCGAAACGGGCTGAGGCGGTCTTCTCTCATGGGGTAACGATCCCTGCTTGCGTGTTTTCCAAACAGCTATAGGGTTCGGGCGCAGAGTGCCAGTCACGGAAAGATGAGAATGAATTGGAAGAGCGAAATACTGGCGGCGCAACACCGCATAAGTGGCTATGCGCAGGTGACGCCAGTGGTGGAAAGCCGTGCCCTGGGGCTGGATTTTCCGGTGGAAATGAAGCTGGAGCATATGCAGCACACCGGCAGTTTCAAAGCGCGCGGGGCGTTTAACACTCTGATCAGTTCGGATGTGCCCGAGGCTGGTGTTGTGGCCGCATCGGGCGGCAATCATGGCGCAGCCGCAGCCTATGCGGCACAGGCGCTAGGCTATCCGGCCAAGATTTTTGTCCCGGAACTGGCAGGGCCGTCCAAGATTGCGCTGATTGAACAGGCAGGCGCAGATCTGAGCGTGGTGCCGGGAGAATATGCCAACGCTCTTGCTGCGGCGCAGGCGTATGAGGATGCGTCGGGCGCGATGCAGATTCACGCCTATGACGCCCCCGCTACGGTCGCCGGGCAGGGAACCTGCTTTGCCGAATGGGAGGCACAGGGCCTGAAAGCGGATACCGTATTGATCGCGGTGGGCGGTGGCGGTCTGATCGCCGGGGCGCTGGCCTGGCTGCAAGGCACGCGCAAGGTCGTGGCGGTTGAGCCGGAAACCTCCTGCGCGCTGAATGCAGCCCTGCAGGCGGGAGAACCGGTGGATGTGTCCGTCTCGGGCATTGCGGCAAATGCGCTGGGCGCGCGGCGGATCGGCTCAATTTGTTTCGATCTGGCACAGGGCGTGCAATCGGTTCTGGTCAGTGATCAGGCCATTTCTCAAGCGCAGCAGGCCTTGTGGCGGGCGCATCGCGTTCTGGTGGAACCAGCGGGCGCAACAGCCTTGGCTGCGCTGCTATCGGGGGCTTACACGCCAGAGCCGGGCGAACGGGTGGCGGTGCTGATCTGTGGTGGAAACATCTCACCGGACCCTCTGAACGGCTGAAACCGCAACAAACAGCCGCAAAGCGCGCGCTCAGCGTCGCATTGCAGCCAGTCCGTCGCTTGCGTATAGGCAACACAAGCGTGAACAGAATCTGCAGGGAGCCGCCAAATGTCCAACGCGCAACTGGAAGCCGCCATCGAAGCCGCCTGGGAGGCGCGAGATGCCATCACCCCCGCCACCACCGGCGAGACACGCGAAGCGATCGAAGATACGCTGAATGCGCTGGACAGCGGGTCGCTGCGGGTCGCGGAAAAGCAAGACAGCGGCGACTGGCATGTGAACCAGTGGGCGAAAAAAGCGGTTCTGCTGGGCTTTCGCATCAAGGATATGGAAATCCAGACCGGCGGCGCTCAGGACGGCGGCTGGTGGGACAAGGTGGACAGCAAGTTCGCGGGTTGGGGTGAAAACCAATGGCGGGCCGCTGGCTTTCGCGCGGTGCCGAATTGCGTCGTTCGCAAATCCGCCTTTATTGCGCCCGGCGTGGTTCTGATGCCGTCATTTGTGAACCTGGGTGCCTATGTGGACGAGGGCACAATGGTTGATACTTGGGCCACCGTCGGTTCATGCGCGCAGATCGGCAAGAACGTCCATCTGTCGGGCGGTGTTGGGATCGGCGGCGTTCTGGAACCGATGCAGGCGGGTCCGACCATCATCGAAGACAACTGCTTTATCGGCGCGCGGTCCGAAGTGGTCGAGGGCTGCATCGTGCGCGAAGGCTCGGTTCTGGGCATGGGCGTGTTCATCGGCAAATCGACCAAGATCGTCGACCGCGAAACCGGTGAGGTCACCTATGGTGAGGTTCCGCCCTATTCGGTGGTTGTTGCGGGCTCGATGCCGTCCAAGAACAACATCAACCTCTATTGCGCTGTGATCGTGAAGCGGGTGGATGAAAAGACCCGCTCGAAAACCGGGATCAACGAATTGCTACGCGACTAAACTGGGCGCGGATCAAACAAGTGGGCTGCAGCGCGATCCGCTGCGGCCCTTTTTTTGTTATCGCTTACCCTTTGACCGGATAGCGGTCCGGTTCTTCGAACACATCAATGACGCGCGACCCGGCTTTGATCTTGCCGCCATGCTCCACTCCTGCGGGGATCGAATAGCTGTCACCGGGGCCATATCTCTTGGTTTCATCGCCAATGGTCAGCTCAATCTCACCTTCGACCACAGTTCCCCATTGTGCCAGATGGGAATGAAGGGGCAGTTCGAAATCCTGAAGAAAGGTAAAAAACGCCACCAGCCCCGCGTCTGATCTGATCACGGCCGTTTGCACCACATCTTCGGGGAAGGGCACGTCGAGGCTTGGGAATCCTGTGATGAAATCCGGATAAGTCATGGCAACGTCCTTTTGTGATCGGTGTCAGGTTACTGCGGGCACTATGGCGGCACAGGCGATCCACTGCAATTCCCCGGCTGCTTGACCGCAGGCAGGTGCGCGGCTATGGCCCCTTGCATGGAAAAGCAAAAGAAACCTTCGCGTCAGCAGGTCTATACCCTGCTTGTGCAGATCGGTCGCAAGGATGGCGATGGCCTGCCCGACGGCGCAACCGGGGCGGCATTGATATGTTTTGCCAGCGGCGTCGACGAGGCCGAGGCCGTGCGCGAAACGGTGGCGATCCTGAAACAGGCAGATACCGCGCCTTTGGATGTCACAGGCTATGGCACTTTGGCTGAACGTGAAGCGCAAGGTCACGAGATCGACCCGGATGAACGGGCCCTGATGCAGCGCGCGCTGGATGAAAATGCAGTGATCGTGGCGCAGATGACCCCGTTTTTCGGGGATGAAGAGACGGCTTAGTTCCGCGCCCCAAACCACTTGCGATAAATCTCGTCATAGGTGCCGTCTTCGCGCAGCGCCAGCAGCGCCTGGTTGACGTCTTCGACCAGGGGGGACCCGGTGGGGAAGGCAATGCCGTAATTCTCGCGCAGGAATATACCGCCTGTCATCGAGGCAATCCGGCGGCCTTCATGGGCGGCGAAATAGGACAGGATCGGCGCGTCGAACACGATGGCGTCCAGTTCCTCGTTGCGAAAAGCTTCAAGCATGGGGTCGAGCCCATCATAGTTGGTAAACTCGATCTCGCGGCGGTTCAGAAAGTTAGCAGCGGTTGAATTCGAGATTGTTCCGACCTCTTTGCCGTAAAGGTCATTTATCGAATTCACGCTGCCACTGATTGCATCCACTGTCATGACCGAGGTGATCCGCGCAGTGAAGACCGAGACGATAAACAGCGAAGATACAACCAGCACTACACCCAGAATTCGACCAAATGGCGTGCGCGGCATTCGTTCCTCAAACCCGCCATTGACCACCAGGTTCAAGGCCCACCAGAATGAGGGGAACCAGGCCTCGTCAAGCTTGCGGTCGAAATAGGGCTGCGAGCGGCGCTCGAACACCCACATCAGCATGCCGCCGCCAAGAAGGATGGCAAAGGCGAGCCCGATAGCAATGAACAATTCGCGCGACAGTAACGCATGTAGCAGTGACGGGCGGCGCACCGCGTCCGATGGCACCATGATCTGCAAACCAGCCTCGAAAATCGGCTGGCTGAAGTCCATCTGCGTTTCTCGCGAGGCAGTGATCGAGATATTGGCGATGGCCAGATCTGCGGATCTGTTCTGCACTGCGCCCAGCATGTCGCCAAAGGCGTCGGAACGTTGGATGGAATAGTCCCAATTCAAGGATTCAGCCAACGCCTCAAGCAGGTCCATCGAGAATCCGGTTTGGGCTCCATCTTCGACAAAAGAAAACGGAGGCCGTGTCACGGTCGAAACCGTCAGCGTCTGGGCCTGGCTTTGCTGGCCGAGAACGGCGAAAGTCAGGCAGATCAATGCGAAAAGAGCACGTGTCATCGTAAAATCACCTGTTTCGCGGCCCTCTAGCGCATATTCGAACCGGCAGACAAGGCAATCGCAGCGTAAGGCCCCATGTTTTCCGGGGGTGTCAGTTCGATACAAGGTGGAAAAAGCCCGCGGTTTCTGGCCTGTTGGGGTTGGCAATCGGGCCAATTCGTTGAATCTGTGCGCGAACCTGAAAGAAATTTTATGGAAAGGGCCCACCATGACAGATCCGATTGCGTTGACGGCCGACCTGATCCGTTGCCCATCGGTCACACCTGAAGAAGGCGGTGCCCTTGTCCTGCTGCAGGATGTCCTGTCACAGGCGGGGTTTGATTGTACCCGTGTTGATCGCGCCGGCATCAGCAATCTGTTTGCGCGATGGGGTGCAAAAGGTCACGCCCGAAGCTTTGGTTTCAACGGTCACACCGATGTTGTTCCGGTGGGCGACGAGGCCGCTTGGACCACACCGCCTTTCGGGGCAGAAATCCGGGAAGGGTTCATGTATGGACGCGGGGCCACTGACATGAAATCGGGTGTGGCGGCCTTTGCAGCGGCGGCAGTGGATTTTGTACGCGACACGCCGCCCGACGGGGCGATCATCCTGACGATCACGGGTGACGAAGAGGCTGATGCGCTGCATGGCACCACCGCCCTGCTTGACCATATGGATCAATGCGGCGAGCGGATGAGCGTCTGCCTGGTCGGTGAACCCACCTGCCCGAACAGGATGGGTGAAATGATGAAGATCGGCCGTCGCGGCTCGATGACAGCCTGGTTTACCGTAACAGGTGTGCAGGGCCATTCGGCCTATCCACACCGGGCAAAGAACCCACTGCCCGCCATGGCCCGGCTGATGGACAGGCTGGCCAGTCACGAGTTGGACCGGGGATCTGATCATTTTGAAGCCTCGACACTGGCGGTTGTGGCGATCGACACGGGTAATTCCGCCACAAATGTCATCCCGGCACAGTGCAGCGGGACTGTGAACATCCGGTTCAACGATCTGCATTCCGGCGCCAGCCTCAGCGATTGGCTGCAAGCGCAGGCGCGCGATGTAGCCGCCGCGTTTGGCGTTGATGTTGATGTGCGTATCAAGATATCGGGCGAAAGCTTTCTGACCCCTCCTGGCCCTCTGTCGGAATTGGTGGCCAAATCGGTTGCGGCTGAAACCGGGGTCACGCCCGAGATGTCGACATCCGGGGGTACTTCGGACGCGCGTTTCGTCAAGGATCATTGTCCGGTTGTCGAATTTGGTTTGGTCGGCAAAACCATGCATCAGGTGGATGAATGCGTTGAGGTGGCGCAGATTGAACAGCTCAAGGCGGTCTATACCCGTATCCTGGCCGACTATTTTTCCTGATTCATGCAGCGCACCCTGGTGATCATGGTGAAAGAACCGCGCCCGGGCCGTGTCAAGACCCGGTTGGGGCGCGATATCGGTATGGTCGGTGCGGCGTGGTGGTTTCGGCATCAGACCCGCTCTTTGATCCGGCGCCTGCGCGATCCGCGCTGGCAGATCGTGCTGGCGGTCTCGCCGGACCGCGAAGGGCTGACCAGCCGCATCTGGCCCGCTGATCTGCCACGTGCGCCACAGGGGCGTGGGGATCTAGGCGATCGTATGGGGCGGATGCTGCGGGAAATGCCAACAGGGCCAGTCTGTCTGATCGGTGCGGATATCCCAGGGGTTACACGGGGGCATATCGCGCGCGCGTTCCGGGCATTGGGGCGCAACCAGATGGTGTTTGGTCCGGCCCCGGATGGCGGATATTGGCTGGTCGGGGCGCAACGCATTGGTGCCCTGCCACACAGCCTGTTTCAAAACGTGCGCTGGTCGACGGAACATGCGCTGGCCGACACGCTGGCCTCGATCCCCGGATGCCGGGTGGAGATGCTGGATCAGCTGCGCGATGTCGACACGGTTGCTGATCTGCAAGCCTGACCCTTTTTGGTCATGACGCCGCCGCATCTCCGTGATAGGCCGAAATCATGACTCGCATCCCTACCAAGCAAGAGGTCCTCGATTGGATCTCGGCGAACCCCACCCTGACCTCGAAACGCGACATTGCTAAAGCCTTTGGCATCAAGGGCGCGGATCGGATCGACCTGAAACGGATCCTCAAGGAACTTGAGGCCGAAGGGCATCTTGAAAAGCGCAATCGCAGCTATCGTGACCCGGATCGTCTGCCGCCTGTCAGCGTGTTGCAGGTGAAGGCGCCGAATGCCGATGGTGATCTGTTCGCGCGCCCGCTGGAATGGCATGGCGAAGGGGTCGAGCCGGTTGTTCTGATGATCACCCGCGCAAGTGACCCGGCGCTGGGTGAAGGCGACCGCATTCTGGCCCGCCTGACCGTGGTGCATGAGGAAGACCATAATTACGAGGCCCGCCTGATTCGCCGGATCGGAACCAACCCGCGCAAGATCGTCGGTATCTTCCGCAAAGGGACCGAGGGCGGACGGATCGTGCCCATCGACAAGGCCGGACAGAACGAGTGGCTGGTCAATGAAGGTGCCGTACTGGGTGCAAAAGACGGTGAGTTGGTCGAGGCCGAACAGGCCGGACCCAAGACCCGCATGGGCCTGCCACGTGCCCGCATTGTCGAACGGCTGGGCGACCCGTCGGCCCCCAAGGCCGTGTCGCTGATCGCCATTCATCAGCATGGCATTCCCGATGACTTCCCCGACACAGTGATTGCAGAGGCCGACAAGGCCAAACCCGCTGGCCTGAAAGGGCGCGAAGATCTTCGGGATATTCCGCTGCTGACCATCGACCCCTCAGACGCGCGGGATCATGATGATGCCTGTTTCGCTCATGCTGACGATGATCCTAAGAACCCCGGGGGGCATGTTGTTTGGGTCGCCATTGCTGATGTCGCCGCCTATGTGCAGCCCGGTACGGCGCTGGATCGCGAGGCGCGCAAGCGGGGCAACTCCAGCTACTTCCCCGACCGCGTGGTGCCGATGCTGCCGGATCGGCTGTCCGGTGATTTGTGTTCGTTGCACGAAGGCGTCCCGCGCGCGTGTATCGCCGTGCGGATGCAGGTCGACGCCGAGGGCAACAAGATCGGCCACCGGTTCGTGCGGGGGCTTATGCGCTCCGCCGCCTCGCTGCATTATACCGAGGTGCAGGAGGCCATCGATGGCGCCCCCAATGACCGCACCGGGCCGCTGTTAGAGACCGTACTGAAGCCGCTCTATGCTGCTTATGCTGCACTGAAAAAGGCGCGGGGTGTGCGGCAACCGCTGGAACTGGACCTGCCGGAACGCAAGATTATCCTGAGCGATACGGGCGACGTTCAAAGCGTGGCTTTCCGCGACCGTCTGGACGCGCATAAGCTGATCGAAGAGTTCATGATCCTCGCCAATGTCGCTGCGGCTGAAACCCTGATCGCCAAGCGCCGCCCGCTGCTGTTCCGTGTCCACGAAGAACCAGCACCCGAGAAGCTGGAAAGCCTGCGGGAAACGGCTCAGGCGGCGGGGTTGAATTTGGCCAAGGGGCAGGTGTTGCAGACCCGCCACCTGAACGCACTGCTGAATGCGGCTGCGGGCACCGAGGATGCAGAGTTGATCAACCTGACCACCCTGCGGTCGATGGCGCAGGCCTATTACAACGCTGAGAATTTCGGCCATTTCGGGCTGGCGCTGCGGAATTATGCACATTTCACCTCGCCCATCCGGCGCTATGCCGACCTGATCGTGCACCGCGCGCTGATCTCGGCCCATGGCTGGGGTGCCGATGGCCTGACCGAGGATGAGATCGCCCGGCTGGACGAAACTGCCACTCATATCTCGGATACCGAACGCCGCTCGATGATGGCGGAACGAGATACGACCGACCGGTATCTGGCGGCTTATCTGAGCGAGCGTGTTGGGACTGAGTTCTCGGGTCGGATCAGTGGTATCGCCCGGTTTGGGGCTTTCGTGAAAATGGACGAGACCGGCGCGGACGGTCTGGTACCGGTGCGATCCTTGGGGCGCGAGTTCTTCCATTTCGACCGGGAGGCCGGAACCCTGATGGGGTCGGACACCGGGCTGATCATAGCCATCGGCCAACGCGTCACCGTGCGTCTGACCGAGGCGACACCTGTGACGGGTGGGCTGGAGTTGGAGCTGTTGTCGATCGACGATCAGGCTCTGCCGACGGGGCGCGGAGGAGCATCCAAGCGCCCAACGCGACGCAAGGCGGTCGGCACCAAGCGCAAGAAGGACAAGATCAAACGCAAGGTGGAACGCAAACGCCGTCAGAAGTGAGTTCGCATCTCGGGAACAAGGCGCATGTAAGTCAGCCTTTTGCGGGAAGGTGATAGGTCAACGCGCGGGCTATCAGCCAGCCATGGCGGGTGGCGTCGATCTGATCCGGATCATCAAACAGAACAGCCCGGTTGCCGTCTATCCGATCTTCGCCCGGAAAGGCCGAGGTGAAATCGCCCATCAACCGGCTTTGGCAATGCACGAACAGGGCAAAGCGGGCCGCTTTGTGCCCGCCCAATCGGATCGTGGATCCCTTGGGCGCCAGATAGGCGGGCTGCCCCCAGCGCAATGCCTCTTGCAACGGCTGCGCGCGGGGCAACGAAGTGGCGGTTTCCAGGATCAACTGACGCAGCGCAAGCGCCCCGGCACGTGTGCCTTCGGGCAGGGCATGATAGGCCGCTGCCACTGCGGGATCGTCAAATTGTGTCATGACAGCGGTATCGCCTGCTCCATCCGGTCTATGTAGTCGCTCAACAGCTTATCCTGTTTGATCCGCTGGGTCAGCGGTGTATTGGCCGGCGTCGCGCGCATCGCGGCAAGCATGGGGGCCACGCTCATATCCACTGAGGTCGGGGTTTCTCCCATCAAATAGGTCGACTGCCATAGATAGGCCGAGATCGCCTCAAGATCGCGTTCCAGCCTGTCCTGACGTTCCGCATCTGAGAATCGAGAGACGCCCTGAAACCCCAATCCTTTAACAACGTTCTTGCGGATAGAATTGGCAACCGGTTTGCGGATCAGGGCGGGGATGCCAGTGAAAAAGGTCTTATACAGAATCGGCCAGACTTCGTCATTGGCCCAGCGGTCTTGGACGATCTGAAAATACAGATGCTCTTCGGCCAGGCGGATCAAGGCGCGCGATTGGGCCTTTTGCAGATCGCTCAGCCCGTGATCAAAATCACTGCCTTGCGCCTCAAGCCAGTCGCGGATCAGGTCGCTGTCGGGGATCAGACGCTGCGGCGTGCGCAGAACCGGCAGCTTCTGATGCGGCATCTTGCGCGGATCAAGGAGGTCAGATCGCTGCCAGCGTTGGCCCGATGTTTGCAGCATTAGTGCCGTCTTCACGCAAAACGGGCTGGCGCTGAACAGGCCAAAGGCAGAGGGGTAGGTCAAAAGGGTCAGCATCTTGGGCTCCATCATGGGTATAGGTGATGGGTATGCCGAGCTAATGACAATTTCTGTCATTAGAGATAAAGTAACCTGCATTATGACCCGCACCGCCCGTTTGTTCCAATTAATGCAATCCTTGCGCTCTGGCCCGTCGCCAAGAACGTCGATTGAGCTGGCTCAGGATCTAGGCGTTTCGCCGCGCACGATTCACCGAGACATCGATTCATTGCGCAGCCTCGGCGCCGTGATCGACGGAGAGGCGGGGTTCGGGTTCACCCTGATCGAGGACGCCACCCTGCCACCGCTTGGCTTCACCGATGATGAGCTTGAGGCCCTGGTGCTTGGCCTGCGCGAGGTACAATCCATTGGTGATCCCGGCCTCTCAGAGGCTGCCAGCGAAGTTCTGCGCAAGCTGCAGGGTCGTTTGCCACCGCGCCAGTCTCAGCGCCTCAGCCATGCGGTGCTGACCGCCACACGGTTTGACCGGCCGGCGAAACCAACGGTGGATGTCGCTGAACTGCGGCGGGCCACCTGGGACGAACAGACGATCGAATTTTCCTATTGGGATGCCAAAGGCGACGAGACCCGTCGCAGTGTAAACCCGCTGAGCATTGTGTACATGGATCGCGCCAGCGTGCTGATCAGCTGGTGCCTGTTGCGGCAGGATTTCCGCGTGTTTCGGTTGGATCGCATGCAAGAGATGCAGACGACCGGGGCCTCGTTCCGGCCCAACCGGGTCCCTCTGCTGCGCGAAGCTCTGAACCGGCTGCGATCCGAGCGAAAGGCGAGAGACCGCGACTCGGAAAGCTGAGCGCTTTGAGATTCGCCATTTTTGCGCTATCCTGTGGTTGAGCAGTTATCAGGAAATTCGGAATGCGTAGATGCGTAAGCGGCGTTATGACCGCAGCATTATGGGCATCCATCGTACAGGCGGAGTCCATCAAAAGCCCGGAAGGGCCACAGCCGATACAATTGGCGTCGGCTGATCTTACAGTCTCAATCCGACCGGTCGTCCGACCATCGGAGGAAATGTATCGCGTGTCAGAGGAAAGAAGCGCCCGGTTTCAGGCGTGGCTTGGTGATTTTCGGGCGAGGGCACAGGCGCAGGGCATCCTGCCCGGGACTTTGGACCGCGCGCTTGCGGGGCTGGCCTATGACAAGGACATCATCAAGCGCGATCGTAATCAGGCTGAGTTTACCAAGCCCATCTGGGACTATCTGGATGCGGCCGTTTCTGATCGGCGCGTCGCGGACGGTCGCGCGGGGTTGGAACGCCATGCCGCGGTGCTGACCCGGATTGAGGCGCAGTATGGCGTCGAAAAAGAGGTCGTGGCCGCGATTTGGGGGCTTGAGACATCTTTCGGCACATTTCGGGGGTCGGATCAGACGATCCGTTCGCTTGCGACGCTGGCCTTTGATGCCCGACGGGCTGAGTTCTTTGAAACGCAACTGATTGCCGCCTTGCGGATCATTCAGGCAGGCGATGTCAGTCCCGCAACGATGGTCGGAAGTTGGGCCGGAGCAATGGGGCATACGCAGTTCATGCCGACCTCGTTTTTGGATCACGCCGTGGATTTCGACGGTGATGGGCGGCGGGATATATGGGCGGATGACCCGACCGACGCGCTGGCCTCGACAGCGGCCTATCTGGCGCGTCATGGGTGGACCAAGGGACAGCCATGGGGTGTTGAAGTGCGCCTGCCCGCCGGGTTCGATTTTGCGGCCGCGAGACGCGATTACACGCTGCTGCCGTCAGACTGGGCGGCGCTGGGCGTGGTTGCGTGGGATGGACAGCCGCTTACGGATCATGGTCAGGCAGCGATCTTGTTGCCAGCGGGTGGTGAAGGCGTTGCATTGATGGTCTTCGAAAATTTCCGCGTGATCGAGCAATACAACGGTGCAGATGCCTATGTGATCGGCATTGGACATTTGTCCGACCGTCTGGCGGGCCGCGCGGCGTTTCAGGCCGAGTGGCCTCGGGGTGATCGGGCGTTGAGCTTTGCTGAGAAGAAGGAATTGCAGCTCCGGCTGACCGAAGCCGGGTTCGATACACAGGGGATCGACGGGCGCACCGGCCCGAACACCACCGAGGCGGTTCGGGCCTATCAACTGGCACAGGGGCTTTTGCCGGACGGCTATGCGTCCGCGCCGCTGTTAGAGCGGTTGAGGTAGGGGAGGGGGCTCTGCCCCCGTCGCCTGACGGCGCCTCCCCCGAGGTATTTTCAGCCAGATGAAGCTGCGCGGGTCAGGAGGCCGCTTTCATCAGGCCCTGTGCGATGATCTCGGCCTGTGCCTCGTCCAGAGATTTGTGGATGCGTACGAGCATCTCATCAATTTCCGCGGGTGTCAGAACCAGCGGAGGAGAGATGATCATCCGATCGCCCACATGGCGCATGATCAGGTTATTCGCAAAGCAGCGGTCGCGGCAGATATAGCCGACTGTACCCGGATCGGAGGCGAATTTGGCGCGGCTGGCCTTGTCCGGGGTCAACGCAATCGAGGCCATCATGCCGACGATCTTGGCCTCGCCCACAAGCGGGTGATCGGCCAGCGCCTCCCATTTTTCCTTCAGATACGGCGCGGCCACATCGCGGACATGCTCGACGATCTTTTCTTCTTCGAGGATGCGCAGGTTTTCCAGTGCCACGGCGGCGGCGACCGGATGGCCGGAATAGGTGTAGCCGTGATTGAACTCGGTGCCACCAATGACCTCGGCGATTTCATCGCTTACGATGGATCCGCCAATCGGCGCATAGCCCGAGCTGAGGCCTTTGGCGATGGTCATGATATCGGGGCGAATGCCGACGGTTTGTGACCCGAACCAATTGCCGGTGCGGCCAAAGCCGCAGATGACCTCATCCGCGATCAACAGGATATCGTATTTGTCACAGATGCGCTGAATTTCAGGCCAGTAGGTATCCGGTGCAACGATCACGCCACCTGCGCCCTGTACGGGTTCGGCGATAAAGGCTGCGACGCGGTTTTCGCCAAGTTCCTCAATCGCCTCTTCCAACTCACGCGCGCGGGCCAGGCCGAATTCTTCGGGTGACATGCTGCCACCTTCGGCCCACCAGTTTGGCTGGTTGATATGGTGGATATTCGGGATCGGGATTCCACCCTGCGCGTGCATCCCTGCCATGCCGCCCAACGACGCCGAGCCGACCGAAGAGCCATGATAGGCGTTATGGCGGCTGATGATGATGTTCTTGTCGGGCTGGCCTTTTTCGGCCCAATAGGTCCGAACCAGACGGATGTTTGTGTCATTCGCCTCAGACCCGCCGGCTGCAAAGAACACATGGTTCAGATCGCCTGGCGCAAGTTCCGCGATCTTCGCGGCCAGCGCGATGGCAGGGACGTGGGTCGTTTTGAAAAAGGTATTGTAATACGGCAGTTCGCGCATCTGGCGGGCTGCGACCTCGGCCAGTTCATCGCGACCATAGCCGATATTGACACACCACAGGCCCGCCATTGCATCGAGTATTTCTTCACCCTCGCTGTCCGTAAGGTAGACGCCCTTCGCACGGGTGATCACACGCGCGCCTTCTTTCCCTAGGGCGCCATTGGCCGAAAAAGGGTGCATGTGGTGGGCGGCGTCCAAGGCCTGCAACTGGGCCGTGGGCAAATGGTTTGTGATGGTCGACATCGGAAAATCTCCTGCAAGAGCGATTGGCAGCTACAATATGATCAAATTTTTTCCTGTCAATCGAATCGGACAGATCTAAGCGTTGACTAAGGCGTCTGCCATCAGCTCCATGCCCTGTTCGATATCTTGTGCGGTTGCTTTTGCTGCCATATCCGCGTCCTGATTGCGCAACGCCGAAATGATATCCTTGTGGCGGTCCGGCAGGCTCTGAGTGCCGAATCTACCACATACAACGCGCAAAGACGGCCCGAATCTAAGCCACAGGCGCTCGGCCAGATCATTGAGAATCGGGGCATTTGCATGGCCGTAAAGCGTTTCGTGAAACCGGTGGTTGAGGCGCAGATAGCCGCTGACGTCTCCATCGCTGATAGTGCGATCCAGACGTTGGTCGATCTGCTCAAGATGATCAATGTCCTGAGGTGTCACATTCGCAGTTGCACGCCTCGAAAGCTCTGATTCTATTTTGATTCTTGAATAAATCATCTGTTCGACATCGCCGTCGGTCAGAAGAGGAACACTCACTCGGCGGTTGCCCTGAAACACCAGAGCACCATCGGATATCAGGCGCCTGATCGCCTCCCGCACAGGGGTCATTCCAACACCCAGCGAATCAGTGAGACCCTGGATCGTGACGGGTTGCCCCGGCACCAATTCGCCGTACATGATTTGTGATCTGAGGGTATTATAGACCTGTTCATGCGCAGGTCGTTTTTCACGCGCACCGTCAGTGCTGAATGCCTTATTTTTGATCAAATCCAAGTGGTTTGCCCTGTTTCCCGCTATGTTGACTTGTCAGGTTTCTGACCTCGTGAAACCATACGACGGATCGTGCGAAAACGCAAAACTTGATCAAATCCAAAAAAACGGGAAAATAGCGCGTACACTTGCAGGGAGAATAATATGACAATCAAAACGCTGACCATGACAGCGGTCATCGCATTGGGGACTTCGGCGGCCTTCGCTGAAGAGGTGCGTGTTTACAACTGGTCCGACTATATCGACGAAGAGCTTCTGACAAAGTTCGAGGAAGATACCGGTCTGACTCTGATTTATGATGTTTTTGACAGCAACGAGGTATTGGAGACCAAGATGCTGGCCGGTGGATCAGGCTATGACGTGGTGGTGCCTTCGGGTACTTTCCTTCAGCGTCAGATCCAGGCTGGAGCCTTTCAGGCGCTTGACGCTGCACAGTTGTCGAATTCAGGCAATCTGTGGGATGTGATTCAGGAACGTACTGCCGGGTATGATCCGGACAACGCCTATTCTATCAACTACATGTGGGGCACAACCGGGCTTGGTGTAAATGTTGGAAAAGTGCAGGAAGCGTTGGGCGAGGATGTTGCGCTGAACAGCATGGATCTGGTTCTGAAACCCGAGAATATGGAGAAACTTGCATCCTGCGGCGTACATTTCCTGGATGCTCCGGCAGAAATCATTCCGATGGTTCTGCAATATTTGGGTGAAGACCCGGACAGCCATGACAAAGATGTTATTGGCAAGGCCGAGGCGGTTTTGACCAGCGTTCGACCGCACATTCAGAAGTTCCACAGCTCGGAATATATCAACGCATTGGCCAATGGCGACATCTGTGTCGCCGTGGGGTGGTCGGGTGATATCCTGCAGGCCCGCGATCGTGCGGCCGAAGCCGATAATGGTGTTGAAATTGAGTATCATCCCTTTGCTGAAGGGTCGTTGATGTGGTTCGACCAGATGGCGATTCCGGCTGATGCTCCGAACCCGGAGGGTGCGCATAAATTCCTGAATTTCATTCTGGATGCCAACAATATGGCTGCGGCCTCGAACTATGTTTACTACGCCAATGGCAACAAGGCTTCGCAAGAATTTCTTGAGGAAGACGTGATCGGTGATCCGGCCATCTATCCGGATGATGCGACCATGCAAAACCTCTATATCACGACGCCTTACCCGTCGAAGATACAGCGGGTCGTGACCCGTTTGTGGACCAAGATCAAATCGGGCACCTGATCCGGCTTGTTTCAGCAGGGCGGACCAACCGCCCTGCCATTCTTTTCAGATTGCCGAACGGGGGCCGTTTTGAACTCTACTGTTTTTGTGCCGTGGGAAGACCCACAGGCGAAACCTCTGATCCAGTTCCAGAATGTCACCAAACGGTTTGGTGAGTTCACGGCCATCGACAATCTGTCCTTGGATATATTTGAGAAAGAATTCTTTGCTCTGCTAGGGCCCTCGGGCTGCGGCAAGACCACGATGATGCGAATGTTGGCCGGGTTTGAAAAACCGACCGAAGGGCATATTCTGCTGGGCGGGCAGGATATAGATCCCATTCCGCCGAACAAACGGGCTGTGAACATGATGTTCCAATCCTACGCGCTGTTTCCGCATCTATCTATCTGGGAAAACATCGCCTTTGGTCTGCGTCGGGACAATATGCCAAAGCATGATCTTATGGATCGTGTCGAAGAGATGTTGCGCCTGACCCGGCTTGAACAATTCGCCCGTCGCAAACCGCACCAGATCTCGGGTGGTCAGCGTCAGCGCGTGGCGCTTGCGCGATCCCTGGCCAAAGCGCCAAAGCTGCTGTTGCTGGACGAACCTTTGGGGGCGCTGGATAAGAAACTGCGACAGGATACGCAATTCGAGTTGATGGATATTCAGGAAAAGACCGGCACCACCTTTGTGATCGTGACCCATGATCAGGAAGAGGCGATGACCGTGGCCAGCCGGGTTGCGGTAATGGATCAGGGTAATCTGATACAAGTGGCGACACCCGACCGGATTTATGAGAATCCCAGTTCGGTCTATGTGGCCGATTTCATTGGCGATGTGAACATCATCCAGGGCAGGGCCACGGCAAGCGCTGATGAGACCTATCAGATTGACTGGGCTGAAGGTCAGGCACCTTTGACTGCGTCCTCGACCACAGAGTTTTCGAACGGCCAGCTATGTCATCTGGCGATCCGCCCCGAGAAGGTGACGATCTCGGTTGATCGTCCTGCGGATGCAATCAACGCAGTGCAGGGCAAGGTGCTTGACATTGCCTATCTGGGCAATCTGTCCACTTATCACGTCGAACTGAATAACGGCACGATTATCAAGGCGCAGACGGCAAATACCCGTCGCATTTCGCGTCGTTCCTTTACATGGGAAGACCCGGTCTGGCTGTCCTGGACAGCCACCGCCGCGGTTCTGTTGGCGGATTGATGCGCCGCGCCCTTCTGATCGCCGTCCCGTATGTCTGGCTTTTGGCGCTGTTTCTGGTGCCATTTTTCATCGTTCTGAAAATCTCGCTTTCGGACACGGAGCTGGCCATCCCGCCTTACACGCCGACACTGGATCTATCTCAGGGCTGGGCCGGGCTCAGGGATTTCTTCAGCCAGCTGGATTTTGAGAATTTCGTCTGGCTAACCGAAGATGACCTGTATTGGAAAGCTTACCTGTCCAGTGTCAAAATCGCGTTGATTTCAACCATACTGACTTTGCTGGTGGGGTATCCTATCGCGTATGGCATGGCCCGCGCACCGGCTGAGTGGCGCCCGACGTTGATGATGTTGGTAATTCTGCCGTTCTGGACGTCGTTCCTGATCCGGGTCTATGCTTGGATGGGTATTCTCAGCAACGAAGGTTACCTGAACCAACTGCTGCTGTGGACGGGCATCATCTCGACCCCGCTGACCATTCTGAACACCAACACAGCTGTCTATATCGGTATCGTCTATACCTATCTGCCCTTCATGATTCTGCCGATCTATTCCGCGCTTGAACGAATGGACGAGTCGCTGATCGAGGCCGCAGAGGATTTGGGCTGTTCGCGTATTCAGGCCTTCTGGCTGATAACGATCCCCTTGTCACGCCCGGGTATCATCGCGGGTTGTTTCCTGGTGATGATTCCGGTGATCGGCGAATTTGTGATCCCATCATTGCTCGGAGGATCCGGGACATTGATGATCGGCAAAGTGTTGTGGGAGGAGTTCTTCTCGAACCGCGACTGGCCGGTGGCCGGTGCCGTGGCAGTTGTGCTGTTGCTGATCCTTGTGATTCCCATCGTGCTGTTCCAGCGCAACCAGCAGAAACAGACGGAGGCTGAGCAATGAACAGGTTAAGCTGGTTCAACGTCGTCTCGTTGACGCTTGGTTTCGCGTTTCTCTATATCCCGATGCTCATTTTGATCATCTTCTCTTTTAACGAAAGCAAACTGGTCACGGTTTGGGCTGGATTTTCGACCAAATGGTATGGTGAGTTGGTCCAGAACGAAGCGTTTCTTGATGCTGCCTGGGTCACCTTGCGGGTTGCAGTATTCTCGTCGACCCTGGCTACCATTCTGGGTACGGCGGCGGCTTATGTGCTGGTACGCGGTGGGCGGTTCTTTGGCCGGACTCTGTTTTCGGGCATGATCTATGCGCCTCTTGTGATGCCCGAAGTGATCACTGGCCTGTCGCTTTTGCTGCTGTTCATCGGAATTGGACTGGACCGGGGTATTTTGACCATCGTGCTGGCACATACGACCTTTTCAATGTGCTTCGTGTCGGTTGTTGTATCCTCACGTCTGGTCACGTTTGATCAGTCTCTGGAAGAGGCAGCGTTGGATCTTGGGTGCTCACCCGCACAAGCCTTCCGTCTTGTCACCCTGCCGATCATCGCCCCGGCGGTGATTTCAGGCTGGTTATTGGCTTTTACGCTGTCGCTGGATGATCTGGTGATCGCATCATTCACATCGGGCCCGTCAGCCACGACTCTGCCGATCAAGATTTTCTCAGCTGTGCGGCTGGGCGTCAGCCCTGAAATCAATGCGCTATCCACGATCATGATTGCGGTCGTGACGGTCGGTGTCATAGCAGCATCTTTGGTCACCAAGCGCGCGATGGTCCGGCAAAAACAGGATGAGATGGCGGCAGTGCGTGCGGAATGAAACGTCTGTTCCCTGAGTATACCTATGGATCTGGACCGCGATCAGGGTGCTGGTGGGATGAAACTATCGCAGCACCAGACTGGCCGGTGTTGCAGGATGATCTGAGCGTGGATGTCGCCATCATCGGCGGCGGGTTCACAGGTGTTACAGCCGCGCTTTTCCTGGGGCAGGCAGGCCTATCCGTCGCAGTTCTCGAGGCGGAGACGCCGGGGTGGGGTGCCTCGGGTCGCAATGGTGGGTTTTGCTGCCGAGGTGGGTCAAAGCTGAGCGATCGTGGCATGGCTCGGCGATATGGGGTCGAGGGGGCCGAAAGCTTTGCCCGGGCCAAAGTGGATGCGGTCAATCTTGTCGCCGACCTGCTTGAGGCGCATCAGATCGAAGCGGACGTTCATTCCAAGGGCGAGACCGCCCTGGCCCACACCGCCCGCGCCATGGAGAAATTGCGACGCTCTGCGGATGACGGGGGCTGCTTGCATGAGGCAGCCGACCTGCCCGGGCTCGGGTTGGGTGGGGATTTTTTCGGGGGCTATAGCGTGCCGGTCGGATTTGGTCTGAACCCCCGGAAATACCTGTTCGGCATTGCAAATGCGGCCGCTTCCGCTGGGGCCCGATTTTTTCAGAAAACCATGGCCAGAGACATTACCAAAACCAGCGCGAGCTTTGATGTTCGAACCGGGTCAGGGCGGATCAAAGCGTCGAATGTACTGATCTGCACCAACGGATATTCCAGTGAAAACATGCCTGAATGGCTGTCTGGGCGCTATATGCCAGCGCAATCAACCGTTCTGGTGACCCGCCCATTGACCGAGGCTGAGGTGTCGGCGCAGGGCTGGACCTCGGATCAGATGTCTTACGATACACGAAATCTTCTGCACTATTTTCGTCTTATGCCGGATCGGCGGTTTCTGTTTGGGATGCGCGGTGGCCTGCGCTCATCACCTAAGGCCGAGGCTGCGATCCGGCAAAAGGTGCAGCGTGATTTCAAGGCCATGTTTCCGGCATGGGCCGATGTGGACGTGACCAATATGTGGTCAGGGATGGTGTGCCTTACCCAGGATCTGACGCCGTTCGCAGGGCCCGTTCCGGGTCAGAATGGGATGTTTGCCGGGCTGGCCTATCATGGAAACGGTGTCGCGATGGGTACCTATTGTGGGCGGGCGCTTAGTCGCATGGTGCTTGGACAGGATGCGGAATTGCCTGAGCCAATGGCCCGACCCCCGCGGCGTTTTCCACTTGGGTCCTGGCGGCGGGCGCTGATGCCGCCAGCCTATGCGTTAATGGCACTGGCCGACCTCTGACATTCACAAAGCGGCCAGTTCCAGCTCGAGCCCTTGTTCATAATCTGGTGCCCCATGTTCTGCGCGCCATAGGCAGTAGGCCGCCATCCTCCACCCGTACCAGCGGCGTAAAGACCGGTAGCGGTTTACGGTTTCCTGCCGGTCATACGCCGAAAGAAAGGACTTTTGCTCGTCAACGGTCAAAACCGCACCTCTGTAAAGATATTGCATGGCGGGTGACAGGAACAGCGCAAGGTCCTCGCAAGGATCACCAACGGCTGGGCATTGCCAGTCAATCAGCGTCAGACCAGAGGATGCGACGAGGATGTTTCCCGCCACCGGGTCGCCGTGAATCAGGCAAGTATGATCCGACCGCAAAATATGATGCTGTGGTTGCATCTTTTCCAGCTGAGCCCGTCGATCCGATGTGCACATCGCCAGAATGCTTTGACTATGTTCGGCCAGATCTGCGCTACCGTTTTTACCGGTGGGTGCGTTCTCTATGTTTAGGTTGAGCGAATGCAGGCGGTGCAGCAACCGGGCCACTGGGGCCGGGTCAGACCGCCAGGGGGTGCCCTGTGCGTGGTCGTAGAACACCCAATATCCGTTGTCATGTTGTCCCGTTGCCCGCAATCGCGGCACAACCCCAGAAGAAGCCAGTGCCCGCAGACAGGCGGCTTCCAATGCGGGATCGTTGCGAAACAATGGGTTTTCCAGGTCCGAGCGGTACAGTTTCAATACCTGATCACTGTCGTCGCCCAGCACCTTCCACACCCGGTTTGTCCTGCCACCATACAGAGTTTCGAACTGTGCCCCAGCGCTGGCAAATCCGAGCCTGACAAGTTGAGCAACAAGGTCGCGCGGTGGGGACGGTATTTGAGGCAGGGAGATCACCAATCAGTCAACGAGTCGGGCATTGCCTTGGTTTCGCCTGTCGTTAACCGTAGATCAAGCTCCTGTTCGCACCGCAGTGACTATTCCTGCTGGCACCACCTCTCCGCCAGCGAGCGTCAGCAACACTGCATCAGTGCCGACCTGCGCCTCGAGCACCTGATTATACGCTGAGGCGATGCGTTCAGACAGCAGCTCATCGCCGTCATAACTTTCCATCGTTGCGGTATAATTTCCTGCCGGTAACGGGGCGGCATCGTCATCGGTTCCGGCCCAGACAAACTCGGATTCCGTCGTAGAAACAGCGATGCGTTCAACGACCTCGTCCGAGTCGTTGCGGATCACCATAAAGGCGCTGTCCGCCCCGGGGTCGGCCTGCGCATACAGCGTTTCTGGTGAACCGTCGAAATGAAAGGCAGAGGCGGTTCGCACATCCATCCCGACCCAGCTGGCAAGCTCTTCAAGGTTTACACTGCCAAGCGAATAGGCAAGCGCTGAGAGCAGATCGTTGGTCTGAACTTGCTGCTCGACCATCGAGAACTGAGCCAGTTGCGAGGCGTATTCTGATGAATCCAGCGGCTCCAGCGGGTCTTGGTTGCGGGCCTGGGCGGTCAGCATCAGAAGGAAGGTTTCAAAATCCGAGGCCAGGCCGGATGTTCCAGATTGCGCCGAAGATTGGGTCTGTGTGGCGGTAGCGCCTGTATTCTGTGTGGGCGTGATCATGCTCAAAGCCTCATATCAACGCGGCCACTATGGCCGATCCGGGTTAAGACCGGCTCGCTTGCCTGATCCATTTCGGTCTGGGTTGTATTCAGACCGGACTCCGCGTGTCTATCCGCGCTTTCGGACTGGCCGTCTGACGAACCACCCAGATTGAAAGACAGATCGCCAAGCCCGAGGTTTTTGAACTCAGCCTCAAGAACCGAAAGATGTCGCCTCATCATTTCCAGAGTTTCCGGCCGCTCGGCTGCGATCGTCATCTGCAACCCGTCATCCCGGCCATTCATGACGATTGAGATCTTGCCCAGCTCTTCCGGATTCAAGGTCAGTTCAATCGTGCCGGATTGTGGTCTTGCATGTATCGCAGCGGCCATCTGCCCCGCGATTGCCCGCGCCGTTTCTGCCCGTGCTGAGGTTAAAAAGTGCTGATGGCTTGCTGACGTATCTCGTGCCGTTGAAAATGGCTGGCTTTCGCGCGCGGGCAGAATCCCCTCGGCATCCGGGTCTGATACCAAATCAACGTCCTGCACCTTGGCAGACGCCATCAGTTGTATTTGAACAAATGTCGGAACGGATTGCGTTGTCGGCGGTGAACCGGTGGCTTTGGGAGCCCGAGCCGCATCGGGTGTATCTCGCGAAACCAGCTTTGGTTCTGGCACTTCGGGTTTTTCGGACGCAGAATCCGAGGGTATCGACGCCTTGGTCCGATAGCCCTTTGCAATAGCGGTTTGCGTCAGATTGTGTTCCGGGTTTTGCTGAGCGGTTTTCGCCTGCAACAAAGCCGGAACCTCAGATCGGGCGCGTTGCGCCGCGTTTCCAAGCGCATCACCCCGAGGATCGGGGGTCGCATTGTTTGGCGCTGCGAGTATTACGGCCTTGTCAGGTTCGGGCAGCGATGCCGGCGTTTCCTCAGGTGCCATCTCTTCGTCCTGCGCCGGCGCGCGGGTGGGCGGGTCAGTTACAGGTTTTCCCGACAGGCTGGTCGCAAGATCAACAGAGTCTTCTTCGACCACATCCTCTTCAACCTGCACCTCGGCATTAATGGTCAGTTCGGGCACGTCCTCATTCAAGCTGTCACCTTCGGAACGCTGCAATTCCTGCTCCATTACCTCAGCAAAGGTGTCAGCCCCTTCCGAGATTGGGTGTCCCTTGGCGGCAGTTTCAGATTTTGCGGCGCTGGCGGTCGAGGATGTGGACAATATAAGAGGGTTGGGCATTTTGCTCCGGCTCCGGTTTGCGTAACCAGGAATTTGCCCGCAGGAAGTTACGTTTATTTTAACCGCTTTCATATTTGATCCAGAAAGTTCGATGCAATTTTCGGAGAAAGCGATGAAGCTATCTGGTATTCCAGCGGCGCCGCAGCCCTTGTCTGTTGAGCAAAAGCTGAAAGATGCTGCGGTAGAGCTTGAGGCGGCGTTCCTGTCTGAAATGCTTAAGTCCGCAGGTCTGGGCGAATCCCGAGATTCGTTCGGCGGCGGTGCGGGTGAAGACCAGTTTTCATCGTTTCTTGTTCAGCAGCAGGCACTGCAGCTTGCCAGGTCCGGCGGTGTTGGCCTGTCCGAAATCCTGTTTCAGTCCATGATGGAGAATACCAATGCCTAACAAGTCTGAACATGACCTGATCAAATCTCTTGAAGAAGTTCTGGACCTTGAACGCAACGCCTTGGTGACCGGGGATCTGGATCGGTTGAATCACATGGTCCCGGAAAAGGAAAAGCTGATCGGTGCGATCAATGATCTTGAGGTGATTGATAGTGATGAACTGATCGGGGTTCAAAAGAAAGTCGACCGGAATCAGGCTCTGCTGAACAATGCGGCCGAAGGGATTCGGGCGGTTGCCGGGCGCATGGCTGAACTGCGCCGAGTGCGTCAGGAATTCAGTACTTATGGAGCGGATGGGCAACGCAGCGATTTTACCGTTCGCAGTCACGCAAAGCTGGAAAAGCGGGCCTAGCGCGAGGATTGAATCAAATCCGAGCTTTCTGATTTTCGAGTCTTAGCACTCCGTTAGGAGATCGGCGTCAAAGGTGATCCTGCATCTGGAAACTCAGATGGCGCGAAAAGCCCGACGGCGGGTCGCAGTGATCAGAAAGACGTCAAAGCCCGTACATGTTGCGGGGTAAGCAAGGGCGCAAAAGGCCCGAACGGAAAAGGAAGAAAGCTATGTCCAGCATTCTGACAAACAACGGCGCAATGGTTGCGCTGCAAACCCTGAAATCGGTCAACAGGAACCTGGCGCAGACCCAGAACGCGATTTCGACCGGTAAAGACGTCGCCACAGCCAAGGACAATTCAGCCGTCTGGGCGATTTCCAAAGTCATGGAGTCGGACGTTAAGGGGTTCAACGCCATCAAAGACAGTTTGGCACTGGGTGAATCGACCGTTGCGGTGGCCCGGAACGCGTCCGAGACAGTCACTGACCTGCTGTCCCAGATGAAAGAGAAGATCGTTGCGGCACAGGAAGACAATGTTGACCGCGGCAAAATCAATGACGACGTGACTGCTCTTAAAGATCAGATCGCATCGGTGGTTGGAGCGGCGCAGTTTAACGGGCTTAACCTGGTTGACGGGTCGGCGGGTACAGCCTCGATCCTGTCGTCTCTGGATCGTGACTCCAGTGGCAACGTAACCGCATCTTCGATTTCGGTGGCCTCGCAGAACCTGTCCACAGGTGGGTATGCCAGCAAAGGTGTTCTGGCCGGCTCGGACAACGTCACAACCGACAATGACGCCGCGGGCTTCACGATGGACAAAGCTGGTGGAACCGGCGACATCGTGGTGGACAGTTCAACGGACAACTTTGCTGCTGGTGACAAGATCTCGATCACTATTGGTGACAAGGTTGCGTCCTACACGGTGCAAGCTGCTGATCTGGACCCATCTGGAACATATGACGCCGCTTATACGGATGCCATTGTTGCCGTTGGCCTGAAAAATCAGATCGATTCCCTGGGGATCACGGGTGTCGCAATCGACTATGACTCGGCCAACCCGGGCACTTTGACATTTGTAACCGGTGCTGCGACGGCTGGTGCCGACGCTGATCGGGACGTTACTGTCTCGGCGCAGTTCACCAATGCCAATGCAGGTGGCCTGGGGGCGTTGGCTTCGATTGATGTTTCGACAGATGCTGGTGCTCAGGCGGCGCTGGGTACTATCGAGACCTTGATCGACACGTCCATTGATGCATCTGCGGCGTTTGGTTCGTCTCAGGGCCGGATCGAAACGCAGAAAGAATTCATCTCGAATCTTTCTGACTCGTTCAAGTCCGGTATCGGAGCGCTGGTTGACGCTGATATGGAAGAAACCTCGGCCCGTCTGCAGGCCCTGCAGGTACAGCAGCAACTGGCAACGCAGTCGTTGTCGATTGCCAACCAGGCGCCGCAGTCGATCCTGTCTCTGTTCCGCTAAGTTCAGGACCCTGGCCGGGGCGTGGAGACGCGCCCCGGCTTTGACCGCCGTAAGACGGCCTTTTGGAAGGATTTCAAGTGACACCGCAAACTCTTGCACAACGCGCCTATGCGCAGACCGCTGCTCCGACGCGCACACCGCGTGATACGGAATATGAGGCGATTTCCAAGATCACGCATCGGTTGAAGGCTGCGGCCGCGCGGCACAAAACCGACTTTGGAGCGTTTGTTCAGGCTTTGCATGAAAACCGGAGGCTTTGGTCTGTGTTGGCAAACGGGGTTGCCGATTCCGATAACGCCTTGCCGAATGACCTTCGCGCCCGGATTTTCTATCTAGCTGAGTTCACCGAACAGCACAGCAGCCAGATACTCAGCAATAAGGCTTCGGTAGAGCCCCTTCTGGAAATAAACATGGCCGTTCTCAAAGGCCTTCGGCAAATGGGTGCGAATTGATGGCGGGTTTGGTATTGAAGCTAGCACCAAAAGAACGCGTGCTGATTAATGGTGTAGTTGTGGAAAACGGCGATCGTAGAAGTCGGTTTTCAATCATGACACCACAGGCAAATGTCCTGCGTTTGCGCGATGCGATACATCCTGATGAGGTGAACACACCCGTTCGCAGAGTGTGCTATGCGACGCAACTGGTTCTGTCTGGAGACATGGAAGCTGAAAGCGCCCGCCAACAACTGCTGCGTCGGGTGGAAGAGTTGAGCCAAGTGTTTACGGATGCGGACAGCCGCAGAGTTTTGGCCGAGGCAACCGAAGCTTTGTTGGCCGAGCAATATTACAAATGCCTCAAATCCCTGCGTGCTTTGCTACCGCGAGAAGAGCGCCTCATGGCTTACCAGCAATGACCTTTCAGCCGGTCATACCCTCAGGTGGCATTGTTGGCTGGCGGTTCATTCAGCGCACCTACGAAGGCCAGTTGAACAGCTTTTCCTCTTCGACGGTCAATGAGCGTGAGGCGACGTATTTCCGGGAAAACATCGGCAAGGTTCAGACGGCTGAAGATCTGGTTTCTGACCGCCGGCTGCTACAGGTTGCCTTGGGCGCATTTGGTCTGGAGGGCGACATCGACAACCGCTATTTCATCCAGAAAATCCTGTCAGATGGAACGAGCGCAGATGATGCTTTGTCCAATCGCCTATCTGACAAAAGATACCGTGAATTCTCTGAGGCATTTGGACTGGGCCCTGGCGAAATTCGAAGAACCATTCTTTCGACATTTATGGAGGATATTGCCCGGGACAACGTGACCTCGCGCTTTGAGGTCGCCGTGGGTGAACAGGACGAGTCAATGCGCATATCTCTCTATGCACAACATGCGCTGGCTGAGTTGGCATCGCAAGACAGCAGTGGTGACACGAAATGGTTCGACTTGATGGGTCTACCGCCGTTGCGAAAGATGATGGAGACGGCGCTTGGGTTGCCCTCAAGCTTTGGTCAGTTGGACATCGACAAGCAGCTTGAGGTGTTCAAGGATAGGTTGTCGAACCTGACTGGATCTGACGATTTAGCGCAGTTCGCGGATGAAGAGGCGATCGGGGATTTGACCGACAGATACCTTGCGCGCAGTCAGATCGCGCAGCTTCAAAGCACAATTTCCCCGGCCCAAACCGCGTTGCTTCTGCTGGGCGGATAGTGCTGTCCCTATCGCAAGATGCGTGAGTATCAAACGCAACTTCGCGCGACTAGCCGTTCAGAATCGCGTCCGCCGAGGTTTTGAGCGCGTATGAGCACACGGGTTGTGACACGTTGTGCAGCTTGACCTCTCCAAGTGGCAAAGCGTCTGTACAGGCCGGCACGATGTCTTTGGTAACAACGATCCTGTGATTCACGATCTTGCTGTATTCCCCAAGCCGTGCGGCGACGTTTGCCGCTTGTCCGATGACGGTGAAGTCTAACCGTTCGCGCGACCCGATATTGCCGTAAGTTACGCGCCCATAAGCGACACCAATCGAACAGTCGCAATGCATGTCCGACCCGGACTTGCGCAGCTCTCCTAACCTTTCAACGATTCCAACTGCTGATCGCTGCGCGTTTTCGCGGGCTAAGGCAGAATCTTCGCCTGCCGGGAATACAGCAAGAACAGCGTCCCCGATGAATTTCAGAACTTCACCACCGTTTTCGTCGACGATGTCCGAGACCGTTTCAAAGAAGTCATTCAGCAGGTTGATATAGGCGGCGCGGCCCAGCTTTTCTTCCAACAGGGTAGAATTGCGCAAGTCGCAGAACATGATGGCTGCATCAATCTCATCCCCGTCGCCACGACGGATTTCTCCGCCCAGGACACGCGCGCCGGTCCGCTTTCCGACATAGGTTTCCAGCAATACCTGGGCGTTTTCGCGCTGCATGAAGACTTCGTAGAACCGGGCAATCACCGAGGAGCATTCGAACACCAGCCCAAGATTGGCCGTTGTGAACCCGTCGGGGTGATCGCAAGTCAGCGTCAAGACATTGGTGCGCCCGTCGGAAAATGGCAGGGGCATCGCGACATAGTCGGTCGCCCCTTTGGCGCGCAGGTCTTCCATGATTGGAAAGCTGTGCTGAGGGTTCTCGTCATTCAGCCTTTGGCGCACGCCGCCCATACCGTTGGACACGTGGCGCAGAGGGCTGTTGATATAGGCGGGGTGGTCGTGGATTTCATAGGTGGGCACATTGGTCGAAATCTCGGCCTCACCCTTTTCCCAAATATAGTGTTTGCCCGCGATCAACGGATGTAGGGACCAGGCAAGGATACTGAGGCGCTGAATGGCAATTCCATGTTCCAGCATCTTCTCGGCCAGCGCTTTGGTGAATGCTTCGGGCGTGCTGAGATCACTGGCCCCCCGCATCAGCCAATCAATCAGCGGCCCGCTGATATTGCCGTCTTCCGGGTTGCGCAGGTTGTTTTCACCCAGCTCAATCCGCGTATATGCGGTGGGCATAAAGCCGATATGGCCCTGGATCGCGGCGCTTTCGGGCAGGGCGTTCTCGTAGGCCCAGACGGAGTTGGCCAATCGTTGACCCGCCAGAACGACATCGTGGTAAGTGGCGGTGCCCTTGAACGGGCAGAATGTCTGAAGTTCGGTCTCATCGCTGAGATCGACATGTACATCCTGACGGGGGATGTAGATCATCGGCGGCAACCGAGTTTCGTACATTACCTTGGCATCAAAGCTTTCAGCCAGAAGGATCTCATCCCGGTAGATTGCGATACGGCCGACAAGTGGTTCGACCGAGATCCCATAGCCTTTGATATTTGGAGTCACGTGAACGTTCATAATCATCCTCCCTGGCACGGGTCTTTATAGGATGGGCGTTTGATCCGTGTTTTCCAAGGGGCAGAGCAGGATTTTCCCAATATCAAATCATCTGAATGACGTCTTTTTCAATCGACAACATATAGCCTTTTTTAGCGATGTTCTTGACCAGCAACTCGCTGACCATCTGATTGCCCAAAGCATCGCGCAGGCGCTTGATCCGCGTCGCGCCAGCAGCCTCGTCACAATCAGCGGTGCTTTTGCCGGAAATCATCGCCTCGATCTGAATGCCGGATAGTACCTCGTCATCCAACCGGGATTCGGCAAGAACTGACAGGGTTTCCATCGCCGACGCAGTCAGTTTGAAATCCATGTTATTGAGATAGACGGTATTCTCTTCCCGGCTGATCAAAAGTGAAGTGACCTGAATCCCAGTGCGCTCAATCTGTGCCATGCGTCGGTTCAACAGCACCAGCATGACCAGAAACACCAGCGCAGCAATCAGCATTGCAGTGGCGAAAACCAGCAAAACAAAGATAACCATGCGGTAACTGGACAATGTATCGGCAAAGGCAGTGCCGGACTGGGCCAGAATCTCGAGTAGGCGAATCTCGGTCTGCGAGGTCAGATCACTCTCGACGAACAGACGTTCGACGCGGGCATTGAACGCGTTTGCATCTGGCAATGTCCAGAACAGAAAGGCGGCAGAGGCCACAAGTATGACAACGATTACCGTGATGCCCGCGCCAACCAACCTGACGCCCGAGCGCCGTGCCTCAGTAACGGAGATAGAATTTTCCGGCATTGGCCTTCCTTTTATCCAACCCTTCCGGTCCAAAAACGGACATGACGTTCAGCAGGGTCCAGCCCGAGCTGCGCAGCCGTTGCGCGACCTCTTTTTTGGCTTTTCCTTTGCCGCAGGACGAAACCTGCATGACGCCATAATGCAGGCGCAACGGATTGTCCTGCTTGGCCTTGTAATCGGCATAGCAGTCCGCTGCTGACGCCATGGAACCAAGCGATATCAGGGCCCCGATGGCCAGAGAAGAGAGGATCTGTTTCATAGGCCGCATCCTGCGCATGGCTTTGGTTGATATTCAATAACGCAAAGGGGTTTCGCGGTCTGATATCGGATAACAAAACGGCGTTATTGCTTGTCTGAAGGGGACATCCCCAATGTCGGGTCATCGAATTTACGGACTGTCATCACGTCCACCGAGTACCCGAAAGGACAGCACCATGCATAAGAAATTCATCGCTCTGATCATTGCCTCTGCAGTCGCAATTACCGGCGTTTCTGCATCCCAGGCCCGTGCCGCTGATGCAGAAGATATTCTTGGCGGGCTGGCGGCGATTGCCTTGATTGGCGCTGCCATCCATCATTTTGACAAGCAAGGCGACAGCAAAAAGGTTACCCGCAACTACAACCACGTGTATCAGCCCCCCAAACAGCACATCCAGAGGACCCCCAGGCATCGGCCGAACCATATCCGTCCCTTGCCCGAGCGCGTTGCGCGCTATAGTCTGCCGCAACGGTGCCTGGAAACCTTCAAGGGCTATGGCAAAAAGCGCCCGCTTCTGGGGACGCGCTGCCTGGATAAGCACTACAAATACGCCAATAGCCTGCCCAAAAAGTGCAAGGTCGGTTTCTGGAATGGCAATAAGGTCAAGCGGGCCTATGAACCCGCCTGCCTGCGCCAACAGGGATACCGCGTCGTTTACAAGTAACACGGTTCGAGCAGGAGTGGTGCCTTAGAAGCATCACGTCGGAGAGGGCAGCGATTGCTGTCCTCTCTTTTTTCTTGCGCAATCGGGGAAAACAGGATTTTCCCAAAACATGACCACACCGGATTATGAGATTGAAAAAGCCGCTCTTGCGCAAGGATATCTGCGGATTGCCGGTGTCGATGAGGTTGGCCGAGGTCCGCTGGCCGGTCCTGTTGTGGCTGCTGCAGTGATCCTGAATCCTGCGGAAATTCCCCAAGGTCTGAACGATTCAAAGAAACTCTCGGCCAAGCGCCGGGCCGCATTGGATACTGCCCTGCGTGGCTGCGCCGAATTCGCGGTGGCCGAGGCTTCGGTGGCCGAGATTGATGAGCACAACATCTTGCGTGCCTCGCATCTGGCGATGGAGCGCGCGGTGGCGGCGCTGGATCCCCCCCCGGATTATCTGTTGATCGACGGAAATATGATTCCGCGCGGACTGGCCATTCCGGCGCAGGCAGTGGTCAAAGGCGATGCCCATTCCGTGTCGATCGCCGCAGCTTCGATCCTTGCCAAAAACTGGCGCGATCAACTGATGGTGGATTTGGCGCAACAGCATCCGGGATACGGCTGGGAGACAAATGCCGGTTATCCGTCAAAACAACACAAGGATGCGCTGCGAAATCTTGGTGTGACCCCTCACCATAGAGTTTCGTTCAAGCCCGTCCACAATATGTTGTATCAAGAGTAAATCGTAAGCCGCTGATTCAAAAAAGAAATTGACGGCGAATCGTCTTTGACTCATCCTTGTCTCAACCAAATGAGCGCATAAGCGCCGTGGAACTTGAGGCAGCGATATGACAACGACTACCAAAAAGGGCGCGACAGCGCTCCCTGTAAACACGATCCTATCCGGGGACTGCATCGAAGTGATGAACAGTCTGCCCGAGGCTTCGGTTGACCTGATTTTTGCCGATCCCCCATATAATCTGCAGTTGAAAGGGCAACTGCACCGCCCCGATAACAGCCAAGTGGATGCAGTCGATGATCACTGGGACCAGTTTTCCAGCTTTGGCGTCTACGACCAGTTCACGCGGGAATGGCTGAAGGCGGCCCATCGTCTGCTGAAGCCCAATGGCGCGATCTGGGTGATTGGATCGTATCACAACATTTTCCGTGTTGGGTCTGCGTTGCAGGATGCTGGGTATTGGATCCTCAACGATGTAGTTTGGCGTAAATCGAACCCGATGCCGAATTTCCGTGGCAAGCGGTTCACAAATGCGCATGAGACAATGATCTGGGCCTCCAAGCGTGAAGGGGCGAAATACACCTTCAACTATGAGGCACTGAAAGCGTTGAACGAAGGCGTCCAGATGCGCAGCGACTGGGTGCTGCCGATCTGCACTGGCCATGAACGGCTCAAGGATGAAAACGGCGACAAGGCGCATCCGACGCAGAAACCGGAATCATTGCTGCACCGCGTGCTGGTTGGATCAACCAATCCGGGTGACGTTATTCTGGACCCGTTCTTTGGCACCGGGACTACAGGGGCCGTGGCCAAGATGCTGGGTCGCGAATTCATCGGGATCGAGCGCGAAGAAAGTTATCGCAAAGTGGCCGAAAAGCGCATCGCGAAAGTGCGTAAATTCGACCGCGAGGCGCTGGAGGTCAGCGCCAGCAAACGCGCCGAGCCACGCGTGCCCTTTGGCCAGTTGGTCGAACGCGGCATGCTACGCCCGGGCGAGGAACTCTATTCCATGAACCAGCGTCACAAGGCCAAGGTCCGCGCCGATGGGACACTGGTGGGGCAAAATATCAAGGGTTCGATCCATCAGGTTGGTGCCCATCTCGAGAATGCGCCCTCCTGCAACGGCTGGACCTACTGGTGCTTCAAGCGCGACGGCAAAACCGTGCCGATCGACGTCTTGCGTCAGCAGATCCGGTCCGAGATGCACAACTGATAGACCAATACCGCCGGTGCCTGTGGCCTGACACAAGGCACTAAGCCTTGCCCCGCCGATCAACGGCGGGGTCTTTTGTTTCTTTCCCTGATGAGTTCCGATATGAGCCTATTGAAGCAATCGGCGCAGTGTAGGAGCTTTCGCAATGTCGGACACAGCAGCCAGCGAACCTCGGGCTAGGTGGTTCTTTTTCACCCGTCCGAACGAAGTAGAAATCGAGAATAAATACACCGAAGCTGCGCTGGAACGGCACAAGCGCGAGGGGCTGGAGCTTGCTGTCCGGGCCCGCTGGATCGCAATGGGTCTGACTGGCCTTTTGTTGATCTTCCTGAACCCGCATTGGGAGGTCCTTTGGTATCATTTCATCCTTTTGCTGATTTGCGCAAATGGTTGGATGATCCGACGGGCAGGCCGTGTGGGGCAATCTCGGACAGAGTTGCTGCTTATCTTTGTTGACCTTTTGATTATGACTTTGGGAATGATCATTCCCAACCCGTTCAGCGATGATGTGCGCCCATTGGCAATGCAATTCCGGTTTGACAACTTTCAGTATTTCTTCGTCATTCTTGCAGCAGGAACCATGGCCTATTCCTGGCGCACGGTGATTGCCATAGGCACATGGACTGCAATAATCTGGACTACCGGATGGGTGATTGCCTGGTGGGTTGCGGTTCCGATTCCCGGCATAAGTGAGAAAGTGGCCGAGGCCTTGCAGGGGTATCCGGATGTAGCCGAAATGTTGGATCCAAATAGTTTCAGATCTTCGATCCGAATCCAGCAAGTGATTGTGTTCCTGATGGTGGCGGTGACGCTGGGCGTGTCGATGCGGCGGCTCAATCATCTGCTGATGACCAATGCTGGGTTGGAACGGGAACGAGCGAACCTGTCGCGATATTTCTCACCAAATGTGGTGGAGGAACTGAGCCAAAATGACGATCCGCTCAAACAGGTGCGAAAAGAGAATGTCGCAGTGCTCTTCATCGATATTGTGGGGTTCACCAAATATGCGGCGGGCCGTGATCCTTATGACGTGATCGAGGTGCTGCGTGGATTTCATGCCAGGATGGAGGCCGAAGTGTTCCGCCATCATGGGACATTGGACAAGTACTTAGGCGATGGTCTTATGGCAACTTTCGGGACCCCGGTGACGACACCGTTGGATGCGACCAACGCGGTATCCTGCGCGCGCGGCATGGTGACTGTGATTGACCGGTGGAACATAGAACGTAGACGTGCCGGAGAGCCCGAGATTCGTGTTGGCATCGGTGTCCATTATGGCTCGGTTGTTTTGGGGGATATTGGCGCCAACCGTCTGGAATTTGCTGTGATCGGTGATGCGGTAAATGTCGCTGCGAAACTTGAGGCAATGACCCGCGAGCTGCAGGCCCGGATCGTGCTGAGTGATGCGGTGCGCCTGCAGCTTGAGCAGGAAGGGAGCAGTGCCTCCGAACTGACAGCCGAATTTACCGAAAACAAGGGCCACCCTGTGCGCGGTGTTGAATACCCGATGGATATCTGGGTGATGTAGCTCAGGGCTCTCTGGCCGATGGACCATGCATCAAAGACGCAGGGCCAGTCGTTGGGCCGGGCAGCGCGCCGAGGCGCGCTGCGGTCAGGACCCTGGCATCGGGTTTTGTGACTTGTTGTAGGGTTGCCAGTCTGTGACTTCGGGGTAGTACCTGCGCCGCCAATCCCGCACACGGGGGTTCATGACACGCCGCCAGAGCGGTGGGATCATCGCGGCGATCGTCATCACTGGGTATCCGTAGGGCAGTTGCGGTGCGGTGTTCTGATCGTGATGTTGAAGCAGTGGAAATCGACGGTTGGGTTTGTAGTGATGGTCCGAGTGGCGCTGTAGATTGATCAGCAGCCAGTTCGACGCTTTTTGCGACGCGTTCCACGAATGACAGGGCAGGACGTGTTCGTATTTCCCCTGGCCCAGATATTTTCGGGTCAGCCCGTAATGTTCGACATAGTTCACCAGTTCAAGCTGCCAGATGGCGACGCCGGCCTGAATCAGGAACAGGACAAGGCCGGACCATCCTCCAATCAAACCTGCCAGGGTCAGCATACCACACTGTAACATCCAATACCGCCAGAACGGGTTTGCGCGGTCAGTCCAGGGTTGGTTCTTGCGCGCCAGTTTCTCGCGCTCGGCATGAAAGGCGGAGGCCAGGCATTGCCACAGAACACGCGGATAGAAGCGATGAAAGCCTTCGTTGTATCGTGCTGTTACCGGATCGCGCGGGGTTCCGACATAGCGGTGGTGAACCAGCAAATGTTCGGACCGGAAGTGCGAGTACAAGACCATGGCCAGCAGGATGTCGCCAAGCCCGCGCTCCAGTCGGCCCTTCTGGTGCATCAGTTCGTGGCTGTAGTTGATTCCAATCGTCCCCGAGATCACACCCATGCCAAAGAACAGGCCGATCTTTTCTGGTGAAGACAGGTGAGAGCTGTGCGTCACATACCAAAGCAGCCCGTAAAGGGTCAGGAACTGTACCGGAACCCAGGCTTTGGTCAGCAGGATATACCAGCGCAACATGCTGTCCGGCGTATCTGGGTCCGCATTTTCGAGGTCGAGCCCGGTGAGCTGATCCAGCGCGGCAAATATCCACCATGTTGAAAGCGGCACCAGCAAGACCCACCAGCCACCCACAAAGGCCGTGGCCCAAATCAATGGAATCAGCAAAAACGAGACCCAGAATGGAAGGGTGGATTGCCAGCGAGTCAATGTTTCAGATGCGATCATCAAAAGCTCCGGTCGACGCGGGACAGACTATCCGTAGGTCGTGTTTCAGCATAATGTGTTACTGGTTGCGCCAGAGGTCAAATGCCTTGCGCATGACCGTCGGCAGATCGCTGGGCCGAAAGGCATGTTTATCAAGCAAGATCATGTCCTCCGGTGCCGCACCGGGCGGTAAAGAGGTTGCCCAAACCTGCAGGATCAGGTGGAAATGCGTGAACGTGTGGCGCACTTCGCCCGGTAGAACGCGCCAGTCCGCCGCAAACGGCGCGGTGTCAGACGGCGCATCGGACCATTCGGATCCCGGCCATCCCAGCATACCGCCCAAAAGCCCTTTGTCTGGGCGGCGTTCAAGCAACATCGCCCCGTCCGCTGTCTGGGTGATGTAGACATGGCCATAACGTGTGGGTTTTGGCTTTTTCGGTGTTTTGCGGGGCAGATCGGCCTGGGTACCCGCAGCGTGGGAGCGGCAACGCGTGCGCATTGGACATATCCCGCATGCCGGGGATCTTGGGGTGCAGACAGTCGCACCCAGATCCATCACGGCCTGTGCATAGTCGCCCGGACGCACCGCTGGGGTCAATGCAGCTGCACGTTGCTTGAGTTGTGGTTTTGACCCCGGCAGCGGATCGTGAATGTCGTATAGGCGGGCTATGACACGTTCGACATTGCCGTCCAACACGGTTTCCGGACGATCAAAGGCAATGGCTGCAATCGCGGCGGCTGTATACGGGCCTATGCCCGGCAGGTTCAGCAGCTCATCGTGTGAGTCGGGAAAACAGCCATCATGGCTTTCAACCACAACGCGCGCGCATTTCAGCAGATTGCGGGCGCGGGCATAATATCCCAGACCGGCCCATTCCCCCATGACCTGCTCGTCAGGCGCTGCGGCCAGTGATTCAACTGTCGGCCACCGAGATGTGAACCGCAGGAAATAGTCGCGCACCGCTGCCACAGTTGTCTGCTGTAGCATGACTTCGGACAGCCAAACCCGATAGGGGTCAGGACGCATTCCGGAAGACCTATCGGCAGGACCGATGCGCCATGGCATTTCACGGGCATTGCGGTCGTACCAGGCCAGCAACTCATCGCTGAAGTCAATTTCGTGGGTGTCACGCAAGTTTTACATATCTCCTTGTCGGGTTTCGCTGGCGCCCGGTGTTCTGCCCTTTACAATAGAGAGACAGGAGTTGGAAACCAGATGCAGCCCAGACGTTCTTCGACACGCGGCTTTAAACGTACTGCGACATTGCTGAACGGCCAGATCAGGCGCGCCGGGGAAAGCCGGGGATTCGCCGTTTCACGCCTGTTGACCCATTGGGCCGAGATCGTCGGACAGGATGTGGCCTCGATCGCGCGGCCGGTTAACGTAGGCTATGGCAAGGGCGGTATGGGGGCCACGCTGACGGTGCTGACCACCGGCCCGCAGGCGCCGATGCTGGAAATGCAGAAGGAACAGCTGCGCGGTAAGGTGAATGCGGTCTATGGCTATAATGCGATTAGTCGGGTGCGCATCACCCAGACGGCTCCTACAGGATTTGCCGAGGGGCAGGCCAGCTTCGACCACAAGCCGAAACAGGTGAAACCCACAATCGAACCAGAAATTGCAGCCGAGGCAGACCGGGCTGCGCAGGGCGTCCATGATGGCGATCTGCGTACAGCCCTTGAACGTCTGGGCCGTAACGTTTTATCCAAGCAAAAACGCTGAGAAAGGGCTGATTCATGAGCCGTATTGCAATCGGAATCTGCGCGGCTGTCGCCATAGCCGCAGGTGGCTATTGGCTGTCGCTGTCAAATTCCTCTCCGTCCAACCCGCTGGTCAGCAGCGCCGAGGCACAACAGGCCGATCTGGACACTTCGACCATCATCGAAATGGTGCAAGGGTCCGCGGACGCGCCCGTCGAGATCATCGAATATGCATCCTATACCTGTCCGCATTGCGCGAGTTTTCATCAGGGGCCGCTGAAGAAAATCAAAAAAGACTACATCGACACCGGCAAGGTCAAGTTTACCTACCGCGAAGTGTATTTTGACAAATACGGACTTTGGGCCTCGATGGTCGCGCGCTGCGGCGGCCCCGAGAAGTTCTTCGGCATCTCCGACTTGATCTACAAGGATCAGGCTGAATGGACCCGTGCCGGTGGACCTGCGGAGATCGTGGATGAACTGCGCAAGATCGGACGTTTAGCTGGGATCACCAATGACCAGCTTGATGCTTGCCTTCAGGACGGAAATCGTGCGCAGACCTTGGTGGCCTGGTATCAGGAGAACGCAGAACGCGACGACATCAGAGCAACCCCATCCTTTATTGTGAACGGCAAGAAGGTCGACAATCAGTCTTACGAAGAATTCAAAAAGCTGATCGACGCCGAACTGGGCAGCTAAATCCAAATACGACCGGCCTGTCAGGGCCGGTCGCCTTCAGGGCGAAGGCGCGACCTGCAGTAGCAACTGTTTGACCCGGTCGCCCTCGTCCATATTCAGCCGGACTGGTAGGGTGATGACTTTGCTGCGAAAGGCGGCTGGCAGGCGGACCGCATCTTTTTCCGTCGTGACCATCTGAGCGCCCAGCAGGCGCGCTTCATTCTCTAGCCGTGTCATCAGGGCCGGTGTCAGGGGCTGGTGATCGTCCAGCGCCTCGGCCCGCAGCAGGGTGGTGCCCTGTTGGCGCAATGTGGCAAAGAACTTTTCCGGATGACCAATTCCTGCAAAGGCGAGAACCGGCGTGCCCGTCCAATCCATTCCGGTCTGCAGCGGTTCGACCGCACCGGTCGCATGTGGAACCGTCAGATTTCCCCCCCAGCGGGCGGCGAACTGTGTCTGCGCGTCTGAGCCGCCCAGCGACAACACCAGATCGGCCCGTTGCAATCCGACATCAACAGGCTCGCGTAATGGACCCGCAGGCAGGCACAATCCGTTGCCGAAACCACGTACGGCATCCACTACGATGACCGAAAAATCTTTGGCAACCGAAGGGTTCTGAAACCCGTCATCCAACAGGATTACCGTTGCCCCGGCCTGGGCAGCGGCTTTTGCGCCCGCGGCGCGGTCCTTGGCCACCCAGACATCCGCAAATGCGGCCAGCAGCAGCGGTTCATCCCCGACTTCTGCCGCCGTATGTTTGCCAGGATCGACGCGCACAGGTCCTGTCAGTGCGCCGCCGTGGCCTCGGGTGACAACATGGGTCTGATGCCACGCGTCCCGCAGCTGTTCGATCATCCAGATCACGGTTGGTGTTTTGCCGGTCCCGCCTGCATTCAGGTTTCCAATGCAGATAACAGGGACGCCTGGGTTGAAACCTGCTTCCGAGGCCAACCTGCGGGCTGTCGCCGCCGCATAAATCCGTCCCAACGGGGACAGCAGCCGGGCCCTGAGGTCCAACTGATCCGGAGCGGTGTTCCAAAAGTCAGGTGCCCGCATCGTCGGTGCTCCGTTCGTCCAGATAGTCCTGTACCAGTTCGATCAGCTGATCTGATTGCGGCGCGCCGTCGGTCACGATCTGCCAGCCTGCCAAAGCCATATCCGCCGCGCGGTCAGGCGCAAGTAGCTCTACCACGGCATCCCCAAGTTCGGTTGCGGTTCGGACCGTTAAAGCGGCGCCTGCCTGGTCCAGCTGATCGTAGGCTGTCTGATGCTGGTCAACATGCGGGCCATGTATGACAGCCGATCCCAGGGCGGTCGCACCAAACGGATCCTGTCCCCCGTCGCCCCGTTCGAGCGAGTTGCCGATAAAGGACACTGCCGAAACACGGTACCACAAGCCCAAATCCTCTGGGTCCGAGGACAAGACGATCTGTGTGGTATCTTCAATCATGCCGCCATCGTCCCAGTTGATGCAGCGCAAGTCCATGGCTTCGAGCCGCCTGTGCAGTGGGGCGGCTTCCTGTATGTCGGCGACATGCAGGATTAGGGTCAACCGGGGCAGCATCCGCATGGCCTGACGGTGGGCGCTGAGGACCGAGATGAACTCTTTATCCTTCACCCAGGCCGCAAGCCAGATGGGTCTGCTTGAAAAGGCGTGATTGGTTTCGATCAGTTCGTCTTCGGGCCACGGAGAAGGGTTCGGACTTATCAGCAGAGGAGGCGCCTCGCTGACCTTGGTGAAGGCGATTCCCAGTTTGCGGATCTGCCGGGCCGTTTCGTTGCTGGTAGCCAGAATTCGTTGAAAGCAATCGAGAGTGTACCGGCTGATATCGGGCAGCCACCGGGTCCCACGCGCGGTGTTCAGGTCGATTTCAGCTTCGATCAGGATCAACGGCACTTCGCGCTCGTGGGCACGGGTAATCACATTGGGCATCAGCCCGCCGCCAACCCAAATGCCAATATTCGGGCGCCAATGGTCCAGAAACACCCGCGCGGCGCCGGTTTGTTCCGAAGGTAGGTTCACAAGTATGTATTTCGCGCAGTCCCACTGACTCAGGTCCGCTTCGGGTGGGGCCGACAGGACAACCGACAGGCCCAGGCGCGACTGCAGCAGTCTGTGGCAGAAATCCATCATCGCGTGAAGGCGACCCGGATTGGCAATGTGAATCCAGATCAGATCTCCTGATGGTCGGGGCACATAGGGTTGGTCCCCGTTGCCGGGTACGCCCCACGAAAGCACGCGATAGGCCGCCAGACTAAGGGATCGCGGTTTGCTCATGGCGCAATGCCCGCACTGTCTGGGTCAATCTGATCCGCCAGTTGCCGGTGCAATGGCGGGTTTGCCGCGATGACACCATTCAGGCGCGGATGTGGGTTGTTAAGGCGCAGTGGGGCGCCAAGCCGGTCCGTACATATGCCACCTGCCTCTTGGACGATCAAATTCCCTGCCGCGATGTCCCATTCCCAGCTGGGGCGCAGTGTCAACATTCCGTCAAAGCGACCCTGCCCGACCAATGCCAACCGATAGGCAAGCGACGGGCGATAGTTTCGACGGAATTGAGGAACCCGGCCCTGACACCAGTGCCGGCTGTCCAGATTGGGTTTCGCGGCCAGGATCTCGGCCGTCGTGATGTCTTGGGTGTCCGATACGACAATCGGCGCGCCGTTTAGTGTGGCCCCTTGGCCCTTGGCCGCCGCATACAACAGGTCACGCAAGGGCAGGTAAATGACCGCCGCCGTCACCTGACCGTGTTCCGCCACAGCCAGAGAATGCGCCCAGGTCGAGGAACCTTCGGTGAAGCTACGGGTGCCGTCGATCGGGTCAATGATAAAAACCCGGTCCCGGGACAGGCGGTGCTGGGTGTCTTCGGTCTCTTCGCTGAGCCATCCGTAACCCGGTCGGGCAGAGGGCAAACGCTGTTCGAGCATCGCGTTCACGGCCAGATCAGCCTCGGTCACCGGGCCTGCGCCATCGGGCTTGTCCCAGCGTTGTGCTTTTGACCCGGAATACCGGGTTGCGATCTTTCCGGACTCGCGCGCGGCTTCAATCAGCAGGGGCAGGTCAGTTGCCGGCAAGTGTCATTCCCTCGATCAGCAGCGATGGAACCACGCGCGACAAATAGGGGCGGGCGTCATTGGCCGGAATGATCCGCAGCAGCATATCGCGCAGGTTCCCGGCGATGGTGCATTCGTTGACCGGGTGGGTAATCTCGCCATTCTCGATCCAAAACCCCGAGGCACCACGGGAATAATCCCCGGTATTGGGGTTGATGGTCGATCCGATCATCGACGTGACCAACAATCCAGTACCCATATCGCGCAGCAGCTCTGCACTGCTGCGCTCGCCTTGAGTCAAGCTGAGGTTCCAGTTGCTTGGGGACGGAGGCCCAGACACGCCCCGCGTAGCATTTCCTGTCGAGGCCATCTTGAGCTTGCGTGCGCTGGACAGGTCCAATGTCCAGCCCGTCAATACACCGTTTTCGATGATCGCCCGGCGTTGTGTGGGCAGGCCTTCGGCATCAAAGGGGCGCGACCCGGACATGCGCCGGCGATGTGGGTCTTCGATCAGCGAAAGATGTTCCGGCAGAACCTGTTGTCCAAGACAATCCGACAACCAGGACGAGCCGCGCGCGATGGAGATACCGTTGCTGGCGCCCAGAAGATGCCCGATCAACGAAGATGAAATCCGTTCATCGAACAGAACCGGATAGACGCCTGTTGCAGGCTTGCGCGCGCCAACCTGCGCAACAGCACGTTCGCCTGCGGTCCGACCAATCTGGTCCGGGCTGCGCAAATCGTTTTGGAATGTGCGGCTGTCGCCGTCATAATCGCGCTCCATCCCGGTACCCTGGCCCGAGATCGCTACGCAGGAGGTTGACCGGCTGCTGCGCTCATACCCGCCGGAAAAGCCGTTTGTGGCTGCCAGATGCACCCGATGGGTACCATAGGCGGCCGCCGCGTCCGAGACCTGTGAGACGCCTTCAACCGCCAGCGCCGCAGATTCCGCCGCCAGCGCATCATTCAGAAGATCTTCAGCTGTGGGCTCCGGCGCGGGATCGCACAGTTCCAGTGCCTGAATGTCCCAATCCCGGATCAACTGAGCCTCATTCGCCAGGCCGGTAAACGGGTCTTCGGGGGCTTCGCGGGCCATAGCGACGGCGCGTTCGGCCATGGCTGTCAGAGTTTCGGACCGGCTGTCGGAACTAGAGACGATGGCCTGTCTTTGGCCCAGAAACACCCGCAGCCCCAGATCGGTGCCCTCGGACCGCTCGGCGGCCTCAAGCGCGCCAGAGCGTACCTCTACCGAGACCGAAGACCCGTCCAGCACGATGGCATCCGCAGCCTCGGCCCCGGCCTTTCGGGCGGCATCCAGCAGGTGTTGGCTGATCTCTTCGGGTGTGCGCGTCATGTGGCCTCCGGTCTTGTTTCTTTGGACCTATCGTCCGCCCGTCCGTCCCGCAAGACCTGCGGTCATTTTCGGGGGTTTGCAGAAAGGCCAGAAAGGCGAATTTCGCATGTGACTGCAATAATTCCGCTGTTTTGTCCGTAGCCGTAGGTTAGTAGTTGATCCAACTGGATGAGAATGAGACGACTGGGCAGGAAGAACGGGCAGGCCACAACATGCAGAACAATCTATCGCTGCGCGGGGTTACGATCCCCGATGATCCGCAGATCATTACGCCTAAGGTCAAGCGTTCAATCCTGGCCGAGCGTTACGAAAAAGACGAAGTGACCGGTCTGCCGAAATTCATCGACGCGAAGGATCGCGTGGTAGAGCTGGGCGCTGGGATCGGCTTCATCTCATCCTATCTGGTGACACAACTTGGTGTACGCCACGCAAAGTGCATCGAGGCGAACCCGACGCTGTGTGAATTCATCGGCCGTGTCCACAAGGCAAATGACATTGCGAATGTCGAGGTGGTGAACGCGGTTGCTCTCGGCGATACACGGGTTCCCGGAACCGCCCGATTTTACATACGTGAACCGTTCTGGTCCTCATCTCTGGACCCTGATCCTGACTATGTCAGAGAGGTCAGCGTGCCGGAACGTCCTCTGTCAGAAATTCTGCGGGACTTTGAAGCCAACGTGCTGATCGTCGATATCGAAGGGGGCGAGAAGTTTCTGTTCGACGGGGTCGATCTTGTGAATGTCCAGAAAGTCTATCTTGAGGTCCACACCCGTAAGATCGGATTGCACGGGATCAAGGCTTGTTTCGATCATCTGTCGGCACTTGGGTTTGCCTACGATCAACGTGTCAGCAGCGGTGGGTCGGTGCTGTTCCGGCGTGTTCGTCGGCGCTCGTCGTAAACAGGGAAGGCAGCCGGGCCGCCTTCCCTGTTTCTTTTATTTGATGCGCTGTCCATTGGCCAGAATTTGACCATCTTCCTTGAACTCGATTGTCGAATTCAGCGTGTCGGGCTCTTCCCCTGGCACTGCCATGAGACCCATCATCATTCGCGCGCCCATTGCGTCTTGCTCGGCAATCAGACCCATACCGATCAGAGTGTCGATCAGGGCATTCGCACCAACCAGTTGCAGGTTCGCAACGCCAGCGGGGGTCGGCAGACCGCCCAGTTCCTCAGTGTTGGAATTGTCGAAGGTGAAGTCGCCATCGCCGGACAGTTCCGCACCGACCATAGAGACCAGCAACTCGTTGATCGTCAGAGAGTGCAATTCACCCGGCGCTTCGTCCGCAAACTCAAGCGCCTCTACGGCCTCGGGGTCAAAGAAGTTGGTCAGCACTTTGGCCGTACCGGAAAGGTCCAGCGCAATCGTGGCCGGATCGCGTGGCAGGGCGGCTGCGGGGTCAAAAATGCTCCACAGCACGTCTGACATAGTGAAGTCCGTCAAGTTTATCGCCAGCCCAAAGGGTTGAATCTCTTCGGATTCCTGTACCGGGAATTCGAACTTGAAACCGCCACTTTCCATGGCAATTTCGATTGGAAAGGGCAGTTCCGCCGTTGTTACAGCAACTTTGGCGCTGTTTTGTTCGACGTCATAAGCAATTCGGTTGGCGTCGATGCTGCCGGAAAGCCGTCCGCCTTCGGATTCGCTGGCCATCGAAAAGTCTTCGCCTTCGCTGCTGCCCGCCATCGAAGACTGGCCCGATCCGTAAGTAAAGAGACCCGAGAAGGCAAAGCCAGCGTCATAGAATGCCTGCGGGTCAGAGAAATTGAAATCTGAAGGGATAATGCTGGTGCCGTCGAAGGCCAGATCGCCAAGCGTGCCGTCGAATTTCCCGGCGTCTTCGCTTTCGGGATCCTGAAATGCCAAGCTGTAGGTCATCTCTGATGCGGTAAAGCTTTGGTCGATATCGCGGTTTTCGCCGATCTTCATTTGCGAGCTGCCGCTCACATCTGCCATTTCAAGGTAGCCACCAACCACTTCGGGCGGCAACGTTTCACCGTCGACTTCGATGTTACCCAGTTTGATTCCAAGGCTGTCTGCAGAGTAATCGTAAGTCACATCATCCGGATCGCCAGAGACGGTCATAACAAGCCCGCTGTGGACGTATTCGATATCGACTGTAAATGACTCGTCCTGACCATCGACATTGCCGGTGACGGTCATGGGGAAACTTTCCGGGACACCAATATTGACGCTACCGTCGCCATTGTCGGTGAGGGTCATTTCAGGCATGGCCATGCTGAACGATCCCTCTTCTTCCGGGAGGTCCATCGACATCGTCAGGTTTTCGATGGTGATACCATTGCCGGTATCTGTCTGGTCACCTGAAACAGTATAGCCCATCTGCGCCAGATAGGACTGCCAGTCATCCCAGACTTCCTGTGGAGTAACGTCGGCAAGCGCCCCCTGCGAAATGACAGTGTAGGCCAGAACTGCGCCGCAGGTGCGGCGGAGAAAAACGGACATCATAGAACCCTTCTTGATCAAATTTGCGCGCATGGTGATGCCGGTGGCGGCGGGCGTCAAGGGGGAAGGGCTGGACCCATTCCCCGTTCGCAGGATAGAGGTTCATTAATTCTCAGGACAATGGAGGTACTGGAACCTTATGCAGGGGAAAACCGTACTGATCACTGGGGCCAGTCGCGGCATCGGGGCCGAGGCAGGGCGCGTATTTGCCGCAGCAGGGGCTAATGTCGTGCTAGTGGCGCGTAATCGGGATCAAATTCAGGTACTGGCGTCGTCGCTTGGTGAAAACGCTATTGCACTGGCCTGCGACGTCAGTGACTTCGCCCAGGTCGAGCTGGCCGTGGCAGAGTGCGTAAACAAGTTTGGCGGGCTGGATGTTCTGATAGGCAATGCTGGTGTCATTGACCCGATTTTCCATTTATCCAGCGCCGATGTCGCGTCCTGGGGTAAAGCGATCGACATCAACCTCAAGGGCGTATTTCATGGAATGCGCGCCGCGCTGCCGGTCATGCGTGCCGCGGGTGGCGGCACTGTCCTGACGGTCTCTTCCGGTGCGGCGTCGAACCCAGTCGAGGCCTGGAGCCATTATTGCGCCTCGAAGGCAGGGGCCAAGATGCTGACGGAATGTCTGCATCTTGAAGAATCCTCCCATGGGATCCGCGCCATGGGCCTGTCGCCCGGCACGGTTGCAACCGATATGCAGCGGGTCATCAAGGCCAGCGGGATCAACGCCGTCAGCCAGTTGGATTGGACCGATCATATCCCCGCCGATTGGCCGGCGCGGGCGCTGTTGTGGATGTGTTCGTCAGACGCGGATGAGTTTCTAGGCACCGAAATTTCGCTGCGACGTGAGGATATTCGGCAAAGGGTTGGATTGACGTGATTGAATTGAACAAGGCGGACGGGCTGTGGACAGTCACGCTCAACAACCCCGACAAGGCAAATGCGCTGACCGGTGCGATGCTGACCGAGCTGTGCGAGATTGCCGAGGCCGCGACCGGCGCAAGTGCGCTGATCCTGACCGGGGCTGGCAAAGTGTTCAGCGCCGGCGCCGATCTGGAAGAGGCGCGCGCCGGCCTGGCGACCTCGGATCTGTGGGAGCGGTTGTCGGCTGCTATCGCCGCGTTACCCTGCCTGACGGTTGCCGCACTGAATGGAACGCTGGCTGGTGGGGCCAATGGCATGGTTCTGGCCTGCGATATCCGCATTGCCGTACCGGAAGCCAAGTTCTTTTATCCGGTGATGAAGCTGGGTTTTCTGCCACAACCCTCCGATCCCGCACGCATGGCGGCCCTGATCGGTCCGGCTCGGACAAAGATGATCTTGATGGCCGGGCAAAAGATCACTGCGGATGAGGCTTATGCCTTTGGGCTGGTCGATCGCGTAGTTGCACCTGAAGACCTGATGCAGACCTCCCTTGATCTGGTGGCTGACAGCGTCGCCGCCAATCCTGAAATTGCGACCGGTATCGCGCGGTTATGTTCATGAGGTTGTCTGCCCTGCGTCTGCGCGTGGCTGACACGGATCGTCTTTCCGAGTTTTACAGGGATGCAATGGGTATGACTGCACGCCGGCAGGGCGCAAGCCTTCGATTGGGATATGCCGGGCAGGATGCCGATCTGCTTTTGATGCCGGGCGGCGGCGGGTACACACATGATCGGGGCCAGAGATATTGGAAGATCGGCATCACCCTGCCGGATGTTGATCTGGCTGCCGCTTTTTTGCGCGAAAAAGGCATCGAGGTTTCAGAGCCGGACCAGTTTCTGGATATCGGCTATATGTGCCACCTGACTGATCCCGAGGGTTTCGTGATCGAACTGCTGCAACACGATTTCCGTGGCAATCGCCCGGACGGTATCGCCGATCCCAAGACCCCTTTCGCGGATGCGCGTATTGGACAGATCACCTTGCGCACCGGGAATATCGCGGCCGAGGATGCCTTTTGTCGTGCACAGGGGATGCAGCTGCTATCTGTGCAGGATGTGGCACAATATGGGTTCGATCTGCACTTTTATGCTTTCACCGACGAGGTTCCCCCTAATGCCGACCTGTGGTCTGTTGAGAACCGCGAATGGCTTTGGAAACGCCCCTATACCACGCTCGAGTTTCAGCACAGCGCAGGTGCTACGTTTGCTCGGACCCCCGATTTCCGAGGGCTTGAGATGCAGGGCCTGACCCAGCCCGGCCATGATGCTTTTGGCGACCCTGTCCTGCCGGGCTGATTACCGACGACGCCGTTTTCCCGGCACTCTGGATCGAAAATCAGGGGGCCGTTTGCGAATCCAGCTCAGAAATCTTTCTAGGCGAGGGTGGGCGCGCAAAGCTTCGATCGTATTGAAATCCCGTGCCAGCTCCGCTTCGGTCAGGGTGGCGTGGATCTCTTTGTGGCAGATCACATGCAGAAAAACCGTGGGGCCGCCCTTGCCCCCTTTCAGTTTTGGGATCAGATGGTGCAGGCTGCCGTTCCCATCGGGGATCGGCCGGTCGCAGAGGGGGCAGATCGGGTCGCGGTCGGTCATATCAGCGTAACGTCGCGCCGCAGGGCGCGAAAGGCAAGAGGACAGCAATGGCACAAGCCGTCGTGATCGGAGGCGGGCCAGCGGGCCTGATGGCGGCGGGTGAACTTGCCGCCGCAGGTCATGATGTGCTGGTGGCCGAGGCCAAACCCTCGGTTGCCCGAAAGCTCTTGATGGCAGGGAAGTCTGGCCTGAACCTAACCAAGAATGAACCGCTCGAAACACTTTTGTTGTCTTATGGACCCGCCGCTGAGTGGCTACGCCCTTTGGTGGCGGAATTTGATGCTGCCGCCGTTCAGGACTGGGCGCGTGATCTGGGACAAGAGGTATTTACAGGCTCAACGGGGCGGGTGTTTCCAAAGGCTATGAAGGCCTCACCTCTGTTGCGGGCTTGGCTGGTGCGTCTTGATGCGGCTGGTGTGCAAATCAAAACCCGATGGCGGTGGACCGGATGGAACGGCGATGCTCTGGAATTCGATACTCCGGAAGGTCACCGGCAGATTGAGGCTGACACGACGATTCTGGCCATGGGCGGCGCAAGCTGGGCGCGATTGGGATCGGATGGAGCTTGGGCCCCACTGTTGCAAGGGGCGGGTGTCGACCTGTCGCCATTTGCCCCGGCGAACTCGGCCCTGTCAGTGGATTGGAGCGCACATATGCAGCCGCATTTCGGCGCTGCGATCAAATCCGTTGGGTGGACTGCCGGGGATGTGATCAGTCGCGGCGAGGCGACGATTTCATCCAAAGGCCTTGAAGGCGGAGGGCTCTATTCCCTGACGCCCGCTTTGCGAGAAGGTGCGCCGTTGAGTGTTGATCTGGTTCCCGATCTGGATGCAGCTACCTTGCAGCAGAAAATTGCAGCCAAGAAATCCAAGACGACGCAGTCGCAATGGATGAAGAAATCTCTGCATCTGTCTCCGCAAAAGATCGCTCTGTATCACGAGATGAACAGGGGAAGCGGTCTGAGTGTCGAAACGTTGAAATCTCTGCCCCTCAGCCACGCGGGGTTGCGGCCAATGGATGAGGCAATCTCAACCGTCGGAGGTGTTCGGCAAGGCGCTTTGGACGAAGGGTTGATGCTGAAATCCAGGCCCGGAATGTTCTGTGCCGGCGAGATGCTGGATTGGGAAGCTCCGACCGGTGGCTATCTGCTAACTGCCTGTCTGGCGACAGGGCGATGGGCTGGGCGATCAGCTGCAAACTGGCTGGCGCGGACCGCTTAACGCGACTTTGCCAGCATCGCCAGACGGATCATGGCACGTTCGACCAAAGCCATGGCTGGGGCCGTTTGCCCAGCTGACCGCAATGACAGATCCGTATCAGTCAGAACGGTCAAAGCGGTCTGCAGTTTGGGTGCCCCCCATCCCTGTGCTTGCCGCAGAATACGATCACGCCGCTTTCCATAGACGGGTGGGCGCAGCTTGCCGACGCCCTGTGCCGCACCACCGGGATCGGCGGCACAGGCGTAAAGCGTTCGAAAGTGCCGGGTTGCTCCGATACACAGGCTGACCGCATTTGTACCTTGCGATTGCAGCCGTCGTATCAGCGGGCTAATCTCTCCGGCTCTGCCTTCGGCGACCACGTTCAGGACATCGTCCAGAGCGGCCTCGGTCGAGCTGGGTGCACAGGCCTCGATATCTTCGAGAGCCAATTCAGTATCGTCTCCGCGCTTGTAAAGAGACAATTTTTCAATGGTTTGCGTAAAGTCCCCGGGGCTGATGGCCGTGGCAAGTTCGGTGATGGCCGACATTGCATCCGGTGGAATGTTATTGACTCCGGCCTGTGCCAGAACCCGTTCAACCTCGGCCCTAGAGGGCGGATCGTCATAGATCCCAACGGCATAGGCTGCGGGATGCGACTCGAATGCCTTACGGATCTTTGAGCTGGGTTTGAGCTGCCCGGCAGTCACGATGATCTGAGCGTCGCCCGTTGCCCAATCCTCGAATGCGGTAATGATGGCTGGGGCGGCGACATCAGTTGCATCTTCGACGAAAACTGCACGTGGGCCGGGGAAGAACCCGACAGCCTTGACCGCGTCCAGCAACAGTGCCGGTTCCCCGCGCAGATCACCACCTGGCATTCGGGTCAGGCGCATTTCCTCTTCGGCGCCTTCTCCCAGCAGGGCTGACAAGACCTGTTGCCGTTTCAAGGCCACACGCATCGCATCGGATCCGTAAATCAACAACCCTGCCTTGCCCGCGTCCGGTTTGGCGAAATACCCCTCAGCCTCGCGCGGGCTGAGCTTCATTGGGTCAGGCCCGGTGCTGCATAAAGGCGGTTCACGATTTGATCGGACAGGATGATCATCAGCCGCTCGGTCGCGTCACGTTCGTCCGCAAGCGTCGAGACGGTTGAGCCTGCAGCGGAATAGCCCACGAAATCATGGACATTTCCTGATACCAGAATCCGCCCGGTTTCAGCGGACCTGAGGGAAAATTCCGCGCGCCCTTCGATTGTATACCGGTTCGTCTCGTTGGTAGTCGTGATCGCTGCAGATTGCGTGGCCGTAGCAACCTTAACATCCAGATCATACAGCTTTTGTGCGCTCGCATCCCGGCCCAGCCGCTGTTCCAAATTCTGGACAAGCAAATAGCTTTCCACGGAATTTGGCTCAGTTACAGCAACTTTACCATGCAATGCTTCACCTGTTCCGCCCGGCGCGTAAACGGGTTGGAACCCGCATGCGGCCGCCAGCAAGCAAGCAGCCAGCGGCATCAACAAAAGGCTTCTGCGATTAAACAACGACATTCACGATCCGACCTGGAACAACGATCACTTTCTTCGGCGCGGCACCGTCCAGTGCCTTTTGCACAGCTTCGGTGCTGAGCGCGATTTTTTCAACCTCTGCCTTGTCCATATCTTTTGGAACGCTGATTTCCGCGCGGCGTTTGCCGTTGATCTGGATCGGCAGGGTTACAGTGTCATCGACCAGCATAGCTTCGTCCGCGACAGGCCAGGGGGCTGTTGCGATCAAACCTTCGCCGCCCTGATGCGCCCAGATATCTTCGGCCAGATGTGGTGTCATCGGCGACATCAACTGTGCCAGCGTCTTTATCGCCTGCTTTTGGGCCGCTGCACCCGCTTTGGATTTTGCCAACGTATTGGTAAACGCATAGAGCTTTGCAATGGCGGCATTAAAGCCGAAGCTTTCAACACCAAGCGTCACATCATGGATGGCTTTGTGCATCTCGCGCAGCAGGTCTTGATCCCCGTCGCCTTTTGCCTCGGGGTCCATCGCGCCGATCTTGTCGCAGAGGTTCCAGACACGGTTCAGGTGCTTGAATGCAGCCTCTGCGCCTGATGCTGTCCACTCCACATCCCGCTCGGGCGGTGAATCGGATAACACGAACCAGCGCGCGGTATCCGCGCCGAAGGCCGAGATAATGCTGACCGGGTCGACCACGTTTTTCTTGGATTTCGACATCTTGGCCGAGGGGATGATTTCGACCTCCGTGCCATCGGCGAGTTTGCCGTCGGTCACATCCTCGGGCAGGTGATAGACCGGACGGCCATTGGCGTCGCGGGTTTGATAAATCTCGTGCGTGACCATGCCTTGGGTAAACAAGGCATCAAAGGGCTCGATGGCCTTTTTCGGCAAATGGCCAGTGATCTGCATCGCCCGCGCAAAGAAGCGGGAATAGAGCAAGTGCAGGATAGCGTGTTCGATGCCGCCGATATATTGATCGACATTCATCCAGTATTCAGCCTCGGCCAGATCGGTCGGGGTTTCCGCGTGCGGAGCCGTAAAGCGGGCGAAATACCACGACGAATCGACGAACGTATCCATCGTGTCGGTTTCTCGCTTGGATGGCGCACCGCAAGACGGGCAGGCGCAGTCGCGCCAGGTCGGGTGGCGGTCCAGAGGATTGCCCGGTTTGTCAAAAGTGACATCGTCGGGCAGGCGGATCGGCAAGTTTTCTTTCTTTTCGGGCACCACGCCGCAGGATTCGCAATGCACCACGGGAATCGGGCACCCCCAATAGCGCTGACGCGACAGACCCCAATCGCGCAGACGGTATTTGGTAACGCCTTCGCCCCAGCCCGCTTTTTCGGCGAAATCGACGGTGGTGTTGATTGCGTCATCACCCGTGGCGTCGGTCAGCCCGGCAAAATGGTTTACCCAGCGGACTTTTTCGGTTTTCGGCGGAACGAATGCGGTTTTGTCGACCGGCGTGTCATTATCAAGCGCAAAGAACGTGTCGACGACGGGCAAACCGTACTTACGGCAGAAATCCAGGTCGCGCTGGTCGTGGGCCGGGCAGGCAAAGATGGCGCCGGTGCCGTAATCCATCAGGATGAAATTGGCGATCCAGACCGGCAGCTCCCAATTCGGATCCAGCGGGTGTTTGACCTTGATACCAGTGTCATAGCCCAGCTTTTCGGCGGTCTCTATGGCCTCTTCTGTGGTGCCGCCCTTGCGGCATTCGGCAACGAACTCAGCCACTTCGGGGTTTTCGGCCTCAAGTTGCTTGGCAATCGGATGGTCCGGCGAGATGCCGACGAAAGACGCCCCCATCAGCGTATCGGGGCGCGTTGTATAGACGGTGATTGGCTCACCACTATCGACGCGTTCAAAGCCAAACTGCAATCCACGCGACTTGCCGATCCAGTTTTCCTGCATCAGGCGCACTTTTGCCGGCCAGTTCTCCAGCGTGTTCAGCGCATCCAGCAATTCCTCAGAGTAATCGCTGATCTTGAAGAACCATTGCGTCAGCTCGCGCCGTTCAACCAATGCGCCCGAACGCCAGCCGCGCCCGCCTTCGACTTGTTCATTGGCCAGTACGGTCATATCGACCGGGTCCCAGTTCACCACCGCGTTCTTGCGGTAAACCAGACCGGCCTGCAGCATATCCAGAAACAGTGCCTGTTGCTGGCCGTAATATTCTGGGTCACAGGTGGCGAATTCGCGGGACCAGTCGATGGACAGGCCCAGAGGCTTCATCTGGCTGCGCATGTCTGCGATGTTGCCATAGGTCCAGTCTTTCGGGTGACCGCCAATAGCCATCGCAGCGTTTTCTGCAGGCATCCCGAACGCGTCCCATCCCATCGGGTGCAGCACGTTATGGCCGGTCGCAAGCTTGTGGCGCGCGATTACGTCGCCCATCGTATAGTTGCGCACATGTCCCATATGGATCCGGCCAGACGGGTAGGGGAACATTTCAAGCACATAATATTTCGGCTTGTCCGCCTTGTGGTTGGCGGTGAAGATTCCAGCCTTGTCCCAGGCCTCTTGCCATTTTGCTTCGATTTCGGTGGCCGAATAGCGCGACATCGTGCGGTCCTTCGTAATGAAAACGCCGGGCATGAACCCGGCGTGGTAATATTGCGATTTGAAGCGGGTTGCTAGAGCTTGTTGTCCGCAATGCGCAGCTGACGGGCGCGGGACAGGATTGCATCTTCGATTGCGCGTGTGGTTGCCGCGCTGACCGGGGCACCCCCGCTGGTCTGCAGCGCAACCGACAAGGATCGTGCCGCCAGGGCGGGATCGCTGATGTGAACTGTGGCCCTGTATTGCCGTCCACCACCCGGAGGCGTGCCGTAACCTGTTACGATTACACCGGTAAAGGGATCGACTTCCTGCACAGGCAGAAAGTTAAGGACATCCAGCGAGGCAGCCCACAGATAGCGGTTCACATTGGTAACCTGCTCGGCGTCTGCGGTGTTGAATACATCCCAGATCGTTGAGCGATTCGGATCGTTCAGCTCACGCTCGTCCGAGCGACCGCCATCCACATTGAGTGGCGTTGCACTGGGTTCTGCGTTGCGATTCTGTCCGCAAGCCGACACCGCGGCTGTCACTATGATCAAACCGAAAATTGTCTGCAGGCGCATGTTGGACAGGTTCCGTTTCGTTGGTTTTAGGTTATTCACGTTACTCCTAGACAAGGTCTGGTTCGTCAACAAGCTTAATCTTGTCACATCCAGAGCAGGCTTCGGGGTTGATTCAGTGGGTAAATCAGACTGTGGCATCCTTGCACCAATTCTAGGCCAATGCGCGTCAGTTTTTATGCCAAGCTTGCGTGACAGGGGCAAAAAGGGCGAAACGGTTCCCGTGCTGAGACATGTGCCTAAGCACGTGTCGAGTTAAAAAACTTTTGAAACCGAGGGAAACAAGATGAAAAAAGTTCTCTTCGCATCGACCGCACTGATTGCAACCGCAAGTGTTGCAGCGGCCGAAGTTAAGTTCAGCGGCTACGGCCGTTTTGGTATTGGTTATCAGGAGGACCGCACAGCGGCCACCACGACCACGACCACTACAACAACCACGACAACCACAGCAAGTAGTGCAACTGTTCAGAACGTGAACGTGAACGCGAACGCGTTCGCGAACGACACTGACGACACAATCCTGGTCTCGCGCTTCCGCCTGAACATCGACGGCACAGCCGAAACCGATGGCGGCGTTGAGTTCTCGGCTCGTGTACGTCTGCAGGCTGACGAAGACTCGTCCACCGGCGAAGCCAACTCGGCTGGCCTGAACGGCGCGCGCTTCTCGGTCATCTACGGTGGTCTGCGTGTTGACGCCGGCAACGTTGCTGGTGCTTTCGACAACTTGGCAAACTACTACGGTAACGAGCCTGGCCTGGAAAACTTCATCGGTCAGTATTCTGCCGTTGACTATGGCTTCCTGGGTTACTCGTCGACCGGTTCGGGTTCGAACGCTGTGTTCTTCCAGTACGCAGTTGGTGACTTCGCCTTTGGTGCGTCGTACGATCAAGCGACCATCTTCCAGGGCGGTGGCAACACCACGAGCGCTGACCGTTGGGACGTAAGCGCGACTTACACCTTCAACAACATCACTGCAGCGCTGGCCTATGGTCAAACTGACGCGGGCGATGCTGGCGACGACCCAAGCCTGCTGGTCTTCACCCTGGGTGCAGAATTCGGCGACTTCTCGGGTACGCTGTTTGTTGCTGACGATAAAACCGAAAACGACCTGACCGACGGCACTGCTTGGGGTGTATCGGGTGCCTACAATGTTGGCGCCGCGACCACTCTGACCTTCGCCTACGGTGACGGTAACGCTGATGCGGACACGCAGCAGTACGGCATCGGCGCCATCTACGACCTGGGTGGCGGTGTATCGCTGCGCGGTGGTGTAGGTGTCAGCGACTGTGACGTCTGCGACGACTCGACCACACGTGCCGACTTTGGTGCACAGTTCAACTTCTAAGTTGATCTGAGCCGCAAGGTTTAAGGGCAGGTCTTCGGACCTGCCCTTTTCTTTTTGTCCGACATAGTGTTTTTCTTCGCCCATAACTGATCGAGGACCCAAATGTCGCTGCAAGAAATATCTGCCCGGATAACCAAAGCCGAAACTGCCTCGGGGCGGGACGTCGGGGCCGTGAAGCTGATCGCCGTGTCAAAGGTTCAGCCGAATGAGCGTGTAGCGGAAGTGCTTGCTTTAGGGCATCGCTGTTTCGGTGAAAACAGGGTTCAAGAAGCCGTCGGAAAATGGCCGGAATTCAAATTGCAGTACCCGGATGTCGATTTACATCTGATTGGGCCGTTGCAAACGAACAAAGCCCGTCAGGCGTTGGATCTGTTCAGCACGATCCATTCTGTTGACCGCCCCAAACTGGCCAATACTCTGGCCCGGCTCGCGCAAGAGGTCGGCACTTGCCCGGATCTGTTCATTCAGGTCAATACCGGTGAAGAGGATCAAAAGGCAGGAATTCTGCCCACTGAGGCAGACGCATTTATTGCCGATTGCCGCGGGCTCGACCTTCCGATTCAGGGCCTGATGTGCATTCCGCCTGTCGAGGAAGAGCCATCTCTGCATTTCGCCTTGCTTGCCAAGATAGCTGAACGCAATGGTCTGAAAGGGCTATCCATGGGGATGAGCAGCGATTTCGAGCAGGCCATTGCACTTGGCGCGACCCATGTGCGCGTCGGCTCGGCCATTTTCGGTGAACGAGTTAAGCCTGAGGGATAATCAGCCGCGTGCCTGGCTCGATTCGACGTGCGATCCACCGCAGATGGTCGCGCCGAAAGGCAACGCAGCCTTCTGTAGGAAAACCGGGCCGTCGCCATTGATGCAGGAAAATTGCTGAACCGCGCCCGGCCACCGCATTGGGCCAGTTCCAGTCAGTGATCAGAACCAGATCGTAAAGCGGGTCCGCGCGGCGGAGTTTTTCGTGGCTGAAAGGATAGGGTGCGCTGACCATATGATTGTACTGCGTGTCTTCCACATCATCTGACCAGAGGTCCTGAGGACCGATTGGGATGGCCCAAGGCGACGGTCTTGCGAGCCGGTCGGGCCGGTACAGCATACCAACGATGTTGAGGCAGCCTGTCGGCGTGGCGCCGTCCCCCTCACGCTTGCTGTTGCTTAACCCACCTTTCCCGATCGAACAGGGAAAATACCCGCCGCGAAAACGAACGCCGCGGCGGGTTAGAACCAGATCTGCGGGTGTCACAGCAAATGTCCCGACTTGGCTGCTTTGGTGGCCAGATAGTCGCGGTTATGGGCAGTTTCGCCGACTTTCAGCGGGACGCGCTCGGTGACGGCGATGCCGGTCTTCTCCATCATCGCGATCTTGGCGGGGTTGTTGGTCAACAGCCTTACGGAACTGAAGCCGAGCAATTTCAGGATGTCCGAGCCCAGACGGAAATCGCGCTCGTCATCCTCGAACCCGAGACGGTGATTGGCCTCGACTGTATCGAACCCTTGATCCTGCAGGAAATAGGCGCGCATCTTGTTGGCCAAGCCAATCCCGCGGCCTTCCTGATTCAGATACAGAAGTACTCCTGCCCCTTCAGACCCCATCTGGGCCAGGGCCCCACGCAGTTGTGGCCCGCAATCACATTTCAAGCTGCCCATCAGATCACCGGTGAAGCAGGCCGAATGCAGCCGAGCCAATACCGGTTTGCTGCGGTCGGGGCGGCCGATCTCTATTGCGTAATGTTCCTCGCCGCCATCTTCAGGGCGAAAAACGTGCAGGCGCCCGGCTTCGGATACCTCCATCGGCAGTCGGGCGGCCACGACCTCATTCAAAAGGCTTCGATCCGACAGATGTGGCGCGGCGCGGGTATGGTCTATACATGTCAGGCCATGTGCAGTAGCGAAGTTTCGGCCGTCTTGGACAGGAACAACGATTGCCGCTGGCAGAAGGTGGGCTGACTTGGTCAAAGCAATGGCAATGCGATGCAGATTGGCGTTGCCCTGACGCTCTGTCATCAGTGGGCCTTTCATAGGCGCGTTCAGATCGTCCGAGGGATCGGCCACCGCCTGCACCCAGGCAACATCGGCATCTGCCGGAACGATCACGCGCGCCAGGTCACCGTCATAGGCCCGTGCCTTTAATGTCTCGGCCCGTCGGACAGTCACTGCGACAACAGGATCGCCACCCAGACCTTGCAAGTCGGCAAGCCGCTGTGCGCTCAGCGTTTCCGACGCAATGGCCAGTACGCTAAAGCCGGTATCATCCGTCAGGGCGACCGGCAAGCCCATGCGCAGGTCAGCCCGTGCCCGAGCAAGCAGTTCCGAGATATCCGGGATAAGACTCATCTATTGTTACCCTGTAACGATCAGCCCTTCATGTAGCCTGATCAAAAGGAAATGTGAAACAATTCCTCATCCTGAGACACGAGGGCGTGAAACGGTTGCAGCAAACCTTGTTGATTGCATCTTTCGCGCGCAAGTGGTGGAAAAGGGCTTAGGAGGACCGGATATGGCACAGCTAAAGAAAATCCTGCTAGTGGATGATGATGAGGATCTGCGCGAAGCGTTGAGCGAACAGCTCGTGATGACCGAGGATTTTGATGTATTCGAAGCGTCGGACGGGGCATCAGCCATGGAGCGGGCTCGCGAGGCGATTTACGATCTGGTCATTCTGGATGTTGGCTTGCCCGACACGGATGGGCGCGAGCTGTGCCGCCTGATGCGCAAGCAAGGTGTGAAAAGCCCGATCCTGATGCTGACCGGTCATGACAGTGACGCGGACACCATCCTGGGTTTGGATGCCGGTGCCAATGACTATGTTCCCAAGCCGTTCAAGTTTCCGGTCCTTCTGGCACGTATCCGTGCGCAGCTGCGCCAGCATGAACAATCAGAAGACGCGGTATTTGTACTCGGGCCTTATACGTTCAAGCCGGCGATGAAGATGCTGATCACCGACGAAGACCGCAAGATTCGACTGACCGAGAAGGAAACCAATATCCTCAAGTTCCTGTACCGGTCCGCCGACGGTGTCGTCGCCCGTGACATTCTGCTGCATGAGGTCTGGGGCTATAATGCCGGTGTCACCACACATACGCTGGAAACTCATATCTATCGCCTGCGTCAGAAAATCGAGCCCGATCCATCCAACGCGCGCCTTTTGGTCACAGAATCGGGTGGATATCGCTTGGTATCGTAACTTGATGTGGATTGACTTGGATCAAAGTGATACCCTGTAGACATCTTTAAGTTACTCCCAACCCGTACATGTCCGGGTAATGACATGTACCTCCCTGTTGGACTGCCGGGCCTGATGGCCCGGCCTTTTTTGTTTGTGCTGCAAAATGTTTTGCGGCTCCTAGCGGATTGCGACAAAGTATATGTTCATGTAATGTTCTATTTCTGGAGTGCAAAATTGGAGGCGAAAGTGATTCATGGAAGTTGCCTGTGTGGCGCCGTAAAATTCCAACTTACCAGTGAACCTTCGGTTATGGGAACATGCCATTGTTCGCGTTGTCGGAAGGCAGGTGCAAGCACTGTTGTCTTCGTCAAGAAAGATGATGTTGTTTGGCTGGACGGTAAGGACCGTGTTGTCACTTACCAGCCTGAACCGCCCTATAAATATGGCAGGTGTTTCTGCGATACCTGTGGGACGTCGCTTGGTGAAATTCTGGCTGATGCGGACAGTTTTCCGATTGCGGCTAATGCGCTGGACACTCCGTTTGATCTGAAAGTCCAGTTTCACGAATCCGTATCTGAGAAACCGCATTGGTACGAGATTTGCGATGATGCGCCCCAATCCTCAGGGCATCCGTCCTGATAATTTCTTTTACGATGGTACCTGTGAAAGCACCGCGTTAGGGTGCGCCAACCGCGACAGAGGAATTCCCTATGCCTTTTACTCTTGCCACATGGAACATCAACTCGGTCCGTCTGCGCGAGCCTATCGTGCTGAAATTGTTGCGCGAAGAGGCACCGGATGTTCTGTGCCTGCAGGAATGCAAGTCTCCGGTGGACAAGATCCCCACCGAAGGGTTTGCCGAACTGGGTTACACTCACATGGTTGCGCGCGGGCAAAAGGGCTACAACGGCGTTGCGATCCTGTCTCGCCTGCCGATGGTCGAGGCGGGCGACATGGATTTCGCAGATCTCGGCCATGCGCGCCATATCGCGGGGCGGCTGGAAAACGGTGTGACGATCCACAATTTCTATGTGCCTGCGGGCGGGGATGTGCCGGATCGTGAGGTGAATGAGAAGTTTGGCCAGAAGCTGGATTACCTGACCGATATGCGTGACTGGTTCCACGCGGAAAAGCCGGAAAAATCCATTCTGGTTGGTGATCTGAATATCGCTCCGCGTGAGGATGATGTCTGGTCGCACAAACAGTTGCTCAAGGTCGTTTCGCATACACCGGTCGAGGTCGAGGCTTTGGCCGAAACGCAGGACGCAGGCGGTTGGGTCGATGTCACCCGGCAGGACATCCCCGAAGGGCAGCTTTATAGCTGGTGGTCCTATCGCGCGCGGGATTGGGACGTGGCCGACAAGGGGCGGCGGCTGGATCATGTCTGGGCGACCCCGGATATCTCGAATGCAGGCCATTCCAGCCGCGTTCTGCGCAATGCGCGCGGGTGGGAAAAGCCCAGTGATCACGCCCCGGTCTTTGCGACCTTTGACGTCTGACGTGAAACTCTGCCCTTGGTTTCCGGGTCAAGCGACTGCATATAGAGCGCAAGTTTAATCGAAAGAGTGACAGCCATGGACCTTCTGAACGGCGCAGACATCCCCGCCACCGATCTGATCAAGGACGGGACCGAAGCAACTTTCATGGTGGATGTGGTCGAAACATCGCAGGACGTGCCGGTCATCGTTGATTTCTGGGCGCCGTGGTGCGGCCCGTGCAAAACGCTTGGCCCGCTGTTGGAAGAGGCCGTGACCGCCGCCAAGGGTGCGGTCAAGATGGTCAAGATCAACGTGGACGAGGCGCAGATGATCGCCTCACAGATGCGCGTTCAGTCTATCCCGACCGTGTATGCCTTTCACAAAGGCCAACCGATCGACGGATTTCAGGGCGCAGTGCCCGGATCCGAGATCAAAGCATTTGTAGATCGCGTGATCGAGGCGACAGGTGGCGAAAGCCCGGGTGGTCAACTGGACGATGCTGTCGAGGCTGCCGAGGAAATGCTGACCGAAGGTGCCGCAGCGGATGCCGCTCAGACCTTTGCTGCCATTCTGGGTGAGGATCCGAACCACGCCACCGCTTATGGTGGGCTGGTACGCGCGCATATCGCCACTGGCGATTTGGAGCAGGCCGAGGCAATTTTGAACGGTGCCCCGGCGGAGATTTCCACATCGCCAGAGCTTGAAGCGGCAAACGCACAGTTGGAACTGGCCAAGCAAGCGGCAGATGCCGGCCCGGTGGCCGAATTGACCGCAGCGGTTGAGGCCGATCCTGACAATCATCAGGCACGGTTCGATCTGGCGCAGGCCCTGCATGCCAATGGCGAGGTTGAAGAGGCGGTGGCGCAGCTGCTGGAAATGTTCCGCCGTGACCGTGAATGGAACGAAGGCGCGGCCAAGTCTCAGCTGTTCACGATATTTGATGCGCTCAAACCCAATGATCCGATTGTTCTGAACGGGCGGCGCAAGCTCAGCTCGATGATATTTGCCTAATTCTGGATCAGGGCTACACTCGGGTACATGATGCATCCCGCTGATCTGCCGGAAACGGTATCCGTTTTCCCTTTGCCCGGTGCGCTGTTGCTGCCCCGATCGCGCTTGCCGCTGCATATATTTGAGCCGCGCTATCTGCAGATGCTGGACGACGCTTTGAAGACCCAGGAACGGTTGATCGGGTTGGTTCAACCGAATCCCTGTCAAAGCAACGAAAACAAGCTGCACCAAATTGGCTGCGCGGGGCGGGTGACGCAGTTTTCCGAAACTGAAGACGGCCGCTATCTGATCACTCTGACTGGCATCTCCCGGTTCCGTATTCAGGCCGAGTTGGATGCATTTACCCCATACCGCCGTTGTAACGTGACCTGGCGCGGGTTTGACCGTGATCTTGGCAAGGTCGAGCACGACGAGGGGTTTGATCGGGTGGGGCTTTTGAAGCTGTTGGAAAAGTTCTTTTCGTCGCGAAAGTTGTCGGCTGATTGGGATATGTTGAAAGACGCGAATGATGAACTGCTTGTGAATTCGCTGTCGATGTTGCTGGATTTTGATCCGGAAGAAAAACAAGCCTTGCTAGAGGCTCCCTGTTTGCGCACCCGGCGCGAGACTTTGGTGACACTGATTGAATTCGCCATGCGCGGCGGAGCGAATGAGGAAACACTACAATGACCACCGTTGAACACGCTTTTGACCGCCACATGCTTGAGGCGCTAATTTGTCCGAAGACGCATACAACGCTGCATTATGACGCTGAAAAGCAGGAACTGGTGTCAAAAGCGGCGGGTTTGGCCTTTCCGATCCGCAATGGCATTCCTGTCATGTTGGTGGATGAGGCGCGCGAGCTGGACTAGATCGCCCGACCCTGCAGTAGTTTTGGCAGGTCTCCGGTCAGGCCGGCGGCCTCGCGCACGAAACCGCGACGCAGGCCGGGTAGTGACCCGACGACGCCCATCCCGATATCCCGTCCGATCCGTAGTAGAGGATTGTCGTTGGAAAACAGCTTGTTGAACACATCCGTCGCCATCGCCAAAGACGCGGTGTCAAACCGTCGCCATTCCTGAAAACGCTCCAAAACCAGTGGCGAACTAATATCTTCCCCGCGCCGTCCGGCCAGGGTCAGCACCTCGGCCAGAGCGCCCACGTCGCGCAGGCCCGCATTCAGGCCCTGGCCTGCAATCGGGTGCATTCCATGGGCTGCGTCTCCGACCAGTGCCATCCGTTCTCCGATGAAAGAGTTGGCGATGGTCAGGTTCAGCGGATAGGTAAACCGATCTCCGGCCAGACGGATTTCGCCCAGGAAATCGCCGAATCTGGGGCGCAGGACCTGCAGATAGTCCTCCTCGGGCAGGGCGTTGATGCGCTTGGCCATTTCTGTTCGCTCGCTCCAGACGATAGAGCTGCGATTGCCGGTCAGAGGCAGAATGGCCAAAGGGCCGGGTGGCATGAAGAACTGATGCGCGATGCCGTGATGCGGCAAGTCATGTTCGATGGCGCAGACCAGCGCGGTCTGCCCGTAATCCCATCCTGTGCGTTTGATCCCGGCACGTTCCGCTGTGCCGCTGCGACGCCCATCGCATCCGATCAGCAGCGCACCCTTGACGACCGCGCCATCATCCAATGTCAGGCTGACGCCTGTTCCCGAGGTCTGCTGTGACACTACCGTCTTGCCGCTGATCTGGGTAATGGCCTTTTCCGCGGCCATCGCGTCCAGAAAGGCACGGCGCAGGTGGCGGTCTTCGACCATAAAGCCCATCGGACCTTCTTCGATCTCGGCATGGTCGAAATGCATGAAAAACGGCGACGGGCCAGCGCCTGCATGGCCATCGGTGACCTTGATTTCGAGCATTGGCTGGGCGTGTTTGGCAACCCGTGACCAAACCCCAATCGCCTCTAGCAGGCGCTGCGAGGCCAGGGCCAACGCATAGGCTCTGCCGTCAAAAGCCGCATTTTTGCGAACCTTTTCGGCCAGCGCGTCAATGACGGTAACTCTGTGCCCTGTTTGTGCCAGTGCCAAAGCCAAAGCGGGGCCATTCAGGCCGCCGCCGACGATCAGGATATCCGAGCTCTGTTCCATGCTGCGCACTATGCGCGCCCATTCGGGATTGTCCATGTGCGGTCCTGTCGCTACCGTCGCTGGGAATGCAGAAATTGAAGGGGGCAGTGATGCAGGATTGGTTGTCGATGACGGCTTGTGATCTGGGTCGGGGCATTGGCATGGGCCAGATTGACCCGGTTGAACTGACAGAGACCTTTCTGACTGCGATAGCAGCCCACCCGCATCGCGACCGAATCTATGCCCGCGTGACCGAAGCGCGCGCCCGAGCCGAGGCTGAGGCGGCGCAGGAACGGGCCAAGCTGGGATTGCGCCGATCATTGTTGGATGGGGTGCCGATCAGTTGGAAAGACCTGTTCGATACTGCCGGGACTGCCACCGAGGCAGGAACGGCACTGCTGAAAGACCGGGTTCCCAAAACTGATGCAATCGTGCTGCGAAATGCCAGTGCCATGGGCGCGGTATGTCTTGGCAAAACCCATATGAGCGAGCTGGCGTTCTCGGGTCTGGGCCTGAACCCGATCACCGGAACACCGCCCTGCATCGATGATGAGGATGCGGTTCCCGGCGGGTCATCCTCGGGGGCTGCGGCGTCCGTGGCTTGGGGCTTGGCGGCCTGCGCGATTGGCTCGGATACTGGCGGGTCGGTGCGGATACCGTCAGCCTGGAACAATCTGGTCGGGCTGAAAACCACTGCCGGGCGGGTCAGCCTGGAGGGTACAGTCCCGTTGTGCCTGCGGTTTGATACCGTTGGACCGCTGGCCCGCTCGGTCGAAGATGCGACCCATATGCTGGCCATGCTGGAGGGCGGGACGCCAGCTGATTTGCGCGGAGCCAATCTAAAGGGGCGTCGTTTCGCGGATTTGCAGACTGTCGCCAAGGATGATTTGCGCGCAGAGCCGCGTGTCGCTTACGAGGATGCCCTGGATCGGTTGCGTGAGGCCGGTGCAGATATCCTGCCTCTTGAGGTCCCTGAACTAGCCGACGCGATGGGGCTGTCGGGGGTTCTTTACACCACCGAAGCCTATGGCCTGTGGCGAGATGTGATCGAGGCCAACCCAGATGTGATGTATCCCGAAATACTCGAACGGTTCCGTGCTGGACGAAATGCTTCGGGCCCCGATTATGTTGCAGCCTGGTCAAGGCTGAAGGCGTGTCGCGGTGCATGGGACGTGGCCACTGCCGGGTTTGACGCCGTTTTGGCCCCAACTGCACCGATCCTGCCGCCCAATCTTGAACGGCTGATGAGCGATCATGACTATTACGTCACCGAAAACCTGCTGGCATTGCGGAACACCCGGATCGGCAACCTCATGGGGCTGGCAGCGCTGACCTTGCCGACCGGAAAACCGGGCTGCGGGCTGATGATGATGGGTTATCCGGGGTCCGAAGAGGCGCTTTTGCGGCTTGGTTCCGCGGCCGAGGCCGCATTGGCCTGAATGCCACAATCCCCTGATTCGGCGCCTCTTTGTCTGGACGAAGCCCCGCCCGGACTGTAACCTGCTTGAAAACGGGGCGAAATGATCCCGATATTGAGGCAGTAGTTATGAATTTCCCCGAGCGGTTTTCGAACCTTCCGGAATACGCATTCCCGCGCCTGCGCACCCTGTTGGATCATCACCAACCGGGCGGTGAAGTGATTCACATGACCATTGGTGCGCCGATGCACGCTTTTCCGGCCTGGGTCAGCGACGTGATTGCGGAAAATGCTGCCGGTTTTCAGGGATATCCGCCGAATGAGGGTTCGGCCGAGCTGCGCGGTGCGATCACTGACTGGATTGCACGCCGTTATGGCGTCACGATGGATCCGGACACGCAGGTTATGGCCCTGAACGGGACGCGCGAAGGGCTGTATAACGCCGCCATGGCGCTGTGCCCCGAACAGAAATACGGACAAAAACCGGTCGTTCTGTGCCCGAACCCGTTCTATCAGGTCTATATGGTTGCCTCGATCTCGGTCGGGGCTGATCCGGTTTTTGTCCCGGCCACGGCGGCCACAGATCATCTGCCGGACTATGCGGGATTGCCCGCGGATGTGCTGAACCGCACTGTCGCCGCTTATATCTGCTCACCGGCCAACCCGCAGGGCGCAGTTGCCACGCGTGAATACTGGGTCGAGCTGATCCGGTTGGCTGAAACATATGATTTCCGCATCTTCGCCGATGAATGCTATTCCGAGATTTACCGCGACACAGCGCCTACAGGTGTTCTGACGGTCGCAAAGGAACTGGGCGCTGATCCTGAACGGATCACCCTGTTCAACTCGCTGTCAAAGCGGTCGAACGTGGCCGGGCTGCGGTCTGGCCTGATTGCAGGCGGGCCGGAAACGATCAAGCGGGTCAAGCAGTTACGCAATTATGCAGGCGCGCCATTGCCGCTGCCGTTGCAGGCCGCCGCCGCAAGGCTCTGGGCCGATGAGGCGCATGTGGACGAGAATCGCGCGCTCTATCAGGAAAAATACGCCATCGCAGACCAGGTGTTTGCAGGCATCCAGGGCTATATGCCGCCCGAGGCAGGGTTCTTTCTGTGGCTGCCGGTCGAGAATGGCGAGGAAACCGCATTGAAACTGTGGCAGCAGACCGGAGTTCGGGTGCTGCCGGGTGCATATCTTTCTCAAGGTGATCCGGGGCAAAACCCGGGCGAGCAATTTATCCGGGCCGCGATGGTGGCCCCAAAAACAGAGATGCGGCAGGGGCTGATCACGCTCCGCGACTGCATTTATTCGTGAGGTACGAGGGCAAAATGGCATCATATAACGCGCGCAACCGCGATCCATTGCTGGACAGCACGACTCAGGCCGCCATCGAAAGGCGCAGCAAAGAGTTGATCGGCATCGCCCTGATCCTACTTGGGTTGGCTTCGGCGGCAATGATCTGGTCCTACACACCGGATGACCCGAACTGGATGGTGTCGACGGATGCACCAGTGCAGAACTGGATGGGGCGTGTTGGTGCCTCGATCGCGGCGCCATTGTTCATGATTGTCGGTTGGGGCAGTTGGAGCATCGCGTTGGTGTTGATCGGCTGGGGTGTGCGTTTTGCCGGGCATTTCGGTGAAGATCGTGCCGTCGCGCGCCTGATATTTGCACCGATCTGGATCGCCATTGTCTCGGTCTATGCGGCGACATTAGTGCCGGGTGAGGCTTGGCGCGTAACGCATAGTTTTGGTCTGGGTGGATTGTTTGGGGATACGGTCATGGGTGCCTTCCTGACCTTGTTGCCCATATCCTCGCATTTTATTGTCAAGCTGATGTCTCTGGCGATGGCTATTGGGATGCTGACGCTGGGCGTGTTTGTTCTTGGTTTCACCAAGGACGACGTGCGCAAGGGGTTCCGTGCCTTCCTGCTGGGGCTGGTCATGTCCTATGACATACTGATGAATCTGCTGGGCCGTGGGGCTGCTGCAACAGCGGAGGCTGCGCGCGAACGTCGTGCCCAATGGGACGAACGCAAGTTGGCCCGCGCCGAAGGGGCCGTGTTCGACGACGAGATTGCCTTTGCCGACCCTGTTTATGACGAGCCGCTTCTGGAAGCGCCCGAACCGGTAAAGACCGGCCTTCTGTCGCGCATTCCTGATCTGATCCGTCGCCCGGACCCCATGCCCGAACCCGAGCTGATCGACCGTGAACCTGTCGCGGGTTACGAGGAAATGCCGGGCGAGGACCGAATCCGTTCAAAGATTTCTGCCGCTGTGCGCAACCGTAAGGTTGCAGTCGGAGAGATGGATCCTGAGCCCGATCCCGATCTGCCGCTGACCAAAGGGCGGGGCCGTGGACCTGATCCGTTGATCCTGAACGCAGGGCCTGCGGACGATCTGCCGCCCGAGCCGCCAGTGACATCAACCGGGCTGCCGCCCGAGCCGATGCTGTCAGCGCAGCCTGAAACAGAATGGCAGGAACCGTTGCATCAGGATTTTGCGCCCGAGCCGGATTTCGATGACGAGGCCGTTTTCGAGGATGACGCCGATGAGATGCCGCAAGCCCGCCCGGCGATGAAAATCCCCGTGGCCGAGCCGCGCAAGCCGGTGGTTGCTCAACCCGTGCGCCGCACCCCGCCACCCTCGCGCCGGGCCCAGGCCGAGGCCCAGCCCGCGTTGTCGTTCGAAGAAAAGCACTCCGATTTCGAACTGCCTCCGCTGGGCCTGCTGTCCAACCCCTCCAGCATTCAGCGCCATCACCTGAGTGATGAGGCCCTGGAAGAGAATGCGCGGATGTTGGAAAATGTGCTGGATGACTATGGCGTCAAAGGTGAGATCGTCAGCGTCCGCCCCGGTCCGGTTGTCACCATGTACGAACTTGAGCCGGCTCCGGGTTTGAAAGCCAGCCGTGTTATTGGTCTGTCGGATGACATTGCCCGCTCGATGTCGGCCCTCTCGGCGCGGGTTTCGACCCTGCCGGGCCGCTCGGTCATCGGGATCGAACTGCCCAATGAAAACCGTGAAATGGTGGTACTGCGCGAAATCCTTTCGAGCCGTGACTTCGGAGACGGCAATCAGGCGCTGCCTTTGGCGCTGGGCAAGGATATTGGCGGTGAATCCGTTGTGGCCAATCTGGCCAAGATGCCCCACCTGCTGATCGCGGGGACCACCGGTTCCGGTAAATCGGTGGCGATCAACACGATGATCCTGTCGTTGCTGTATAAGCTGACGCCGGATGAATGCCGCCTGATCATGATCGACCCCAAGATGCTGGAATTGTCGGTCTATGACGGCATCCCGCATCTGCTTTCTCCGGTCGTGACAGACCCGAAGAAGGCGGTTGTCGCCTTGAAATGGGTCGTGGGAGAGATGGAGGATCGCTATCGCAAGATGTCCAAGATGGGCGTGCGTAACATCGCGGGCTATAATGGCCGGGTGAAAGACGCGCTGTCCAAGGGCGAAATGTTCAGCCGCACGGTCCAGACCGGTTTTGACGACGAAACGGGTGAACCGATGTTCGAGACCGAGGAATTCGCACCCGAGTCGATGCCCTATATCGTTGTTATTGTCGACGAGATGGCCGACCTGATGATGGTCGCGGGCAAAGAGATCGAGGCCTGCATCCAACGTCTGGCGCAGATGGCGCGGGCCTCGGGTATCCACCTGATCATGGCCACGCAGCGCCCCTCGGTCGATGTGATTACCGGCACGATCAAGGCGAACTTTCCGACCCGGATTTCCTTCCAGGTGACGTCAAAGATCGATAGCCGCACCATTCTTGGTGAAATGGGCGCCGAACAACTGCTGGGGCAGGGTGACATGCTGTATATGGCGGGTGGTGCGAAGATCACACGTTGCCACGGTCCGTTTGTCTCGGATGAAGAGGTCGAGGAAATCGTCAACCATCTGAAGCAATTCGGCCCGCCGGATTATATGAGCGGTGTGGTCGATGGACCGACCGAGGAAAAGGCTGATAATATCGACGCTGTTCTGGGTTTGAACACCGGGGGCAACACCAATGGCGAAGACGCCCTTTACGATCAGGCCGTGGCGATTGTGATCAAGGATCGCAAATGCTCGACCTCGTATATCCAGCGGAAACTTGCCATTGGCTATAACAAAGCTGCGCGTCTGGTTGAGCAGATGGAGGACGAAGGCATTGTTTCATCGGCAAATCACGTCGGAAAACGCGAAATCCTGGTGCCAGAGCAATAGGATATTTAATAACAAGGGCAGAGTGCTTATCTGGGTCTTATGAAACAGATTGCTTTTGCCCTTGCACTGACACTGGCCACACCCGCCGCCTGGGCTGCGGACAAGTTGCCGCTGTCGCAGATATCGAATTACCTGAATGGTCTGAAAACTGTCGAGACGACATTTACACAGGTCAATGATGATGGCTCACTGAGCACAGGAAAGCTGTGGATCGCGCGACCTGGAAAGATGCGGTTCGAATATGACCCGCCAGACAGCGCCGTTGTGTTGGCACGCGCTGGCACCGTTCAGATTTTCGATCCGAAATCCAATCAACCGCCCGAGCAGTATCCGTTAAAGCGAACACCTCTGTCTCTGGTTCTGGCACGGAATGTCGATCTGGGTCAGGCTAATATGGTGGTTGGGCATGACTTTGACGGAACGGCCACTGTCGTGACAGCACAGGACCCGAAAAACCCTGACTCCGGTCGAATTGAGCTGATGTTCACTGGCGATCCGGTTGAGCTGCGAAAATGGGTGATCCACGATAATGCAGGCGGACAGACAACGGTTCTGCTGGGACAGCTTGATACCGAAAAAAATCTAAGCAGCAGCTTGTTTTCGAACAAGAACAGAAGCGGGTCAGGCAATCGCTGACCCGCTGTTTGTTCAGTAACGACAGCCTGACAGTTGCGCCTGGTACATCCGGGCGCGCGCATCCACATCATTGGCCACGTTCAGCAACCACGTCTTGCTGTAATGGCTGCCGCGGGCATAACCGGTATGGCCTTCATGATAGGCCAGATACTGATTGCGCGTGTCGCTTGGCTGGATGCCATTCCGCTCATAGCTTTTGTTCATGTACCAGCCGATGAAGTCCGAAGCGTCGCGGATACGGTCCCGCTTGGCCCGGCGTTTGCCGGTTTCGCGCTGATACTCATCCCATGTCCCGTCCAGCGCCTGGCTGAAGCCATAGGCGCTGCTCTGACGGCCCATCGGAATCACACCCAGAACATATTGATGGGGCGTTCGCGCATCGTGGCGATACCGGCTTTCCTGATAGATCGTTGCCATCTGAACGTGAACGGGGATTCCCCATTTCCGCTCGGTGCTTTTGAACGCCTTGATATATTCGGGCCGTTCACGCGCAATGCTGCATGCATCATTCAGCTTGCTGGGTGGCTGGTTGGAGCCACCCCCGCAGGATGCCAAAAGCAGCACCCCGAAGAGTACGATAAGAATTCTGCTCATGTGCCTCGTGCCTTTTTTCTTCATTCTAGCGCAGATTGAGCGATTAGGAAATCACAATCGCTACAGAACAATAGCTAGAATTATAGGCAAAGCGCCGACGGACATCAGGGTTGAGACCATAACCAGCCCCGCAACCGCGTCAGAATCCGCCTCGAACCGTTCGGCCAGCAGGTATGAGGTTACGGCAACCGGCGTACACATCTGCACCACCAGAACGCCGAACGCGACGTTATCCAGATCAAACCCTTTTGCGATTGCCCATGCCAGGGCAAAACACACGACCAGTTTCAACGCCGATAGCCAGACCGCTTGCCCTAGCTTTCTGGTGGTCAGCCGCGCAATCGCAACACCAAGCGTGATCAGCATCATCGGAATCGCCATCTGTCCCAGCAGGTCCAGCGTATTGGTCACGAAGACAGGTGTTTGCCAGCCCTGCCACAGAAACAGCGCCCCCAGCAGAGTAGCCCAAACCATGGGTTCACGTGCTACCTTGCCGAAAGCGCCTTTTCCCGCCACCAGGTAGATCCCGTAAGTAAAGGAAAACAGGGCGGTAACGGCCAGAAATATCACCGCGAAACCCAAGCCTGCCTGCCCAAATGCGAAAATGGCCAGAGGCAGGCCCAGATTCCCCGTGTTGCCGAATATCAGCGGCGCCAGATAGGTGCGCCTTTCCAGCTTGCTGGCCCGGACAAATACGCCAAATGCGACCGCCAGCCCGACATGGCCTGTGATGGCGGCCAAAGTGAAACGGGTCAGCTCTCCGGGCGGGATCTGGGTTTGCATCAGGGCCACGAAAATCAGGCTGGGCACGGCGAGCGTCACCGCAAGGCGGGTCACAAATTGCAGCCTGTATTCAAAGCCAAGTTTGACCCAGGCAAACCCGATCCCCGCCAAGAGGAAGACCGGGGCCACGATTTCGAGTACTGTCAGTAAGAGGTTCACAGACTGTTTCCCATTATTTTAGATCAATGATTGGCATTCCTATGAGGAAACGGGTAGTAAGACCTTTGGGGGCAAACGTGATGCTAAAGACACAAGCAAAGTACCGGCTGGGCCAAGTCGTCCGCCACAAAAAACATCCCTTCCGAGGGGTGATTTTTGACGTGGACCCAGAGTTTTCAAATACCGAAGAATGGTATCAGGCCATTCCCGAAGACAGCAGGCCGATCAAGGATCAGCCGTTTTATCATCTGTTGGCGGAAAATGACCAATCCTTCTATGTTGCTTATGTTTCTGAACAAAATCTGATTGCCGACCAGTCCGGAGAACCGGTCGAGCATCCGGATATCCCCGATATGTTTGGTCCGTTTGAAAACGGCGCATATCCGTTGCATTTCCATTTGAACTAAAAATGGAAGCGCGGGTGAAACCGGGCCCATACTGTCAATAACCAAGCGCGCACCCATCTTTTCGCGGATCGCTTGCGCCTTGCAAAACGCCGCTCTTCTGGATTCGGATCGCTTGAGCCCCGCCAAGAGGTGTTTCCGAAATCAGAACTTTGTGGCCGATTTCAGATAATTGTTGCGCGACCTTCCGCGAAATTCCGCGTTCCAGTTTCAAGACAGGTCCGTCTGCAAAGGCGCGCGGTGCGTCTATGGCCTGCTGCAGAGCAAACTCATCGTCGGTTAGCAGCGAGACCAGCTTTGCATGTCCTGTGGGCTGAAAGGCACCACCCATCACGCCGAAGGGCATCAGGATTTTGCCTTTCTGTTTCAACATGCCGGGAATGATCGTGTGCATCGGGCGTTTGCCGCCGCCAAACTCGTTCGGATGGCCTGATTGCAACGTAAATCCAGACCCGCGGTTTTGCAGCAGAATGCCGAATTTCTCAGAGGCGATACCCGATCCAAAGCTATGAAAGATCGAATAGATCAGCGATACCGCCATCCTGTCCCTGTCGACCACCGTGATATAAACCGTGTCCTTGTGAATGGCTTCGGTCAGTGGGGCAGCAGCGGGCATGGCATGGTTTGGATTGATAAGCTCTGCCAGTCGATCGGCTGTTGTCTGGTCCCAAAACCTGTCTGCGTGTGTCGTATGATCCGGATCGGCGATGAACCTGTTGCGGGCATCGTAGGCGAGTTTTGAGGCTTCGGCCTCGATATGCAGACGCTCTGCGGATAGCGGATACATGGATCCGAGGTCAAAGTTCTTGAGGATATTCAGCAGCAAAAGGGCGGTTGCACCTTGGCCATTGGGCGGATGTTCCAGCAGGTCCAAGCCACGATAGTGCCCTGCGACCGGAACTGTAGGTGTGGCAGCGGTCGCGTCCAGATCTTCGGCTGTGTGTACCCCGCCCATGGCCGTCAGGGTCGAGATAATATCTTCAGCGACCTCGCCCGCGTAAAACGCCTCTCGTCCGTATTTGGCGATTCTGCGCAGCACTTCTGCCTGCCCGGCGGACCGGAACATGTCTCCGGTCTTTGGAACGTCTCCTTTCAGCAGATAGTGGTTCCTGGCTGCCCCCTGCAACGTGTTAGCACCCGGGCCCCAATCAAAAGCCACACGTGGGGCGACCGGCACGCCCTGGTCTGCATAGCGGATGGCGGGTTGCAGGATGGCGTCCAGCCCTAGTTTGCCCTCGGTTTCGGCCAGCTGGCAGAACGCCTCGACCGCGCCGGGAATGGTGACCGCATCCGGTGTATTGAGTGGAACTGCAGTCAGTCCCTTATCGCGCAAGCTGCCAGCGTTGGCTGCTGCCGGTGCCCGGCCAGAGCCGTTGAGGGCCCGAACCTCATCTTCTCCGGCGCGGTTGTACAGAACAAAGCAATCTCCGCCCAGGCCGGTCATTTGTGGTTCGCAAAATCCCAAAAGCACTGCCCCGGCGATGGCTGCGTCCATCGCGTTGCCACCTTGCTGTAGAATGCCAAGGGCCGCTTGGGCTGCCAGCGGGTGAGATGTGGCGCACATCCCTTCGGTCGAAAAAACTTCGGATCTGCCTGGTGCCTGAAAATCCCGCATTGCGCTGCCTTCCCGTGTGATCGCGCAGAAGGTATCGCGCGTCCGGGTATTGTCCAGTCAAATCAAAGGGGAAGTTCCTCGGCATCGTTCACTGGGTGGGGGCTGTGACATACGATGCCGAGGGAAGCTATCTGAGCTACAGTTAAGACTTTGATCTTTGTTTGCGGCGCTACAATGGTTCGAAAAGGGCCTTATTGTGACGTTTTATAGTCCTAATCCGGGTCGAGAAAACTGAATCGCAGTGACAACCGGTTGCAGCCTTCGCTACGGTCATAGCGGATTTCACTGGTCAATTGGTGGATCAGAAACCATCCAAATCCCCCCTCGGGCAGGTCTTCACGTCTTTCCCCCAGAGGTGCAGGTGCACCTTCTGGTACGCGAAAGCCGGGAAGGGGATTGCCGGTATCCGAGATGAGGATTTCCAACCAGTTCTGATGCAGGCGGCAGTGTACCTTGACGCTGGCGGGCGTGGTTCCGGCATAGGCGTGTTCAACGACATTGTTAATGGCTTCGGCCAGGGCAATTCTGACATCAGCCGCTTTGTGTGAAGGCAGCCCTTTAGACGACAGTGCCTGGCTCAACTTGGCAATGCCAGAACTTGCTTCGACCTCGGTCGCAGCGAAGCTCAAATCGAAACTGATGCCGTTACACATTAGCCTTACGCCTGTTCAGTTTCTCCTTGTGTTCAATCCGGCGCACCGGACAGTGCGTCATCCATCGTTGGGTAAAGCTTGAACACTGTGTCCATGCGCGTAAGACGAAACACCTTTTCCACAAAAGGCTGAAGACCTGCCAGATCCAGGCGCCGTTCCGCGCCGAGTTGTTTCATGGCGGCAACGATAGCGCCCAGACCGCTGGAATCGATAAATTCGACGCCGCTGAGGTCCAGAACCACACGCACAGACCCACCTTCGGTTTCCGTGCGCATGTTTTCTTTGAACTGAATGGCCATTGCGGCATCAATCCGGTTGGATTGTACAGTAATTATTTGAATATTTTTGGTCGTAGTACTCGACAGGCCCATACGTGACGGTCCTTTAACTGAAATCGCTCGTAGAAATACGCTAGACGGGAATTCTTACCATTCGGTATCCATTGAACGACAAGAATTTAGGAGCGCCCAGATGAAGCAAGTTGTAATCGCCGGAGCAGCACGTACCCCGATGGGTGGATTTCAAGGAATGTTCGATGGTGTTTCTGCCGCCGATCTTGGTGGAGCCGCGATCCGGGCCGCGCTGCAGGGTGCCGGTGCTGAAACGGTTGACGAAGTGCTGATGGGCTGCGTTCTGCCAGCCGGTCAGGGTCAGGCCCCTGCACGTCAGGCTGGGTTTGTAGCCGGTTTGGGCCAAGAGGTCCCGGCCACGACGCTCAACAAGATGTGCGGATCAGGGATGAAGGCTGCGATGATGGCCTTCGATCAGATCGCATTGGGCCATGCCAACACAATGATCGCAGGCGGGATGGAGAGTATGACGAACGCGCCCTACCTGTTGCCCAAAATGCGTGAGGGTGCGCGCTTGGGGCACGCTCAGGTCGTCGACCACATGTTTCTGGACGGGCTGGAGGACGCCTACGACAAAGGTCGTCTGATGGGCACCTTCGCCGAAGACTGTGCCGAGGCGTTCCAGTTCACCCGCGAAGCGCAGGACGAATACGCCCTGCAGTCCCTATCCAACGCGCTGGCTGCGCAGGACAGCGGGGCGTTCGACGGCGAAATCACTCCGGTAACCGTCCGCACAAGGAAAGGCGAGGTCACGCAGTCCGCTGACGAGCAGCCGAAAACCGCCCGCCCGGAAAAGATACCTTCGCTGAAACCGGCCTTTCGCGAGGGTGGAACGGTGACGGCGGCCAACGCGTCGTCGATCTCTGATGGGGCGGCAGCTCTGGTTTTGGCGTCAGCTGAAGCCGCCGAAGCGCAAGGCCTCTCTGTTCGGGCGCGCATTCTGGGTCATTCCAGCCATGCGCAGGCTCCGGGATTGTTCACGACTGCGCCAGTTCCCGCTGCGCAAAAGCTTTTGGCCAAAATCGGCTGGTCCAATGATGATGTGGATCTGTGGGAGGTAAACGAAGCCTTTGCCGTGGTGCCGATGGCATTCATGCATGAGATGGGTCTGACGCGTGACAAGGTAAATGTGAATGGTGGTGCATGCGCCCTGGGTCATCCTATCGGCGCTTCGGGGGCGCGTATCATGGTCACCCTGCTGAACGCGTTGGAAAAGCGGGATCTGAAACGCGGCGTGGCGGCGATCTGCATCGGTGGTGGAGAGGGCACTGCAATCGCGATTGAGCGTGTTTGACGCGGGGCCGATTCCACCATAGGTCCGGTGCTGTAGAACCTGTTTACAAGATCACTGACCGGACCCGCCCCCCATGACCGTTGATTACGATACGCTGACCAAGACAATCGTCGCCCTAACCGCAGGCGAGACAGATCAAGTTGCTCTGATGGCGACAATCGCCTGTGAAGTTCATCACGCCGATGATCGGTTTGACTGGACGGGGTTCTATCGCGTAACAGATCCGGGCATTTTGAAAATCGGCCCCTATCAGGGTGGTCACGGGTGTCTGGTTATTCCCTTCGGGCGCGGTGTCTGTGGTGCCGCGGCGCGGACCGGAAAGGTACAGTTGGTGGCGGATGTGCATGCGTTTCCAGGTCACATCGCCTGCGCCTCGTCTACGCAGTCCGAACTGGTGCTTCCGGTGCGCAATGCATCGGGCGAGGTCATCGCGGTTTTTGACATCGACAGTGACCAGCCGGATGCGTTCACGGATGAGGACGCAGAAAAGCTGTCTGCAATATTGTCAAAGGCGTTCTCGGGCGAGTTAAGAGGGGCCTGATGCAAAATCGGTCCGTCTGTTAGACTGGAATGGACACTAATTGCGACTGGCCAAGGCATGATCCCGGACCAATTCACCACAGAGCGGCTTGCCGTGTGCCACTGGCAAGTGGAAGTCTCTGAAGCTGGTCGCCTTTCAGCGTTGACGGCCGAGTTGGCAACCGTCCTGACGCCAGCGGTTCTTGAGCCCCTGCCGCCTTCGATGCGGGTCGAAGAAACGCCCAGCGGGATGACCGACTGGATCGCGGCACGCAAGACCGAAAGCGATGTTCTTCTTGTTCGGCTAAGGCAAAATAATCAGCTGATCGGACTGCTGATACTGGCCTCAGAACCCGAAGATCAGGCCGCACCAGCCATCCACCTTGGATATCTGTTTGCCGAACGAGCCTGGGGCTGTGGCTATGCAACCGAACTTGTGTCCGGCTTTATCGCGGCCTGCGGCACGAGCCGCGCCATTCGGTTTTTGGCCGGGGTCGAGCACAGCAATCCCGCCTCTGCCCGTGTGCTACAGAAATCGGGGTTCACGCGATCCTCAGCTCACTCCACCGACGATACCGATATGTATGTCTGCGACATTTCCTAGATCCCATCGGGATCTTACGTGGCTTGCGGATCAAGCCAACTACAGAATGTCTGTGATTAGGAAATATGCCAGCCCGACCTGAGTCGCAAAGATCGCAAACAGCGACAGGGAAAACCGGCCTTTTCGGGACTTGTGATTGAAAATCCAACGCCCGACCAGCGCACCGGGACTGCCGCCCAGTGCCGCCAGCCACAATAGCCTGCGTTCCGGAACCCGGCTTTTTCTGCGTCTGGCGCGCAGCTTGTCCCAGCCAAAGGCCAGCAAAGTCAGGCCGTTGATGACCCACAGGTATATAACCGCAATCCACATAGCTGACGGATAGCTAAATGCGTCGATTTTCCCAAGTGAAAAAATGCTTGGAATTTTCACCGATTCGCGGCATCGTGAAAAACACGAGGAAAATTTCACCAGATATCGGAGAGTTCGGTGAACAGCCAAGCCCCCCACAGTGCAACGCTCGGAGCCGACATTCGCGCATTGCGTAAGGCGCGTGGGTTGACGCTGACCGAGATCGCAGAGCGGTTGAACCGGTCGGTCGGATGGCTCAGCCAGGTTGAACGCGACAAGTCCGAACCGTCAATTTCAGACCTGCGTCAGATCGCGGAATGTCTGGGTGTGCCGATGTCCATGCTGTTCGCCCATTCTGCCGCCCCCGCCAATGAACAAGGCTATGTCGTGCGCGCCGGGTCGCGCCGCCCTATGGGGTCGGGCGAAGAAGGTCTGATCGAGGAACTGCTGTCACCCGATCTGACTGACGATTTTGAGATGGTGCATTCCACCTTTGAGCCGCATTCCAAGATGCAGAATCCGGCGGACCGCCCCACGCAAGAGGTTGGCTATGTGATTTCCGGTCAGTTGAATCTGACCATCGGCGCGCAAAGCTTTTCGGTTGGGCCCGGTGACAGTTTTCGGATCAAGAACGAACCCTATATTTGGGCGAACCCTCATGATGAGCCCGCTGTGGTCATCTGGGTCATCGCACCTCCGGTGTACTGATGAGTTTCGAGGCCTGGACCATATTCGCGCTGTTCTGGGTGGTGTTTGTAACCACACCGGGGCCTAACGCGGTGAACTGTATCTCGAACGGGATGAGCCTGCCCTTCACAAAAGCGATGCTGGGTGTCTTGGCGATCCTGACCCAAGCCAGCGCCTTTTTGGTTTTGTCGGCGCTTGGGGTGACGGCCTTGATCGCGGCCTCACCCACCGGATTCTTCATCGCCAAGCTGGTGGGCGCAGGGTTTCTGATCTGGCTGGGTGTCCGAGGCTGGAAGGCTGCAGAAAATCCCGCCCCTATTTCCGAATGCCCTGCACGGCATGTCTATCTGCACGCGCTGGCCGTCGCGACAATCAACCCCAAAAGCGTCGCGGGTTATCTTGCTGCATTCTCGCAATTCGTGCAGCCGGATGTGCCGATCTGGGAGCAAATGTTGGTCATCATGCCAACGGCGCTGATCATCACAACGCTCAGCTACATCGGGTTCACTCTTCTAGGTGCGCTTATGGGGCGGGCCGCGCTGGGGGCCGTGTTCAACATCTGGGTGCGCCGGGTCATGGCCACCTGTTTCATCATTTATGGCGTCTTGCTGGGCACCACCAGCGCGCCAGCAGCAAGGGGATAAGCGAAATGCATACAGGTTCCTGTCTGTGCGGCTCGGTTGCGTTCAAGATCGAAGGCGATCTTCCTGCCGCCTCGGCCTGCCATTGCGGTCAATGCCGCAAACAGTCGGGTCATGTCTGGGCCTCGACCTCGGCCCATCAAGACGACATCACCTTCACCGCCAGCGATACGCTGAGCTGGTTTCGTGCTTCCGACATCGCCCGACGGGGATTTTGCAACGCCTGCGGCTCTTATCTGTTCTGGCAGCATAAGGACGAAGACCGGATTGCCATTGCTATGGGGGCGCTGGATGCGCCCACCGGACTGACCCTCGCCCGCCATATATTTGTGGCTGACAAAGGTGATTACTACGACATCACGGACGATCTGCCTCAAGAGGCACAGTAACAGGGACTGAAAGACATGAGTGATTTTCCGACAAAAGCCCGCGTGGTTATTATCGGTGGCGGAGTGGTGGGGACATCGTCCCTGTATCATCTGGCCAAAAAGGGCTGGACCGATTGTGTTCTGCTGGAGAAAAATGAGCTGACCGCCGGGTCGACCTGGCATGCAGCTGGCAACGTGCCGACCTTTTCGACCTCTTGGGCGATCATGAACATGCAGCGCTATTCGACCGAGCTTTATGCGCGGCTGGGTGAAGAGGTCGACTATCCGATGAACTATCACCAGTCCGGCTCAATCCGGTTGGCCCATTCGAAAGAGCGGGTGCAGGAGTTCGAGCGGGCAATGGCGATGGGCCGTTATCAGGGCATCGAGATGGAGATGTGGACACCCGAACAGGCCAAAGAGCATTACCCGTTCCTGGAAACTCATGACCTTGAGGGTGTTCTGTTCGACCCGACCGATGGCGACATCGACCCGGCGCAGTTGACCCAGGCACTGGCCAAGGGTGCGCGCGACATGGGGGCGAAGATCCTGCGTTTCTGCCCGGCCACGGGTGTGACCCAGAAGGAAGACAAGACCTGGATCGTGCATACCGACAAGGGCGATATCGAAGCGGACCACGTGGTCAATGCCGCCGGGTATTACGCCCAGCGTGTGGGTGAATGGTTCAAGCCCTTCGGCGGTCGCACCGTTCCGGCCATGGTGATGAGCCACCAGTACCTGCTGACCGACGAAGTGCCCGAGATCGAGGAATGGTCCAAGGCCAATGGTGGTAAAAAGCTGCCGCTTCTGCGCGACGTGGATATCTCGTATTACCTTCGGCAGGAGAAGAACGGATTCAACCTTGGCCCCTATGAGCCCAACTGCAAGGGCCACTGGATGACCGAGGATGATCCGATGCCCGAGGATTTCAGTTTCCAGCTATGGAATGATGATCTGGACCGGATCGAAGACATCGTCACCGACGCGATGGAGCGGGTGCCGCTGATGGGGACCTCGGGCGTGGGCCGGGTGATCAACGGACCCATCCCCTACGCGCCGGACGGGCTGCCGCTGGTTGGCCCGATGCCGGGCGTGACCAACGCGTTTGAGGCGCATACCTTTACCTTCGGCATCGCGCAGGGCGGTGGTGCCGGCAAGGTGCTGGCCGAATGGATCGTCGATGGTGCAACTGAGTGGGATATGTGGGCCGTCGATCCGCGCCGTTACACCGATTACACCGATCAGGATTACTGCAACCAGAAGGGGCTTGAGGTCTATGGCAACGAATACGCCATGCATTTCCCGCACCATGAATGGCCCGCCGCGCGCGACAAAAAGCTGTCGCCTGTCCACACCAAGGTCAAGGAATTGGGCGGCGTGATGGGGCCCTATAACGGCTGGGAACGCGCCAACTGGTTTGCGCAACCGGGCGACGATACCTCTGAAGAAGCGACCCATACCTGGGGCCGTTCGGGGCCATGGGAGAAGCGGATCAAGGAAGAGTGCGAGGCTGTCCGTGATCATTGCGGCGTATTGGACTTGCCCGGATTTTCGCGTTTCATCGTAAAAGGTGAGGGTGCCGCCGAGGCGCTGCGGTCGCTGGTCACCGGCGGTTTGCCCAAGGTGGGTCGCATCAACCTGGTCTATATCTCAGATGGTCGCGGCCGGATCCTGACCGAAATGTCCTGTATCCGCCTCGGCGATGACGAGTTCGTCATGATCACGGCCGCTACAGCGCAATGGCATGACCGCGATATCCTGACCGAGGCAATGCCCACTGGCGTCACCGTCGAGGATGTCACCACCACTCGTGACACGCTGATCGTGACAGGTCCAAAATCGCGCGACATTCTGGCGGGGCTGAGCGATGCGGACCTGTCCAGTGGCTGGCTGACCCATCAATCGGCCACGGTTGCAGGTCAGCCCGCATTCCTGATCCGCGTCTCGTTTGCAGGAGAACTTGGCTGGGAGGTTCACGCGCTGAACGACCATATGCCCGCGATCTATGGCGCGATCCTTGACGCTGGTGCCAAACCGTTCGGGATGTACGCCCTGAACTCTCTGCGCATCGAAAAGGGTTATCGGGCTTGGAAAGGCGATCTGTCCACTGATTACTCTCTGTTGGAAGGCGGGTTGGAACGGTTCGTCAAACTTGACAAACCGCAGGACTTCCCCGGCAAGGCCGCGATCCTGAACGAAAAGCAGCAGGGCGTGAAAAAGGCGTTTGCCACTATGTTGGTCGAGGCAGGTGACGCGGATGCACCCTACATGTCCTGTATCTGGCACAACGGCGAGATCGTTGGCGAAACCACCTCGGGCGCTTGGGGGTATCGCGTTGGCCAATCCATTGCGCTGGGCATGATCCGTCCCGAATTGGCGGTGGCAGGTACCGAGCTTGAAATCGAAATCTTCGGTGAAAAGCGGCGCGCCGTGGTACAGGACGATAAACCGCTCTGGGATCCAGAAAACGAGCGGCTGCGCGCCTGATCGCCCGAAGGAGACCTGCATGAGCACGCGTTATTCAAAACGGGGGCCCGGAGAGGGCCTCAATTATGACTGGGAAAATGACCACACATTTGTGAAGGTTTCGACCCGGGATACTGATGGCGCCTATACGCTCATGGAAGACAATCTGAAGGCCAGCTTTGCGCTTGGCCTTCATCGCCATGAAACCCATGCCGAAAGCTTCTATTTTCTGGAAGGCGAAGTGGACTTCTACGTTGATGGCGACTGGCATCGCTGTGGGCCGGGCAGCACGATGCATGTGCCGCCCGGTGTGCCGCATGCCTGCCGCGTTGCTGGAAATGCACCTGCTAAGATGCTGATGATTTTCCAGCCTGCCGGTTTTGACGGATTCCTTGCTGAGCTGGCCAAGATGACCGAGGCGGACTTCGCCGATGAGGCGAAAATGGCCGAATTGAACGCGCGGTATGACATTGTCCCGATGGGCTCTGTGCCGCCTCATCCCGATGACGAGGTTTGATCATGACACTGCCTAAAACGATGTCCGGTGTATTCCTGACCTGTCACGGCGGGCCCGAGGCGCTGGAATGGCGTGACGATATACCCGTCCCAACCCCTGCGCCGGGGCAGGTTCTGGTCCGTGTGGCCGCAGCCGGGGTGAACAACACCGATATCAACACTCGTATCGGCTGGTACTCCTCGGATGTGACCGGCGCTACGGATGCGGTGGATCAAGAGGTCGAAGCCGGAGGCTGGGGTGGCGCGCTGAATTTCCCGCGCATTCAGGGCGGTGACCTGTGCGGCATCGTCGAAATCGCGGGGCCCGAGACCGGGTTCACCCCGGGCCAGCGCGTGACCTGTCCGATCAACCTGCCACGTCCGCGACCGGGCAACCCGACAGGCTTCATCGTGCTTGGGTCCGAGATTGACGGCGCCTTTGCGCAATATTGTTTGGTGCAGGCCGATGACCTTTATGATGTCAGCGCCTCACCCCTGTCCGACAATGAAATCGCTGCCATCCCCTGCGCCTTTGGAACCGCCGAGGCTATGCTGACCCGATCCGGTGTGACTGCCGGGCAAAAGGTGCTGATCACCGGCGCATCCGGTGGCGTCGGCCTTGCCGCTGTGCAACTGGCGGCGCTGCGCGGTGCCTCGGTTTGGGGCGTGACCGGTGCGGCCAAGGCCGAAGCGGTGAAAAGCCAGGGCGCGACCGCCACGTTCAACCGGGATGCGTCGCTGCCCACCGACATGTTCGACGTGGTCATTGACGTGGTGGGCGGACCTGCATGGGCTGACCTGATCCTGGCGCTGAAACCGGGCGGTCTCTATGCCGTTGCGGGTGCGATTGCTGGCCCGATTGTTCAAGCCGATCTGCGGGATATCTATCTGCGCGACATTACCATTCACGGCAGCACCCATCAGCCGTTCGAAGTCTTCGGTCGCCTGGTCGAACTGATGAATGCGGGGCGGATCAAGCCCCTGATTTCAAAAACCTATCCGCTGAAAGACATTGCGACGGCGCAAGAGGACTTTCAGTCAAAAACGTTTCCGGGAAAACTGGTTCTGGTTCCCTGAGGAGGTTCATTGATGGCAGATATAACCCTTCTGGATGGGTCTATTGGACAGGAACTGGTCAAACGCAGCGGCGATGCGCCGACGCCTTTGTGGTCGACCCGGGTGATGATGGACCATCCCGAGTTGGTCGGGGATGTGCATGCGGATTATTTCTCACGCGGTGCGACTGTGGCCACGACAAATACCTATGCTGTTCACCGGTCGCGTCTGGACCGTGTCGGCTTGGGTGATCAGCTGCCAGATCTGATCGAGGCGGCCCTGTCGCAGGCCGAGCGTGCGCGCCCGGCGGGTAGGCGCATCGCTGGGGCTTTGGGTCCGCTTCTCGCCTCTTACCGGCCGGACCTGAATCCAGAGGTCGAAGAGGCGGCAGAGAAATTCACCGAACTGGTGGCGATGATGGCAGATCGCGTTGATCTGTTCCTGATCGAAACCGTGTCGTCGGTGCAAGAGGCCGAAGGCGCGTTGCGTGGAACGGAACAGGCAGACAAGCCGGTCTGGCTGGCGCTGTCCGTGATGGATGATGATGGGACGCGGCTTCGGTCGGGTGAGCCATTGTCGGGAATAGCATCTTTGGTTGATCGCTTTACGCCTGAGGCCGTGCTGATCAACTGCTCGCGCCCCGAGGCGGTGCCCGCTGCGCTGAATATTATCGCCACCTTCGGGCGTCCGTTTGGGGCATATGCCAATGGCTTCACCGGGATTACCCAGGAATTTCTACAAGACGCCCCAACCGTCGATGCGCTGCAACAGCGCCACGACCTTGGGCCGGATGAATATGCTGATCAGGCGATGGGGTGGGTGGCGCAGGGTGCAACTATCATCGGCGGATGCTGCGAAGTCGGTCCCGATCACATTCAGCGACTGGCAGATCGGCTGTGCGCTGCTGGCCACAGCATCGTCTGAAGGGGGTAAAGATGCGGCAACGACCAGATAGCTTGACCGACAAGGCGCAGATACATTTCGATGTTCTGGTCGCGCCGGGCTATGTGCTGTTGGAGCTTGCCGCATTGATTGAGGTTCTGAGGCTGGCCAACCGCGTCTGCCCCAACCCGCCCTTCAGCTTTACCTATCGGTCTCTGAAAGGTGGGCCCATTGCCAGCAGCAGCGATGCGACGGTCCAAACTGAACCCGTATCAACCCATCCCAAGGCGGATTATCTGTTTGTGATCGGAAATTCCGACCCTGACCACCCCGATCTGTCTATCGGACGGGTTGTATCGGACTATACGTTCCGAGGCGCTCAGGTCTTTTTGCTGGCCGAAGCTGCCAGCCGCTATATTGACGAATTTGGCACCGCAGACATGGCGACCCATTGGGAAAACGCCTCTTTCCTGAGTGAACGCGGGGCCCGGTTCGAGGCGAAGCTGTCGATAGCCACAGAACAGGGCCAGGTCGTGACCTGCGCAGGGATGGAGGCGACAACCGATGTTGCTTTGTCCGTGATCGGACGCCACATCTCGGGGCCTGCCAAGATGACGGTGGCCAATATCATGCTGCACGAAAATATCCGCGACTTTTCATCGATGCAGCCTTTCTCGGGGGCGCAACTGACAGCTACTGGGGACGCCAAGCTGGATCAATGTATCAAGCTGATGCAGGCCAATATCGAAGACCCCTTACCCATCCAGCAGATTGTCGAGGCATTAAATCTTTCGAACCGATCGCTTGAGCGAAAATTCAAAGCTTTCTTTGGCACCAGCCCAAACGGTTTCTATCGCGAGATGCGGCTGGCGAAGGCTAACAACCTGCTGCTGAACACCACGATGAGCGTTCGGGAAATCGGTCTGGCCTGCGGCTTTCCGAACGGTTTCTCATCGGTTTACAAAAGCTTTTTCGGGGTCACGCCCTTTGTTCTGAGGCGCGAAAGACGGGCTGCGTCACATAGGTGAAAATCGCCCATAACATGACGCTTTTGGTGCATTTATTGTCGATCTTCCATGGCAACGTGCCCAAAACCTGATTCAGCGGAGTCCTCAGGATGGTTGATCTTCCAAACAAAGCCCGAGTTGTCATCATCGGCGGCGGCGTCATCGGATGCTCGGTTGCCTATCATCTGACCAAGAAAGGTTGGAGCGATGTTGTGCTGCTTGAACGCAAGCAGTTGACCAGCGGCACCACATGGCATGCGGCGGGTCTGATCGCTCAGCTGCGGGCCTCGTCCAACATGACCAAACTGGCAAAATACACGCAGGAGCTTTACGGCGCGCTGGAAGAGGAAACCGGCGTGTCCACCGGGCTTAGGCGCTGTGGATCGATCACCGTGGCGCTGACTGAGGAACGCCGTGAAGAGATCTATCGCCTGGCTGCCATGGCACGTGCCTTTGGCGTTGAGGTCGAAGAGATTTCCAATGAGCGCGTCAAGGAAATGTATCCGCATCTGAATGTCGAAGACGTCAAGGGCGCGGTCTATCTTCCGCTGGACGGGCAGGGTGACCCGGCCAATATCGCGCTGGCCCTGGCTAAGGGCGCGCGGCAACGCGGTGCCATTACCAAGGAACGGGTGAAGGTCACCGACATCACCAAACAAGGTCGCACTGTGACCGGTGTGGACTGGGTTGCCGATGACGGCAGCGCTTCGGGTCATATTGAATGCGACATGGTGGTGAACTGTGCCGGCATGTGGGGGCACGAGGTCGGCCGCATGGCCGGTGTGAACGTCCCGCTGCACGCCTGCGAACATTTCTACATCGTCACCGAAGGCATTGACGGACTGTCGCAACTGCCGGTTCTGCGGGTGCCGGATGAATGCGCCTATTACAAGGAAGATGCGGGCAAAATCCTGCTGGGTGCTTTTGAGCCCAATGCCAAGCCCTGGGGGATGAACGGCATCCCGGAAAGCTTTGAGTTTGACCAGTTGCCCGAGGATTTCGACCATTTCGAGCCCATCCTCGAAGCGGCTTGTAACCGGATGCCGATGCTGGCCGAAGCTGGGATTCATACATTTTTCAATGGACCAGAGAGCTTTACCCCCGACGATGCCTATCACCTCGGTCTCGCGCCCGAGATGGACAATGTCTGGGTCGCGGCGGGCTTCAACTCGATCGGCATTCAATCTGCGGGCGGTGCGGGCATGGCGCTGGCGGAATGGATGGATAGCGGCGAGAAACCGTTTGATCTGGGCGATGTGGATATCAGCCGGATGCAGCCGTTTCAAGGCAATAAGCAATATCTGTTTGAGCGTTCGAAAGAGACGCTGGGCCTGCTGTACGCCGACCACTACCCCTATCGCCAGAAAGCCACTGCGCGCGGTGTTCGGCGCACCCCGTTCCATCACCATCTGAAAGAGCAGGGCGCGGTGTTTGGTGAACTGGCGGGCTGGGAGCGTGCAAACTGGTACGCAAATCCGGGGCAGGAGCGCGAATACCAGTACAGTTGGAAACGTCAGAATTGGTTCGAGAACTCAGCTGCTGAACACCGCGCGGTGCGCGAGAATGTGGGCATGTACGACATGTCTTCTTTTGGCAAGATTCGCGTTGAAGGACCGGATGCCGAGGCGTTCATGAACTATATTGGGGGCGGCGATTATTCGGTGCCGAACGGCAAGATCGTCTATACCCAGTTCCTAAACCGCACCGGCGGGATCGAGGCGGATGTGACGGTGACCCGTCTGACCGAGACCGCCTATCTGGTCGTGACCCCGGCGGCGACGCGGCTGGCGGATCAGACCTGGATGATGCGCCATGTGGGTAGCTTCAACGTGGTCATAACCGATGTCACCGCTGGCGAAGGCGTTTTGGCCGTGATGGGCCCCAATGCGCGCGCTTTGCTGGAAAAGGTCTCGCCGGCGGATTTCTCGAACGCGACCAACCCCTTTGGCACCGCACAAGAGATTGAGATTGGCATGGGCCTGGCCCGCGCTCATCGGGTGACCTATGTGGGCGAGCTGGGATGGGAGATCTACATGTCCGCCGATATGGCGGGCCATGTGTTCGAAACGCTGCATGAGGCCGGTCAGGGCATGGACCTGAAACTCTGTGGCATGCACATGATGGACAGTTGCCGGATCGAAAAGGGCTTTCGCCATTTTGGTCATGACATCACGTGCGAGGACAACGTCGTGGATGCCGGGCTTGGTTTTGCGGTCAAGGTGGACAAAGGCTGTGACTTTATCGGGCGCGAAGCAGTGATTGCCCGCAAGGAAAGCGGGCCCAAAAACCGTCTGGTTCAGTTCCGCCTGACCGACCCGGAACCGCTGTTGTTCCATAATGAACCGATCGTGCGGGACGGGGAATATGTCGGTTATCTCAGCTCGGGCAATTATGGTCATACTTTGGGTGGCGCTATCGGTATGGGCTATGTGCCCTGCGAGGGTGAGAAGGCGGCGGATGTTCTGGGGTCAACCTATGAGATCGACGTGTGCGGCGTGAAGGTAATGGCCGAGGCGTCGTTGAAACCGATGTACGATCCGAAATCCGAACGCGTCAAAGTGTAATCAAATTGTCGGAGCGCTGCGGCGCTCCGGCTTTGTTCTGGTCTCACATATCAAATATCCTGATGGGTTGCTTCACAGTTTTCGCGGTTCCCAAGAATGTCCGGGTTGCCGTAAAGACGACCGGTATTCCCGGAGATCCGCAATGGCTGACGCAACACCCACACAAAATGCCGATACGCCAAAAGGACTTGTTCTGGCGGTAACGGCCTATGTTTTGTGGGGTTTTTTGCCGTTATACATGAAGGCGATGGCCCATATCGCGCCGGTTGAGGTTGTGGCGCATCGTATCATCTGGTCGGTGCCTTTGGCCGGGCTATTGCTGATCGCACTGGGCCGGACGCGGGATTTGAAGTCAGCTTTGCGCGATCCCAAGATGCTGGGCATGGCCTGTCTGACGGCTGCGTTGATATCGGTGAACTGGGCGATCTATGTCTGGGCCATAGCCAGTGGGCATGCGCTGGACGCAGCGCTGGGCTATTACATAAATCCGCTGTTCAGTATCGCGCTGGGCGCGGTGCTGCTGCGCGAACCTTTGAACCGGACGCAGCTGATTGCTGTTGGGTTGGCCGCAGCCGGGGTGGTGGTTCTTGTTATAGAGGCCGGAAGCCTGCCTTGGGCGGCGCTGGGGCTTATGTTCAGCTGGGGGTTCTACGCCTTCTTCAAACGCTCACTCCCCATCGGACCAAATCAGGGGTTCTTGCTGGAAGTGCTGATCCTGCTGATCCCCGCATTGGTTTATGTGACTTGGCTGGGGATCAACGGGACGGGGCATTTCGGGCTGGTCGCAACCGACACCATGCTGCTGGCCGGGGCCGGGGTGGTGACCGCCGTGCCGCTGTTGATCTATGCCAATGGCGCCAAGCTGGTGCGCCTGTCGACGATGGGCATCCTGCAATATATCGCGCCGACCATGATTTTTGTGACTGCTATCGCGGTTTTTGGAGAGCAGATTGACCGTGGCCGCTTGATTGCGTTTCCGCTGATCTGGGCCGCACTTGTGGTCTATTCGATCCCGATGATCCGGCAGATACGCGCTCAGGCCTGACGCAACAATTCGGCGGCCTCATGCGCCCAGATCGCATAGGCTTTGGGGCTGGGATGATACCCATCCGAGGCGGCCAGTGCCGGGTCGTCGGGCAGATCAATCGACAAATGGCGGATCTGAGGGAATTCAGTCGCGACCTGCTGCAAACCCTGGTCCAGCCGGGCTGCCTGACGCCCCAGCACCCAGGCAAGCGGTTGCGGCAAGGCGGGAAACCGACCCATCTGGGGAACGGCCGTTACAATGACACGCCGGGCTCCAAGCTGGTCGGTGATCAGGTGCATCAGACGGGATTGGTGTTCGACAAACCGCTTTTTAGTGACGCCACGGGTGACGTCATTGACGCCAAGCGCCGTAATGGCGGCATCAAATTGATCTGTCAGACCGTCAAGGCGTTTCAGTGTATCCAGCGTTGTATGCCCTGTCATAGCCTCGAGCCGCCATTCGACACTGTGGCTTTTTGCTAGCTGTGCGACCAACTGCCCGGACAAAGCCTGCGCCTGGGTGCCAGCGCCAACACCTGCTGCCGAGCTGTCGCCTGCGATTAGCAACCGCAAACGCGGGCCGCGCCCTTCACGGCCTTCGCGCGGCCCGGTCGGTTCGGGCAGGAACCGCGCCTTTCGTCGAACTGAAATCCCCTGTGCCGCCAATAGTGGCAACAGCGGTAGTCTCAGAAACTGATCAGCTCCGATCCGGGCAGGCTTGGTCAACCCAAAGCGTCCTTAAAATTGATAAAGCGAGGGTCTTTTGCCACGCGTGCCATCATCTCGGTGCGCAGGGCTGCAATAGTTTTAAGTGGGCGCATGACCACTTCGAACTTTTCGATCAAGCCTTCATCATTCAGCCGGATCAAGTCCACACCAACCGCATCCAGATCACCAACCTTGCACTGAAATTCCAGCGCCCAGTCTTTGCCGTCACCCATGATCCGACGATAGCTGAAGTCCGAGAATACCTGCCCCACATGCCCTAGCAGAGCCGCCACGGGTTCGCGCCCGGCCCAGGTGCTGTAGTAGGTCGGCGGCAGAAAACGCACGTCTTCGGCCAGAAACTCGTGAATCAGACTGTCATCGCCTTTTGTGATGACATCTTTGAGTTGTTCGATTGTCGGGTGCATTGTTTCTCCTCCGAGTTGTCGCATGATTTGCTGAACTATTCAGTTCAGGCAAGCACGACGTTGCGGGAGGTTGTCGCTTGCGATAGGCAGACCCGCATGAGCGAGACCTACGATCCCCCGAAAACACCGCTGGATGTGCTGCACGAAGATGCGCATCTGATTGTGGTGAACAAGCCCTCGGGGCTTTTGTCCGTACCGGGTCGCGGAGAGCATCTGGCCGATTGTCTGTTGACCCGTGTGCAGGCGGCGTTCCCGCAGGCCCTGCTTGTGCACCGGTTGGACCGCGACACTTCGGGCGTGATGGTTTTTGCCCAAACCCCTCATGCGCAGCGCAATCTGAGCATGCAGTTCGAACAGCGTCAAACTCGCAAGACCTATATCGCCCGGGTCTGGGGTCTGGTCGAGGCAAAGACCGGAGCCGTTGATCTGCCGTTGATTGTGGATTGGCCCAACAGGCCGCTGCAAATGGTGTGCCATGAGACCGGCAAACCTGCGGTGACGGATTGGCGCGTGGTCAAATATGAAGGCAACACTACCCGCATACGCCTGTTCCCGAAAACCGGGCGCTCGCACCAGCTGCGGGTTCACATGCTGGCGCTGGGCCATCCGATTTTGGGTGATCCGTTCTATGCAAAAGGTGAGGCACGAGCCTTCCCGCGCCTCATGCTGCATTCCGAGGAATTGCGGCTGAAAAGCCCCGATAGCGGGACGTCGATGAAGTTTCGCGCAAATGCCGAGTTCTAGAGTCAGGCGGGGTTGGTCCAAAGCAGTTTGAGATTGCCCAGTGAAAATCGTCTGACCTGTTTCCTAGGGGCGCAGGGCTGTCGGCTGGCCATGATCTCGCGTTCGATTTCAAAGGCGCGCAGGGTATGGTCCTGGGACCAGCGTCCCAGTTGCAGTGTCATCATTACGTGATTGTCGAGGCTGGGCATCAGTAATCTCCTGTGAATTGTTGAACCAGCATCCCGCATCACTCCTGACAGCGCGTTGTCAGGGGGGTGTGCTAAGGTGTCAGCAGAGAAACCGGAGTTTGCCATGCGCCGTTCGTCCCGCCTGTTTGAAATCATCCAGATTCTGCGTGCCGCCGACGCCCCGGTTACCGCTGAGATGCTGGCGCAAAAGCTCGAAGTCTCGGTGCGCACGGTGTATCGCGACATCGCGGCACTGCAGGCCCAACGCACACCGATCGAGGGCGAAGCCGGCGTCGGGTATCTGATGCGGCGGGGCTATGACTTGCCACCACTGAACTTCGACGCTGAAGAGGTCGAGGCGCTTTGGGTCGGTCTGTCAATGCTGGCACGGACCGGCGACAGTACCCTGCAAGAGGCCGCCAAACGCATTTGCCGGAAAATAGAAGGCCTGCGCGCAAGTCCCGACTGGTTGCAGGTCGCGCCTTGGGGGGCTCCGGTTGATGATCCGGCCAAGGGCTGTATCCCGGTCGTGAATTACCGCGAAGCCATCCGGGACGAGCGCAAGCTTCGCCTCACATATGTCAGCTCGCAAGACGTTCGCTCCGAACGGGTCGTCCGTCCGGTTGCCCTGATCTATCACATCGAGTGCACGATGCTGGTTGCGTGGTGCGAATTGCGCAACGGTTTTCGCCATTTTCGGACCGATCGCGTCTGGGCCTGCGAAATGGTTGACGATCATTTCTGCGGCCAAGGGCAGCCGCTGCGGGAGATCTGGCAGGAGCAGAACCAATGGGGTTCCCCTGCCGAGGCCCATTGAACGGCGGGTATTCGCCGATATCACCTGATTGTTGCTTGAGCCTGCGGGGGGGCAGCGCGATATACTGTGCCAAATAATGGGACCCGGCAAACGGGCCTCTGAGCAGAAGGTGATATCATGACGATTTCCAAGCTTGTTGTTTCTGCTGGGCTTTGCTCGGCCTTGTTCTTGGCGGGCTGCACCGACCCCGGAACGCTGAACTTGCCCTCGGACCCCAACCAAAATACCAAACAGGGTGCGCTTTTGGGTGGGTTGGTTGGTGCCGGTGTCGGGGCCATTGCGAACGACTCGGATCCGCTTCTGGGTGCGCTGGCTGGTGGTGCAATCGGTGCAGCAGGTGGCGGCCTTATCGGCAATCAACTGGACCGTCAGGCGGCTGAGTTGCGCCAGCAGCTGGCAAATGATGGCATCACAATCGTCAACGCGGGCGACCGCCTGATTGTTACCGTCCCCAACGACATCACCTTTGACACCGACAGCTCGACCGTGCGGCCTGCATTGCGTTCTGATTTGGTCCGGGTGGGTCAGAATTTGGTGAGATATCCCAACTCGGCCGTTCAGGTCATTGGCCATACGGACAGTGATGGCGAAGCCTCTTATAATCAGGCCCTATCTGAGCGTCGGGCGAGGTCCGTGGCGGATGTTCTTCAAGCCAATGGTGTGAACGGGGCCCGTATCAGCACCATCGGTTTGGGTGAGAACCGACCTGCGGCCTCGAATCTCACACCCGAAGGGAAGGCGCGGAATCGTCGGGTCGATATCGAAATCATCCCCAACGGCAACACCTGATGTGACCGGGCACCGACAAGGTGCCCGTTTTTGCACATTGACTGCGCGTCAAGTGGGCTTTGGCTGGCGGTGATCAGGGGCTACCTTCTGGAAAACGCCTGAACGGAGACCTTTTATGTCCGAACCGATCCTTCTGAGCCTGTCAGGTTCGCTGCGCCAAAATGCCACCAACCGAAAACTGCTTCGCGAGGCGGCGCGGCTGTTTGAGCCGGGCACTCATATCGAGGCTGACTTGAACTTGCCATTATATGACGGTGATCTTGAAGAAGGCGAAGGGGTTCCCGTGACCGTCCAGATTTTGGCGGATCAGATTGCCCGTTCGGATGCGGTCATCATTTCGACGCCGGAATATAATAAAGCGCCGTCAGGTGTGTTGAAGAATGCGCTGGACTGGGTCAGCCGCACCAAGGACAAGCCTTGGGCAGGCAAGCCGGTTGCGGTGATGTCTGCCGCTGCGGGCCGTGCCGGCGGGGAACGTGCACAGATGATACTGCGCAGCTATATGGTTCCGTTCCAGACGCGCATCTTGCAAGGGCCGGAAATTCATCTGGCCGACAGTTCGAACGAATTCGACGCGCAGGGCAAGCTGGTTAACGAACGCTATGAAAACGCCCTTCGGACCTTGATGAAGAACTTGCGGTCAGAGGCCGGTTTCTGAAACTGCCGGTTTGCTTGCCCGTATGGGGCAGGCCGCCTAATCTTGCGCTATGTCGATGGAAATTCAGACAGATGTGATGGACGCAGCCCGTGCTGGCGCGCTGCAGGTGGCGCTTGGGAAACAGGCAACTGCGAGGGGCGGCACTGCGTTGCCGCCGTTCTTTCATCACCTGTATTTCTGGACTCCGCAGCCACCCGGCCAACTTGGGCGCGACGGACATCCCAAAGTCGGGGGCCTGATCCCCGATATGGGCCTACCCCGCAGAATGTGGGCAGGCGGACGCTTGGAGTTTTTCGCGCCTCTGATAGCAGGTCAGTTAGCCGAACGGCGATCGCTATGTGAAAGTTCGAGTTCGAAATCGGGACGCACCGGCCCCTTGGGCTTTGTCACGTTGCGCCACGAGGTTTGGCAGGGCGGTGCGCTGCGCCTGACCGAATGGCAGGATCTGGTTTACCGCCAAGACCCCTCGGCGGATACGGTCACCCCTCCCGCACCACTGGCCAGGCAAGATGAAACCGAACATCGCGAGCTGTCCTTCGACAGCACGATGCTGTTTCGCTACTCGGCCCTGACATTTAACGGACACCGCATTCACTATGACATCGACTATGCTCGTGATGTCGAAGGATATCCCGGGCTGGTCGTGCATGGCCCGCTTTTGGCGCAGCACCTGATGTTGTTTGCGGAAGATGTGATGGGCCCATTGGCGCAGTTTTCTTTCCGCGCAACCTCGGCATTGATGCATTTCGAAACTGCGAGCCTGTGCCGGAGGGGCAATACCCTGTGGGTGCGTGCGGCAGACGGGCGCCAATGTATGATTGCCGAAGCCTCAGCCTAAATGTTTCTGCATGGTAATCAAGGTCGCCCGGGTGAACCCGGGATGCGCCGTTTCCGCCGTTTTGACAAAGCCCATCCGGACAAAGGAGGCATGGTTTTCGACCAATTCGACCCGTGCCTTCAGTTCCAGCGTCGCAAAACCTATTTCAACCGCCCGCGCGGATGCCAGATCGACCAGACGCTGTGCCAGCCCCTGACCACGTCGGGTTTCGTCCACAGCCAGTTTGCTCAGATACAGACAGTCCTGTTTGGGAGTCAGAAATACGACCGCATCCGGGCGATTGCCTATGATCCAAACCTCGTGGTCGCGGGCCTGTTGCCGAAGCGTTTCCTCGGTCAGGCGATGCATTGACGAGGGCGGGTCTATACGCCCCTCCATGAATGCAAAGCTGTGGCGGATCAGGCGTAACACCTGTGGCAATATCGGATCGTCCGGTTGCAGGCGAACTGGGGTGTCGTCGAGGGAGGTCACAAAGAAGCCTCGGGTTGAAAATCTGCGGGGATTTCATCGCGCCCTTCAAGCACCAGTTCGGCCATGACTTCTGCCACTTTGGGCGCCATACCAAAGCCGATCTTGAACCCTCCATTCGCGATGAATTCTCCGGCGTGCAGCGGATGCGCACCCAACATCGGCGCACGGCTTTTGCTGCGGGGTCGAATCCCGGCCCAGCGTTCGATCACTTCGGCACCGTGCAGGACCGGAACCGCCCGCGTGGCCCGGTCCAGGACATCATCCAGCGCCGCATCGGTGCTGGTTGGGTCGTCATAGTCCCGTTCCGAGGTCGATCCGATGGCCAATGTGCCATCCGCATGCGGGACAATGTGAACGGCATCTGCAAACAGCTGGGAAACGTCCCCGGCATCGAACCGCAGCAATGCCGCCTGTCCCTTGACGCCATTGCCGACCGTTTTGCCAAAGGCGTCGTTCAGTTCTAGCAGGCCGGAAAGCCCGGTGGCGTGAATGATCTGCCCTAGATTGGCCGCATCGGTTTTGACCTCAACCCCCATCACCGCCAGCGCCGAAACCAGTGCAGAGCATGCCCGCCTTGGGTGCATCCGGGCGCTAAGCGTGTCGTGGATCACAAAGCCGGTGGGGCTGGGAGGGCACCACGACCCGACCTCATCCATTGCAACAACGCGCCATTCGGCCCGCCCCTGCCATAGCTCCGCGGCGGTGACCGTACGTGCATGGGCCAGATCCAGCGTGCGGCTATCTGCGATGGGCTGCAGCCTACCCAACCGGGCATATCCGGCTGAGACGCCTCCGGTCGCCTCAACCTGTTTCCAGAAGGGTTCGGCCATGATCAGGCTTTCGAATTGAAATGCTTTCTTGGCATTCCAATTCTCGGGCACATGTGGTGCCAAAGCCCCGACCAGACCGCCGCTGGACCCGGCACCGGGGCCAAAAGGATCTATGACCTGAACTTTTGCGCCGCGTCTAGCGCAGGCCCAGGCGATCGAAAGGCCAAAAATGCCTGCGCCTCGCACCGTCACATCGACCATTGCCATTCCCCTTTTCCTTGTTCAGTGTCGCGCCGCTTAGCTACAGGATTCCCCGATGGCAGACCAGCGCGCCGAACTGACCTGGAAAGACGGGCAGATACCTGTCTCAGACCGTTTCGACGACCCCTATTTCTCGTTGCAGAACGGGCTGGAGGAGACGCGGCATGTGTTTTTGGCGGGCAATGACCTGCCCGGGCGGTTTGCGCCGGGGTTTCATATTGCCGAGCTTGGTTTTGGCACCGGCCTGAACTTGCTGACTGTCTGGTCCGAATGGGAAAAGGCTGGCCAAACGACCCCGCTGACATTCACCAGTTTCGAAGCCTATCCAATGGCGCCAGACGACATGACGCGTGCTCTGGCCGCCTTTCCTGAGTTGTCCCCTTGGGCCGACCGGTTCCTGTCCCAATGGCAGGGCGGTACCTGCGATCTGGGCACCCTGCAGCTTGAGGTTATCGAGGGCGACGCGCGGTCCACCTTGTCCGCATGGTCGGGGCAGGCCGATGCCTGGTTTCTGGACGGGTTCTCTCCGGCCAAGAACCCCGAACTTTGGGGCGCAGAGCTGATGCAGCAGGTATCCGATCACACGGCGCCCAATGGCTCTGCGGCCACCTATACCGCCGCCGGGTTCGTCCGGCGCGGGCTCGAGGACGCAGGGTTCACCGTCACCCGCGCACCGGGCTATGGGCGCAAGCGCCACATGACTCGGGCGGTCAAGCCATGACCCAACAGAACAACACCCGCGCCGGTATCGCGCTGATGATCGCGGCTACCGTGGTGTTTGCGCTGCAGGACGGTATCTCGCGCCATCTGGCCGGGACTTATAACACCTATATGGTCGTGATGATCCGCTATTGGTTCTTCGCTGCGTTTGTCGTCGCTCAGGCGCTGCGCGCACCCGGCAGTATCGCGGCCACGGCCCGCACCAACCAGCTTGGGCTGCAGATCCTGCGCGGGGTGCTTCTGGCCGGAGAGATCTGCGTCGCGGTTTATGCCTTTACCATCCTGGGCCTGATTGAAAGCCAGGCCGTTTTCATCTGCTATCCGCTGCTGGTGGCGGCGCTCAGCGGACCCGTTCTGGGCGAGAAGGTCGGCTGGCGTCGGTGGTCAGCCATCGGCGTGGGATGTATTGGTGTTCTGATCATTTTGCAGCCCGGGGTGGGAGTGTTCAATCCGTGGGCGGTGATCCCGTTGATCTCGGCCCTGATGTTTGCCGTCTATGGCCTGCTGACCCGCTATGCGGCGCGGCGCGACACTACCGCCACCAGTTTTTTCTGGACCGGCATCGCCGGGGCGGTTGCCATGACGGCCGTGGGCGTCTGGTTTTGGGAGCCTATGCAGGGCGGTGACTGGCTTTGGATGGGCCTGCTCTGCCTGACCGGAGTTCTGGGACATTGGTTGTTGATTAAGTGCTACGAAATGGCCGAGGCCAGCGCCGTGCAGCCCTTTGCCTATTTTCACCTGATGTGGAGCGCCATTCTGGGAATCTCGGTCTTTGGTGAAAGCTTGCGACCCGCGGTTGTTGCAGGGGCCACATTGGTTATTGCCGCCGGACTGTTCACCTTATGGCGCGAACGACGCCAGAGTTGACCCGATCAGTTCTTCGGAAAATGGCACCGGCAACGCCTGCTGCCCCAACCGTGCGCGATACACAGGCAGGCTTTCGGCGACGCGCATGACATAGTTGCGGGTCTCGCTAAAGGGTATGAATTCGATCCAGTCGACGATATCGGCCTCACCCCGGCGCGGGTCGCCATTGCGTTTCATCCACGAGATCGGCCTGCCCGGCCCGGCATTATACCCCGCAGCCATCATCACCACATTGCCGTTGAATTCTGCTGCCAGCTCGGACAGGTAATTCGCCCCCAATTTGGCGTTATATCGCCAGTCCGAAGTCAGTTTTCCGGTTTGGTGGCTGCTTAGAATGCCCATGTTCCGGGCCACAACTTTTGCCGTCGCGGGCATCACCTGCATAAGCCCGCGCGCGCCCGCGCCGCTGATGACAACCGGGTCAAACTCGCTTTCGCGCCGGGCGATTGCTAGCGTCATTTCTTTGGCCATGGGCAGGCCCAGATCTGCCACGGGATGAACCGGGTAATACGCGGCGGGCAGGACAACGCCGGTGGTCGCGGCGCGCTTGGCGATCATCACCGCCAGATGTGGTTCGTTCAGTTCGATGACCAGATCGCCCAGTTGGCTTGCCTGAACGGGGTCGAGCCCCTCAACCAGATGGGTCAGGAACCGCTCGGATAGGTTTGCCTCACCTGCGCGCAACAGCAATAGCCCCGCTTCCAGAACGCTGGAATCGGCAAATTCCGCTTGTTTCCAGTGCGGTGCCCTTCGCGGGTTTGCCAGATCGCTGTCGAAAGGGCGCCCTATCCGTTCGGCGGCAAGAAGCCCGTAGAACGAGGTCTGGTGATCAGCACCCATGGCATAGGCCTCATAAGCCTTTTCCGCATCCCCCTGCGCGGCATAGGCCCGACCCAGCCAATACCCGCCGCGTCCCTTGGAAATCGGTGACTGCACCGCGCCCGAGAAGTTCTGGAAATGCCGCACAGCCGTTGCCGGATCATTCAACCGACGCAGGGCAAGGAATCCGGAAAGCCATTCAAGATCGGCATAGGCATAGCCCATGTCCGGCGTCATATGGTGACTAGAGGCAATCTTGTATGCGCGGCTCATATCACCGTTGCGCATCTCAAGCCGTGCCAGTCGGCGACGGCCCTCGGCCCATTTGCCTGGCTCGCCCAGAGCATCCGGGCTGGATGACCGCGCTAGCATCAGGTCAATCGCACTGTCATCCAGTTCCTTTTTGTCTCGCCAGACAAAGCGGTCAAAGGCAAGCCCCGCCGATCCGGCCACGGATTCGGGAACCGCCCCTACTTTGGCATCAACACCCGGCGCACGCTTTTGCAATGCAATCCGCGCCTCGGCCAGCTTGCGCTGATCCTCATTCACCAATGGCAGCATTTGTCCTGCGCTGATCAGATGACCATCCCACAGCATCCGGTCTAGTCGCGCCGCGTGGTGGGGATTCAGCAATGTCGCGAAGTTCTCGATATAGTCTTTCTGCAGGCCCGATCCCATCGGCATCGTACGCCAGGCGGTGACGATATCCGCCTGCGCATCACCCTGCCGTCCCTTAGCCTTCAGCGCCACGGCCAAATTCAGCGCCCCTTCCGCCGTTTGTGGGGCAGTGCCGGCGTAGAATTTCAACACCCGGTCCGGGTCAGCCCCAGTAAAGGCGGGTTCGCTTTCGCGCCGTAACCATGCTAGCCCCGGCCAATCCGGCCTGCGGTTCAGAAATACCAGCACATCGCCCGAGCTTCCGAACCCCTCGCGCAGCCAATGCCATACGATGATGTCACGTGACACAGATCCGCGCGGGCCTGCCTCTTGCAGCGCTGCGTTCCAATCGCCCTTTCGCATTTCATACATGCCAGCGCGCAGATCGCCCACCGAGTCGGCTTGGGCCGGCCCGAAGGATGCCAGAATCACCGCTGTCAAAAGCGCCAGAACGCGTGTCATGCCTTGCATTTCCCAACCAACCAAGGATAGAGCCATTTAGGATAAACCTTGCGCCGGCGGGATCAACACACATTGCTAGGAATGTGATTGCCCAAGGCGCAAAAATTGCTAACCGCACAGCAAGGAGCGTGTCATGTTCAAAGGCTCGATGCCAGCCCTCGTTACCCCGTTTTCGAATGGCGAGTTGGATCTGGGCACGCTCAAACGTTTGGTGGAATGGCAAATTCAGGAAGGCTCGACCGGTTTGGTGCCGGTGGGGACCACCGGTGAAAGCCCAACCCTAAGCCATGAAGAACACGAAACGGTGGTGGCAGAAGTTGTCAATGCCGCAGCCGGTCGTGTCCCGGTGATCGCTGGTGCGGGCTCGAACAACACGGTCGAGGCGATCCGATTCGTTCAATTTGCGCAGCAAGTCGGCGCGAATGCCGCTCTGGTGGTGACCCCGTATTACAACAAGCCGACCCAGAAGGGCCTAATTCAGCATTTCCGCACCCTACATGATTGTGCCGATATTCCGATCATCATCTACAATATTCCAGGCCGTTCCGTCATCGACATGACTCCCCAGACGATGGGTGAGCTGGCCGAGTTGCCAAGGATCGTTGGGGTTAAAGACGCAACCGGAGATTTGGGGCGTGTCAGCCAACAGCGCGCCTCTTGCGGGCCTGAGTTTTGCCAACTGTCGGGCGAAGACGCCACGGCGCTGGGTTTCAATGCGCATGGTGGTGTGGGCTGTATCTCGGTCACGGCGAATGTTGCGCCCAAGCTATGTGCCGAATTCCAGCAGGCCACCCTGCAGGGGGATTATGCCAAAGCGCTGACTTATCAGGACCGCCTGATGCCTCTGCATGAGGCGATCTTTATCGAACCCGGTCTGGTCGGGGCCAAATACGCCCTCAGCAAGCTGGGCCTATGCAGCGAAGAAGTTCGCTCGCCCCTGACCACGTTGGACGACAGCACCAAAACAGCCATCGACGCAGCCATGAACCACGCAGGTCTGCTGTAACCAGGGGTGTTCTTGGCCTGATCCGATCTTCATCTGGCCAAAAATACCTCGGGGGATGAATTGGCCTGTTAGGGCCAAGAAGGGGGCTGGCCCCCTTCTTTACCGTTTGCCGTAATACAGACCCACGACATGCTCGGCCTGCGCAAAGAACAGCCAGCGCGAAACTGCAACGCCTGCCACATGCGACAGCGCAGCCAGAAGAGCGAAGAAGTGGTTGAACGGCAGGATCAGCAGGATGACCGGCAATAGGAAGGCCAGCACAAACGAGATGACCCGCAATTTGTCCGCATGTTTCCTGCCAACCACGTGGACAAATTCGCGCAGAAGATAGTTTGTACCTGTATGTGGAGGCTCAAACGCACGCACTGCCCCGCGCTGCCCCAAACCCGTAGCGGTGCCAAGGTTTGTTCCTGAGTTCGCAAATGCCTTATCCCCTTGCCACCAGTAAAATGTCTGCGCAACGGCAGCGACCACCAACAGAGGGACGGCAAGGCTGACCTGACCGGCCAGAAGCGAGCCACCGGCAAGGCTGAAGCTCAGAAACATGATTGGTGTCAGTTTCATGTTCCAACGTGGGATTGTCTTGAGCTGGGTGTAGATCATTGAGGTGGTGAAAACTGTTGCCAGCGAAAACAACGCGCCAAGGACGCCCAGAACACCCCAACGCTGACCAAAGATGACAACGCCCAGCGCGTAGAGGCCCATAAGTATCAAGGCGATCACTGCGCACCAACCCTCACGGCTGAGCCAGCTTGACCGCCATTGGGTGAATGCTTTCCACGCACGTTCAGGATGGCCCAGGTGAAAGGTCGAGGCCATCAGCCCACCCACCGACAGGCCAAAGGCCATGGCATAGAATACGAAGGCCACCCACCCGGTGACATCCGGCATCCCAAGGCCCAGAAAAAACAGCAGCCCAAAGCCCAGACCGGACAAGGTGGTGAAGATAATGACGGATGGGGCCGGATGCATCAGAGCTTCTCCAGTGTCTTGTCGAGCCAGCCGAGAAAACCCTTGGGTTCTTCGGCAACCGGGGCCAGAAGGGGCGCGAGAATGTCGATCTGGTCCTCGATCTGATCTTTAGGGCGAGGTGGCAGGTATTTGTTGACGGGCTTGGTGCCCATTTCAGGCATCAGATCCATGCCACCACGTTCGGCGACCAATTTGCTGACATCGCTATCTGCGTCGCCCAGATCACCGAAATGGCGGGCTCCGGCGGGGCAGGTCCGCACACAGGATGGCACGCGGTCCACTTCGGGTATGTTCTCGTTATAGATGCGATCCACGCAGAGGGTGCATTTCTTCATCACGCCCTCGGCCATATCCATCTCACGCGCGCCGTAAGGGCAGGACCAGGCGCAAAGCCCGCAGCCGATACAGTCGCTTTCATTGACCAATACGATACCGTCCTCGACCCGCTTATAGCTGGCCCCGGTGGGGCAGACGGTGACGCAGGGCGCGTCCTCGCAATGGAGGCAGGATTTGGGGAAGTGGATCAGCTGGGCGTGACCCTGTTCGGGTTGGACCTCGTAGGAATGTACGCGGTTCAGGAAGGTGCCGGACGGGTTGCCGCCATAAGCGTCCTGATCCGACAGGGGCGCCCCGTAGTTTTCGGTGTTCCAGCCTTTGCAGGATATCACACAGGCATGGCAGCCGACACAGGTGTCCAGGTCGATGACCAGACCCATTTTCTTGTCTGTGGATTGGGGGAGCTGGGTCATTTTCCTACCTTCCACGCCAGATCTTTTGGTCCGGTGCCGACCGGTGATTTGATCGGTTTGAATTCGGGCTGGCTTTCTGCATCCGAAGGTGGCGCTGCCTTTTCGATCCTGACCTTCAGGTCGAACCAAGCCGCTTGACCTGTAATCGGATCAGAATTGGCCCAACGCATTCCATCGCCTTTTGACGGCAGCAGTTCGTGGATCAGGTGGTTCAGCAAAAAGCCTTTGGTGGCCTCTGGTGCGTCTTCCTGCAGGGCCCAAGCACCTTTGCGTTTGCCGATGGCATTCCAAGTCCAGACAGTATTTTCATTCAGCGCGGCCATCTCCATGACCGGAACAGTAATTTCCCCGTGCGGAGACGTGACTTTGGCCCAGTCGCCGTCCTGCATCCCGTGTTCGCGCATCAGTTTGGTTGGCACATAAAGCGGGTTGCGCCCGTGTAACTGGCGCAGCCAGGCGTTTTGGGTGCCCCATGAGTGATACATCGCCATCGGGCGCTGAGTCAGGGCATTGATTGTGAAACCTTCATTGCCCTGCTGATCGGTTTCGTACCAGATCGGCAGCGGGTCCATGGTGTCCTTGAGGCGCTGGCGCAGATTTTCCGGCGGTTGCCGGTCCCCGTGGCCTTCGGCGGCCAGCTGGAACTTGCGCATCGGTTCTGAATAGAGCTGGAACAGATAGGGTTGCGGGCTGTCGTAGATTCCCATGCCCACGGCCCAATCCTGATAGGCAGCGTTCCAGGGTTTGTAGTAATCCGCCCCTTCGGGGATATGCGCGACGTAGAAGCCGCCATTTTCGATGTAGCGATTTAGCTGGTCGGGGTTGACCTCGCCACGACCTTCCTTGTCGCCATTTTCGCCTCGAAACCCGGCCAGCGGGCCGATACCGGGCTTTCGCTGATGGTTAACGATATAATCAGCGTAGTCTTTCCACTTCGGCGTACCGTCTTCGTTGGTAAAGCCTGGCAAGCTCATGCGGTTGGCCAGTTCCACCAGCACCGACTGAAAGCCCCGCACGTCGCGGTCGGGCTCGATCACCGGCCAGCGGATTGCGTCGGCGGCGGCGTCTGCCTCGCAGATCGGGCGGTCGAGCAGCGAGATACAGTCGTGCCGTTCAAGATAGGTGGTGTCGGGCAGGATCAAGTCGGCATAGGCCACCATTTCCGAGGAATAGGCATCGGAATAGATGATGTTTGGGATGACATATTTGCCGTCTTCGGTCTTGGCGGTCAGCATCTCCATCACACCTTTGGTGTTCATGGAGGAGTTCCACGACATATTCGCCATATACATGAACAGCGTGTCGATCTTGTAGGGATCACCGGCGGCGGCGTTTGAGATTACCATATGCATCAGCCCATGGGCTGACATCGGGTTTTCCCATGTGAATGCTTTGTCGATCCGTTGGGGAGTGCCGCAGTCGTCCAGCAACAGGTCTTCGGGCCCGCGGGGGAAGCCTAGATGCGGGCCTTCCAGGGGTCTGCCGGGGCGGCGGTCGCCATGCGGGGTTGGGTGCGCCTCGACTGGTTTGGGATAGGGCGGTTTGAAGCGGAAACCGCCCGGAACTTCGACCGTGCCGAGGATGATCTGCAGCACGTGCAGCGCGCGGCAGGTCTGGAACCCGTTGGCATGGGCCGAGATGCCACGCATGGCGTGGAAGCTGACCGGGCGACCGATCATCTTAGCATGGGTTTCGCCGCGGAAATCGGTCCATTCCTGATCCAGCTCGATCGCCTCGTCAAAGGCGACGCGGGCGATTTCCGCCGCGATGGCGCGAATGCGACTGGCCGGGATGCCACAGCGGTCAGCCACGGCCTCAGGGGCGTGCTCGTCGCTTAGGTATTTCTCGGCCATCAGGTGGAAAACCGGGCGATGGGTGACGCCGTCCTTTTCGTAAGTAGCCGACAAGTCCGGGCGCACGCCCGGCTTGTCGAACGCAGTGAGTTCGCCTGTGGCCCGGTCGATCACCAGCGGTTTGCCGTCACTATCGCGCAAGAACAGACCTTTGTCGGGGCCTTCGGATGCGTTCACCAGAACAGGCGCGTTGGTATAACGGCTGAGGTAATCCAGGTCGATCTTGCCGGCCTTCATCAGCACATGGATCAGCGACAGGATGAACAGCCCGTCGGTGCCGGGCGTAATCCCGACCCAGTCATCGGCGACGGCGTTATAGCCTGATCGAATCGGGTTCACACCGATCACCCGTGCGCCGCGTGCCTTGATCTTGCCGATGCCCATCTTGATCGGGTTGCTGTCGTGGTCTTCGGCTACGCCGAACAGCATGAATAGCTTGGTGTGGTCCCAGTCGGGCTGGCCAAACTCCCAAAACGCACCGCCCATCGTATAGATGCCGCCTGCTGCCATGTTGACGGAACAGAACCCGCCATGGGCGGCATAGTTTGGGGTTCCAAAATTCTGTGCCCAGAAGCTGGTGAAGCTTTGGCTTTGGTCGCGTCCGGTAAAGAAGGCCAGCTTGTGCGGTGCTGTCTCGTGCAGCTCATTCATCCAGCCGACGGCTGTGCTGATCGCTTCGTCCCACTCGATCTCGCGGAACTCGCCCGATCCGCGCGGGCCGACACGGCGCAGCGGTTTGCGTAGGCGCGACGGCGCGTTGACCTGCATAATGCCCGCGGACCCTTTGGCGCACAGAACGCCTTTATTCACCGGGTGGTCTCGGTTGCCCTCGATATAGGCGACCTTGCCGTCTTTCATGTGAACGTTGATGCCACAGCGACAGGCGCACATGTAACAGGTGGTCTGCCGGATCTCGTCCGAGACTTTGGGCGAGGTGTCAATCACTGGCTGGTTCATAGGCGCCCCTGTAGTTTGCAGACCGGTATTCCCCCGAGTATTGCCGGGAACCGGAATAAAATTTGTTTTTCACGGACTTGTCGAGACTTATATTCCGTTTTCGCCATGTTGTGCTTGAACAGCAGTCACGGCGATCATGTGAAGGATGTCCTCTGCCGTACAGCCGCGCGATAGATCATTTGCCGGCTTGGCCAGGCCTTGTAGGACTGGCCCGATTGCCTCAACCCCTCCGATGCGCTGTGCGATCTTATAGCCCAGATTGCCCGCATTCAGGCTGGGGAAGACAAAGACATTTGCTTCTCCCTTCAGTGGCGAATCCGTCGCCTTTTGCGCCGCAACCTCGGGGACAAAGGCGGCATCGAACTGCAGCTCTCCGTCGATCAGAAGGTTCGGATCTTTTTCGCGTGCGATCCGGGTTGCCTCGACGACCTTGGATACTTTTGGATGTTCGGCGCTTCCCGAGGTGGAAAAAGACAGCATCGCCACACGCGCCGTGTTTCCAGTCAAAGCTGAATAGGATGCGGCTGATGCGCGGGCAATTTCCGCCATTTCTTCGGCGTTTGGATCCACCACCAGGCCACAATCGGCAAAGATGCGCGCGCCTTTGACCTCGTGATGATCCTGACAGAACAGCATGAGAAAAAAGCTGGATACCATTGTTGTACCAGGCGCTGTTCCGATGATCTGCAACGCCGCGCGAACTGTGTCAGAGGTGGTTTCAACCGCTCCGCCCACGGTGCCGTCAGCGATACCCTGATGCACCAGCATGGCGGCAAAGGTCAGCCGGTTGGTGATCTGTTGCCCTGCCTCTTCAAGGGTCATGCCCTTGTGCTTGCGGCGATTAAACAGCGCTTCAGCCAGTTCCGTGGTGATTGAGGAATGCGCCGGGTCAAGAATGTCTATCCGAGTGGGATCAAATCCTTCATGCGCATCCAGAAGGGCCGAAATTTTGGCCCCGTCGCCGATCAGGATGATCCGTGCAACGTCCTCTTTTACGGCCCTGACCGCACCTTCCACGACGCGGGGATCATCGCCCTCTGACAGGGCGATGATCTTGTCCGACGCGCTGGCCGTCCCGAGAATGGCGCGCAGCGGTTTCACGCGGATTATACCCCGGCCTGCGGTTCCATGTCGTCATTGCTGATGCCTGCCACCGCGACCGGTTTCTTCATTGCGTCCCGACGGAACGGCTCGCCCAGTTCCTGGTTGATCATGGCTTCGATCAGTGTGGTGATCCCATTCTTCTGATCCTCAATGGCCTGATTCAGGGCTGCAGTCAGCTCATCCTGTGTGCGGGCCACGACACCTTTCAGGCCACAGGCCTGAGCGATACCGGCATAGGACACTTTGGTGTCCAGTTCGGTTCCGACAAAGTTGTCGTCGAACCACAGGGTCGAGTTGCGCTTTTCAGCACCCCACTGATAGTTGCGGAAAACGATCTGGGTGACTGCGGGCCATTCATCGCGGCCGATTGCGGTCAGTTCGGTTACAGCAATACCAAAGGCGCCGTCACCCGAGAATCCAACGACAGGCACATCCGGGCAACCGATCTTGGCACCCATGACAGATGGCAATCCGTATCCACAGGGGCCGAACAGCCCGGGGGCCAGATATTTGCGGCCCGCTTCAAAGGATGGGTAGGCGTTGCCGATGGCACAGTTATTGCCGATGTCGGACGAGATGATCGCCTCTTTCGGCAGGGCTGCCTGAATGGCGCGCCACGCCATGCGCGGGCTCATCCAGTCGGGCTTGGCTGCACGGGCGCGTTCGTTCCAGGTTGTGCCCGGATCGTCCTGCTCGTGGTCCATCGAAGTCAGTTCCTGCGCCCAGCGTGACTTGGTTTCCGCAATCTTCGCTTTGCGTGCATCGCGTCCTTCGTCACCTGCGGTGTCCGACAGCTGTGCCAGGATATTGGTTGCAACGGTGGCTGCGTCGCCAACAATACCGACAGATACCTTCTTGGTCAGGCCAATGCGGTCGGGGTTAATGTCAACCTGAATGATCTTTGCATTCGCCGGCCAGTATTCCATACCATAGCCAGGAAGAGTCGAGAACGGGTTCAGGCGAGTGCCGAGACACAGAACCACGTCTGCTTCTTTTATCAGCTCCATACCGGCTTTCGAGCCATTGTAACCCAACGGGCCAGCAAACAGCGGGTGCGAGCCCGGGAAGGCGTCATTGTGCTGGTAGCCAACACAAACCGGGGCGTCCAGACGCTCGGCCAGTGCTTTCGAGGCTTCGATGCCGCCCGCAGACAGAACCGTGCCCGCGCCGTTCAGGATGACAGGGTTCTTGGCATCCGACAGCAGCGCGGCGGCTTCGGTAACGGCTGATGCGCCGCCAGAAGGCAGTTCAAATTCAACTACGGCAGGCAGTTCGATATCGACAACCTGAGTGAAGAAATCACGTGGAACATTGATCTGTGCCGGTGCCGAGGCGCGCTTGGCTTTGGTGATAACGCGGCTCAGAACTTCGGCCATCCGCGAAGGGTCGCGTACTTCTTCCTGGTAGCAGACGCAGTCCGCGAACATGCGCATTTGTTCCATCTCCTGGAAACCGCCCTGACCCATGGTCTTGTTTGCGGCCTGAGGGGTCACCAGCAGCAGCGGGGTGTGGTTCCAGTAGGCGGTTTTGACGGCAGTAACAAAGTTGGTGATCCCGGGTCCGTTCTGCGCGATCATCATCGACATTTTGCCGGTGGCGCGTGTGTACCCGTCAGCCATCATCCCGCCCGAGCCTTCGTGTGCGCAATCCCAGAACGTAATGCCAGCTTTTCCAAAAATATCCGAGATCGGCATCATCGCCGAACCGATGATCCCAAACGCATGCTCGATCCCGTGCATCTGCAGAACTTTAACAAAGGCCTCTTCGGTGGTCATTTTCATCTGATTTGTCTCCGCGGATTTGTGGATGAAGCCGGACGATCAGCCCAGCCTTTGGGTACGGTTGTGGCCCAAGGGACGGAATGGCGTTAGGTCCAAAACGAAATGCGGATTAGGTCCAGACGCGGGCTACTGCGTTTGGATGGCATCCGCGATCAGCTTCACGCCCGGAGCGATGCGGTCGGGCGCGATGGATGAGTATCCGAGCCGGTAGAAGTTCTGTGGCCTATCTGGCCCTGCGAAAAACGGTGCACCAGGCTCGATGTGAACGCTTTGGTTTTGCAGGCTGCGCGCCAGCTGGGACATGTCGACATGTTCGGGGGCGGACATCCACATCGAAGATCCGCCCATCACACCGCGCCCGGCCACCGACAGCCCGTATTCGTCGATAGCCTTGTCCATTGCATCCCGCCGCTTGGACAGCTCTTTGGACATGCGCCTGATCTGAGCATCGTAATGTCCCAGAGACAGAAAATACGCTGCAGTGCGCTGAATGTGGCCCGGCGGGTGGCGCAGCACCAAAGAGCGCAGCGCGCGCGCCTCGCGGATAAACGGCTCGGATCCAACCATGTAACCAAGGCGCAATCCGGGGAACAGCGATTTCGAGAAGCTGCCCACATAGATGACACGGCCATCCCGGTCCATGGATTTCAGCGCAGGCGAAGGCGCCCCTAGAAACGCCATTTCGAACTCATAGTCATCCTCGACCACCATCGCGTCCAGGTCCCGGGCCCGGTCCAAAAGTTGGCGGCGACGGTCGATCGGCATGGTGGCCGTTGTCGGGCTTTGATGACTGGGCGTGGTGAAGATGACATTCGTATCATCGGGCAGCGCTTCGGGTGGCAGGCCATCCCTGTCCACGCAGATGGGGGTGACCGCGCAATCCCAGTGGTTCAACAGGCTGCGCAGCGCATAGTAACAAGGGTCTTCGATGGCGGCTGTGTGATTGTGGGTCAGCAGGATGCGCGACGCCAGCCAAAGTGCGTTCTGCGCCCCCAGTGTGATCAATATTTCTTCGGGGCGGGCCGAGATTCCACGGCGGGGCAGAGTGTGGCGGGCGATGAACTCGATCAGCAACGGATCGTCCTGATCGACATAGTCGCGGGTCAGCGATTCGAAATCCTTGTGCCCCAATGCCCGCACTGCGCATAGTCGCCAGTTGGCATGATCGAACAGGGTTCGGTCCGCCTGACCATAGATAAAAGGATAGGTATAGTCCCGCCAATTCCAGGGCTTGGGCAACACATCCGAATCTACAAACCGGCGGGCCAGCGCCTTGTCCCAATCCACGGTCTCAGTGCCCCGTTGGATGGGCGTGTATTTAGGCGGTACTGGCGCATTTTCCGACACATAATACCCAGATCGGCCCCGGGCCGTCAGGTAGTCATTGGCCAACAGCTCGGTATAAGCCAATGTCACGGTGATCCGGCTGACACCCAGATGCGAGGCCAGTTTACGCGACGAGGGCAGTTTTTCTCCGACATGGAACCGGCCTGACAGGATACCTTCTGCAATCATTTGCTGAATCTGGGCCTGCAAGGTGCCTTGCCCATTCAGCTCTAGAAAGAACGTATCTACTGAAATCCCCATAAGACCTTATAGAGTGGCCTTATTGATTGAGCAATCTGGACTCACTCTCTTTTCACGAATTCTGATCAGAATTTGTTGACGGTAGCTTTCAATACTTCTATATAACTAGAAATCTAGTTTATTGGAGTTGTGGATATGTGGGAAACCGCTGCAGCAGGATTTTCGGCGATGGGGTCAGAGGCGCGACTGAAAGTCCTCAAGACACTCGTTCGCGCCGGAGAGGCCGGGCTCACCGTAGGTGAAATCCAGGAGAGAACCGGCATTGCCCCGTCGACGCTGGCCCATCACCTCCGGTTTCTTGCGGCCGGTGATGTTGTCGAACAGGAAAAGATCGGGCGCACCACGATCAACCGTGCCCGGTATGACCATCTCAGAAACCTCGCGCAGTTCATTCTGTCGGAATGTTGTGCGGACGAAACTGGAAAGGCGGCAAACGATGGCTGACCTTACTCAGAGCCCTCGGGCCCCGTTCAAAGCTGTCTTCGACCTGATCAAAACCCCATGGGCGGTGATTGTCGCCATTCTGATCGCGGTGGCGATACTCGACCCAGGGAATCTAACGGAAGTGATAACATTTGCCGGCAAGGCACTGGCCCATACCGGCCAATATATTCTGTTTGCTGTGCTGCTGTTGTCATACCTCAAGGCCACCGGTGCCGAAGTCATGGTGGCCCGAGCCTTTGAAGGCCGCGAAACGCGGATGATCCTTTTGGCTGCCCTATTTGGCGGGTTGGCCCCATTCTGTTCCTGCGAGGTCATCCCGTTCATTGCTGGTTTACTGGCGCTTGGGGCGCCACTGTCTGCGGTTATGGCGTTCTGGCTCAGCTCTCCGCTGATCGACCCGCCGACACTATTGATTACGGCTGGCGCATTGGGATGGCCCTTTGCTATCGGAAAAGCCGTAGCCGCAGTGGCACTTGGCCTGTTTGGCGGATTCGTCGTGCGCGCCATGACGCGCAGCGGTGTGTTGACCCAACCTTTGCGGAACTACCAACCAACTGGATGCGGCAGTTGTGGACCTAAGCAAGAGGACAAACCGGTCTGGAAATTCTGGCATGACCCTGCGCGCCGGAATAGATTTCGTAGCGAGTTTTTTCGGAACGGCCTGTTCTTGTTGAAATGGCTGGCGCTTGCCTATGTTCTCGAGGCGTTGCTGATCAATTATGTACCCGCTGATCTGATCGCACGCGCGGTCGGAGGAGACGGCGTGTTGCCCATAATCATCGCGGCACTTGTTGGGATGCCGGCCTATCTGAACTCATACGTCGCGCCGCCGCTATTGGCAGGTCTGATGGAGCAGGGGATGAGCGCCGGGGCAGCAATGTCCTTTATGATCGCGGGTGCGGTCAGCTCGATCCCGGCCATGGCTGCGGTATGGTCGCTGGTCAGGCCGAAAGTGTTTGTGACCTATCTGGGCCTGGGGATAGTCGGCGCAGTGATCGCAGGGATCATCTTTCAGATGATCTGAAGGAAAAACCGCCCGGTGTGGACACCGGGCGGTTTTGCTTTGTCAGCTTGCTTCGCAATAGCGCGGAAGTTTGAAGCGATACCTTGGTTCACCGCTTTCCACATAGACCCGCTTTTCGACACAGGCGCTTTGGCCGACGGTCTGGGAAATCGGGGCCTCGGTCGAAGTGATCGACGTCGCGGACCCGTCGGGTAAACGTACCGAGGCAATCACCCCGTTCTTGAGGTCGCCGTTGATAGCGGTGGCGGACAGAACCGGGACGGTCATGAAGGCTTCGTGTTCATGCGTGCCGTCGTCGTTCAGCAACAGCAGGGCTGCGGCAACCGCGATAACGCCTACGACACCGAACGCGAGCAGGCCCCAGGTTCTTAGGAAGGCATAGATTGTCACGGCGCGGTGTGGGCCAAAAATGGCAGACAGTATGTTCAGCATCAGAGTCTCGTCAAAAAAGCCCCGGCCAGTTTGACCGGGGCTGTCTGCGTATCAGAAACGCGGATCGCTTTCGTCTTCATCCTCGGCCTCGCCTTTGGGCAAGTTGAAGAAACTGTCGGCGTCGATGATCGGCTCTTCTTTCTCCTCGGGGGAGTCATCAGACAACGAGAAGGTCTCGAGACCCTCGATCGCCGTTGGAATTTTGGGCGCTGCGTCCATTTCCAGTGACTGCTCGGTCGAAACCAGCTTGCGGCGCTCATCATCGCTCATGACGCCACCTTCAGCGGCTTTCTTGGCGGCGGCTTTCTGCACGATTGCGTCCAGCTCGGACTGTTTACACAAGCCCAGAGCGACGGGGTCAATCGGTTGCATGTTCGAGATGTTCCAGTGCGTCCGCTCGCGGATCGACTGGATGGTCGGCTTGGTGGTGCCGACCAGCTTGGCAATCTGACCGTCGCTGAGTTCGGGGTGGAACTTGACCAGCCACAGGATCGAGTTCGGACGGTCCTGACGCTTGGACAGCGGGGTATAGCGCGGGCCACGACGTTTTTCCTCGCCACTGGCAGCGGGGTTGAACTTGAGCTTCAGCTTGTGCAGCGGGTTGCCCTGCGCCACATCAATCTCTTCCTGCGTAAGCTGGTTGTTGGCGATCGGGTCGAACCCTTTCACGCCAGCGGCCACGTCGCCATCGGCGATGCCCTGCACTTCCAACTCGTGCATTCCTACGAAATCCGCGATCTGCTTGAAGCTGATCGTTGTGTTGTCTACTAGCCATACGGCTGTTGCCTTGGCCATAAGCGGTTTTGCCATCAGCCCGTCTCCTATGCATACATCTTTCCCGTCGCCGGAATTCGGCGGCCCCGTGATCTTGGGGCAGGTTTCCGTTGTCGGGGAACTTGGGCTGTATATAGTCGCGGCAGGGCAAGAAGGGAAGAGGCGAATGCGCTGGCTGGTTCTATGGGTTTTCAGTGCAATGACGGCGCTGGCCGAGGGTGAAAAACCGGGTGAGTTCGACTACTATGTCCTGGCACTTAGCTGGTCGCCGAACTGGTGTGCGCGCGAAGGCGACGCGCGTGGGTCCGATCAATGCGTTGTACGGCATGATCACGGCTGGATTCTACACGGGCTTTGGCCGCAATTCCATCAGGGCTGGCCATCTTATTGTCGAACGGCTGAGGCCCCGCCGACGCGGACCATGACCCGTGAAATGGAAGATATTCAGGGCAGTTCCGGCCTTGCCTGGCATCAGTGGAAGAAGCACGGCACCTGCTCGGGCCTCAGCGCTTCGGACTATTACATCTTGTCGCGGCAGGCCTATAGGTCGGTGGAGCGCCCAAAGGTGTTCCGCCAGTTGGACACATCTGTGAAGCTGCCCGCATCGGTCGTGGAAGAGGCGTTTCTGAAGGCCAATCCGGGCCTGGAGCGCAACATGATCACCGTCACCTGCAAACAAGGCTATATCGAAGAGGTGCGCCTGTGCCTGTCGCGCGAACTTGATCCGGTGCCGTGTGGCCGGGATGTGATCAAGGACTGCGCGGCCAAAGACGCGCTTTTTGATCCGATTCGTTAGGGTTTGCGGTAAAGGCGAGATGGTGGGTAATCGCAAATTCTACGTTGTTGCCACCGCATCCTGTTCAATAGCCAGATCGTGCCGAGGCTAAGGCCTACCTTGCTATTCCAAAGTCCTCAGGGCCACTGCGATACCATAAAGCTAGTCGGAATTGCGTTTCGGTTTTACTTCGGAATGGAACGCGCGCATGTTTCCCTATTGGCGTGCGGCTGCCCGCCAGAGTTTCTTTCGCGCATCGCCCGGCTCTAGATGCGCGTATTCACCGCCGGAAAACTTGGGCCAGTCCAGAGCCAGTCCAAGTTTAACCAATTCTGCGGCGACATCAGTACCATCTGGAAGCGTGCACTTGGCGACGATCCGATCGTAGGAAACCTCTTCTTTGATTTCGGCTGTGATCACCATGCCTTTGCACATCTTGATCAGCGCAAACTTGGATTTCTTGCCCCAGGGATGCTCAAGCTCGGGCGCATCGATTCCGGCAACCCTGATCTTGGTGCCGCTTATCACGATCGTGTCGCCGTCGATTACGTGGCACTTGCCTTTGAGAGTCCGTGTGGTTGGATAAGCCGAGGGCGGCTGCTTTGACGGAACCGGTCGTGCTCCGGTGATCGCAGGTCGTTTAGTTGGTTGGAAGGGCACCACCCTGGATCGTTTGCGCGATGATCCGAACAGGGCCTTCAATATATATCTCAACATATGAAAAACGCATTCTAAATCTGCTTAATCGATGCGTAGAATGTTAGGCTGGATACAGTATTTGTGTAAACTTGATATTTGAATTCGACCAAGTGTCGAAGCTCAACTACAACTCCTTCCGCGCCCTCAGCGCCGCCGTAATCGTCCCGTCATCCAGGTAGTCCAACTCGCCGCCAATCGGCACGCCCTGCGCCAGCGAGGTCAGGCGCACCTGCCCGTCCAGTTGATCGGCTATATAGTGCGCGGTGGTCTGGCCATCGACAGTGGCGTTCAGCGCCAGAATGACTTCGGTGATCCCCTCGGCTGTGACCCGATCCTTGAGGCGAGGAATGCGCAGCTCATCCGGGCCGACTCCATCTAATGCCGACAAGGTGCCGCCCAGCACGTGATAGCGGCCTTTGAAAACCGCTGCGCGTTCCATCGCCCAAAGGTCGGCGACGTCTTCGACGACGCACAGCTCTCCGGTCGCGCGGACTTCGCTATCGCAGATGTCGCAGATATCCGAAGTGCCTACATTGCCGCAATTCAGGCACTCACGGGCAGTGATGGCAACCTGTTGCATCGCGTCCGCAAGCGGTGTCAGCAGAAGGGCGCGTTTGCGGATCAGATGCAGCACTGCGCGACGGGCCGAACGTGGGCCGAGGCCTGGCAGTTTGGCCATCAGGTCGATCAGATTGTCGATATCGCTGTTCGAACTCACTGCGCTTGCTCCTGCATAAGGGCCGGGCAGTTGGGCCCGGCCGGTATTTCGTCTGGAGTGCCTATCAGAACGGCAGCTTGATGTCTGCGGGCAGGCCCATACCTTCGGTCAGCTTAGCCATCTCAGCCTGCGACCGTTCTGCGGCCTTGGCCTGAGCATCTTTGACGGCGGCCAGGATCAGATCTTCGACCACTTCCTTGTCGTCGCCGTTAAAGATTGACGGGTCGATATCGAGACCTTTCAGCTCTCCCTTGGCCGTGGCTGTTGCCTTGACCAGCCCTGCACCGGATTCGCCGACAACCATGATGGTATTCAGCTCTTCCTGCATATCCGTCATCTTGGTCTGTAGATCCTGCGCGGATTTCATCATCTTGGCCATGTCACCCAGGCCGCCGAGTCCTTTGAGCATCGGTATTCTCCTAATATCCGGTTTGACGCCTAAATACGGGCGCGGTCGGCGCGGCACAAGGGCCGAGCTGGCTCCCGCCCGTCGTCAAGGCCTTTGGCAAGACCTTTCCTCTCGTTGGGCCCGGGAGGTTTCCTGTTGGGTAAGATGGGACGGTTTCAGTCTTCCTCGAACGGGTCCCATTCGTCTTCGACCTCGGGCAGCGCCTCGGTTTCCACCTTGGCGGCACGTTCTTCCGGTGTTTCAATCCGCTTGATGCGTGCCTTCGGAAATTGCATGAGCACCGCCTGAACCAATGGGTGTTTCTCAGCCTCTGCTTTCAACGCCAGCTCGGCGGCGTCTCGAATCTCGGCGATGGTCGCAACCTCACCATCGGCTACAATCGACACAGCCCAGCGGTTGCCAGTCCATCGTTGCAGCGACGAACCCAGTCTCGCTGCCAGATCTGTGGGTGCGTTCTGTGTCGGGGTGAATTCGATCCGCCCCGGTTGGTAAGAAACCAGCCGCACCCCGTTTTCGACCTCGACCAGAAGTTTCACATCCCGATTGGTGCGGATCAATTCAACCACGTGGTCAAAACTCGGATACCGTGCCAGCGCCGATTGGATATCATGGGCCAGAGCCGCCGAAGGCGCGCCGGCGGGGCTGCTAGTTGCGGACACGTAAGAAGATGATGCCGCTGGTACCGGAGCCTGAGAGGGCACGGCCATACCACCGCCCGGACCACCATTCGGAGGCGGTGGCGGGTTGTCCTGCAGGCGCTTGATCAGCTCTTCGGGGCTGGGCAAGTCGGCAACATGGGTCAGGCGGATAACGGCCATTTCAGCAGCCATCATGGCATTTGGCGCGGCCGATACCTCTTCCAGCGCTTTCAGCAACATCTGCCACATCCGGGTCAAAACGCGCATTGGCAGGGCCTCGGCCATTTGCTGACCACGGGCACGTTCATCAGGGGAAACCGTCGGGTCCTCGGCTGCGTCTGGCGTGATCTTCACAACCGAAACCCAGTGCGTGATTTCGGCCAGGTCACGCAGCACGGATAGCGGATCGGCCCCTTCGGCATATTGCCCGCCCAATTCAGTCAGCGCGCTTGCTGCATCCCCTCGCAGGATCATTTCCATCAAGTCCAATACCCGGCCCCGGTCGGCCAGACCCAGCATCGCGCGCACCTGATCGGCGCTGGTTTCACCGGCCCCATGGCTGATTGCCTGATCCAGCAGCGATGTTGCGTCGCGCGCCGACCCTTCGGCCGCGCGGGTGATCAGCGCCAGGGCATCCTCCGCGATCTGCGCCTTCTCAGCCGCTGCAATCTTATTGAGCAGGCCAATCATGTCCTCGGGTTCGATCCGGCGCAGGTCAAATCGTTGGCACCGCGACAGAACAGTCACCGGGACTTTGCGGATTTCGGTCGTGGCAAAGATGAACTTCACATGCGCAGGAGGTTCTTCCAACGTCTTGAGCAGCGCGTTGAACGCGCTGGTCGAAAGCATGTGAACTTCGTCGATGATGTAGATCTTATAGCGCGCACTGGCGGCACGATAGCGCACCGAGTCGATGATTTCGCGAATGTCATTTACGCCGGTGCGGCTGGCGGCGTCCATCTCCATCACATCGACATGGCGGCCTTCCATGATGGCGACGCAATGTTCGCACTGGCCGCAAGGTTCGGTCGTGGGCTTGCCTTGCCCATCAGGACCGATGCAGTTCATGCCCTTGGCGATGATCCGGGCCGTGGTCGTCTTACCGGTGCCGCGGATGCCAGTCATGATGAAGGCTTGCGCAATCCGGTCGGCCTCGAACGCGTTTTTCAGCGTGCGCACCATTGCGTTCTGACCGACGAGGTCAGCAAAAGTTTCCGGGCGGTATTTCCGCGCGAGAACCTGATAGGCGGGGCTGGGCGTGTCGGTCATGTCTGCTCTGTTGGATTCGTGTCAGGTTTGCAGCGTAGAGACCCCCGCCGTCCGCGTCCACCGCGCGCGAAAAGGAATTTCGTTTTGGCAAGTTGCATCAGAGCCGGTAAATCATGAGGGGCTTTAGCCCCATGTGGTGATGCAGGAAAAGGAGCTGTGTTGGAGAGTTTTGCAATTCACCCTCTTGGATTGGGCAAAGGGCAGATCGCTCTGTGCCCACTGCCGGGTGTCACGGGCGATTATGCTGGGGATTTCGCAGTAATCCGGAATTGGGCGCCGGACCTGGTCATCTCGATGACGACCTCGGATGAGTTCCAGCATTCCGGCGGGCTGTCATTCGAGGCGGACCTGCAGTGCGAACGGATTGCCTGGGTTCACCTTCCAATCCGCGATTTCGGCGTCCCCACGCCTGAGGTTGAGGCGCTTTGGCCGCAAGCCAGTGAGGCGGCCCAACATGTCCTTGCCAGCGGTGGCAAGGTGCTGGTGCATTGCCGCGGTGGGTGCGGTCGCTCGGGGATGGTTGTGATGCGGCTAATGGTGGAATGCGGCGAAGCGCCTGGCCAAGCGCTTCGGCGGTTGCGTGCGGTGCGGCCCTGCGCGGTGGAAACCAAAGCGCAAAAGGACTGGGCCGGGTTGCCGGCCCGAACCCTTCCCTGAATCAGGCAGACACTTGATACGGAATACTGTCGCTGCGCGGCGGCAGAGTCGAAACGTCGAGCATCGCACAGGGTGGTTCTGACAGAAAACCAGCGGATTTCTGGATGAACTCCGGCCCGAACATCATGTCGCCATAGGCGTCCAGCATTTCTGTCGGCGTGTCCGTGCTGGTGCCGCAATAGACCCTGATCTGTTCTGATTGGGCCCGAAAACGGGCCGTGCAGCCTTCGGTGCAATGGGTCAGATCGCTAGTGCCTTCGACCTCGAATGTTTTGGATGCTGCAGGCGTTGCCGTCGCCATCGCCTCGGCCATGGCGCGTGCCATTCGGGCCAGGGCGGGGCAGGGTTTCCCGGTCCTCTGACAGACGGTTGCGGTGAATTCATGTGTCTTTGTCTTCCAGATCATAATGCGCCCTCCGCGCGCAGGACGAAGGGTGAGGATCAGGTGTGACAGCGCGCTGACGACCTGCCCGGACACCCCGCCCGAGTTTCGGTTTCGATACGATGGCAGGTCTCCTGACTTGCGGGTCGTCGCTTTGCCGACCTTCCCAGCCCTGGGGCCAGTGGTATTTCGGCATTGCTCACCGCTTACAGTTGCGGGGGCAGTCGCGGAGTTGGCCCTTTCCGGCATCGCCGGGGCAGACCGCACCGTGTTCCCTTTTCATCCCGCCCCAATTCCGGGGCAAGAACCATCACCACATCGCTAGCGGCTATGCAGACCCCGAGTCAAGCCACCTGTTGGGGTGCAAACCGGACGTTTGGTCATCTTGATGAAATCTTGACTCTGGTGGCCGAAATCGGGCCGATTGTTGAGTGAACCGAGTAGTTCAGAACTTGTCGGAAGCGCCATGCTTGATACCACGCCCTGCGTCCAGACTAAGGACTTTGACTTTGCCTCATGCTCTGCCAGCCTGTCGGCACGGCTGTATCTGCCTGCAACCGAGCCGAAGATCGCCGTGGTGATTCACAGCGCAACTGCAGTGCCGCGCGAATATTACCAGCATTTTGCCCGTTGGCTGGCCGCCGAACAGGGTATGGCCTGTCTGACCTATGACTACAGCGATTTCGGGCATTCGCTGCGCGACAAACTCAAAACCTCTGAGGTGACCATGGCGGATTGGGCCTTGGTCGACATGCCCGCCGCACGGGCTGAGATGCGCAGGCGGTTCCCGGACGCTTTGCAGTGGAGCATCGGTCATTCCCTTGGCGGCTTGCTGGGGCCGGTGCAGCCAGACATTGATCAGATCGACCGGATGATCTGTGTATGTTCGGGGCTGGTTACTCTGTCCGACCATCCCTGGCCCTATCGCGGGCTGGCGTGGATGTTCTGGCATGTGCATGGGCGTCTGGCAGTGAATGCGCTGGGCTATCTGCCGGGCAAAGCGGTGGGGATCGGTGCCGATTTGCCTGGTCCGGTCTATTGGCAATGGCGTGGCTGGTGCACGGCGCCGCAGAATTATGTGCCGCAGATCGGTGACGCTCTGCCCGAAGCGAGATGGGCGCAATCGAATACGCCGGTGGACCTGTTCACCTTCGAGGACGACCAGATGGTGCCGCCAGACGCTGTCTGGCGGCTTGCCGATCTGTATGGACCAAAGGCGCGGCGACATCTGTTGTCTCCGAATGAATTCGGAGCGCCTGAGATCGGTCATATTGGCGCTTTTGCCCGCAGAAACCGGGCGGTTTGGCCCCGGTTGATTGCCTGAAAACGAGGCGCCTTTCTGTCACGCTCAGTGTCTGCTGCGGGACTTTTTGTCATTCATGACGGATCGCACCATTTTGCCAAAGGCTTTGTCACGTGCCCGTGACTGCGCGAGGGTTTCGGAATTCCTCTGATCTTCGCGCCGAAGCTTGTGCCAGCGCGCCAGCCGGTCGGGCTCAAGCACGCCATTGGCAATCGCCTCCTGCACAGCACAACCGGGTTCGGCCTGGTGCTGGCAATCTGAGAACCGGCACCTTGCAGCCAATTCAAGAAGGTCTGAGAAAACCTCATCCACGCCGTCTTGGGCTTCCATCAAACGCAGGGCGCGCATTCCTGGCGTATCAATCAGCCACCCCCCGTTTCGCATCGGGTGAAGCGCACGATGGGTCGTGGTGTGGCGACCCCGTGCGTCATCCTCGCGGATCCCCGCCGTTGTCCCGGCCTGACCAGTCATGGCGTTCGCCAATGTGGTTTTGCCGACACCGGATGAGCCGACCAAAGCAGCAGTTTGCCCGGCAGGGCACCAGGACAGGATCGGATCAATCTCTGACGCCTCCAGCGCGTTGACGGTTAGAACGGTCAGAAACCGAACCAGCGAACTGGCCTGACTGGCATAGCTCTCTGGGTCAGGGCAGCTGTCGGCCTTGGTCAGGACAACAACCGGATAGCACCCGGCCTGATGCGCCAGTGCCAGATAACGTTCAAGCCGGGCCAGATTGAAATCGGCATTGCAGGAACTGACGATATACAGCACGTCCACATTCGCCGCGATCAACTGAACCTGCGCACCGGTGCCTGCGGCCCGGCGTTGCAAGAGGCTTTTGCGCTCCAAAAGATGCCGAATGCGGTTTTGATCATCCGCAAGGACCCAATCGCCAACCGCAAATTCGCCGGTTGATCGGTCAGGGGTCAGATCAGATGTGCCGCCAAGCGCATTCAGGCCGATCAGGCGATCACGATGGACGGCGTTGATGCGATGCGGTGTGCAGGTAGGGTTCACAGCATGTTGGGCTGCAAAATGAGAGGACCATCCCAGGTCCGAAAGTGTTTTGGACATTGTTCTGCCTGTGTTCAGATACAGGAAACCATCAGGGTGGCAGACGCGCACCCATCGGTAACATGTTCAGGCAAGAGCGGGTGTTAGTCCCGGAAACGCTCTGCCCGAAGGGTCATTGCTACAATCATAAAGTCCCTCCTGCGGCAGTCGTTGCGCGTAAGTGAGAGGTTGGACATCGACCCAAGCGGGGCTCGTTGTGGCTGCTTCCTTCCGGATCTGACCAGGTTGGCGAGGCGCTCGCCCGCGCCAACCTCTCGAGGGTGGATATAGGCAGTTGGCCGGAAAAACACAACCCGTCAGAAGGTCAGAAGAATCCGTAAAAAGCCATTTTCGTCGGTTCCAAGGACTTGTGGATCAAATTCCTGAATGTCCTGCAGATGTCGGTGGGCATTTGGACCGGTGCGTAAGATCGCCTGCGTACCAGTGTTACTGGTGATTCTGAAGGGTTCCTGGGCCTCTTCCAGCGGATCGCTGACCAAGGTGCCTGACAGATAATCCAGCAGGGCTTGCTGGACCGGCAGGATGGGCATGTCGATACGTTGCGCATTACCCGCAAATGGGAAATGCCCGCCCCCGCTGGCGCGATAATTGTTAAGCGCGACGGCAAATTGCTGATCCGGTGCAATGAGGGTGGCACCGACCAGAACCTCTGAAACGCGCCGGTATTCGGCGTTGATCAAGGTGCCCATATCGTCGAAACGCGGAGGTTGTGTCAGATCAATTCTGCAGGACAGCCCGTATAGCACATCAAAGTTGTGACCCACCCGATTTTCGCAAATAAGTTCGGATGCAGATCCGGTCGAAATCTGGTTGAAAACAGCTGCGGACATCTCAAGCCAGTCCACGATTTGATCACCGGATACAATGACACCCTGCAATTCGTTTGGAAAAACATGCAGGTCAACCACGTTACGCAGGAATATCTCGCCAGGCTTAACATCCGTATAGAATCGCGGCCCGGCCCGACCGCCGAATTTCGAAGGTGAAACCGCCGATAAAATCGGAATGTCTGCCAGGTCGGTTTCGGACATACACAGACGTAACGCGGCAGCCTGGGCGGCGGCGACCAGCCTCAGCCCACGGTCCTCGGTGCAAAAGCTGAAATAGCTGTGCAGATGGTGCGGGGTGCGCCCGACCGGCTGGCCCGCTCGCCTGCGGGTTTCGGCATGACCCGAGGAAAACAGATGCAACAATTCCGGATCTTCAGGCGCCAGTGATACGATTTCGTCGGGATGCCCCGCAGATATCGGTCGCAGCGTCGCCTGGGCTTCGCCAGCGGTCCAGCCGCCGCGCTCTGCCGAGTGAAGCTTCAGGTCGATCACCCCCAGATGTGATCCGGCCGTTCCGGGTAAGACAACTGGTTTGCCATGCACCAGAGTGTTTTCAGAGCCGGCCTTGGCGGGATAGGTCAAATGGGAATGACCAGCAATTATTGCGTCGATACCTTCGATTTCGGCTAGCGGAATAATCGCGTTTTCCATATTCCGTTGTGACCTGTCCGGTCCGAAACCGGTATGGGCCAACGCGATGATCAGGTCGCAATTTTCGTCTTGGAGCTTTCTGACTTTGTTTGCCGCACAAGTCAGGATGTCCTGAGTGGTAAGGGTGTCGTGCAGCTTGTGCGCCTCCCATTGCGCTGTCTGAGGCGGGAGGACCGAAAAAACCCCAATTTTCAAGGCCATAGGTGTCGGCGAGCCAGGGATCTGTTTGTGCAAAATGACATGATCTTGCCAGATCTGAGGCCCATTCGTGCGCAAGGCATTGCTGCTGAGCACAGGGCAGGGGGCGTCAGAGATAACGTGCTGTAAGAATTGAAGCCCGAATCCGAAGTCGTGGTTTCCCAGGCCAATCGCGTCATATCCCAGGCTGCCGAAGGCCTGCATCAGGATGTGCGGCGCATTGGCGGGATCGGCAGCCCAATCCCCCAACGGTGTACCCTGCAGAGCGTCTCCGTTGTCGAAGAGCAAGACGATATCTCCGTCTGCCTCAGCCTCGTTCCGCGCCTGCCGGATCAGGCTGGCCGTTCGGGTCAATCCGATCGTAGGTTCGTCTTGATCCGCGTAATAATCAAAACTGCACAGGTTCATGTGCAGATCGGTGGTCGCCAAAATCCGGATACCTACAGACTGATCAGACAAATGCGAAATTGTTTTTAATACTCTACTTTTGGCAGTTTTATGAATAACAACTTCAACAAAAAGCATAGTAAGTGCAAATTTTTTTATGCACTTGCGGTAATTTGACGGGATCGCCTCGGTTTTCGGTCGTGGAATTGTCGTTGCAACACCGAAGCTGTCATGGCAGCCCTGTGCAGGCGAACCAGAGGAATTTAAATGAAGAACGCGGAACAGATAACGTTTGGTGGATCAGGGCTGGATCGTGCCGCACATCTTCGCGGAGACGTCGACACGATGGCAGCAGCGCGAGCACATCCGAAAGCGAAATGCCTGTTGCTGTGGCGCGGAAAGCTGCTGGTTCAAGGAGAGGCCCTTGATCAACTCTGCTTGTTACCTGTCTTGCATGAGCTGATCGCAAATGGTCCCGGTGGGATCGTCCCAGCGCCAGTATTGCTTGGTCTCTCGGATGAAGTTCCGGTTTTTGCCTTTGATATATCCGATTGGATGCCCGAGGGCGTTGACCTGTCCGAGCTTGGGGCATTCTTCGACCGATCAGAGCAACAGCACCCGGATTTGCCTGAAGGTCAGGTTTTTGTCGAATTGCGCCGCATCATGGCGCGCCTTTCCCCACGTGATGCCGAACTTTCGGCTTCCGCCAAGGCGGTCATCGCCTGGCATGAAACCCATAGGTTTTGCGCCCGTTGCGGCGCCGCCAGCGAGATGTCGCAAGCAGGATGGCAACGTAGTTGCCCGTCGTGTGGGGGGCAGCATTTCCCACGCACCGACCCGGTCGTCATCATGTTGATCACATATGGGAATTCGGTGCTGATGGGGCGATCCCCGGGATGGCCTGAAGGGATGTATTCGCTACTGGCCGGATTTGTCGAACCCGGAGAAACGCTGGAAGCGGCGGTGCGCAGAGAGGTGATGGAAGAGGCCGGTGTCCCCGTCGGGCAAGTAACCTATCTTTCCAGCCAGCCCTGGCCCTTTCCGGCGTCACTGATGTTTGGCTGTGCAGGCGAGGCATTGTCGCAAGAAATCACTATAGATCCGGTTGAAATCGAAGACGCGATATGGGTGGATAAGGCTGAAATGATGCAGGTCTTTGCTGGGGAACATCCCAGCCTTCTGCCAGCGCGCAAAGGCGCGATTGCGCATTTTCTGCTGCAAAACTGGCTTGCAGATACGCTCGACTGACAAAATACTGGGCGAATAGGCAAGAGAACGATAACCCACCATGCAATTCTCCGCACGTGAAGATATTCAGGCCCCTGTCAACGCAGTGTTCGAAATGTTTGCGGATTTCGAACGGTTCGAGCGGATGGCAATGCGCCGCGGGATCGAGGTCCGGCGTTTGTCAGGGCATATGGGCGTTGTGCCCGGTACATCCTGGGAGACCGAGTTCCGTATGCGCGGAAAGCCCCGGCGCGTGGAAATCAATATGGCCGAATGTGATCCACCGACCCATATGCGGTTCGAGGCGGCAAGCAAGGGAATGAATGGCTCAACCAGGGTCGAGTTTCTGGCCCTGTCGCAACGTAGAACCCGGCTGACCGTGGATATGTCGCTATCGGCCAAATCCCTGCCTGCACGGCTGTTGCTGCAATCGCTCAGATTGGGTCAGTCGCGGTTCCGGCGACAGTTTCAGGCCCGCCTCAGCGAATTCGCGCGGGAAATGGAAGAACGTCATCTGCACGGTTCTTGAGAATTCCGAGACAAGAGGCCCTGAATGTCTGATGTGATATTGCGCAGCGCTGTTGTGGATGACGCCAAAGGTATTTCCGAGGTCCTGCAAGAGATCGTGACCGCCGGTAAGCGCACCAAACCCAGCGATGAGAGTTTTGCCAAAGAGCATTACATCAGCCACTGCGGCAGCATCCAATGCACCGTGGCGGTGCAGGGTTCACAGGTATTGGGCTTTCAGGCGCTGATACTGGCCGTCGACGGAAACACTTATGGCGTAACAGCCGGTTGGGGCATCATCGGAACACATATACGCCCGTCAGCCGCGCGCATGGGGGTCGGGCGGGCCCTGTTTCAGAAAACGCTGCTGGCGGCCCGAGCCGCAGGTCTGCCTGCAATAGACGCGACCATTGGAGCGCAAAATGCCGAAGGCCTGGCCTATTACGCGGCCATGGGATTTGTCGGTTACCGGTCACATGAAGGTGCGGTGTGCAAGAAATACCAGTTAGCCTGAGCTAGCCGCGCGGCTGGACGGCTGGATACACGCCCAGAATCTCAACATTGGTGGTGAAATGTTCCAGCTCTTCCAGGGCCAGTTGTACATTGCGGTCATCCGGGTGCCCGACAATATCCGCATAGAACTGCGTGGCCGTGAACGACCCGTCGACCATATAGCTTTCCAGCTTGGTCATGTTGACACCATTGGTGGCGAAGCCGCCCATCGCCTTATACAGCGCGGCCGGGATGTTGCGGACCTGAAACACAAAACTGGTGATCATCCCATGCGCCCCGCGCCGCGACAGATCCGCGTCGCGTGACATGATCAAAAAGCGCGTGGTGTTGTCGTCGCTGTCCTCGATATGGCGGGCCAGGACGTTCAGGTTATAGATCTCTCCGGCCAACTCGCTGGCCAGCGCAGCAGAATGCAGTTCGGCGGCCTCGGAAACCTCGCGCGCGGCGCGGGCATTGTCCGGGCTGACGCGTCCCTGAATGCCGTGCTGCTTCAGGAACCCAGCGCATTGTGGCAGCAGCACCAGATGCGAATGCGCTTCGGTGATGTCGCTCAGCTTGGCACCGGGGACGGCCAACAAATTGATGTGTACGCGAACAAAAGCTTCATCGATGATATGCAACCCGCTATGGGGCAGCAGGCGGTGAATATCGGCCACCCGCCCATAGGTCGTATTTTCGACCGGAAGCATCGCCAGGTCTGCTTTGCCGGACCGAACTGATTCGATCACATCCTCAAATGTTCGGCAGGGCAGGGCCTCCATATCGGGACGAGCGTTTCGGCATGCCTCGTGGCTATAGGCACCGGGTTCTCCCTGAAATGCGATACGTTTTGTCATTTGGTCGATTCCGTGCAACAAGTTCCAGAATTGGGCGTTTAGTCGCGGTGTCTATACCTTGCCTCTTGTAAGGGGAAGCCTTAGACACCCCGCAGACAGCTGAAATGGACTCGCGATCAATGTTCGACACGATGACAGTTACCAAGGCCGCAGCAGGCCTGTTTGGCACCTTCCTGGTGCTGCTTCTGGCCAAATGGGCCGCAGAAGAGCTTTACCACGCCGATGCCCATGGCGAGACGGCTTCGTACATCATCGAAACCGAAAGCGCAGGCGAAAGCGCCAACGGTGAAGAGGTAGTATTTGAAGAGCTGCTGGCCGCCGCCGACGTTGAAAAAGGCGCCAAAGTTTTCCGCAAGTGTACCGCGTGTCACAAGCTGGAAGACGGTGCAAACGGCACAGGCCCCTATCTGTATGGTGTCGTTGACCGCCCTGTCGCAACGGCCAGCGGTTTTACCGGCTATTCGGCACCGATGCAGGCCCATGGCGGCAACTGGACACCCGAAGCACTGGATGCCTTCCTGACCAAGCCAAGCAGCTATATCTCGGGCACATCCATGAGTTTTGCTGGCCTGAAAAAACCGCAGGACCGTGCCGATCTGATTGCCTATCTGCAGACAATCGGCAACTGATGCCACACCGGCACATCTGAAATTCAAAGCCGCTGCCCCGTGCAGCGGCTTTTTTTGTATGAAGAAACCTTCACAATGCGCTCACGCATTCTAAACTTGAATCAGTCAACGCTGGACCTTTAGCTTCGTTCAGGCGCAAGACTATAAGAAGTGACGCAACAGGGGATGAGCCAAATGGAATCCAACCGACAGATTGTTCAGGCACGTGCATTGGATTTCAGAGGTTGGTTGACCATACCGATTACCGGCTTTTTGCTGCTTGCGCTCATGACCTCTCAACTGTTTGCCGAAGAGACCATCATCAAAAGCCACGGATTCTCGGAATTTGGCGATTTGAAATACCCTGAAGCGTTTGCCCATTTCGATTATGTAAATCCTGATGCGCCGCGCGGCGGAGAGTTGTCTTATGCAGCGCAAGGGACATTTGACAGTTTCAACCCCTACACGCGGCAGGGCCGCGCGGGTGCGCGTTCTGCGGATCAGTATGAATCCCTGATGGTCGCGTCCTATGATGAAACGGCCACTTACTACGGTCTGCTGGCAGAAAGCCTTGAATACCCGGAAAGCCAGGATTGGGTCATCTTCAACATGCGACCTGAGGCGCGGTTTTCCGATGGAACCCCGGTGACTGCCGAAGATGTTGTGTTTTCGCATAATCTGCTGCTGGAACAGGGGTTAAAATCCTATGCCGACGCCGTCCGCGAGATGATTCCGCGTGCCGAGGCGCTGGATGATCATCGGGTTAAATTCTACTTCGCACCGGATATCCCGCGCCGTGGCCTAATAAGTCAGGTTGCCGGGACATCTGTGTTTTCCAAGGTCTGGTTTGAGGCAGACCCCGAAAACCGGCGGCTCGACAAATCCCGGCTTGAGCCCGGTATCGGATCCGGACCTTATGTTTTGGACAGCTATGACATCAACCGGCGCATCGTCTACAAGCGCAACCCGGACTATTGGGGCGACCACGTTAATGTGAATGTTGGCCGCAACAACTATGACTCCATCCGGATCGAATATTTCGCGGACTCGATTGCTGCGATGGAAGGGTTCAAGGCGGGCACGTTCACACTGCGCCAGGAAAACAACTCGAAAAGCTGGGCAACGGCCTATGATTTTCCTGCCATAGCAAACGGAACAGTGGTTCGGGTAGAGCTGGAAGACGGGGATGTCCCCAACGCTTCGGGCTTTGTCATGAACCTGGACCGGCCGCAATTTCAGGATCCCAAGGTGCGCGAAGCCGTCCAGTTAGGGTTCAACTTCGAATGGACGAATGAAAGCTTGCAATATGGCCTGTTTCAGCAGCGCGACTCATTCTGGCAGGGAACTCACCTAGAAGCGACGGGGCTGCCCGAGGGGCGTGAACTGGAGGTTCTGCAAAGCCTCGGCGATGCGCTGGACCCTGCGGTACTGACCGACCTACCGGTCGTTGCCCATGAATCCCGCGCCGAGCGTCAGAATGATCGTCGCAATCTGCGCGCCGCGATGAAGCTGCTGGATGAGGCCGGTTGGCAGGTGGGCGAAGACGGTATCCGCCGCAATCAAAACGGTGAAGTTCTGGCCATAGAATTTCTGTCAGACCAGCCGACTCTTGATCGTATAATCCAGCCATTTGTCGCTAACCTGAGGACGATGGGTATCGATGCAACCTACAATCGTGTGGACAATGCGCAATTCACCCTGCGCCGCCGTGACCGGGATTTCGACATGATTTTCGGCGGGTACCCAAGTTCGCTGCAACCTTCGACGGGACTGTACCAGCAATTCGGAACCGAGGCGGCCTCGTATTCCGTATTCAACCCGTCCGGCGCGCACGGCCCGGATATTGAACCACTGATCGACAACATCGTGGCAGCGACCAACAGCGAAGAGTTGTTTGCCAATGTTCGCGCCCTGGACCGTGTTCTGCGGGCCAAGCGGATCATGGTGCCCACTTGGTATTTGGGCAAATACTGGGTTGCCTATTGGGACATGTATGAATACCCGGAAAACCTGCCGCCTTATTCATTGGGAGTCGAAGACCTGTGGTGGATCAACGCCGAGCAGGAAGCCCAGTTGAAATCCTCCGGCGCCTTGAGGTAATCCGCCCAAATGGGAGCATATATTCTAAGACGCCTGCTGCTGGTCATTCCCACACTGCTGGGAATCATGATCGTCAACTTCACCCTTGTGCAGTTTGTGCCAGGCGGCCCGATTGAACAGATCATCGCCCAGATGGAGGGTGGTGGAGATGTATTTGAAGGTATCGCTGGCGGTGGTGGCGATATTGAGCAGCAGACCGGCGGAACAAATGACCGCTATATCGGCGGGCGTGGCCTGCCGCCTGAATTCATCGAAGAACTGGAAAAAGAATTCGGGTTCGACAAACCGCCCTTGGAACGGTTTCTGAATATGATGGGTAATTACCTGACTCTGGATTTTGGCGAGAGCTATTTCCGGTCGATCAGTGTGACCGATCTGGTGCTGGAAAAGATGCCGGTGTCTATTTCGCTGGGGCTTTGGTCGACGCTGATTGCCTATCTGGTGTCGATCCCTCTGGGTATTCGCAAGGCGATCAGGGACGGATCAAGCTTTGACACCTGGACCAGTGGCGCCATCATCGTGGCCTATGCCATCCCGGGATTTCTGTTCGCCATTTTGCTGCTGGTGCTATTTGCCGGTGGGTCCTATTGGCAAATCTTTCCGCTGCGGGGGCTTACCTCGGACAACTGGGACAGCCTGAGTGTATTTGGCAAGATTGCCGATTACTTCTGGCATATCGCGTTGCCGATCCTGGCGCTGACCATATCGGCCTTCGCAACGCTCACCTTGCTGACCAAAAACTCGTTTCTGGACGAGATCAAAAAGCAATATGTCATGACCGCCCGCGCCAAGGGCCTGAGCGAAAGCCGGGTGCTGTATGGCCACGTATTCCGCAATGCGATGCTGATCGTAATTGCGGGTTTTCCGGCCGTCTTCATCGGTGTTTTTTTCGGAGGGTCAATCATCATCGAAACCATCTTTTCGCTGGATGGATTGGGTCGCCTTGGGTTCGAGGCGGCGGTCGCGCGCGATTACCCGGTTATCTTTGGAACGCTGTTCATCTTTGGCCTGATGGGTTTGGTGGTCGGCATCATCAGTGATCTGATGTATGTGTTGGTTGATCCGCGCATCGACTTTGAAAAGCGGGAGGGGTAAATGGCGCTTTCCCCCCTGAATCAGCGCCGGTGGCGCAACTTCCGTCGCAATGGCCGGGCGTTCTGGTCGCTGATCATCTTCTCGATCCTGTTCGGCCTGTCGCTATTTGCTGAATTTATCGCAAATGACAAACCGATCCTGGTGAAATACCGCGGTGAGCTTTATACGCCGATCTTCAATTTCTACCCAGAGACCGAGTTTGGCGGTGATTTCCAAACCGAAGCAATCTATCGCGACCCCGAAGTGCGTTGTCTGATAGACAGTGGCGGTTTGGATCAGTGCTTTGACGATCCTGACGGCATTATCGAACAGATCGAGGCCGGATCCTTTGCCGCCGACGGGTTCGAGCGCGGCCGGGCCATCTGGCCGCTGATCCCATACTCTTTCAAAACCAGCGTTGATCGGCCGGGCGCCGCCCCGCTGCCGCCCAATGGTCAGAACCTGTTGGGCACCGATGACACCAAGCGCGATGTGCTTGCACGGGTGATCTATGGGTTCCGTCTGTCCATTCTGTTCACGCTGATGGTCACAGGTGTCGCCAGCCTGATCGGTATCTTCGCAGGCGCAATTCAGGGCTTTTTCGGCGGCTGGCTGGATTTGATCTTTCAAAGGATCATCGAGATTTGGTCGGCCACCCCATCGCTTTATGTGATCATCATCATGTTCGCTATTCTAGGGCGCAGTTTCTGGTTGCTGGTGTTGCTTATGATCCTGTTCAGCTGGACCGGATTGGTTGGCGTTGTTCGAGCTGAGTTCCTGCGGGCGCGAAACCTTGAATATGTCCGGGCGGCACGGGCGTTGGGCGTCAGCAACAGGACGATCATGTTTCGCCACATGCTGCCCAATGCAATGGTCGCCACGCTGACCTTCATGCCCTTCATCGTCACCGGAACGATTGGCGGGCTGGCCTCGCTGGATTTTCTGGGCTTCGGCCTGCCGTCCTCGGCTCCGTCACTTGGCGAGCTGACCTTGCAGGCAAAACAGAACTTGCAGGCCCCTTGGCTGGCCTTTACCGCCTTTTTCACCTTTGCCATCATGCTGTCGCTTCTGGTCTTCATTTTCGAAGGCGTCCGCGATGCGTTTGATCCCAGAAAGACCTTCTCATGAGCCTGCTGGATGTAAACAACCTCAAGGTTTCGTTCCAGCAGGACGGGCAGGTCAGTGCGGCGGTCAAGGGCGTGTCCTTCACGGTGGATCGTGGGGAAACCGTGGCTTTGGTAGGGGAATCCGGGTCCGGAAAATCTGTGACCGCCTTGTCGACCGTCTCGCTGTTGGGAGACAGCGCGATTGTCGAAGGTTCGGTGAAATATGACGGGCAAGAGATGATCGGGACGTCCGAGCAACATCTGATGGATGTGCGCGGCAACGACATCAGCTTCATCTTTCAAGAACCGATGACATCGTTGAACCCGTTGCACACGATCCAGAAGCAGATGGCAGAATCGCTGGCGCTGCATCAGGGGGTGGTGGGCGACGCGGCCCGTGATCGGATTGTCGAGTTGCTGACGAAGGTTGGTATCCGGGACCCGAAGGATCGGTTGGACAGCTATCCGCACCAACTTTCGGGCGGACAGCGGCAGCGCGTCATGATCGCCATGGCGCTGGCCAATAAGCCGGACATTCTGATCGCAGATGAACCGACCACGGCGCTGGACGTGACCATTCAGGCACAGATACTCGAGTTGCTGGCAGACCTGCAGAAAGCCGAAAACATGGGAATGCTGTTCATCACCCATGACCTTGGCATCGTGCGCCGGATCGCCGACCGAGTTTGCGTCATGAAGGACGGAGAGATTGTCGAAGCCGGTGCAACCGCGGACATCTTCGAGAACCCTCAGCATCCCTATACCCGGAAATTGCTGGCGGCCGAACCGTCGGGCCAACCCGATCCGGTCGCCGCGGATGCAGAAGAGGTCGCCCGCACCGATCACCTGAAAGTCTGGTTCCCGATCCAGCGCGGCTTTCTCAAGCGAACTGTCGGCCATGTTAAGGCGGTGAATGACGCCAGCCTCAGCGTGCGCGCCGGCGAAACCGTGGGGATCGTGGGCGAAAGCGGGTCGGGCAAGACCACGTTGGCGCTGGCCATCATGCGGCTGATCGCATCCGAGGGTGGTATCACATTTCGCGACCAGGATGTGCGCCGTTGGTCCACACGCGAATTGCGCCGGTTGCGCAAGGATATGCAGATTGTGTTTCAGGACCCGTTTGGAAGCCTGAGCCCGCGCATGACCTGTATGCAAATCATCGCCGAGGGTCTGGCAATCCACAAGGTTGATCCACACCGCGCCCCGCGCGATCTGGTGGCGGATGTGATGACCGAAGTGGGGTTGGACCCGGCGTCGATGGACCGGTATCCGCACGAGTTCTCGGGCGGGCAGCGGCAGCGTATCGCCATCGCACGGGCTATGGTGCTCCGTCCCAAACTTCTGGTGCTGGATGAGCCGACAAGCGCGCTGGACATGACGGTTCAGGTGCAGATCGTAGACTTGCTGCGGGAACTGCAGCGGAAATACGGGTTGGCATATCTGTTCATCAGCCATGACCTAAAAGTGGTCCGGGCGATGTCACATAATGTCATCGTAATGCGGAACGGTGACGTGATTGAAATGGGCGCTGCCGAAGATCTGTTCGAAAACGCGCAGACAGATTACACCCGCGAATTGATTGCGGCAGCGGGCTGAAGCCCGCTCGCCGTGTTTTTCATGCGTTTGCGGTTTCCCGTGTTGCCGCTTTCGGTATCGGGCCGCGCAGTTCTTCATAGTGATCAAAGCTTAACTTTACCCAACCGGTGCCGCGCGTGGCGCTGGCCAGGGTGCGATGCAACTCATCCTCGGCCACGGCAGGAAGTTGGGCATTGAAAATCTCCCAGCCCGAAGCGTTGGGGTTGCCTTCGAATCCCAGCACTTGACCCTGTAAGGAACTGATCGTGGGGACAAGATCACCGACGAAATCGGATGGCAGGTGAATCTCTGCGTTCAGAATGGGTTGCAGGACCACCGGTTTGGCCTGAGGCAGCGCCTCGCGTACGGCGTTCTTGCCTGCGGTGCGGAAAGCATAATCGGAACTGTCCACATTGTGGTGTTTGCCGTCACTCAGCGTGATTTTGACATCAACAACAGGGAAGCCCTCAGGCCCCTGCTCCAGCGCGTCCTTGGCCCCGTGTTCAACTGAGGGAATATAGTTGCGCGGCACCGAACCGCCTTTCACGATCTCTTCGAACTGAAACCCTGATCCGCGCGGCATGGGCGTGACCGAGATCACGACATCTGCAAACTGACCCGCACCACCGGATTGCTTGCGGTGACGGTGGCGGTGTTCGATGGGCGCACGGATGGTTTCGCGATAGGCGGTCTCGATCGGGTCGGCCACGATTTCGATCCCGAAATCTTCGGCCAGTTTGGCGGTGATCCGGCGCATGTGCTGCGGGCCTTGAGAGCCCAGCACCGCATGGCCGCTCAGCTCATCCTGCTCCAGATGGAGACCGGGGTCGATCTCGACCAGACGGGTCAGAGCGTTCGACAGGCGCACGTCATCTCGCTCATGCGCGGGTGATACGATCTGACGTTGGGCGACTGGATGTGATGATGCCCATTCCGGCAACGGAGATTCGGATTTGCTGTCGTAAACATTGCCGGGGATCAGGTGATCGGATTTCACGGCCAGCCCGATCTGACCTGCCTCCAGCCCGGAAATCTGGGTCTTGGCGTCAAGTGTCGTCAGATTGCCGACTGTCTCACCTCCCAAAGCTTCATGCGCACGCACGCCATCTCCCAGGCCACGAAGGACGATGATCTTGCCGATATGTTTCTTCACGTCCGCGAATCCCGCAATGGCGCGGGCAGTCTCGGTGGCCTCATCGCGGTTGGCGGCAATGTTGAACTCAGGGGCTTCGTGCCGCAGGGCTTTCATCAGGCGGGTCAGGCCATTGCCATGGCTGGCCGCGCCCAGACAGGCGGGGATCAACTGGTGGTTCTGCAAAACCTGCGCGGCCAGATCGTAGATCTCGGCACTTGCGGGCTGTTTGTCTTCGATCAGCTGCTCCAACAGGTGATCGTCAAAATCCGACAGCGTCTCTAGCAGCTCGGTGCGGGCTTCTTGTTCGCGGTCCTCGACCGAGAGCGGCAGTTCGATCAGGGCCGAGGGCTGGCCTTCCTGATATTTCCAAGCCCGCTCCGAGATCAGATCGACCGCGCCGACTATTGTCTCGCCGTCGCGAATAGGGACCTGACGTAGGGCGATGTGGTGGGTGCAGTAGGTCTGTAGCGCGGCGATGATATCCCGGATACGGCCATTTGGGGCATCCATCCGATTGATGAACAGGAAACAGGGAATGCCCGCCTCTTCAACCAGCCGCAGATAGGGCGCGCACAAGACAGCCGCGTCTGGGTCCGGCGGGACAACCACAACCGCCGCATCCGAAATCGCCATGGCTGGTCCGACATAACCCAGATTGTCGCTGCCCCCGTCCACATCGATCGCGCACCAGGGCTCGTCCAAGTAAGAAAAACCGTGCAAGTGCACGGTTCCGGAGACATCGAATGTGGTGGGTCGGTTGTCGAGGCGGCTTATGGCCTCGACCAGGGTTGTCTTGCCAGATTGGCTGGGGCCGAGGACGGTGAATACGCGCATGAGTGATGTCCCTCTTTTCAGGTTGCAGTAATACCTGCACGAAAAGGGCCGACCCACACGGCTGCGTGGGCGAGGACTGACTGCGAATTCACCTGCCTCAGGGTTCGGATCGTTCCGCCCAAGTGTGAAGACAACCAGAGGCTCGCGTCAAGCCCCTGTACTGGTATCTAAGCGGCGGGCCGCACAACCGGGCCCACCTGTAAGCGATCAGATCGCCGAGCTGTGGCCTGCCTTGCTCAGGTCATAGGCGTCAAAGCTGCGGGCAATCATTCGGGTCAGCGGCCGGGCCTCGGGTGGAATGAACAGGCCATCCTTGGTGACGTGTAGCAGATTGTTGAAGTCGGCATTGGCCTTCTGGTACATCTCGTTCAGCTCTTGGGCGGATATGTTGTGGTCACGCAGAATCTCAGCCGAATTGATCTGAAAATCACACATCAGCGCTTCGATCAGACGTGCGCGCAAAATGTCCTGCCCTTTGAACAAATGCCCGCGCGAGGTCGAAAAGCGCCCCTCGCGGATGGCTTTCGTATAGGCCGATGTTGCCGGTGCGTTCTGGGCGTAGCCCTGAGGAAACCGCGAGATCGAGCTTGCGCCCACACCGATCAGCACCTCGGCCTGATCATCCGTATAACCCTGAAAGTTCCGTTTCAGTCGCCCGGCCCTGAGCGCATGTGTCAGACCATCATCCTGCGTGGCAAAGTGGTCAATTCCGATCTCGGCGTAATCATCCCAGAGGAACAGTCGACGCGCCGTCTCGAACAGCTCCAGACGTTGCTCGGGCGTGGGCAATGCGTCCGAAGGAATCAACTGTTGCCGCTTGGCCATCCACGGCACGTGGGCGTATCCGTACAGCGCAACGCGGTCGGGGTTCAGTGACAGCAGTTTCTGTACGCTTTCAGTCATCCTTGATTTGGTCTGATGCGGCAGACCGTACAGGATATCTGCGTTCAGACTGGTAATGCCGCGGGCACGGATCATGTCCACAGCTGCGCGCGTGGTGTCATAGCTTTGGACGCGACCGATAGTTTTCTGAATCTCATCGTCGAAATCCTGCACGCCGATCGAGGCACGGTTCATGCCCGCTTCGGCCAGCGCGTCCAGTCGGGCTTGGTCAATCTCGTTCGGGTCGATTTCGACCGAGAATTCAGCACCCGGGCCCAGCGGGATAACATCCAGAATGCGTGTGGCCAGATCTCGCATCAGATCGGGATTCAACAGCGTTGGTGTGCCGCCGCCCCAGTGCAGACGCGAGAGGGTGACGCCTTGAGGCAGGCGCGCGGCCAGCAGATCAAGCTCGGCCTTGAGGACATCGACATAGGCGATGACCGGGTTGTCAGTTTGCGTCCCCTGTGTTCGGCAGGCACAAAACCAACACAGCCTGCGGCAGAAGGGCACGTGTATGTACAACGAGACGGAGCTGCCGGGTTTAATGCCGGTAATCCAGTCTTCGTAAAGGTTTACCCCCACATCATTGTTGAAGTGAGGGGCTGTTGGATAGCTTGTGTAGCGCGGTACTTTCGCGTCAAATAGTCCAAGCTTTGCAAGTTGTGGTTTAACTATCATGGCGATACCGTTAGAGGACGGCACGCCTAGCAACCTTGATAGAGATCAAGTGGGAACGCGCATGACACAGATTTTCAAAATCGATCATACAAACTGTGAAGATTGTCCAATCCGCCACAGAGCAGTCTGTGCGCATTGCGATGTTCATGAGCTGGAGCTTCTTGAAGGTATTAAATATTATCGCAGCTTCGAGGCTGGGCAGACAATCATCTGGTCCGGTGATCAGATGAATTTCGTGGGCTCGGTCGTGTCGGGGATCGCTTCTTTGACTCAGACCATGGAAGATGGGCGCACGCAGATGGTTGGCCTTTTGCTGCCCAGCGATTTCGTCGGTCGTCCCGGTCGAGATTCAGCGCCTTACGACATCGTGGCAACGACTGACATTGTCATGTGCTGTTTCCGTAAGAAGCCGTTCGAAGAACTGATGGGTGCTACTCCGCATATCGCGCATCGTTTGCTTCAGATGACATTGGATGAGCTGGACGCTGCCCGTGAATGGATGCTGGTGCTGGGGCGCAAGACTGCGCGCGAAAAAATCGCAAGCCTGTTGTCCATCATCGCGCGCCGGGATGCGTCGATTGGGCAGAACGGGAGTTCCAGCCCAATCGTTTTTGATCTTCCGCTGACGCGCGAGGCGATGGCAGACTACCTTGGCCTTACACTGGAAACCGTCAGCCGTCAGATATCCGCCCTGAAGAAAGACGAGATCATCTTGCTAGAAGGCAAGCGCCGTGTATCTGTTCCGGATATGGGCCGGTTGATGGAAGAGGCAGGCGACGATTCCGATGGCGGATATCTGGTGTGATTCACATACGGCGTGACCCGTTGTCTTAACCGTGGTTTAGTGGGACCAGTGAAACTGCGTCAGGAGTAAGTCATGGGATTCAGCAGCCTTTTGGCCATGCTGCTTATTGGTGCCATCGCGGGATGGTTGTCCGGAAAGATCATGGAAGGTCGGGGATTCGGCCTGATTGGCAACATCATCGTCGGCGTAGTTGGCGCATTTCTGGCGGGGGTGATTTTCCCGGCCCTTGGCTTTGCCGTTGGCGGCGGTCTGGTCTCGTCCATTATTTTCGCCACCATCGGGGCGATCATTCTGCTTTTCCTGATCGGCCTTGTGAAACGCGGGTAAAAGCCGCCCGCTGGGCGGCTCTGCCGTTTCAATGTGCCATGAACACCGGAACAGTCGATTGTTCCAGCATATTGCGTGTCGCGCCGCCCAGGATGGCTTCTCGGAATCGGGAATGCCCATAGGCGCCCATGACGATCATATCTGTTTCGGTATCCGTCGCATGGCGGTTCAGGATGTCCGATACACGCGACATTGTTTTGCTGAGCACGTCGATTTCGCACTTAACTCCGTGGCGTGACAGCATCTGGGACAACAACCCACCGGGGTCCGAGCGATCCGGCCCATGCGTTGGTGGGTCGATCACCACGATCCGCACCTGATCGGCCTCGATCAGGAAGGGTAGGGCGCAGCGAATGGCGCGCATGGCCTCGACGCTTTCGTTCCAGCCGACCAAGACAGTACCGGGCTTGTCAAAAGGCGTCGTGTTTTCGGGTATGACCAGAACCGGAGCGTGACCTTCGAACATGGCTGCCTCGACGATAGGCTCTGCTTCGACGCTGCGGTCTTTTCCGTAAGGTTGCGGCAGAATAACAAGGTCCGAGAACCGCGCCCGATGGGCAACGTGGCGACCAATATCGGCAATCTGGGCCACGCCGCTTTCTGCAGACCAGCGTACGCCGGAACTGTTCAGATAGGTCTCTGCATAGTGCAGGGTGTCCTCCGCCTCTGCTTTGGCGCGGGACAGGGTCTCCTGCAGAATCAGCGCGTTGGCGCCAGCATAGTAATAACCGGTCTGACTGCGATCGACCCCCAGGCACAGGGCTTCGGCATGCGCATCCTGGGCTGTGGCCAGGGCTGCCATCTGTGCCAGCGCCGGGGCCGATTGTTCCGTTTCCGTTAGAACTGTGAGAAGGGATTTATACGCCATCTTGACCTCTTGCCTCCAGGGCCGTTCCGTCCGCGACATTCCGGCCAAATCATTTCTGTAGCCTTGTCACAATATTCGCTATTCTGTCTTGATACAGATCAAAGCAGTTTGGGCTGTCCTCGGACAAAACAACGACCAGTCAAATGGGTTCCGCGACAAAAAAGAATCGCGCGGAGCATGGCAAAGGGACGCAATATGTCAAATTACATCAAGCTGATCGTGCTTGGTCTGATCGTGCTGTTTGCAGCGATCGGGACCAATTATGCACGCGATTTGGCGTATCAGGTGCATGCAATTCTGGTGATGTTGATCGCCGCGGGATTGTTCATCTGGACGCTTAGAAACACGGATGAGCCAGATATCCTCATAGATCGTTCAGGCGAATACATGGACGATGTGGTCCGTTACGGCGTAATCGCGACGGCCTTTTGGGGCGTGGTTGGTTTTCTTGCCGGGACATTCATCGCCTTTCAGCTGGCCTATCCGGTGCTGAACTTTGAATGGGCACAAGGATATCTGAATTTTGGCCGATTGCGTCCGCTGCATACATCGGCGGTTATCTTTGCCTTTGGCGGCAACGCACTAATCGCTACGTCCTTCTACGTCGTCCAGCGGACCAGCGCCGCGCGCCTGTGGGGCGGCAATCTGGCATGGTTCGTTTTCTGGGGCTATCAGCTGTTCATTGTGCTGGCTGCGACCGGGTATGTGCTGGGCGGAACCCAGTCCAAGGAATACGCCGAGCCGGAGTGGTATGTCGATCTGTGGCTGACCATCGTCTGGGTGGCCTATCTTGCCGTGTTCCTGGGAACAATCGTCAGGCGGAAAGAGCCGCACATTTATGTGGCGAACTGGTTCTACCTGGCCTTTATCGTTACCGTCGCCATGCTGCATCTGGTCAACAACATGACTATCCCTGTCAGCATCTGGGGTTCGAAATCTGTCATCGTCTGGTCAGGCGTTCAGGACGCAATGATCCAGTGGTGGTACGGCCACAACGCTGTGGGCTTTTTCCTGACAGCCGGTTTCCTGGGTATGATGTACTACTTCATCCCGAAACAGGCCGAGCGACCGGTGTTCAGTTACAAGCTGTCGATCATCCACTTCTGGGCGCTGATCTTCCTGTATATCTGGGCTGGTCCGCACCATTTGCACTATACCGCGCTGCCTGACTGGGCCTCGACACTGGGCATGGTGTTCTCGATCGTGCTGTGGATGCCGTCCTGGGGTGGCATGATCAACGGCCTGATGACCCTATCGGGTGCGTGGGACAAGCTGCGTACGGACCCGGTGATCCGGATGATGGTGATCTCGGTCGGCTTCTATGGCATGTCCACTTTTGAGGGCCCGATGATGTCGATCCGAGCGGTTAACTCTTTGAGCCACTATACCGACTGGACCATTGGTCACGTGCATTCGGGTGCGCTGGGTTGGAACGGCATGATCACCTTTGGTGCGCTGTACTTCCTGGTGCCCGTCTTGTGGAAGCGTGAGCGTCTGTATTCGCTGCAGATGGTCAGCTGGCACTTCTGGCTCGCCACTATCGGCATCGTGCTCTACGCCGCGTCGATGTGGGTGACAGGTATCATGGAAGGCCTGATGTGGCGCGAAGTGGATGCCAACGGTTTCCTTGTGAACTCGTTCGCCGACACCGTGGCTGCCAAGTTCCCGATGTATGTGGTGCGAGCTCTGGGTGGGGTCATGTTCCTCGCTGGGGCGCTGATCATGTGCTACAACCTGTGGATGACTGTGCGGAAAGCGCCGGCCAAAGAGGCCAGCCTGACCGTCGCGGTCCCGGCTGAATAAGGAGGGCCGGAGCAATGGCAATTCTCGACAAACATAAGATCCTCGAGACCAACGCGACCCTCCTGCTGATCTTCAGCTTCCTGGTCGTGACCATCGGTGGCATCGTGCAGATCACCCCGCTGTTCTATCTTGAGAACACCATCGAAAAGGTGGAGGGCATGCGCCCTTACACCCCCTTGGAAATGGCGGGCCGTGACATCTATATCCGCGAAGGTTGCTATGTCTGCCACAGTCAGATGATCCGCCCGATGCGGGATGAGGTCGAGCGCTATGGCCACTACTCGCTGGCGGCTGAATCAATGTATGATCATCCGTTCCAGTGGGGGTCCAAACGCACCGGCCCTGATCTGGCCCGTGTCGGTGGTCGTTATTCTGACCAGTGGCATGTGGATCACCTGCGCAACCCGCAGTCGGTGGTGCCTGAATCTGTAATGCCGAAATACGGCTTCCTCGAGCATCGCAAGATTGACGGTAAGTATATCGGTGATGTCATGAAGGCGAATGCGCTGGTAGGCACGCCCTATACCGAAGAGATGCTGGAGAACGCCGTGGCGGATTTCCGGGCGCAGGCCGATCCCGACAGTGACTATGACGGCCTGCTGGAACGCTATGGTGACAAGGTCAGCGTGCGGAACTTCGATGGTCAGCCCGAGCTGACTGAAGCGGATGCGATGGTCGCTTATCTGCAGATGCTGGGAACGCTGGTCGATTTCTCGACCTTCACCCCAGACGCGAACCGGTAAAGGAGGGTGTGATGGAAGAATATACACTCTTACGGCAATTCGCGGATAGCTGGATGTTGCTGCTGCTCTTTGTTTTCTTTGTTGGGATCATAATCTGGGTTTTTCGCCCGGGTTCCAGCAAGGAATACAAGGACACCGCGAATATCCCGTTTCGGCATGATGATGCACCAGCGCCCCTGCGGGGCGACGACAATCCCGCCACATCCAAGGAGGCGCGGCAATGAGCAAGACACCTGAAAAACAGCCGGGTGATCCGAGTACAACCGGCCACAGCTGGGATGGTATCGAAGAATTCGAAAACCCGATGCCGCGCTGGTGGTTGTGGACATTCTACGCCACCATCTTCTGGGCGGTGATCTATACGATCATGTATCCCGCATGGCCCTTGGTTCAATCCGCCACTGCTGGCGTTTTGGGCTGGTCCTCTCGCGCTCTGGTACAAGAAGAGATGATTGCGTTTGAAGAGGCGAATGCCCCTTGGAACGCCAAGCTTGTGGAAACATCGCTTGAAGATATCTCGGCAGATCCCGAACTGCAGCAATACGCGGCGAATGCCGGGGGCGCGGTGTTCCGTACCTGGTGTGCGCAATGCCACGGCTCAGGCGCGCAGGGTGCACCAGGATTCCCGAACCTGCTGGATGACGCCTGGCTGTGGGGCGGTTCGCTTGAGGATATCGAGACCACAATCGCCTATGGCATTCGCAACGAGGAAAGCGACGATGCGCGCTATTCCGAAATGCCTGCATTTGGCGAAATCCTGGAACATGACGAGATCACCCAAGTGGTTCAATACGTGATGTCCCTGACCAATGCGCAGACTGATGACGTAGCTGCGCAGGCAGGCAAGGTCGTCTTCGAAGATAACTGTTCGTCCTGTCATGGCGAGGATGGCACTGGTGACGTCTTTCAGGGCGCACCCAACCTGACCGATGCGATCTGGCTCTATGGTGGCGACGCAGAGGCATTGACTGAGACCGTGACCAATAGCCGTTTCGGTGTAATGCCTGCTTGGGAAAACCGCCTTACCGACGCGCAGATCCGCGCTGTGACGGCCTATGTCCACCAGTTGGGTGGCGGTCAGTAAGGCCAAAAGAATACCTTCGGACGGTTCGCCGCCCGAAGGTTAAGGCACCGGCTGTTCTCTCTGTTCGCGCGTTTCCTGAACAGCCGGTGCTACTATTTTCAGACTACAGGCCCCCATTGGTGCAGTCCAGATGCGCCTTTTCGCGCGGGCCAGACTTTTCAATCCACCAGTGATGGTCCGGCAGCCAACTGCCGCGCGCAAGGTCACGGCTATCTGTGCCAGTGCCTTTGCCGTTAGCCTCTGTTTTGGTGGCTACCATGAAACTTCGTGCCAGTATCGCAAGCATCTGATCCCTCCTGGATTGTGTTGCCGCTGTTATCAGGATTGATCTTTAGCCTGATAAATGCGACTCAATTACCATTCCAATATGTAAGTAGGACTTACAGATGAACTGGATGGATATGCCGCCGCTTGCGGCTTTGCGCGCCTTTTCTGCCTTTGCTGAGACTGGAAATGTTGTTCAGGCAGGGGCGTCGCTGAATGTCAGTCACGCAGCGATCAGCCAACAACTGCGTGCGCTTGAAAAACACCTGGATCTGGCCCTTCTGGACCGATCCGGTAAATCCATGACCCTGACGGCCGAGGGCAAGGTTCTGGCGCGTGCCCTGCATTTGGGATTTGGGGCCATAGGTGCGGCGGTCACTGACCTGAAGCGTGCAACCGAGGATCGCCCGGTCCACGTATCGCTGACGGCCTCTTTCGCAGCTTCATGGCTTATGCCGCGCTTGCCCGCATTTCAGGCCGAGCATCCAGGCATTCACCTTGCGCTGGATCCCTCGCCCCGGTTGGTCGATCTGCGCCCGGGCGGCGTGGATCTGGCGATCAGATATGGGGCAGGGGACTGGCCCGATGTGACGGCCGAACTGCTGTTGCAAAGTCCGATCGTGATTGTCGCCGCGCCATCCCTGTTGACTGGGCGGGCACCTGTGACACCTAAAGCACTCAGCCGTCTGCCCTGGCTTGAGGAGTTCGGCACAACGGAGGCAACGCAATGGCTGGCCCGTCACGGCGTGGGCCATAGCCCCGGCGCTGGCCGCATCGCCTTGCCGGGAAACCTGCTGCTTGAGGGAGTGCGCGCCGGGCAGGGTGTGACGGCCACCGTGCGGCATTTTGTCGAAGCGGATATCATTGCGGGTCGATTGGTCGAACTGTTCCGCGAACCCGACGGGCGCGGATACCATATTGTCACCGGAAATATGCCGCTTCGTCCTGGGGTGAAGATATTTATCAGGTGGCTCAGGCGGCAAGCTGGTAAGATGTGACAAAAGGTGTCTTTACGATGCGCTTTTGACCCATGTCAAAGTGGCTGCCCGTATGATCTGGAAGAAGACGCCGTAGAACAGCTACATCTGGAGCCAGCCCGTGAGCGATTCCGACCCCGCCCCCAGCCTATACGCAGCGCGCGAACCGATCTTTCCCCGCCGCGTGTCCGGCCCGTTTCGCAACCTGAAATGGTTCATCATGGCGGTCACGCTGGGGATCTATTACGTCACACCCTGGATCAGATGGGATCGCGGTCCCAGCCTCCCGGACCAGGCGGTGCTGCTGGATCTGGCCAACCGGCGCTTTTACTTTTTCTGGATCGAGATATGGCCGCACGAGTTCTATTTCGTGGCCGGGTTGCTGATCATGGCCGGTCTGGGCCTGTTTCTGTTCACATCGGCGCTGGGGCGCGTGTGGTGCGGCTATGCCTGCCCGCAGACCGTCTGGACTGATTTGTATATCTTGGTCGAGCGCTGGATCGAAGGTGATCGAAACGCCCGTCTGCGCCTGCATCGTCAGAAAAAGATGGATTTCCACAAAGCAAGGCTGCGTGTCACCAAATGGGTCGCTTGGCTGTTTATTGGTCTGGCAACGGGTGGTGCCTGGGTGTTCTATTTCGCGGATGCGCCAACGCTGGTCCGTGACCTAGTGACCGGAGATGCACATCCGGTCGCCTATACAACCATATTGATCCTGACGGGGACGACCTTTTTGTTTGGTGGGTTCGCACGCGAGCAGATCTGTATTTACGCCTGTCCCTGGCCGCGCATTCAGGCCGCGATGATGGACGAGGATACTCTGGTGGTTGGGTATCGCGAATGGCGCGGTGAACCGCGCGGCAAAGGCAAGCGGACCGCGGATTCCGATCTTGGGGACTGCATTGATTGCATGGCCTGTGTGAATGTCTGCCCTGTCGGTATCGACATCCGCGACGGTCAGCAGCTTGAATGTATCACCTGTGCGCTGTGCATCGACGCCTGCGATGACATGATGGCCAAAATTGGCAAGCCGCGTGGCTTGATCGACTACATGGCGTTGAGCGACGAATCGAGTGAACGCGCCGGTCATCCGCCCAAGAATGTCTGGAAACACATCCTGCGGCCTCGGACCATCATGTATACGGGTATGTGGTCTGCGGTTGGCTTCGCGCTTTTGTTCGCCCTGTTCATCCGGTCTGACATTGATCTGACCGTAGCGCCGGTGCGAAACCCGACATTTGTAACCCTTTCTGACGGCACTATTCGTAACACTTATGATGTACGACTGCGGAACAAACATGGCGAGGACCGCCCCTTCCAACTGACCCTGTCCGGTGATCCGGCCCTGAAGATACAGATCGAGGGGGTTGAAGGTGAGACTGTCAATGTGACGGCGGATACGGCACAGTTGACCCGTGTTTACATCGTCGCATCGGGCGACACCGGGCCAGCAACTTTGGATACGACGCCGGTCCGCATCTGGGTCGAAGACCTGCAGAGCGGTGAGCGCGCCTATAAGGACACCACGTTTAACGGACGAGGGAACTGAACATGGCTGAACGTAAATTCACCGGCAAACATGCGCTTGCTGTGTTCGTTGCATCCTTTGGCGTGATCATCACGGTGAACCTGGTTCTGGCCTATAGCGCGGTGAAGACCTTTCCGGGGCTCGAGGTCAAGAATTCCTATGTCGCCAGCCAGGAATTCAACGAACGCCTGAAGGAACATCAGGCGCTGGGCTGGTTTATCCGCGCCGAGATTTCGGGCGGATTGCTGATCCTGCATATAACCGATCAGACGGGCGCACCGGTCAAGGTGGCTGACCTGCAGGCCGTTGTGGGCCGCGCGACCCATGTCAAAGATGATTTTGCTCCTGATTTCATATTCGACGGGACTGCATATGCGACTCCGGCATCGCTGGGTCCGGGCAACTGGAACATTCGGCTGGTTGCCAAAGATCACAGCGGGGCCGAGTTTGCACAGCGCGTGCCGCTTTATGTGAAAGGCTAGGGGATGTCTGCGCAGATGTCCTCTGGCACCGCAGCTTGCCCCGGCTGTATCGCCGCCCCGGCAGAGCCCGCAAGGCCGATCCCGCAGGATGTGCAGATCGCGCTGTCATTGCCGGGAATTCACTGCTCGGCCTGTATTGCCACGGTCGAGCGTGAATTGAATGCCCAGCCCGGGGTCGAGGACGCGCGCGTGAACCTGACCTTGAAACGTGCGATGGTCAAAGCCGCGCCCGATCTGCGCGCCGCCGATCTGATCCCGGTGCTTGAACGCGTAGGCTTTGAGGCGCACGAGCTGGACCCTGGATCCCTGTCTGCCACGCAGTCCGACAAAGCTGGTCGCGACCTGTTGATGCGGTTGGCGGTGGCTGGTTTTGCCTCGATGAATGTAATGTTGCTGTCTGTCTCTGTCTGGTCAGGGGCAACCGATGCAACGCGCGACATGTTCCACTGGATTTCGGCAGCGATTGCTTTGCCTGCGATCGCGTTTTCGGCGCAGCCCTTCTTTGCCAATGCCTGGAGCGCCTTGCGCGTCGGTCGCCTGAATATGGATGTGCCGATCGTGTTGGCAATCCTGTTGGCATTGGCCACATCGCTGTGGGAAACCGCGCTGAGTGGTGAGCACGCCTATTTTGACGCCGCCCTGACCCTGACGTTCTTTCTGCTGGCCGGACGCTATCTGGACTACCGTACCCGCGCCGCCGCCCGATCCGCAGCCGAGGAGTTGACCGCGTTGGAAGTTCCGCGCGCGATCAGGCTGGCTGATGGTCAAGAAGTTGAGGTGCCCGTCGCAACGCTGAGCGTGGGTGATCTGATCCTGGTACGTCCCGGAGGCCGAATGCCGGTGGATGGCGAAATCGTTTCCGGGCAATCCGAGCTCGACCGATCGCTGCTGACGGGTGAAACCTTGCCGGTATTTGCGGAAACCGGTCTGACGGTCAGTGCTGGCGAGGTAAATCTAACGGGTCCATTGACCGTACGGGCGACAGCTGTGGGTGAGGATACATCGCTGCACCGCATGGCCGATCTTGTGGCCATCGCGGAATCTGGGCGGTCGCGTTATACTTCGCTGGCGGATAAGGCAGCCAAGCTTTATGCACCGGGCGTGCATATCCTGTCGGCGCTGAGCTTTCTGGGCTGGTATATCTATTCCGGCGATATCCGCACCGCGCTGAATATCGCAGCGGCGGTGCTGATCATCACCTGCCCCTGTGCGCTGGGTCTGGCCGTACCGGCGGTGACGACGGCGGCCTCGGGCCGGTTGTTCCGCAAGGGGATGCTGATCAAACACGCCACAGCGCTGGAACGCCTCGCCGAGGTGGATACGGTTGTGTTCGACAAGACGGGAACGCTGACCTCGGGAACGCCGGAGCTGACCAATCTTGCGGATCATGCGCCCGGCGATCTGGAAATCGCACTGGCACTGGCCGAGGCCTCGTCGCACCCGCTCTCTGTTGCGCTGGCGCAGGCTGCCCGTCAAGCGGGGGTCACGCCCGCAAATGTCGAGGGGATCTATGAGGTTCCGGGGTACGGCACCGAAGGCATCTTTCAGGACCATCCCGTGCGTCTGGGACGCGCCGAATGGACCGGTGGGCAAGAGGCTGAACAAACTGCGGCCTGGCTGTCGTTAGCAGGGCGGGCGCCTTCAGTGTTCTTGTTCTCGGACACATTGCGTGCTGGTGCGGCTGAGGCGGTTCAGGCGTTTCGCGATGAGGGGAAAAAGGTCATTTTGATCTCGGGCGATACGCAAGGCGCGGTTGAGACGCTGGCCGGTAAGCTGGGGATTGAGACATGGATTGCGCAGGCCCTGCCGCAGGACAAGGCAACCCATGTGCAAAGCCTGCGGGATCAAGGCTGCCACGTCCTGATGGTTGGTGACGGGCTGAACGACACGGCGGCGCTGGCCGCGGCGCATGTGTCGATTTCACCGGCCTCGGCGCTAGATGCTGCGCGCGTGGCATCCGATATCGTGCTGTTGGGTAACGACCTGTCGCCGATTGCGGGTGCCTGCGATACCGCGGTTAAGGCAACGAAACGGATTCGCGAGAACTTCCGTATTGCAACCATCTATAATATCATTGCAGTGCCACTGGCGGTTGCGGGCCTAGCCACGCCGCTGATCGCGGCATTGGCAATGTCGACCTCGTCCATTACCGTTTCTCTGAACGCGCTGCGGCTAAGGTGATCTGAATGGAAGTTCTGGCCTATCTCATACCGATTTCCCTGCTATTGGGAGGGGTTGGCCTGTTTGCGTTCATCTATACCGTTCGGTCGAACCAATATGACGACCCCGAAGGCGATGCGCGCCGCATTCTAAGCGACGAATGGGACGATAAGCCCAAGCCCTGACGGCCCCCTTGAAATTGCCTCAATGCCCGGTTATGTCCGGCCCATCCGCTAGCAGAGAGAACAAAGCCAAATGGCAACTATGAATCCGATCCAGTTTATTCAGCAGGTCCGTGCCGAGGTTTCAAAGGTCGTCTGGCCAACCCGCCGCGAGGTGTTGCTGACCACGGTCATGGTGTTCATCATGGCAGCACTGACGGCTGTGTTCTTTGCGCTGGTCGATCTTGGTATTCGTGGTGGCCTGCAGCTGATTCTGGGCATGTTCGGTTAAACCGGGCCGGGCAGGTCGGAAACGTCGCTGCCCCCTTGCACAGCTTGCGATGTCAGAGTAGGTGACGCGGTACTATTCGGAATGGGCGTGCGGCGATTCGGGCTGTGCGCCGCTTTTTATTCCGGGTGACGCGACAGATTTTCAATAACGGCTTTTCCGGTAGATGGAATGCAGCCGAAGGCAAACAAGGACGACAGGTTCATGGCGAAACGGTGGTACTCGGTCAGCGTTCTTTCGAATTTCGAAAAGAAGATCGCAGAGCAGATCCGCACGTCGGTGGCCGAGCAGGGCCTTGAGGATGACATTGACGAAGTTCTGGTGCCCACCGAAGAGGTGATCGAAGTGCGCCGGGGCAAGAAAGTCACAACCGAACGTCGCTTTATGCCGGGTTACGTGCTGGTGCATATGGAAATGTCGGATCAAGGGTATCACCTGGTCAACTCGATCAACCGGGTCACTGGTTTTCTGGGTCCGCAAGGCCGCCCGATGCCGATGCGCGATGCCGAGGTGAACCAGATCCTCAACCGCGTGCAGGAGGGCGAAGAAGCGCCCAAGCTGATGATCTCGTTCGAAATTGGCGAGAAGGTCAAAGTGAATGACGGTCCGTTCGAAGATTTCGACGGCATGGTCGAAGGTGTGGATGACGATAACCAGAAGCTGAAGGTCTCGGTCTCGATCTTTGGTCGGGAAACCCCGGTCGAGCTGGACTTCACTCAGGTCACCAAGCAAAGCTAATTTCCAATTAGCGAAATTTGACAACGCCGCGTTGCCCTGGGCACTGCGGCGTTTCTTGTTTTGGAGTCTTCAGCCCGTTATCAGACCCGGGCAAATCAGGGCGGAACTGATCTGTCGAAATCGGGATAATCTTTGTCGTAACCAATCGGGATGGGACCCGGCCGCCTGGCATATTTGGACAACCATGTAAGGCAAGTGGGCAGGTAGATGAAATTCATACATATCACAGATATCCACCTTGTTGACCAAGACGGGCACCTGAATGGCGGCGTTCCTTCGACCCAATTTGCCCGTTGCCTTGAGGATATCGCCAAATGGCATTCGGATGCAGCGTTTTGCGTGATATCCGGCGACCTGGCCGAGTTTGGAAGGGCTGAAGCCTATCAGGTGCTCAAGTCACATCTGGACGGTTTCCCGCTTCCTTGTCACCTGATGATCGGCAACCATGATGATCGTCAGGTTTTCAGAACGGTCTTTACGGATGACCCTGTGGATTCAAATGGCTTTGTTCAGCACAGCATCGAGACCGGCGCGGGAAAGTTTATCTTTCTGGATACGACAAAAGACGGTGCGGATATGCATGAAGGCCAGCTGTGCACCTTGCGCTTGAATTGGCTGAAAGAACAGCTGATCTCGGCGGGGGATAAGCCCTGCTATTTGTTCATGCACCACCCGCCTTTTGACATCGGCATTCCCTATGTGGACGACATCCGCCTGGTCGAAGCCGAAGTGTTTTTTGAAACACTCGGTCACGGGCGTAACATTCGCCACGTCTTCTATGGGCATGTCCATCGCATGACCTATGTGAACTGGCGTGGCATCCCGTTCACCAGCCTGCCCAGCATCAATCACCAAATCCCTCTGACTGCCGACAGCGTTGACGGGGAATTCTGTGATGAACCGCCAGCCTATGGTGTTGTGCAGATCGCGGACGACCAGATGACTGTGCACTATAACACCTTTCTGCAGCGCAATCCGCTTCATCAGACCTGAGATATGGAACTTGGCCTGATTGTTCTGGTTCTGATTTCGGCGGCGACACATCCGCTGCGGGATCTGTTGTTGAAAGACACGGCGCATCCGGTGTCCTGTTATGTCGGTGTGGCGCTGACCTGGGTCATTCTTGCGGCACTTCACGCCCGACTGGTTGGCCAGCCCCTGACCCTCAGCCGCGAGGTCTGGCCTCTGGTGCTGGTTTCTTCCCTGGGGTTGAGCTTTTATTACTATGGCACGCTTTCAGCCCTGCGCCGGGGCAACCTTTCGGTGTATTATCCGATCATCCGTTCCTCGCCGATTGCCATCGTTGCCTTTAGCTGGCTTGCGCTGGATCAGCAGTATTCGTGGCTCATCCTTGTGGGGATTTCGCTGGTCCTGATGGGCAGCCTGATGATCCAGAAATCGCCGGGCGGGTTGCTGCATGATCACAAGGCTTTTGCACTGGCTGTCATGGCGATGCTGGGCTCGGCCGCCTATTCGCTGAGCGATGCAGGCGCTATGCAAAAAACAACGCCCGCGCCTTTCCTGTTCTACTGCTATATCCTGGTGACATCGACCCTTGCCGGCATCCGGGCCTGGGAAGATCGCCATATGTCGACCCCATTTCTGGGCGTGGTACGAGGCTGGACACTCGCCCCGTGGCGGATCGTATTCGCGGGGATTGCGTCCTATCTATCCTATCTTTTTATCCTGAAAGCTTTCCAGTTAGGCGCCGAGGCCGCACCTGTCAGCGCGGTCCGGCAGGCCTCGATTCCGGTATCCGTAGTCCTTGCCGCGCTCGTCCTGAAAGAGCCGCGCTTTCTTCACCGCATCGGCTGGGCCAGCCTGATCGCGCTTGGGATATTGGCAATCACACAGTCCTGATTAGCCTTTGCGCGACAACTGGCAAGCAAGGCAGAGGTGCACCAGGTTTTCTACATCACTCGGCGAGGTGGCGAAGCGCCCAAGCTGATGATCTCGTTCGAAATCGGCGAGAAGGTCACGGCCTACTCTGGTCCATTCGTGGATTTCGACGGGATTGTCGAGGGCGTGGATGACCAGAGGCAGGAGGCAAAATTTATTCGGTGGATTTTGAGGGGCCGCATTGCCCTAGCCAGTGCGGCATCTTGGCTGGCTGAACGTTTACATTGATGATCTGGGTTGGTACATAACTGCCCTATTGATTTGACCGAGTGTTTTTTCCGAAAAGTGACCACAAGGCGTTTTTCATGCGTGCGTTCATCTATTTTGTTTTCTTGATTTTGGCTGCGTGTACCGCTGATGTTTTGTCACCCGAAGTGTTGTCCTCGAAAGTAGCGCGCGCATCGTCCGCAGAGCTGTGTTCCGCATATCGGCTCCCAAGTACGACATTGCGGGGAAAACTGATGATCGAAGCAGAGCTGGCTGCTCGAAAAGTGAACCAATGTGGTTATAGCAATTATGGTCAGTACAGCCTGTCTACAGCTGGGACCAAATCCTACGAGCGACCGTTCTCATCCGAGGCAGCAGGGGGTGACTATGATTGTGATGACTTTCCGAATGGCGCAGCAGCGCAAAGGTTCTTCTTAGCTTCTGGTGGACCTGTATCTGATCCACATAATTTGGATCTTGATGGCGATGGTCTCGCGTGTGAGTGGGGTGCTCAGATCAGGAAAGTATCTTCGTACCGCCGACCGGTTGCCAGCGTTAGGCGCGTGACCTCACGGTGCTACACGGGTCCAAGAGGCGGAACCTACACAATCACGGCGAGTGGAAACAAGAATTATGGCGGCTGCTAAGTTGCTCTGATAGCCCGCAAGGTTGTGCATGTAGTGGGTGCAAACTCATTGGGCGGTGACAGATGCTGTTTTGCTGTTGCTTAGCTTTGGAGCGAGGGTCGGTTTGGGTTCGATGTGGCTGCTTCAGGCCGTGATTCAAACCCTTGCCAATACTTCCGTTCCCCTGTACATGCCGCCTCTATCGTCTTTGGGCGAGATTCTCTCGTGGGAGGTTACCGGGATCGCGATCCCGGATCGGACCACGCAACATAATCTGGGTGAAACGCGTTTCACCTTAGTTGAAAGGAAAACCAAATGGCCAAGAAGCTTGCTGGTACAATGAAACTGCAGGTTCCTGCAGGTCAGGCGAACCCGTCGCCGCCAGTTGGTCCGGCGCTGGGTCAGCGCGGCATCAACATCATGGAATTCTGCAAGGCGTTCAACGCCAAGACCGCAGACATGGAGCAAGGCGCGCCTTGCCCGACCGTGATCACCTATTATCAGGACAAGTCCTTCACCATGGACATCAAGACGCCACCTGCGTCTTATTACCTGAAGAAAGCAGCTGGCCTGAAGCCGGTTGGCAAGCGTAACCGCCCCCGTGGCGCGGAAAACCCAGGTCGTGAGACTGTGGCATCCGTGACCTCGAAGCAGGTTCGTGAAATCGCCGAAGCCAAAATGAAAGATCTCAACGCCAACGACGTCGAAGGCGCAATGCAGATCATCCTGGGCTCGGCCCGCTCTATGGGCATCGAGGTGAAGTAAGATGGCAAAACTCGGTAAACGTACCCGCGCTGCGCGCGAAGCTGTCGCTGGCAAGGAAAACCTGTCGGTCGAAGAAGCAGTTGCCCTGGTCAAAGCCAACGCAACTTCGAAATTCGATGAGACCATCGAAATCGCTCTGAACCTGGGCGTTGACACCCGTCACGCGGACCAGATGGTTCGTGGCGTTGTTGGCCTGCCGAATGGCACCGGTAAAACAATGCGCGTTGCTGTATTCGCTCGTGGCCCCAAGGCTGACGAAGCGAAAGAAGCAGGCGCGGACATCATCGGCGCAGAAGACCTGATGGAAACCATTCAGGGCGGCACCATTGAATTCGATCGTTGCATAGCAACCCCGGACATGATGCCCATCGTTGGTCGTCTTGGTAAAGTTCTGGGCCCCCGCAACCTGATGCCGAACCCCAAGGTTGGCACTGTGACCATGGACGTGAAAGCGGCCGTAGAAGCAGCTAAAGGCGGCGAAGTTCAGTTCAAAGCTGAAAAAGGCGGCGTTGTGCACGCTGGCGTTGGCAAAGCGTCCTTCGACGAAGCCAAGCTGGCAGAAAACGTTCGTGCATTTGTGACCGCTGTTGCCAAAGCCAAGCCAACAGGCGCCAAAGGCACCTACATGAAGAAAATCGCGCTGAGCTCGACCATGGGCCCAGGCGTGACTCTGGATGTGGCTGCTGCTGCGGGCGAATAAGCCCCTAGCCTATAGCTAAAATGACTAGACCCGAACGGTGAAGGCTGTTCGGGTCTTTCTTTTTCAGCCCTCACTCATACACGGCTTGCAGGCGCAGGTTCAGGCGGTCTCTGCGAAAGCTCTCGTATTCGCTGCAGGATCTGTCCAATCGCCATAAGTCCAGCCAATCCATCACCAGACGTGCGCGCATGCACATATCCAGAACGTCCATCTGAATTGGATGGCGATATTTGCGAAAGAACATGTCTTTGTTCGTTTTCAGGATGCCGCTTTGATCAACCTGATCATCAGTGCCATCGCGAAAGATATCGGACTTTAGAAAGTCGACAATATCATATACAGCCAGCTTTTCCCGCGTTTCGGTAAAATCCAGGCCGATCATTTCGCCTTGCCCGACGATCAGATTTTGACTGTGAAAATCTCCGTGCGCATGGATCAGCAAGTCAGGTATGCCCTTTAGCTGTGCGGCCTCAAGGGTCAGGTGCTGAACCATCTTCTTCCCCCAAGGATGCACTGTATCCGGGACAAGGCCTAGCAAAGCCTGAAGCCTGTCGACCATCCAACTGGGCCGGAAGTTATAGGGTTTGCCGGGCTGAAAACTGTGCAGATCGTTCAGCCACGATCCGGCCCGGCGATAGATGCGGCCGATCTGGTCGTCATCCGGGCTGTTGTGGATCAGATCCGCAGCGGTGGGGCGGTCAATAAACTGCGTCACAAAAAACGCCTCACCCGGTGACATATAGACCGGATCGACAACCCCCGCGGTTTCGTGCTGCACAAAGTGGGTGGTCAGCTTTCCGAGCATATCAAACTCATCGCGCAAACGTCCCGTTCCGGGCGATTCCGTATCGACCTTTAGGGCATAGTCCCGGCGCGCACCCCGGACCCTGAGCACTATACGCGAGCCAGCAAAATCATGAGAACGATAGACGCATTCGAAACCCGCCGGGCCATCCTCGGGCGATTGATCCAGGAACTCCTGAACAAAGCCGCGCGCGCATTCGTATTCGTCTGAGGTGAGGGTCAGCATTCAGGGATGGATACCTAAGAAGAAAGGGGCTTAGCCAGACTGGACCTCAGCGCATGGAACATGTCAATCTAGGACACTGTTCCGATGTTGGCTGCGCTGCTCGATCATTTCCGGTTTCGGCCCAATTTACCCCTTGGAAACCCGGCGTAACTGCCATAAAGAGAGCTGCGAAGTAAAGCGTGCGATTCGTCGTGCGCTTTATTTTGTTTCGTCCAAGACGGTGGGTGGTGTCATCTGGCCCCTTAATTCCCTGCCTGAGACGGGTAAGACCAAAGAATTCTGAGGGCTTCGATCCTCGGGCGAATTTTGGCTAATCCCGTAACAACGGACCTGAACGCCGGAGCGTAAGCTGCGGCAAATATGAGCCGGGGTGAGATATCACCCCTAACTTGGAGAAAACTGTGGATAGAGCCCAGAAAGAGAAAGTGGTCGACGAGCTCGGCCAAATCTTCGAAAGCTCTGGCGTCGTAGTGGTTGCACACTACGCCGGTCTGACAGTTGCCGAGATGCAGGACCTTCGCGCACGTGCTCGTGACGCGGGTGGTGCCGTGCGTGTTGCCAAGAACAGGCTCGCCAAAATCGCCCTCGACGGAAAGCCATGTGAAAGCATTGCCGACCTGCTGACGGGGATGACCGTTCTGACCTATTCTGAGGACCCTGTGGCAGCAGCCAAAGTGGCCCAGGACTACGCCAAAGAGAACCAAAAGTTCGAAATTCTTGGCGGTGCAATGGGTGAGAACGCTCTGGATCGTGCCGGCGTTGAAGCCGTGTCCAAAATGCCTTCGCGCGAGGAGCTTATTGCTACTATCGCGGGCATGCTGGGCGCACCTGCTTCGAACATCGCTGGCGCAATTGGCGCACCTGCAAGCAACATCGCAAGCATCCTTTCCACCATCGAAGAGAAGGCGGAAGCTGCGTAAGCGGTTGGCACTGAATGATCTGCGTAGGGTAGTCACCCTGACGTTGGAACACACACTGTAAACGGAAAGAGCTGATAAAATGGCTGATCTGAAAGCACTCGCAGAAAGCATCGTGGGTCTGACCCTGCTGGAAGCACAAGAACTGAAAACCATCCTCAAAGACGAATATGGCATCGAGCCCGCAGCTGGCGGCGCGGTTGTCATGGCAGCCGGTGGCGACGCCGGTGGCGCAGCTGAGGAAGAAAAAACCGAATTCGACGTCGTTCTGAAGAACGCCGGCGCTTCGAAAATCAACGTGATCAAAGAAGTTCGCGGCATCACCGGTCTGGGCCTGAAAGAAGCCAAAGAGCTGGTCGAAGCTGGCGGCAAGATCAAAGAAGCTGTGTCGAAAGACGAAGCCGAAGACATCAAAGGCAAGCTGGAAGCAGCTGGCGCCGAGGTCGAACTGGCCTAAGTCAGTCTTTTGGTGCATAGCAGATGCACCGGAAATTTGGCTGGTCCCGGAGAAATCCGGGTCCAGCCGAACCTGTCTTAGAAAGGACCTCATGGATTGGGGTGTTTTCTAAGACGCGGTTCATGGATCGGGAGGCCGCCATTCGGGACGGTGGCCACGAATTGATCCGGACGTGTTGTCTCTAATGTGCAAGGCACCGGGGCCCGACGGTGTCTTTGTCCGCTGAGAACATCGAAAGGTGACATCTGACATGGCTCAATCGTTCCTTGGCCAGAAACGTCTTCGGAAATATTACGGCAAAATCCGCGAAGTGCTGGAGATGCCGAACCTCATTGAGGTACAAAAATCTTCTTATGATCTATTCCTGCGCTCCGGCGATGCAGATGTGCCGACAGACGGCGAAGGCATCAAAGGCGTGTTCCAGTCGGTTTTCCCGATCAAGGATTTCAACGAAACCTCCGTTCTGGAGTTCGTGAAATACGATTTGGAAAAACCCAAATACGACGTCGAAGAGTGCATGCAGCGCGACATGACCTACAGCGCGCCGCTGAAAGTCACTCTGCGTCTGATCGTGTTTGATGTCGACGAGGACACTGGCGCCAAGTCGGTCAAAGACATCAAGGAACAGGACGTGTTCATGGGGGATATGCCCCTGATGACACCAAACGGGACGTTCATTGTGAACGGTACCGAGCGTGTGATCGTGTCCCAGATGCACCGTTCGCCCGGTGTGTTCTTTGACCACGACAAGGGCAAGACCCATTCCTCGGGCAAGCTGTTGTTTGCCTGCCGCATCATCCCGTATCGCGGCAGCTGGCTGGACTTTGAGTTCGACGCCAAGGACATCGTGTTCGCCCGTATCGACCGTCGCCGCAAACTGCCTGTGACAACGCTGCTGTATGCGCTGGGTCTGGATCAAGAAGCGATCATGGACGCCTACTACAACACGGTGTCGTACAAGCTGGACAAGAAGAAGGGCTGGATTGCACCGTTCTTCCCCGAGCGTGCACGCGGTACGCGTCCGACCTATGACCTGATCGACGCCAAATCCGGTGAAGTGATTGCCGAAGCGGGCAAGAAAGTCACCCCGCGCGCGGTCAAGAAGCTGATCGATGAAGGCAACGTCACCGAGCTGTTGGTTCCGTTCGATCACATCGTCGGGAAGTTTGTCGCCAAGGACATCATCAACGAAGAAACCGGCGCGATCTATGTCGAAGCTGGTGATGAGCTGACGCTGGAATACGACAAAGACGGCGAGCTGATCGGAGGCACCGCGAAAGAGCTGATCGACGCGGGCGTCACTGATATTCCGGTTCTGGATATCGACAACATCAATGTCGGCCCCTACATGCGCAACACCATGGCGGCAGACAAGAACATGGGCCGCGACACAGCGCTGATGGATATCTATCGCGTCATGCGCCCGGGTGAGCCGCCCACCGTCGAAGCGGCCTCGGCGCTGTTCGAAACGCTGTTCTTTGACAGCGAGCGCTATGACCTGTCCGCCGTTGGCCGTGTAAAGATGAACATGCGTCTGGCTCTGGATGCGCCCGATACGCTGCGCACCCTGCGCCGCGAAGACATCGTGGCCTGCATCAAGGCTCTGGTTGAACTGCGTGACGGCAAAGGGGACATCGACGATATCGACCACCTCGGCAACCGTCGTGTGCGTTCGGTCGGCGAACTGATGGAAAACCAGTACCGCGTTGGCCTGCTGCGCATGGAGCGCGCGATCAAAGAGCGTATGTCGTCGGTCGAGATCGACACCGTCATGCCTCAGGACCTGATCAATGCGAAACCGGCTGCTGCTGCTGTCCGCGAATTCTTCGGCTCGTCGCAGCTGTCGCAGTTCATGGACCAGACCAACCCGCTGTCGGAAGTTACCCACAAACGCCGCCTTTCGGCGCTTGGCCCCGGTGGCCTGACACGCGAGCGTGCGGGCTTTGAGGTGCGCGACGTTCATCCGACACACTATGGCCGGATGTGCCCGATTGAAACGCCGGAAGGCCCGAACATCGGTCTGATCAACTCGCTGGCGACCTTTGCCCGTGTGAACAAGTATGGCTTCATCGAAACACCGTACCGTGTCGTCAAAGACGCCGAGGTGACCGATGAGGTTCACTACATGTCCGCGACCGAGGAAATGCGTCACACGGTGGCACAGGCGAACGCGACACTGGATTCGGATGGCAAGTTCATCAACGATCTGGTTTCGACCCGTCAGTCAGGTGACTACACTCTGGCCCCACGCGAGAATGTGGACCTGATCGACGTCAGCCCAAAACAGCTGGTATCGGTTGCTGCATCGCTGATCCCGTTCCTTGAAAATGACGATGCTAACCGCGCTCTGATGGGCTCGAACATGCAACGTCAGGCGGTTCCGCTGCTGCGGGCCGAGGCACCGCTGATTGGTACCGGAATCGAGGAAAAGGTTGCGATTGACTCAGGTGCTGCGATTCAGGCGAAACGCGCCGGTATCATCGATCAGGTCGATGCCCAGCGTATCGTTATCCGCGCGACTGAGGATCTGGAACTGGGCGACGCTGGCGTTGACATCTATCGTCTGCGCAAATTCCAGCGGTCGAACCAGAACACCTGCATCAACCAGCGTCCGCTGATCAAAGTGGGTGACACCGTCCAGAAGGGCGAAGTCATTGCTGATGGTCCGTCCACCGATATGGGTGAACTGGCCCTGGGTAAGAACGTGGTCGTCGCGTTCATGCCGTGGAACGGTTACAACTACGAAGACTCGATCCTGATCTCGGAACGTATTGCGCGTGACGACGTCTTTACCTCGGTCCATATCGAGGAATTTGAAGTCGCCGCCCGTGACACCAAGCTGGGTCCGGAAGAGATCACCCGCGATATTCCGAATGTCGGTGAAGAAGCGCTGCGTAACCTCGACGAGGCGGGCATCGTTTACATCGGCGCGGATGTTGAACCGGGCGATATCCTGGTCGGCAAGATCACTCCGAAGGGCGAAAGCCCGATGACCCCGGAAGAAAAGCTGCTGCGCGCTATCTTTGGCGAAAAAGCATCTGACGTGCGCGACACTTCGCTGCGCGTGAAGCCGGGCGATTACGGTACGGTCGTTGAGGTCCGCGTCTTCAACCGTCACGGCGTCGAGAAAGACGAGCGTGCGCTGCAGATCGAGCGGGAAGAAGTCGAACGTCTGGCCCGTGACCGGGACGACGAGTTGGCGATCCTGGACCGCAACATCTATGCGCGTCTGCAAGGCCTGATCATGGGTAAAACCGCGGTCAAAGGCCCGAAAGGCGTCAAGCCAGGGTCGGTGATCACCGAGGACCTGTTGGAAACCCTGACCCGTGGTCAGTGGTGGCAGCTGGCGCTGGAAGATGAGCAGGACGCACAGATCGTTGAGGCTCTGAACGAGCAGTACGAAGTGCAAAAGCGTGCTCTGGACGCCCGTTTCGAAGACAAGGTCGAGAAGGTTCGTCGTGGCGACGACCTGCCGCCGGGTGTGATGAAGATGGTCAAAGTCTTCATCGCCGTGAAGCGCAAGCTGCAGCCGGGCGATAAGATGGCCGGTCGTCACGGGAACAAAGGTGTAATTTCCAAGGTTGTTCCGATGGAAGACATGCCGTTCCTGGCCGATGGTACGCCGGTTGACTTCTGTCTGAACCCGCTGGGTGTTCCTTCGCGTATGAACGTTGGTCAGATCCTTGAAACCCACATGGGTTGGGCCGCGCGCGGTCTGGGTCTGAACATCGACGACGCGCTGGGTGAATATCGCCGCTCTGGCGACCTGACCCCGGTTCGCGAAGCAATGAAGCTGGCCTATGGCGACGATGTCTATGAAGAAGGCATCACTGGCATGGACGAGGGTCACCTGATCGAGGCTGCGGGCAACGTGACCCGTGGTGTTCCGATCGCGACTCCGGTCTTTGATGGCGCCAAAGAGGCAGACGTCAATGACGCTCTGGTGCGCGCGGGCTTCTCGCAAAGCGGTCAGTCGGTTCTGTTCGACGGTCGTACGGGTGAGCAGTTTGCACGTCCGGTGACCGTGGGCATCAAGTACCTGCTGAAACTGCACCACCTTGTGGATGACAAAATCCACGCGCGTTCAACCGGGCCTTACAGCCTGGTTACCCAGCAGCCGCTGGGTGGTAAGGCGCAGTTCGGTGGTCAGCGCTTTGGTGAGATGGAAGTCTGGGCTCTGGAAGCTTACGGCGCCGCCTACACCCTGCAGGAAATGCTCACCGTGAAATCGGATGACGTCGCCGGCCGGACCAAAGTGTACGAGTCGATCGTCAAGGGCGAGGATAACTTTGAAGCGGGCGTACCGGAATCGTTTAACGTTCTGGTGAAAGAAGTCCGTGGCCTCGGCCTGAATATGGAACTCCTGGATGCGGAGGAAGAGTAGGGGCGGCAACGCCCCAAACTCATCCCATCCCAATTTGTAAGGACGCAAAATGAACCAGGAAATTACCAATAACCCGTTCAACCCGCTGACGCCGCCTAAGGTCTTTGACGAGATCAAGGTCTCATTGGCCAGCCCGGAACGGATCCTCTCTTGGTCTTATGGCGAGATCAAGAAACCCGAAACCATCAACTACCGGACGTTCAAACCCGAACGTGACGGTCTGTTCTGCGCGCGTATCTTTGGCCCGATCAAAGATTACGAATGTCTGTGCGGTAAATATAAGCGGATGAAATATCGCGGCGTTGTCTGCGAGAAATGCGGTGTGGAAGTCACCCTGCAGAAAGTCCGCCGCGAGCGTATGGGTCATATCGAGCTGGCCGCGCCCGTCGCACACATTTGGTTCCTGAAATCGCTGCCGTCCCGCATCGGTCTGATGCTGGACATGACGCTGCGCGATCTGGAACGCGTTCTGTATTTTGAAAACTATGTTGTCATCGAGCCCGGTCTGACCGACCTCTCCTATGGTCAGATGCTGACCGAAGAAGAGTTCATGGACGCGCAGGATGCCTATGGTATGGACGCGTTCACCGCGAACATCGGTGCCGAAGCCATTCGTGAGATGCTGGCCCAGATCGATCTGGAAGCCGAAGCCGAACAGCTGCGCGCTGATCTGGCCGAAGCAACCGGTGAGCTGAAGCCCAAGAAGATCATCAAGCGTCTGAAGGTTGTCGAAAGCTTCCTCGAGTCGGGCAACCGCCCCGAATGGATGGTGATGACTGTAATTCCGGTCATTCCGCCGGAACTGCGTCCTCTGGTTCCGCTGGATGGTGGCCGTTTCGCGACCTCGGATCTGAACGATCTGTATCGCCGCGTCATCAACCGGAACAACCGTCTGAAGCGTCTGATCGAACTGCGCGCACCTGACATCATCGTCCGCAACGAAAAGCGGATGCTGCAGGAATCCGTCGATGCTCTGTTCGACAATGGCCGTCGTGGCCGCGTGATCACCGGTGCCAATAAGCGTCCACTGAAATCGCTTTCGGACATGCTGAAGGGTAAGCAGGGTCGCTTCCGTCAAAACCTTCTGGGTAAGCGCGTAGACTTCTCGGGCCGTTCGGTCATCGTGACCGGTCCGGAACTCAAGCTACACCAGTGTGGTCTGCCCAAAAAGATGGCGCTGGAACTGTTCAAGCCGTTCATCTACTCGCGCCTTGAAGCCAAGGGTCTGTCTTCGACCGTGAAACAGGCGAAGAAACTGGTCGAGAAAGAGCGTCCCGAAGTGTGGGATATCCTCGACGAGGTGATCCGCGAACACCCTGTCATGCTGAACCGTGCGCCGACCCTGCACCGTCTTGGCATTCAGGCGTTTGAACCGGTTCTGATCGAAGGTAAAGCCATCCAGCTGCACCCGTTGGTCTGTTCGGCCTTTAACGCCGACTTCGACGGTGACCAGATGGCCGTTCACGTCCCGCTGAGCCTTGAGGCCCAGCTGGAAGCTCGCGTGCTGATGATGTCGACAAACAACGTTCTGTCGCCAGCAAACGGCGCGCCGATCATCGTTCCCTCGCAGGATATGATCCTGGGTCTGTACTATGTGACACTGGAACGCGAAGGTATGCCGGGCGAAGGCAAGGTCTTTGGCTCGATCGACGAAGTTCAGCACGCGCTGGACGCCGGTGAAGTGCATCTGCACACCAAGATCACTGCGCGGATTACTCAGATCGACAGTGAAGGCAATGAAGTTCAACAGCGGTTTGAAACCACTCCGGGCCGAGTGCGCCTGGGTGCTCTGCTGCCGATGAACAACAAGGCGCCGTTCGAACTGGTCAACCGTTTGCTGCGGAAGAAAGAAGTGCAGCAGGTGATCGACACCGTCTACCGTTACTGCGGTCAGAAAGAGTCGGTCATCTTCTGTGACCAGATCATGTCGATGGGCTTCAAGGAAGCGTTCCGCGCCGGTATCTCGTTCGGTAAGGACGACATGGTGATCCCTGATGACAAATGGGGCATCGTCGATGAAACCCGTAGTCAGGTGAAGGATTTTGAACAGCAGTACATGGACGGCCTGATCACTCAGGGTGAAAAGTACAACAAAGTTGTTGATGCCTGGTCGAAGTGTAACGATCGTGTAACCGAAGCGATGATGAGCACGATCTCATCTTCGGATCGGGCAGAGGACGGGTCTGAAAAGGAACCTAACTCGGTCTACATGATGGCCCACTCGGGCGCGCGTGGTTCGGTCACTCAGATGAAACAGCTGGGCGGTATGCGCGGCCTGATGGCCAAACCAAACGGTGACATCATCGAGACGCCGATCATCTCGAACTTCAAGGAAGGTCTGACCGTTCTTGAATACTTCAACTCGACCCACGGCGCCCGTAAGGGTCTGTCGGATACCGCTCTGAAAACGGCGAACTCGGGTTACCTGACCCGTCGTCTGGTGGACGTGGCACAGGACTGCATCGTGCGTGAGCTCGATTGTGGAACCGAGCGCGCGATCACTGCGGAAGCCGCGGTAAACGACGGTGAAGTTGTTGCTTCGCTAGCCGAACGTGTGCTGGGCCGTGTCTCTGCCGATGACGTTCTGCGTCCCGGTACCGATGAGGTTCTGGTCGCTGCGGGTCAGCTGATCGACGAACGTATGGCTGATATCATTGATGAGGCCGCTGTTGCGTCGATGCGCATCCGTTCGCCTCTGACCTGTGAGTCCGAGGAAGGCGTCTGTGCAACCTGCTACGGTCGTGACCTTGCACGCGGTACTATGGTCAACACGGGTGAGGCTGTCGGCATCATCGCCGCCCAGTCCATCGGTGAACCCGGTACGCAGCTGACAATGCGGACCTTCCACATCGGTGGTGTTGCGCAAGGTGGTCAGCAGTCGTTCCAGGAAGCCAGCCACGACGGTGTCGTTTCGTTCGAGAACCCGCAGATCCTGGTCAATTCCGCGGGCGAAAGCCTGGTCATGGGCCGGAACATGAAGATGGTGATCAAAGACGAACATGGCGAAGAGCGTGCCAACCACAAGTTGGGTTATGGCTCGAAGCTGTTCGTCAAGGATGGCACCAAGGTGAACCGTGGCGACAAGCTGTTCGAATGGGATCCTTACACCCTGCCGATCATCGCCGAAAAGTCCGGTACCGCGAAATATGTTGATCTGGTTTCGGGCATTGCTGTCCGCGACGTGACCGACGATGCAACCGGTATGACCCAGAAGATCGTGATCGACTGGCGCGCGGCCCCCAAAGGCAGCGACCTCAAGCCTGAGATCATTCTGGTTGGCGAAGATGGCGAACCGGTCCGTAACGATGCGGGCAACCCGGTTCACTATCCGATGTCGGTGGATGCGATCCTGTCGATCGAAGACGGTCAGCAGATCGAAGCTGGTGAAGTTGTCGCGCGTATCCCGCGTGAAGGTGCCAAGACCAAGGACATCACCGGTGGTCTGCCGCGTGTCGCCGAACTGTTCGAAGCCCGTCGCCCGAAAGATCACGCGATCATCGCAGAAGCCGATGGTTACGTGCGCTTTGGCCGCGACTACAAGAACAAGCGCCGTATCAGCATCGAGCCGGCGGACGAGTCGATGGAAACGATCGAGTATATGGTGCCCAAGGGCAAGCATATCCCGGTTGCGGAAGGCGACTTCATCCAGAAGGGTGAATACCTGATGGACGGTAACCCGGCTCCGCATGACATCCTGTCCATCATGGGTGTCGAAGCGCTGGCGGATTACATGATCGACGAGGTGCAGGATGTTTACCGTCTGCAAGGCGTGAAGATCAACGACAAGCACATCGAAGTCATCGTGCGTCAGATGCTGCAGAAGTGGGAGATCCTGGATTCAGGTGACACCACCCTGCTGAAAGGCGAGCATGTCGACAAGCAGGAGTTTGACGCGGCCAACGAGAAGACCCTCGCCCGCGGTGGACGTCCGGCTCAGGGCGAGCCGATCCTCTTGGGGATCACCAAAGCCTCGCTGCAGACGCGTTCGTTCATCTCGGCGGCGTCGTTCCAGGAAACCACACGGGTTCTGACCGAGGCTTCGGTTCAGGGCAAGAAAGACAAGCTGGTTGGCCTGAAAGAGAACGTGATCGTCGGTCGTCTAATCCCTGCCGGTACCGGTGGCGCAACGCAAAGCGTACAGCGTGTCGCGCAGTCGCGTGACAACGTTGTCATCGAAGCCCGCCGGGAAGAGGCCGAAGCCGCCGCTGCTCTGGCTGCGCCGATGATGGATGACGATATGGTCGGGGATGAGCTGGATGTTCTGGTGGAAACACCGGAAAGTCGCGAATAAGCGATCCTAAATTCCAAAGATCAGGCCCCGCGATTTCGCGGGGCCTTTTCATTTCAGGCTCGGGTGTGGCTCTGCATGAAGCGCCATTGGAAATGTCATGCTAGCAGAGCATTGGCGGGCGGAGCCATATTGACATCTCCTTCTTGAACGCCGCCAAATGCACTTCGTGGCCAAATGCGGAGTTCAAAAAGAGTGACGCCGAATTTCAGGGGTGCTTTGCTGATGATGGGCAGCATGGCTGCCTTCACCATCAATGACACTTTGATCAAGGCCGCCGGAGCCCAGTTACCGCTGTTTCAGATGGTTGCCATCCGCGGGGTTTTGGCGACCATTCTGGTGTATCTTCTGGCACGGTACTATGGGGCGTTGCATCTGAACTTTCCGCGTCATGACAAGTGGTTGGTCGCGGCACGTTGTCTCGCCGAATTGTTGGCGACAATTTTCTTTTTGGTCGCGCTGCTTCATATGCCGTTGGCAAACGTGACTGCCATTCTGCTGGCCTTGCCATTAACCGTAACACTTGGAGCCGCGTTGTTTTTTCAAGAGCATATCGGTTGGCGTCGGATTCTTGCCATCGTTTTCGGGTTCGCCGGTATGTTGCTGATCGTTCGCCCGGGCACGGACGGTTTCAGCATCTACGCGATATATGCTTTGATCGCAGTTGCTTCGGTAACTGCCCGGGATTTGATTACGCGACGCATGTCAGTGCATGTGCCATCACTTGCAGTAACGCTGGCAACAACCGCGACGATTACATTGACGGCGGTTCTTGTCACCTCTGTCTCGGGCTGGGTTCCGGTTCCGGCAGCCGCCGGTTCGATGGTAGCGTTTGCTGCGGTCTTTGTTCTGACAGGATATTTGTTCAGCGTCATTGTCATGCGCGCTGGTGAGATCGGCTTTATCGCGCCGTTTCGTTATTCCAGTCTGATCTGGGCGTTGGGTTTGGGCTGGGCCGTATTTGGGGACTGGCCCGACAGGATTACGATGGCGGGCGCGGCCTTAGTGGTTGGGGCAGGAATGTTCATGCTGTTCCGTGAAAGGACGCGTCAATCTGTCGAATGAATGCGGCGAACGGCGTCCTGGTCGATGGCGAACCGTGCGATGAATTCGCCTTCCTGTTCAGAGGTTAGGGGGGACAGCTCGGTCTTGCTGTTTCGCGCATGCGGAGAATCGTTGAACTGGTTAAGCGTGCGGACCCACATAGGTGCATCCGGATAGCTGATAACGGGCATGAAATTTCCGATCCGGTGATGTGCGAAATTCATGATCGTCAAGTCACTTCCCCCGGCGGAGTACATTGCAAAGCCCACCCCCAGCAAAGGTTGATACACCTGTGCGGCCTTGATGCCATCTGCACCGAAACGGGCCAGGAACCCCTGATTGTAGTCAATCGCAACGGTTCTGTGGTTCCGCATTAAGCCCTGACCCTCATCTGCGGCGATGCGCAAGCGCTCAACGAAATCGACCGAAACCGCATCGTCATCATCGTGGCGGAACTGGATGCAGGGGGCGTCCGGTTTGGTGCGTGCTGAATTCAGGATTTCTTTCATGACCCTGCGATGACGCTTTGGTTCGCGTGCGATGATCTGTACCTGAGGCATGCCCGCTGTTAAGTCGTAAAGACGTTCGCGTGCCGGGTTTGGCAGGCATGTACCGATCACGATGAGAAACTGAAAATCATCGTCGGTTTGCTCTTTTATGCAGGGCAGGCTAGTAGTTTCAAACAGGCGAAACCGCTCTTCCAGCCGGTCAGGTTGATACAGATAGGAGCGCCGGTCCTCGATCGTTTCGTGTTCGATCTGAAAGCCGCCATGGGCGGGATAGGAAAAACGACACAGGCCAAGTATTTGCATGATTCATCCGTGGTCCAGACCAATGGGCTGACTATGCCTGCACGGACCTGTTCCTGCAACGGGCGGTAAGACTGGATGAGCTTTGGTTCCAGCGCGAAACGGCCTGATGTGGAACGGATCAGCTGTACTGTTGACACTGGGTCCGACTCCCCCTATTACGCGCCACATCTCGGTACCGGGGGCCGCCCCAAAACCGATTTCAGTAATGAACTGGTCAAGGCCCGAGCTCTTTTATCGTTCGCGCCCTCTGATAACAAACCGCGACGTTCACCTCGGAATGGGAACGCTCGCGGGTTTTGCGCTTGTGGACGCACGAGTGCAGCGAATTTAACCGCACGCATCACGCGTGCATGTCATGTGTGTTGCAAAACGGGGATATAACCGGAATGCCAACGATCCAACAGCTGATCCGCAAGCCGCGGCAGCCGAAAGTAAAACGCTCGAAGTCCATGCACCTGGAGCAGTGCCCGCAGAAACGCGGCGTCTGCACACGTGTTTACACAACCACACCGAAAAAGCCGAACTCGGCGATGCGTAAGGTTGCCAAGGTGCGCCTGACCAACGGGTTCGAGGTGATCTCGTACATCCCCGGTGAAAGCCACAACCTGCAGGAACACTCGGTTGTTCTGATCCGTGGCGGCCGTGTAAAAGACCTTCCCGGTGTCCGTTACCACATCCTGCGTGGTGTTTTGGATACCCAAGGCGTCAAAGACCGTAAGCAACGTCGTTCGAAGTACGGCGCGAAGCGTCCCAAATAAGAAGGAGAGGCTGATATGTCACGTCGTCACGCCGCCGAAAAACGCGAAGTCCTGCCTGACGCCAAATTTGGCGACAAGGTACTGACCAAATTCATGAACAACCTGATGATCGACGGTAAAAAGTCGGTTGCAGAGCGCATCGTCTACAACGCATTTGACCGCGTTGAAGGCAAGATCAAGCGCGCACCCGTCGAAGTGTTCCACGAAGCGCTCGACAACATCAAGCCGTCCGTCGAGGTTCGCTCGCGCCGGGTTGGTGGTGCAACCTATCAGGTTCCGGTCGAAGTGCGCCCCGAGCGCCGCGAAGCACTGGCCATCCGTTGGCTGATCACTGCTGCGCGTGGCCGCAACGAAAACACCATGGAAGAACGCCTCGCCGGCGAACTGCTGGACGCCGTACAGTCCCGCGGTACCGCCGTTAAGAAGCGTGAAGACACCCACAAGATGGCCGAGGCGAACAAAGCCTTCAGCCACTACCGTTGGTAATTCCAGAGGCTTATTGAAATGGCACGCGAATATACACTCAACCATTACCGTAACTTCGGTATCATGGCGCATATTGATGCGGGTAAAACGACCTGCTCGGAACGCATCCTGTACTACACCGGCAAATCCCACAACATCGGTGAGGTGCACGACGGTGCAGCCACCATGGACTGGATGGAGCAGGAGCAGGAACGCGGGATCACCATCACCTCGGCTGCGACGACCACTTTCTGGGAACGCACCGAAGACGGTGTAACTGCTGACTCGCCCAAGCACCGCCTGAACATCATCGACACCCCCGGCCACGTTGACTTCACCATCGAAGTTGAACGCTCGCTGGCGGTTCTCGACGGTGCCGTCTGCGTTCTTGACGCAAACGCCGGTGTTGAACCTCAGACCGAAACCGTGTGGCGTCAGGCTGACCGCTACAAGGTTCCGCGGATGGTGTTCGTCAACAAGATGGACAAGATCGGCGCGGACTTCTTCAACTGCGTTGCAATGATCGAAGACCGTACCGGCGCACGCGCTGTTCCGGTTGGTATTCCGATCGGCGCAGAGACCGAGTTGGAAGGCCTGATCGACCTGGTCACCATGGAAGAATGGCTGTGGCAGGGCGAAGACCTGGGCGCAAGCTGGGTCAAAGCACCGATCCGCGACAGCCTGAAGGACATGGCTGACGAATGGCGCGGTAAAATGGTCGAAGCGGCCGTCGAAATGGACGACGACGCGATGATGGAATACCTGGAAGGCAATGAGCCCGACGTTCCAACCCTGCGCGCCCTGCTGCGCAAAGGTACTCTGGAAATCGCGTTTGTTCCGGTTCTGGGTGGTTCGGCGTTCAAAAACAAAGGTGTTCAGCCGCTGCTGAACGCTGTGATCGACTATCTGCCCAGCCCGCTGGACGTTGTCGATTACATGGGCTTCAAACCTGGTGACGAAGAAGAAACCCGTAACATCGCCCGCCGTGCGGATGATGATATGGCGTTCTCGGGTCTGGCGTTCAAAATCATGAACGACCCCTTTGTTGGCTCGCTGACCTTTACCCGCATCTACTCGGGCACTCTGTCCAAGGGCGACACGCTTCTGAACTCGACCAAGGGTAAGAAAGAGCGTATCGGCCGGATGATGATGATGCACTCGAACGAACGTGAGGAAATCACCGAAGCGTTCGCGGGCGACATCATTGCGCTGGCAGGTCTGAAAGACACCACCACGGGCGACACTCTGTGTTCGACCGGCGATCCGGTGGTTCTGGAAACCATGACCTTCCCCGATCCGGTGATCGAGATCGCGGTTGAGCCGAAAACCAAGGCTGACCAGGAAAAAATGAGCCAGGGTCTGGGCCGTTTGGCCGCCGAAGACCCGTCCTTCCGTGTGGAAACTGATCTGGAATCGGGTCAGACCATCATGAAGGGCATGGGCGAACTTCACCTGGACATCCTGATTGACCGTCTCAAGCGTGAATTCAAGGTTGAAGCGAATATTGGTGCGCCGCAGGTGGCCTATCGCGAAACCATCGGTCACGAAGCCGAGATCGTTTACACCCACAAGAAACAGTCGGGTGGTTCGGGTCAGTTCGCCGAGGTGAAGATGATCATCACCCCAACAGAGCCGGGCGAAGGTTATTCGTTCGAATCTCGTGTTGTTGGTGGTTCGGTGCCCAAGGAATACATCCCGGGCGTTGAAAAAGGCATCAGATCCGTCATGGATAGCGGCCCGCTGGCTGGCTTCCCTGTGATCGACTTCAAGGTTGCCCTGATCGAAGGTAAATTCCACGATGTGGACTCTTCGGTTCTGGCCTTTGAAATCGCCGCTCGTATGGGTATGCGCGAAGGCATGCGCAAAGCGGGTGCGAAACTGCTTGAACCGATCATGAAGGTCGAAGTGATCACACCGGAAGAATATACCGGTGGCATCATTGGTGACCTGACATCGCGTCGGGGACAGGTTTCCGGGCAGGAAAACCGTGGCAACGCCATCGCGATTGACGCGTTTGTGCCGCTGGCCAACATGTTCGGCTACATCAACACCTTGCGTTCGATGTCGTCTGGCCGTGCCCAGTTCACCATGCAGTTCGACCACTACGATCCGGTTCCGCAGAACATCTCGGACGAGATCCAGGCGAAATACGCATAAGCGAAAATTTGAGGGAGCTCGATTAGCGGGCTCCCTTCATTACCGATAAAGGAGGCCATCATGGCAAAGGAAAAGTTTGAGCGTAATAAGCCGCACGTCAACATCGGCACGATTGGCCACGTTGACCACGGCAAGACGACGCTGACCGCAGCAATCACCAAGTATTTCGGTGACTTCAAAGCGTATGACCAGATTGACGGCGCGCCTGAAGAAAAAGCACGTGGCATCACCATCTCGACGGCCCACGTGGAATACGAGACCGATGCGCGTCACTACGCCCACGTTGACTGCCCCGGCCA
>NZ_JBXWOB010000008.1:0-170157 GCF_059610685.1 Ruegeria sp. CDSC052
CCATCATTCGCGCGAAGATGCCCTTGTCGCTCCACCGTTTCCATCGATTGTACAGCGTCTTGTGCGGTCCATAGGCGGCAGGGGCATCCCGCCACCGCAAACCATTGCGATTGATGAAGATAATCCCGCTCAACACACGCCTGTCATCGACGCGCGGCTTGCCGTGGGGCTTCGGGAAGAAGGGCTCCAGACGCGCCATTTGCGCATCCGTAAGCCAGAAGAGATCAGACATGTTCACCGCTCGTTTTTGAACCGTGAATCACGCCGCAAAACGGAAATCAATGGGTCCTGACCCTAGAACTCTTGGGATGGACGGCTAATACCTACTGTGATCCTATGCTGTCGCAGTTCATGGGCATTCAATGCGATCAGCTTCGTATATTGTAGGTATTTTGGTAGCCATTGCCGCCAGCATTGGCCTTTATTTGGTTTCTTACCAGTACTTCGTTTCGGAGGAGCTTTCGAAAGCTCAGGGCCGGCTCTCTCTCTACCAAAGCTCGGTAAACAGCGAACTCGAACGATTTTCCCACCTCACCTATGTGCTGTCACAGGATTCCTTTGTAATTGGAACAGCCGAAGGAGACGGCACCGGAGCTTTAAACCGACGCCTTGAGGATTTTGCGGAGCGGGCGGAGCTGGATGCTATCTACCTGATGGACGAAGACGGGATCACGATTTCCGCATCGAACTACCGCGACACAGGGAGCTTTGTTGGCCAGAACTACGCTTTCCGCCCATATTTCCAAAGTGCCATTTCTGGTAAACAGGGCCGCTTCTATGCCATCGGGGCGACGACTGGTCTGCCAGGATACTTCATCGCCAACGCAGTGCTTGACGACCAGGGAGATTCAACTGGTGTCATAGCGATTAAGATCGATTTCTCTAATCTTCAGGATAGTTGGAAAAACTCGGGCGAACAGGTTCTTTTGGCCAATGAAGACGGTGTCATTCTGCTTTCTTCGAACTCGGATTGGCAATATCGCGCGTTGACGCCATTGTCAGAACCACAGCGAGAGCGAATTCGAAACGCCCGGCAGTTTCCGGGGCAAGCCTTAGATGCGTTGGATTGGGTTGAGTTGCCGGGAGATCAGGCCAGAATTGCGGGGACGAAGCGCTTGCATCTTGCAGCAACGGATTTGCCTCATGGCTGGTCGCTTCACTATTTTGCAAGTGACGATCAAGCCGTAGCACGCAGTTGGCTTGTAACTGCAGTTTTTGTCCTCTTGGCGGGGCTCACATTTATCTACTTCCAGATACAACGTGCGAGACGCGTCAGCGCTGCTTTGGCGCGGTCCGAAGAGGAAGAAGCAATGCTGCGCAAAGCAAATGAAAGGCTTGCCATCGAAATCGACGACCGCAAGACAGCCGAGCGGAGCCTCAGACGCACCCAGGGCGAGTTGGAGCGCGCAAGCCGACTGGCCGCTCTTGGGCAACTATCCGCGTCGGTCACGCATGAGCTGGGCCAGCCCATCGCGGCGATGCGCAATCATCTGGTGGCTGCAGAGATTTCATCTTCCGGGGAAACCAAGCTGCCACAAAAAATCGGCAGCCTGGTTGACAGGATGGAAGGGATCACACGCCAATTACGGTTTTTTGCACGGTCGGAGAGTGAGGCGTTCGACGACGTAGACTTACGCACTTCGGTTAATGCCGCGTTGGCTCTGGTTGCTCCAAACATCGAACAGGGCAAGGTGAAAATCTCAATTGATGCGTCGACTGGTCCGGCGTTTATCCGGGGCAGTGCCCTGCGGATCGAACAGGTCATCACAAATCTTTTGCGCAATGCCATAGATGCTACGGATGCAGCGGATGCGCCTGAAATCCATATCGCTGTCATGGCTTCTGATGATGAGGTCGTGTTGGAAATTCAGGACAACGGTCACGGGTTGGGCGAGGCAACGCTGGCAGAGTTGCAAGAGCCATTTGTAACCACAAGAGAGAGCGGGAGAGGCATGGGCTTGGGACTGGCCATTTCCACCAGCATTGTCAAAGATCACGATGGCACAATGACGGCCCGAAATCGAAATGGCGGCGGAACAATTTTCCGTGTCACCTTCCCGATAGCCTCAAATACTGAAGAAACGGACGAATGAACCTGCAGCAACCCTTCAAAGTTCTGGTCGTTGATGATGACAAATCGATGCGACAATCTCTTGTCGAGTTGCTTGAAGCTGCCGACTGGTCTGTCAACGCCTTGCCACGCGCGACCCAGGTGACGGAGCATCTGGCCAACGCCTCGCCCGATGTCATTTTATCCGATGTGCGTATGCCCGGCATGTCGGGACTTGAATTGCTGGCCAGCCTGGACAGGCATGTGGCGCCTCCGGTGGTATTGATTTCGGCACATGGTGATATCCCGATGGCGGTTCAGGCCATACAGGACGGGGCATATGGGTTCATCGAAAAGCCATATGAACCACGGCGATTGCTTACGGTGCTGAGGCACGCGGCCGAACAATACCGAATGCGAAGAAGTAATGCCCGCCTCAAAGACCGTCTGTTCAAACTGTCAGGCCTTGACCGCATCCTGCTGGGCCAAACGGACGCCATTACAGACTTGCGACAAGAAGTACTTGATCTTGCTGATACGTCGGTTGCGGTTTTGTTGCAGGGAGATACGGGCACCGGGAAAGAGCTGGTTGCTCATGCTTTACATGATTTGGGCCGCTCGCCGGAGGCACCGTTTCTGGCGCTGAATTGCGCCGCATTGTCGGCCGATACATTTGAAGCGGAAATGTTCGGCGTCGCGGGTGAATCCGACGGAAGGCTTGGGGCGGCATCGGGTGGGACCTTGTTTCTGGATGAAATCTGCTCGTGCCCACCAGCGGCGCAGGCCAAGCTGTTAAGGGTCATCGAAGATCAACAAGTGCTGCCGGTGGGGGCGGTGTCGCCGGTGCCGGTAAGCTTCAGGGTCGTGTCAGCAACCAACGAAGACGTTGTACTGGCGGCCGAGGAAGGCCGCCTGCGTCAGGACCTTTTGTTTCGATTGAATACTGTCGTCCTGTCCTTACCCCCGCTTAGACAAAGACGGGATGATCTGGTTCTGTTGGCAACGCATTTCTTAAACGAATACGCGCAGGTTTATGAGATAGACGTGCCAGAACTTGATCAGGACGATTTGGCGGCTCTGCTTGCACATGACTGGCCCGGCAATGTGCGTGAATTGCGCCATGTCTGCGAACGGCGCATTTTGGCGGCCCGACGCGGAGGCGGTTCGGTGGCGCAGGCTATCCAAAGCGATCAGCACTTCGACGAAGTGCCGGATACCCTGCGCGATGCCGTTGCCGCATTTGAACGCGAGCTCATAGGCAAAGCCATCAAGGCGCATAAAGGCCGCATGGATGCCGCTGCCGAAGCGCTTGGGATTGGCCGCCGGACGCTCAACGAAAAGATCGTCAAACTTGGTCTCGATAAAGAGGCTCTGTTGTAGGCGAAAACAGCTCTGCGGAAATCCGCAGGGCGCCTGGGAAAACGCGCGCATTTTCCTTCATAGTCAGGACGCCGCGCATTCTGAATACTCCGCCCAAACGAATTGCATGATCTGGGAGGAGCCACTATGCGCAAACACCTTAACCGGGCGGCCATTGCCGCCTTGTCGCTGACCGTTGCATCCGAAGCACTGGCTGTCGAATGGAACGTATCCCTGTGGGGCAAGCGTCGTGCTTTCACAGAGCATGTCGAAAAGCTGGCTGAACTGGTGAACGAAAAGACCACCGGTGAGTTTACCCTGAACATCAGTTATGGTGGCCTGTCGAAGAACAAAGAAAACCTCGATGGGATTTCGATTGGCGCGTTTGAAATGGCCCAGTTCTGCGCTGGCTATCACCGCGACAAGAACCCCTCGATCACTGTCTTGGAACTGCCGTTTCTGGGCGTGACATCGTTGGAACAGGAAATTGACCTGTCGATGGCTGTTTATCAACATCCAGCCGTTGTCGAGGATCTGGCCCGCTGGGACGCGACTCTACTGATGCCGTCTCCGCTACCGCAGTACAACCTTGTCGGGGTAGGTGACGCGCCAAAATCTTTGACTGATTTTGAAGGTCTGAGCGTACGGGCGACTGGCGGCATCGGTAAAGCGATGGAGACGGTCGGCGCGGTTCCGACTTCGATGTCCGCATCCGAAGTACGTCAGGCAATGGACAGCGGCATCGTCAAAGCCGTCAGCTTTGCACCACACGCCCATATGTCCTTTGGCACTATTGAGAACGCTACATGGTGGACGACGAACCTGAACCCCGGAACCGTCAACTGCCCGGTCGTCGTGAATACTCTGGCACTGGAAGATCTGTCCGATGAACATCGTAAAGCTCTGCTGGGGTCGATAGACGAAGCGCTGGATCACTACGTTTCCCAATACCAGACCAAAACGATGGAAGCTTGGGGCCCCGAGCTGGATCAACGCGGCATCGAACGGGTCACGTTCAGCGATGAAGAAATCGCGGCATTCAAAGAGGCCGCCGCCGCACCCGCAGCAGAAGCCTGGATTGCGGAAAACACCGAACGCGGTCTTCCGGCGCAAGAGCTCTATGACCTCGTGACCGGCAAGATCGCCAACGGTAGCTAATCCACTCACCACCCGACGTCGGCCAAGCAGGCGTCGGGTGCCTATTCCCCTGATAGCGGAGCACAACGATGGCCGGGTCATCCCTGGTGCTGTCCGACGACAGCCGTCTCAGCATTCTCGATCAACATCTCTACAAACTGGAGAGCTTTCTGGCTTTGATCAGCGGTCTTGCGGTTTTCTCTCTGATGGTCATGGCCGTTGTCTCCGTCGGTGGTCGGAACATCGCCAATGTGCCGCTTCCCGGGTATGTCGACTGGATTGAACAGGCCATGCCGTTGATTGCCTTCATGGGGATATCTTATGCGCAGCGCGATGGCGGCCACATCCGAATGGACATGTTCGTTGGTGCACTTAAAGGCCGAACGCTCTATATCGTTGAATTCGTGACAACCGCCGTCATTCTGGCGCTGATCGTCTTGCTGATCTGGGGGAGCTGGGCGCACTTCGCGCGCAGTTTCGACTATGGTGCCCCACTGTGGAGCCGCGACAGTTCCATTGACATCAGTATCCCGCTGTGGCCCGCCAAGCTGTTGGCACCCGTCGCCTTCAGCGTGCTTTGCATAAGGCTCTTTCTGCAGCTCTGTGCCTACGGTCGTGCAATTCGTCATCCTGACCAGCCGCCTATCGCCGTCCCGTTGATTCCCGATGCCGCCACCCAGGCTGCAATGGAAGCCGAGCATGTCTCGGGCCACGACAACTGAGGTAAATTCTGATGGAACCCATTGAAATTGGTCTGATCGTCTCGGGCGGAATGCTTGTTCTTGTGGTGCTGGGTATGCGCGTGGCATTTGCTGCCGCAACGGCCGGAATGGTTGGCCTGATCTGGATCTTCTGGGCCAAGTTTGGGTACGACCCGGCGCGGTTCGGCAAGGCTGTGACTGTGGCCGTCAAAACAGCGGGGCAGGTGCCGCATTCCAAGATTTCGAGCCAGGCGCTGAGCCTTATCCCGACCTTCATCCTGATTGGCTACCTCGCCTATTACGCGGGCCTGACCAAAGCACTGTTCGAGGCCGCCAAGCGATGGCTGGCATGGGTTCCTGGCGGGCTGGCGGTGTCGACCGTCTTTGCCACCGCCGGGTTCGCTGCGGTTTCCGGAGCCTCGGTTGCCACATCCGCCGTTTTCGCCCGCATCGCCATCCCCGAGATGCTGAAGATCGGCTACGACAAGCGCTTTGCTGCAGGTGTCGTCGCTGCAGGCGGCACATTGGCGTCGCTCATCCCTCCTTCGGCCATTTTGGTCATATACGCGATTATCGTGGAACAGGACGTGGGCAAACTGCTGTTAGCCGGTTTCATTCCGGGCATGTTCTCAGCTTTGATCTATGGCTTGCTGATCATTGGCATGGCTGTTGTGATCAAAGACTTTGGTCCCGCAGTCTCAGGCTTTACATGGAAAGAGCGTTTCATGTCTCTTCCGCCCGCACTGCCTATCTTGTTTGTCGTCGTTACCATCATCTTCTTTGTCTACAACCCATTCGGAGGCGATGCTTGGGGCACGCCAACCGAGGGTGGCGCAATCGGTGCCTTCGTTGTCTTTCTGATGGCGCTATATCAGGGCATGCGTTGGTCCGAACTTAAAGACGCGTTGCTGGAGACGGCCAAGCTAAGCGTCATGATCTTTACCATCATCTGGGGCGTGCTGGTCTATGTTCGTTTTCTGGGTTTTGCCGAACTACCCAGCGCGTTCTCCGACTGGATCACCTCGCTTGAGATGTCACCAATGCTCATTCTGATCTGTATCCTGCTGGCTTATGCTGTACTGGGCATGTTCATGGATGCGATAGGTATGCTGCTGCTGACGTTGCCCGTAGTTTACCCAGCCGTCATGGCGTTGAACGGTGGTGAAGCGGTAAGTGCGGCCGATAGTACCTTTGGAATGTCCGGCCCGATGTGTGCCATCTGGTTTGGCATTCTGGTAGTCAAAATGGCCGAGTTTTGCCTGATCACCCCACCTATCGGGCTGAATTGCTTTGTAGTGGCTGGCGTGCGTGATGACCTAAGCGTTCAGGATGTTTTTAAAGGTGTAACGCCTTTCTTTCTGGCGGATGCAGCGACGATCGCAATGCTCGTTGCGTTCCCTGCTATCGTTCTGTGGCTTCCTGGACAGGTTTGAATTACATGGGATGATTTTTGAGCGCGGTTTGCCGGTGCGGCTTAGACAAAGATGCAAGATGCGTGCCATTCATGAATAAGCAACGGCGACCAATAGCATAGATAGCTGGCGTCATTATTTGTTCAGTCATGTAAAGGCGTGTCGGCTGATTTGGGCCGTTCGCATGATCAGCTATTGGTGGGGCAGGGGACCTTTCTGCAACGGCACCGGAGCCTGTTGTGAGCCCAAAGCAGAATCTTGAGAGATAGTGGAAAGAGCACTCCGCCGTCACCACGGCGAAGTGCTGAATAGTGTGTGTCTAGCTGCCCTTCGTCGAGCGTGCGAAATCCTGTAGAACGGTAACTCACGGTCTGCGGGACGGAGCCGACTTTTGCTCACGCCGCTTTTGCTGACGCAGAAACCCCTCGCAGGCGCGACACGCCATTTGTTGCATCGCAGAGGATTCTTCGTTTGCGGTCATTCATCGGCGCAAAATTCAGCCAATTCCAAACCGCCTTTTCGCTGCAGCTGGGTCCGGCAATCGAGGAGCGGACAAATTGGACTTTCCCATTGAAAATTTGAATGTCCGCTCTGCACGGCTGAGATAATCGGGCAGTTCAAAGTTTCATAGACATCTCATGCCAAGTCATTCCTCCATGGTCAGAAGTCGATGGCTGTAAATAGCTGTATCCAAAATTCTCGTAGAGTGGGACGTGATGCTCTTTGCACATGAGATGGATTGTGGATTTACCCATCCTTTTCATGCGCCCCACGAATTCGACCATCAATGCCCGTGATAGACCCTTGCCCTGATGCGCGGGATCAACAACAACAGACATTATTACGACATTTGGGGCGTCGGGGTCATGGCCAACAAGCTCTTTGAACTCTTCATCAGACATTTCGACTTCATGAGCACATCCGCAATTTACAAAGCCAACTATCTCGCCTTCCACCAAAAGAACTAGGAAGCCATTGGGATAGACCTCAATCCTTTTAGAAATCTTTTCGAGCGTTGCTGCTTCGTCGCCTTCGTAGGCATCAATCTCTATTTCAAAGCAGCGAGTTGCGTCGGCAGGTTTGGCGTTTCGAAATTCTCTCATGTGCCTACACTACTCGGGATGGATAGAGTTGCAACGCCGCCGTTCGTACTCATCGCAGCATTGGTTACTGAGGGCTCACTCCCTGGTTTCGCCGCCTGAAGCGCGAACTATGGCTCCTGATTTCCCAACGTCCGCGCATTGAACAATAAGACACAAGATCAAAGACTTGACCCGATCCTCCTGTGGCCGGTTTCGATCAGCCGATCACAACGGCATTGCCGCGCGAGCATCGGGCCGCGCTGAGCCCAATCTGTCTTATGCTGCAGAACAGTCGAATGTCCGCTATTCTCTCAGGCGATCATCACGGTACGCGCCATCGCAATGACCTTAAGCCAGCGTGGAATAAACCTCGGCAATTCGTTGAAAGGTCCAAAAGCAGGCCATAGCCGCACATCCACCGGCTAAGCCCACTCGTAGGGACATCCACAAACTGGATCTCACGCGCCGACACATTATCAAGGCAGGCCAGAGCGCAAGAATTATGGCGACCTGGCCAAGCTCGACGCCTAAATTGAAAGCAAGCAGGCTCTACCAGATATTTGGGGATGTAACCTGCAAAATCTTGTGCAACACAAAGCTGAATCCAAGACCATGCAAGAGGCCAATCAGCGTTGTCAAAAGTACCATCGCGAATTCAGAACGCGCGCGGTCCTTGAAGCTCATAAACGCCGCTGCGGCTGCAAAAATGATAGAAAGCGCGATCCCGGTTTCGACGGCAGGAACAAACCACACGCCCGACGGCACAAACCCGAAAAACCCCAGCGACAGCGTTACGCTATGCCCCACGGTAAAACCGGTTGCACGCAGTAATAGCGCCCTGAGTGTTTGCGCCCCAATGACCAAACACACAACAAACAGAACATGATCCTAACCTTCGAGGATATGTCGTGTGCCTTCCCAGACAAAACTCAGGAATCCTCCGTACCCTTCTTGCTGAACCTCCACAGGGTCGGTCATCAGACCCCGAGACTGGAAAATCTGCGGTGTGTCAGACGCGTAATCGAGAATGAGGTTCGCCGTTTGGTCCTGATCCGGCAAACCGGGGTCCAGCACGTTGGCAATGCTGTACGATTGGACCGGGCCGTCAGTGTCATAATGCAGGACGAGATCGACAATCGTGTCACCAACAAAAAGCGGTGGCGTTAAGGCCGTTTCGGTGTCTACTGCCTGTTGAGCCTCGGCTAAAGTTGCAAATCCGGGCTCAATTCCAACGCGATGCAAGCGAACGGCCTCAACTGTTCCTCTTAAGCGGTGGTCGTCGATCAACAGGTGCAACCCACCTTCGGCGATTTGCCCCAGCCCGTTGGGATCGCTCATTACAGCTTGCAAGTCGACAAAATGGACCAACTGACTGTTACTCATGGCATTGGTCGTGAATGGTGCAGCATCTGGCAGAGCGTCATCGTCCTGCTCGCCGACCTTGTCCGCAACCAGATAGGGCATGGGTGTACGCATAAAGACGCGCAGATTATCCACGGAATGCTCGACATGCGTTACGCGGACATTGAGATTCAGCAAAAAATGCGCCGAGGCTGACAGCGTCAGTGACAAAATCAAGCTGACAAAAAAATACCGAAAGCAAAAACCTTTGGTCTTAAACACTTATGCATTTGGATCGCGAGCCTCGATTACAGTTAGTCCATCCAACTCCCATTGCCCGGCTTCTGGTATAACTTCAACCAGCGCCCTGAACGTAACGGCGCGTATGTGCGCGTGCCCCCAATGGCCGCCTTCGACTTTCACGGTCAATCTGACCAGAGTGCTAAATCCACCCGGTTTGAGGGTCGGATCAATGCGTTCTAATTTCAGGTCGCTAACATCGGTAACTGTAGCAAGACTGCCTCCTAGCGTTCGGTCGCGAGGCCACGTTCTGAGCAGCCTCATCTGACTGGTCCAAGTTGATTGTTAGTGCATCATTGGCCTGTGATACATTGAGATGGTGGTTTCGGGAGCTGGCGGGCGGTAGCCCAGTGCACTGTGGGGTCGACCTGCTGACTGAACGCGCCGGACCTCGCACTCAATGGCTGGTTGAGGTTTGGGGGATGATTGGTGTGATCCTGGTCGCTGCGGCTGTTCTCTACAGCGCGGTGATTATGGTGCAGTTCTCATACGATTTCGGGATCTATTCAGACGGGTATCTGAGCGTTCAAATGTGGATTCCGCAAGGCTTCCTACTCATCGGCATGATGATACTAATCCTTGCGGCTCTGGCTCGCATCTTTACGCTTCTGACGCTGCGCCGACCATGAGGACGTTTCTTATTTTGGCCGGTCTGATTGTCCTCTTGCTCACGGGCATGCCAATCTTTGCCGGGCTCGGGCTTACATCGCTAATCAAAATGATGCTGACGGAGGGCAACGTGAATAGCGCGGCTGATACGGTGTTTGCCAAACTGAACAACGGACTTCTTACGGCTATACCGATGTTTGCTTTCTTGGCTCACGTGATGATCCGTGCCGGCGTGGTTAAGGACCTTTACGATGCAGCAAATGCAATGGTCGGCCATTTGCGTGGTGGACTTGGGGTCGCCACGATCCTCTCCTGCACCATATTCGCAGCCATTTCCGGTTCGTCTGTAGCCACAGCACTTACTATTGGCTCGACGGCTATCTCGCAGATGAAGCGCTTCAACTACAGCCCCAGCAATTCCTACGGTGTGATTGCAGCGGGCGGTACGCTCGGGATTCTGATTCCTCCCTCTGGGCCTCTTATTCTCTATGCCATTGTAACCGAGGCCTCGATCGGAGCTCTTTTCCTAGCCGGGTTGGTGCCGAGTATCATGATGGCTGTCATGTTCGCGGTTTGGGCGATGGTCAGCGCTGGGTTTGGGGGCACGGCTGTCTCTCAACCATTTGCAGGTATGGGCGTTATTTGGTCACGTATGAGACAGTCGATCTGGGCCTTATTGATGCCACCGGTGGTTTTGGGCGGAATCTACCTCGGAGTATTTACGGCTACTGAAGCAGCTTCTATTGGCTGCCTTTACGCGCTGTTCATCAGTGTAGTTGTTTACCGCAATTTCGGTCTGAACGACCCTTGGGTGACTGCGTTTGAAACAGTGCGCACAACGGCGATGCTGTTCATGATCCTGGCTGCTGCGGCGCTGTTTGGTCACGCCGTAACCATTATTCGCCTGCCCATAAAGATCGTCGAACAAGTGACGGCAATGGGCCTCAGCCCCGCCATGTTTGTCGTAGCTGTTATGCTGCTCATTCTGGTGCTGGGCATGTTTTTGGAGACCATCTCGATCATCCTGATCACGACGCCAATCGTTTTTCCTGTCATGCTGGCATTGGGGATCGATCCAATTTGGTACGGCATCCTGCTAATGATCAACCTCGAACTTGCGCTGATCACACCTCCCGTGGGGATGAATCTCTTCGTCATCAAGGGCATTGCCAAAGCCCCTTTGTACGAGGTCATTCGCGGCGCCTTGCCATATGCAGCGCTAATGCTGCTGGGCCTGATCCTCGTCTTTGCATTCCCACCTTTGTCCACGTGGCTTCCCGAGGCGGCGGGGTTCGGCGGCTAAGCAACGCGTTCATGAAACTCCTTGAGTATTACCCTTTTCATCCTTAACGCCATATCTCAATAGGATTGGACCCCATGGTTAGGGCTCGTTTGAGACACTAACCGTATACTTTCTGGGTCAGAAATGCCCGACGTTTAGGTCAGAATTGAATGACGTGATCCTCCGACTCATTGAGGTTTTGGCTGTCAATTGAGTCAAAGGTCAGTGACGTTCCACCTTTCTTGGTCTGGTCGTCATTTTGTGGATCAGTGTCGGAAACAGTGAACTCTCTCCCCGTATTTCCCAAGTAGCATAGCTTTGACAGCGAACGTTGTCAGTCACAGAAGCTGTCAAACGGGCCCGACCCGGAGCTGTTTTTAGACCGGTGTCATTACCGAAGGGAGTTGATCATGGCGAAACTACTTGATCCGTTTCAGCTCAAGCACCTGACGCTGCGCAACCGTATCGTCAGCACCTCTCACGCGCCCAATTACGTCGAAGATGGTCATCCGCGAGACCGTTACAGGCTGTATCACGAAGAAAAGGCCAAGGGTGGCGTCGCCCTGACAATGATCGGAGGATCGACGAATATCGCTGCCGACAGCCCCTCGGTATTCGGCCAGCTTTATGCCGGCGACGACAGTATCGTTCCCTGGTTTCGGAAGCTCACGGATGGCGTGCATCTGCATGGGGCCGCTATCATGTGTCAAATCACTCATATGGGACGCCGTACTGCTTGGGATGATGGGCATTGGTTGCCGGTTATTGCCCCGTCCGGCGTTCGCGAACGCGCGCACCGCGCCTTTCCCAAAGCAATGGAACAAGAGGACATTGAACGAGTGATCGGCGATTATGCCTCTGCGGCGCGACGTTGTCAGCAGGGCGGGTTCGATGGGATCGAGCTTCTGTCCCACTCGCATTTGCTGGGCCAGTTTCTGTCTCCGCTCACCAACCAACGCGACGATGCCTTTGGTGGCACGTTGAAGAACCGCATGCGCCTGACCCTGCAGGTATTGGATGCGGTGCGCGCCGAGGTCGGTCCGAAGTTCATACTGTCCATGCGCATCACCGGCGATGAGTTGATTGAGGGCGGGCTGAGCGCCGAGGACTGCATTGCCGCCGCCCGGATGCTGGAAGATAGTGGCCATGTCGACCTGCTCAACATCCTGGTCGGGGCACCCTACGATGATCTTGGCCTTGCTGAATGGGTGCGTCCTATGGGGCTGCCAGCCGCTCCGCATATTACTGTGGCTGGACGCATCCGCGAAGCCGTCAACCTACCGATCCTGCATGCAGGCGGCATCGCAGACATTGCAACGGCTCGCCACGCGGTTACAGGCGGCCATGTCGATCTGGTCGGCATGACGCGCGCCCAAATGGCTGATCCTTATTTGGTGGCAAAACTGGCACGCGGGGAAGAGGATCGTATCCGTACCTGTGTCGGCCTCGGGTATTGCGTGGACCGGGTCAATCAGGGCAAGCCCGCCGTGTGCGGACACAATGCCGCCACCGGGCGGGAGCAAACTTTACCCCATGTCATTCCTGCCAGCCGCACCCGAAGGAAGGTGGTTGTCGTCGGCGGCGGACCTGGCGGGCTGGAGGCAGCGCGGGTCAGTGCCTTGCGCGGTCACGATGTGGTTTTGTTCGAGGCGTCAGATCGGCTGGGGGGGCAGCTTGTTTTGGCAGCCAAGGGCGGGACACGCAGGCAGATATGGGGTGTCGCCGATTGGTTGATTTCCGAGGTTAACACCCTTGGTGTTGATCTCCGCATGAATACCTTTGTCGAGGCCGGTGACGTGTTTAGAGAAGCCCCGGATTTAGTCATAGTTGCTACCGGAGGATGGCCCGAGCCAGTATCCATTCCAGGCGGCGATCTGGCGCTCTCCAGTTGGGAGGTTCTGTCCGGAGAAGCGCGTGTTTCGGGCGAAGTTCTATTGTTCGACGAGATTGGAGACCATCCCGCGGCAGTCACGACCGACATGTTGGCAGGCGCTGGCCACAGCGTCGAACTTGTGACCCCCGACCGGGCAATTCTGCATGACCTTGGCCCAACGACCTCTGCCGTTGCTTTGCGCGATCTGGCAGCAAACGGGGTGACCTTTACCTGCCTCCACGAACTCTGTGCTCTAAGCCAAGAGGGAAACCGGGTGTGCGCCAGCCTGCGCAATGTCTTGACCGGTGATATCACCAAGCGTCTTGTCGACCACGTGGTTGTCGAGCAGGGTCTAATCCCGACGGACGCGCTCTATCACGATCTAAAGCCAGGTTCGCGAAACCTTGGGCAGGTCGATCACAAGGCGCTGATCAATGGTTCATTCCCGTTCAGGGAAGACGAGCCGGATGGCCAGTTCTATCTGGCCCGAATTGGTGACGCGATCGCAGGCCGCAATATGCACGCCGCGATTCTCGACGCTATGCGTATTTGCTGTTCAGCCTGAGCTGCGCTCCGAGCATTTTTCATCAGTAGCGGCGAAGGCAAAGCTGTACCTCGGCCCGCATCGAAATACCTTCAGGAAAGCAGAAGTTCGCAGCACTCGCACAGAGACCTAGTTTGCAGGCGAAAAGCAGACCTTAAGTTCGAAATACGATGCTTGCTCTACGCTGGAGGAAGCGGCCGCCCCAGCAAAGGGCTACCTAAACAATGCGGCATCAAAATACGCTCCCGATACTCAAACTTGGTGCTGTAAACAGGCTTGGCGGTTCAAAACCCACCGGTGCAAAAAACCAATGCTCGTTGAATTTTCTTGCGGAACCAACAGTACAGTGTTGAGATTGCTTCTGTCATTGGGAGGCTGGTCGGATGTTGATCTGGCCAACGCAATTAGATCAACTAGCGACTTAGAGCGACCGCCACTAACGACGAATTGACGAGTATCGCGCTGGGAATTTCGGCACGACACATAGGGGAGGAAAGAAATTGAAAAATCTGACGACGACGCTGGCGGGATCGCTGATAGCATTTGCGGCTTCGCTAACTGCGGCCCAAGCTGAAAAGCTGACGTTTTACTGCTCGGCACAGGAAGATTGGTGTCAACTCATGGCGCGCAGTTTCGAGGATGCCACCGGCATAGACGTCAATATGACCCGCAAGTCCTCGGGCGAGACGTTTGCACAAATTCGCGCGGAAAGTTCTAACCCTAAAGGCGATGTATGGTGGGGCGGTACCGGTGATCCCCATTTGCAAGCCGCCGAAGAAGGTTTGACGATGGAGTACGTGTCGCCGATGCGTGACCAGCTTCACGACTGGGCGATCTCACAGGCTGAAAGTGCAGGAAACAAGACCATCGGAATTTATTCAGGCGCACTCGGCTACGGCTATAACTCCGACCTCTTGGCCGCGAACAGCTTGCCCGAGCCCGCATGTTGGAAAGACTTGCTGAAGCCCGAATATAAAGGGCACGTGCAAATGGCGAACCCGAATTCCTCGGGCACCGCTTATACGACGCTTGCCTCGATGGTTCAGATATTTGGCGAAGACGACGGCTTTGAGTTCATGAAGGGCCTGCACTCGAACATCAACCAATACACCAAGTCGGGTTCGGCCCCAATCAAGGCCGCCGGCCGGGGTGAGAACACCATCGGCATCGTCTTTATGCATGATGCGGTCAAGCAGGCCGTATCAGGTTTTCCGGTCAAGGTCGTGGCCCCATGCGAGGGCACAGGCTATGAGATCGGTTCGATGTCGATCATTGACGGCGCTCGAAATGAAGAAGAAGCCAAAAAGTTCTATGACTGGGCGCTCAGCCCCGAGGCCCAGAACCTTGCGCTTGAGGTTAACGCCTTCCAGGTTCCGTCCAACAAAAATGCGGAGACCTCTGAAAGCGCACCTGACATGAGCCAGATCAAGCTTATTGACTATGACTTCAAAAAGTACGGCTCGTCTGACGAACGCAAGCGTCTCTTGCAGAAATGGGACGAAGAGGTCTCAGTACTGCCACAGTAAGTGACTGACACCACACCAAAAACGAACCACCCGGTTCTGATCTTCTGGATTGTTGCCGGGTGGGTTGGTTTCTGTCTGCTGCCATGGTTCATGGTGGAGGATGGCATTTGGTCATTCGTATGGCTGGTCGATGGATATCCGTTCGATGAAGATTATGCGCCCGCTGCTTTCCTGATCGGACAGGGCGAAAAGCTGTGGCTTACACCGCTTTTGGTCCCGCTTACCTTGCCTTTGTTGATACTCGGCAAACCAAAGTCCGATCCACAATATGCACGTATCCTGATTTTGGCTGGTGCCTTGGGTTTTGGCTGGCTGATTGCGCAAGGGTTCTCAATTGGCATTCGCGGGTTCAATTTCGAATGGATGAAGGTGCTGTTCGGAGAACCGAAGATCCGCCAGTTCGGCATGGGATACGGCGCGATGATCTGCGCCACAGCGTTTCTGTTCCTTTTAACTCAGGGTATTGCAGCGCGCGGCGCTATCAACGGCGACGTTTTCGTCGTTAGCGCTATTGGTGGCGTAATCACCATTGTTACAATTTTCGTTTTCTTTCCAATTGCGAAGATGTTGTTTGCCGCCTTCGTTACCGAAGATGGTGTCTATTCAGTTTCGGTTTTTGCCTCGAAGTTCTTTGATGACCGACTTTGGGGCTTGGGCTGTTTTGCCGGTGCCAAATGCGGCGCCGCGTGGAACTCTCTGTTTCTTGCAGTTCTTGTGGGCTTCATCACGACGGCACTTGGACTATGTTTTGCACTTGTCGTCACACGGTCAGGTTTTCGTTTTAAACGCGGGATGCGCGCGCTGACAGTTTTGCCGATTATCACACCGCCCTTCGTGATTGGTCTTGCACTGATCCTGCTGTTTGGGCTTTCCGGTTCGGTCACCAAATTTGTTGCTGAGATCTTTGGTGTGCAGCCTACGCGCTGGCTTTATGGTATGCCCGGGGTGCTGATCGCTCAGACTCTGGCATTTACGCCGATCGCCTTTCTGGTTTTGATCGGGGTGGTCGAAGGGGTGTCACCTTCGATGGAAGAGGCTGCCCAAACCCTTCGAGCCAATCGTTGGCAAACATTCAAAACCGTGTCCCTGCCTCTGATGCGTCCCGGCCTGGCCAATGCCTTCCTGCTTGGGTTCATCGAATCCATGGCCGATTTTGGCAACCCACTTGTCTTGGGCGGAAACTTCGATGTGCTTTCGACTGAGATATTTTTTGCCATCGTCGGTGCGCAATACGATCAGGGCCGGGCTGCTGTTCTGGCCATGGTGCTCTTGTTCTTCACACTTTCCGCCTTCTATGCGCAGCGCGCGTGGCTGGGGAAAAAGAGTTATACCACCGTTTCCGGCAAGGGCGACGCGGGTGTGCACCCCTTGATGCCGCGCGGCCTTGCCATACCGGTTCTGGGCATTGCAATTGCCTGGGCGGTTTTCACTGCCGTGGTTTACGGGATGATCATCTATGGAAGTATCGTCGAACTGTGGGGCGTTGATAACTCGCTGACGTTCAAGCACTACGTCACAGCCTTTTCGGTTCGCTTCGAAGAAGAAGGTATTCGCTGGACCGGAGCCGCCTGGGACAGTTTCTGGACCACAATCACCATTGCTGCCATTGCCGCACCGTTGACGGCCGCCGTGGGGTTGGTCACTGCCTATCTGCTGACACGGCAAAGTTTTGCGGGAAAGAATGCGTTTGAGTTTGGTACGATGCTCTCTTTCGCCATTCCCGGCACGGTTATTGGCGTCAGCTATATCCTGGCATTCAACGTGCCCCCGATCGAGATCACCGGCACAGGCGTTATCCTTGTCGTCAGCTTTATCTTCCGCAATATGCCGGTTGGGGTTCGCGCGGGTATTGCGTCTATGTCACAATTAGACAAGTCGCTTGACGAGTCTTCGCTGACGCTCGGTGCAAATTCCTGGCAGACTTTCAGGCGGGTAATTCTTCCTCTTTTACGGCCCGCTATCCTAGCTGCGCTGGTTTACAGTTTTGTCCGGGCCATGACGGCGATTTCGGCGGTGATATTCCTTGTTTCAGCAGAGTATGACATGGCTACCAGCTACATTATCGGTCGGGTCGAAAACAACGATTACGGTCTTGCAATCGCATATTCCACAACGCTGATCTTCGTGATGTTGGCGGCAGTCGGGATGTTACAAATCCTCGTGGGCCGTGTTCAGATCGGGCGACGTACACAACTCGGGACAGAGAAAACGACATGACCGAAACGACTATAGCAAGTAAAGCCGCGCCTGTTCGTTTCGACGGTGTTTCGAAAGTGTTCGGCAGGGATGTGGTGGCCGTCGACAGCATCGATCTGCACGTCCAAGCGGGCAAACTGGTGACGCTTTTAGGCCCCTCGGGCTGCGGTAAAACGACGACGTTGCGCATGATCGCAGGACTGGAAATGGCGACCTCGGGTCGAATTCTGATCGGCGACCGAGACGTGACCAAATTACCCGCTACCGACCGTGACGTGTCGATGGTCTTCCAATCCTACGCGCTTTTTCCTCATATGAGCGTACTGGAAAACGTCATGTATGGGTTGACCTTTTCCGGCTTCGACAAGCGCGAGTCCCGATCGCGCGCGCTGCATGGGTTAGACTTGGTTGGCCTGAAGGGCTTCGACAACCGTTTGCCAAGCGAACTTTCCGGCGGGCAGCAACAGCGTGTTGCTGTCGCTCGTGCATTGGTTTTGGAGCCACAGGTTTTGCTCTTTGACGAACCTCTCTCAAACCTCGATGCAAAACTGCGCCGCCAAGTGCGCGAAGATATCCGCGCCATTCAGCAAGATCTCGGTTTGACCGTCGTCTATGTGACTCACGATCAGGAAGAAGCCCTTGCCGTTTCAGATGAGATTGTCGTCATGCGCAACGCTGCCATCGCACAGATCGGCACGCCGCGTAAACTATATGATGCGCCGGTTGACCGGTTCGTGGCCGATTTCATTGGTGAGGCTAACCTGATCAGTTGCACTATTCTTTCCGTCAACGGCGATTTAGCCACGATCGAAATCGAGGGCTATCAACACACGCTCCCCTCTCGTGGCCTAACGCCTGGTCCCGCAACGCTGGCCGTGCGCCCGTCACGGATATTGATTGGATCTGATACCGGCATCCCGGCCAAAGTTGCCAAGGCGACCTATGTTGGCGTGCGGATGGAGTACACTCTGGCCGGTGCCTTCGGGCAGGTATTTGCTGTGCAGGACGACGTGGACGAGCCACTGGAAATCGGCTCGGAAGTCAAAATGTCTTTTGCCGAACGTGGCCCCGTTCTGTTGCCGGAAGGGTGACGTGGGTAAACTTTTAGTCGTCTCTCACCCGGAGGTCGTCCTTGAGCCAGAGAAACCAGTCACCGAATAGGGTTTGAGTGAAATTGGCCGCGCCCGAGCCGACACATTTTCACAAAGTAAGACCATGTCTAGCGTGACAGATATCTGGTCCAGTACCGAGCGAAAAGCGTCCGATACAGACGCTATCCTTGCAAAGCCTTTGGGGCTGGTCACGAATTCCGAACCTGGGTTGGGAGAGAACGACCGAAGCACTACCGGGTTCCTTCCTCCCTCGATATTCAAGGTCCGCTGCTTACACCTTCTTCAAGGCACCCAAGTCCAGCTTCTGCAGTTGGGAAACAGCCCATGCTGCGCAACTGCGTATCGTTCGAACAGTCCTGTCAATCGTCAAAAACCACGACAGATAGACTTGGCCATTTTAAACCACGGCGCGGTCGGAACACTGCTTTGATGCCATCTTGCAGGGAAGAAAATCGATCGGCTGTTTGTGCAACCTGGGCAGGGCCACTTCTGGCGCGCGGATATTAAAACTCTTCAACCTGAATTCGGGTCGAGCCCGATTACCTGAACGACGTCATTCGTTCCAAGCGTCGTCGCAGATCATTTTCAAGGTCCCGAACACGGCCGGTGTGCCAGCGATCACGCGACCACCGTCCCGGATCATCCCGTCGGCGTCTTGATCCTCGATCTCGCCACCTGCTTCGGCGATCATCAACTGACCGGCGAGGCAATCCCAGGCGTTCATGTGCTCTTCAATGTACCCCAATAGACGTCCCGCCGCGACATAGGCCAGCGAAAGCGCACCGCTTGCATTGCGATGATAGAGAGCGCCACGTTCGATAAGGGCCGCAATCACCGGAATGACCTTTGATGCTTCGACCCGGTTCGAATAGCCAATTGAGACGGTTCCACTTGCAAGTTCCACGCTTGAGGCAACCTGCATGGCGTGTCCATTCAAAGTGGCACCTTCGCCTCGGACCGCCACGTAAGTTTCACCAACGTTTGGCTCGAAAATCACACCGACCTGCGTCTGACTGTCCGAAACGCCCGCTAAGACAATCGTCCAGGCCGGAATACCATTGACGAAGTTTGTTGTTCCATCAATCGGATCGATCACCCAGTCAAAACCGCTGGAGCCAGCTTTTTCCGCGTGTTCTTCGCCATAAATCCCATCATCGGGAAAAGAGTTCACAATCTTTTGGCGAATGAAGGTCTCGACGTTGCGATCCGCCTCGCTGACCCAGTCTTGCGCGCCTTTTTGATCAATGACCAAGGTATCTCTGGAAGCAAAATACTCTAGTGCAAGCGCGCCTGCCTCTTCTGCTACCGCAACGGCGAAGTTTCTTCGTGCAATGATGTTATGCATAGGTCGGCTCACTTCCTGCTAAATGCAAAACCATCCCTAGTGGATGGGGTGTCAGAACACAAAACAGTGTTTGCCAGACAGAAATCCACTTTCTTCGAGTCGCCCGAGTTTCTGTCGAAAGAATATGCCAATTAAAGCACTCATTCACTTCCGTGCAGTGAAGTCGCCTATTGCTGGTGACCATTGCCGGATTTTGAGAACGCTGCATCGCAGCACTTGAAGTTGCGATGACGGTCCGCTTCGGGCTGCCTGCGAGAGCGGCCCAGAGATATTATATTTCAATGGCTTCGGAGATAGCCTAGGCATCTTCGAGTTCAACACCAAGATACCTGACCGTGCTGTCCATCTTTGTGTGCCCCAACAGAAGCTGGAAGGCGCGAAGCCCAAAGCTCCATATGCTGCGCCCTGCATCATAGTCCGCTTTCGTTCAGTCGATCCAATGAGTCAAATCACATGATCACTATTGTTCCATTCATATGTGGATGAAACGCACAGAAATATTTTGTTTCCATACCTTTAGTAACCTCAACTTTGGCGCTGACACCGTTTGGGATCTCCCCAGTGTCCCATCCGAACTCATCGGCTGTGGCCGTATGTGGTGCCAGATCTTCATTGGTCCATTGAATGGTATCACCAACAGACACGTTCAGAAGCTTTGGCGTGAATGCGAATGCTTTGATCCTAACTTCGTGGACTACGGGTTCTGCCGCCCGGGCTCGCGTTCGGGTTAAAGCGAGAGCGGCCGCCGATGCGACCGCTCCAACCATTACGCGACGGCGTGAATGGGCTTTTCCCATCACTGCAGTGCCTCGACCATCATTTCGGCGTGGCCTTCATGGGCTTTAAAGATCTCAAGTCCCTGCTCGAACAGAGCCTTCACCTCGGCATTGTCGATATTGGGGATCATTGTGTTCTCCACCAGATCATTCACCGCCTGGTGATAGGCCAATTCATTGGCTGCATAAGCGGCATCAAACTCTGCTCCACGCAGCTTGACGAAGCCATCGATGATCTCTTCGGCATTGGCATTCAGCGTTTGGCTGAACGCATTGTTCTGCGCTGACACGCCCAGTTTTTCGAGCAGGCCCAAGGCCGCTTCGTTCACGGCAGTATGGTCGCGGATCATTGTGTTTGCGAATTCATGGATGTCGGGGTTCGACGACAAAGCCAGCGCCAGATAGGCATACCGAATGTCGATGTTGTCGGCCGTATAGGCAATGTGAGCGTATTCGAGATCGCTCATCTCGGCGACGTCCTGCGCAGAGGCTTGAGCGCCAGTCATGGCAAGTGCCACAGCAAATGCGGAAATCAGTTTCTTCATTTTGGAGACTCCACTGAGTGTTACGATGGCAATAGGAGTAATCCGAACCGGGAAGTGAGATATATGCGGGAACGTTCGATTTTCTGTGCAGATCGTTCAAGCTGCTGTACAAAAACGCCAAATACTGCCATGAAAATGCATGCTTGATTTGCTTAGCGATATCCTTACGAAACTGTCTGTTCAAGGCGCGCTCTATTTTCGAACTTCGTTGACCACCCCTTGGGGGATTGAAGTTCCCAGGTTCAATAACGTTGCCCGATTTCATTTTGCTCATAGGGGCAATTGCCTGATCGAAGTTGAAGGATATGAAAAAGTGGTGGCGCTGGAGCAGGGCGATCTGTTGATTGTTCCGCATGGCGCGTCACACAAGTTGTACTGCGCGGCTGAAACAAGAGATGCAGTTTTGCCGCTGGACACGGTAATCGAGCGGTCGGGATACACTGGAACTGGGGTTCTGGTTTACGGCGGCGACGGCGATGAACGTGACACGCAACTTATCTGCGGCCATTTTTCATTCGACCCTCATGCAAAACACATACTGTTGGAACGCCTGCCACCGATCATTCACCTCAGGAATTACGGGGAAACCGCTGGAAAGTGGATGGAGGCGACACTGCGCATGATCGGAGATGAGGCCGGGGGTCTTCGCCTCGGTGGCGATCTCATTGCTTTGAAGATGTCAGAAGCCATTCTTGCGCAGGCCATACGTTCGTTTGTGGAAAGTGACGAATCCTCGAGGTGGGGCTTGAACGGATTCTCTGATCACCATCTGGCTCGGGCTCTTGACGCGTTTCACAAGGATCCAAGCGCATCCTGGACGATAGAAACGATGGCGCGCATTGCCGGCATGTCACGAACAAACTTTGCGGTTCAGTTTCAGAAAAAGATGGCGATGTCGCCAATGCAATACGTAACAGCTTGGCGGCTGGAGATCGCCAAACGCTGTCTTACTGACCCATCAAGTTCTGTTTCGGATGCGGCAGAACGCGCTGGATACGCATCGGATTCTGCTTTTGCACGCGTTTTCAAGAGGGAAATTGGCCTCTCACCTGCCGGCTTCCGTCGGCAGATCACATTATCATCGGCGCAATAAACCGGACGGGATCTGTTGCGAAGTTTTAACTTGCCACAGTGATATCTTTGTACCGGCGAACTAAGCCGCCAGCTCCGTAAATTGCCGAAACGGACAGACACCGGGCGTGATTTGCCCTTTGCGGATTATGTGCACCACTTCTATTCCGTCGAGCGTTTTGCCGTGGTTGTCGACGGCTGGGTAAAGATAGACCCACGCGCCTTTCTCTTGATGTAGGTCGTACCATTCACACTATAATAGGTATTGACAATACCTATTATAGTGCGCAGATAGTGAGGCGTATCGTTAAGGTAGATCCGATGACACGTACCATGCCAATTCGGCCACATATGTTTGACATCACAGCGGAAGAAATCGCGACTTTGGTCAACCGGTTCTATGCGCGCATCAGAGTGCATCCTGATCTGGGGCCGGTATTTGACAGGGCAATCGAAGATTGGCCGGAACACGAAGAAAAGATCGCAGCCTTTTGGCGCGGCGCCATTCTACGAGAGACAGGCTATTCGGGTAACCCGATGCAGGTTCACCTGGCGAACTCTGAAATCCTACCAGAACATTTTCGCCTGTGGCTCGACCTGTTCGAAGACACCGCAAAAAAAGCCCTTAAACCTGCAACCGCCGAAGCGTTCTCTCATTTGGCCAGCAGGATCGGTAAGGGCTTGTCATTCGGAATTGAGAACTTTCGTCGAGAGGCTGACACTCCGCCGGTGTTGTCATGACGGTCTCTGTCTATACCAAAGCTCAGGTCATCTCTGATCCTCCGGCACGCGTTGTCAAACGTTGGCTGCAGGCGGGCTGGGGCGACGTGAAACGCAACCCGGGATATTCCTTGCTTTACGGTGGTTCACTCGTAGTTCTGGGGTGGATTTGCGTTGCGGCCCTGATGCTCAACGATCTCGGTTGGGTTTTGTTGCCTTTGCTAGCTGGCGGCGTTTTGGTCGGACCACTTGCAACGATTGGTCTTTATTCCGTAGCAAGCGGTAAAACAGGGCTCAGAGCGGCCACGGGTCAGATTACGTTGGTGGGCGTCATACTGATGGTTTTTGCTCTCATCTGGATACGCGCGGCCACAGTTATGTTCGCCATAGTCTACGGGCTGCGCCCATTCTCAAGCTTCGCAGATACGCTGCTTTTGCTGATTACTACGCCATCAGGATGGGCGCTGTTGATCGCAGGATCATTCGTTGGCGGGCTGTTTGCGGCATTAGGGTTTGCGGTGTCAGCGTTTTCATTGCCAATGCTGATCGACCGCAAGATCGATGGCTTCTCGGCTATGGGGCTCAGCTTCAACGCCACCACTCACAACTTCAAGCTTTGCTTGTGCTGGGGAGCCATCATCACTCTTTTGACTTTGGTTGGAATACTGTCCGGGCTACTGGGTTTGGTCGTGGTGTTCCCATTGCTCGGGTACGCGACCTGGCATGCTTATGCCGAGCTTTTTCATGGAGATGCATAAATGACCGAAGCGCTTCCAAAAGGCGTGGTGCACTATGCGACCTCGCGGTTCACGCATGAGACATTGCCAGAAAAGCTGCGCAAAGATCACAGCACCAAAGCGGGTGTTTGGGGTCAATTGGCTGTGCAACATGGGCAACTTCTACTGAGCCGGGATGACAAGGGTGATCTGGTTCTGGGCGTTGGGGCCACTGCTGTGTTCGCGCCACAGGAAACTCATTCGGTGAACCCGATTGGCGAAGTTGAGTTTGAAGTACGCTTCCACCGGCAGGAGGCGCCCGATGCAGCGTGAGAGTTTTCTTGAGGATGCTGCCGTCCTGTGTGCCCTTGCTTTGATCTTTGTCGGTGGCGTAGCCATACTTGGCTGGGGGGTTCCTACCGCCTACGTGCTGCACGGTTGGTTGATCGCAATAGCCGCTGGTTGGGGGTTGATGTGGATGATCAACCGTTTGAGCGAGACCCCAAAGGACATCCCTTTAGAATACAATGACAAGGTCATTCGGTTTGGTGTCATCGCCGCGCTGATTTGGGCAATCATAGGGTTCACGGTTGGCGATATCCTCGCCTGGCAGTTGGCGTTTCCAGCACTGAACGGTGATATGTTCTGGTCGAACTTCGGCCGGTTGCGCCCGGTTCATACATCTGCCGTGATTTTTGGTTTTGGTGGCAACGCGTTAATCGCGACGTCGTTTTATGTGGTCCAACGTACCTCGCGCGCCAGATTGGCCAGTGAATCGCTGCCCTGGATGGTGTTCTGGGGGTACAATCTGTTCATGGTCCTTGCGGCGACCGGCTACCCCTTGGGGATCACCCAATCGAAGGAATATGCCGAACCGGAATGGTATATGGATCTGGTTTTGCTGATCGTCTGGGTTGGTTATCTAGGTCTGTACCTAAAGACGCTCTCTCGCCGGGCCGAACCGCATATATATGTGGCTAACTGGTACTACCTGGCCTTCATCGTCGTCATCGCGATGCTGCATACGGTGAACAACCTCTCGGTTCCGGTTTCCATTGCCTATCCCAAAAGCTACTCGCTGTTTTCCGGCACACAGGATGCAATGACGCAATGGTGGTATGGGCACAATGCTGTTGGCTTCCTGCTGACCGCCGGGTTCCTAGGGATGCTGTATTACTTCTTGCCCAAAGCTGTGAACCGGCCAATCTACTCTTACCGAATGTCAATTGTTGGCTTCTGGGGGATCACCTTCCTGTATCTCTGGGCTGGCTCACATCACCTTCACTACACGGCGCTACCGGACTGGGTTCAGTACCTTGGCATGACCATGTCGATCATCCTGCTGGTCCCCAGCTGGGCCTCTGTGTTCAATGGAATCCTTACGATCAACGGGGCTTGGGATAAGGTCCGGACGGATCCGGCGGTCCGGTTTATGATGGTCGCGATTCTGTTCTACGGACTGTCGACATTCGAAGGGTCGTTCATGGCGATCCGTCCGGTCAATTCGCTGAGCCACTACACGGATTGGACCGTCGGCCACGTACATGCCGGCGCGTTGGGCTGGGTCGCCTTCATCACCTTTGGTGCCATGTATAAAATGGTGCCCTGGATTTGGAAACGAGATGGCGTGTATTCATTGCGGCTGGAGGCATGGCACTTCTGGCTCGCCCTGAGCGGGACGCTGATTTACGTCGGCGCAATGTGGAACAGTGGCATCACACAATCGCTGATGTGGCAGACCTATGATGCGGATGGTGCGTTTCTTTATTCCTTCCTCGACAGTGTGATCGCAATGCATCCTTACTATGTCGCCCGTGCGATCGGGGGGCTGCTGTATCTGATCGGAGCGTGCATCGGTGCATACAACATCTACATGACGGTCAGTGGGCCGCGGCAAGCCGAGACCAGGCAATCCGGACCTTTGGTCCAGCCGGCGGAGTAGCAGCCCATGAGTACACAACACCAAAAGCTTGAACGCCATTCACTTGGCTTTGCGATGGCCATCCTGCTGGTTGCATCAATCGGTGGCATTGTTGAAATCGCCCCTTTGTTCACCATCGAAAACACGGTGGAAGAAGTCGACGGCATGCGGCCCTACACTCCGCTGGAACTAGCCGGGCGCGATATTTATGTGCGCGAGGGCTGCTATGCCTGCCACAGTCAAATGATCCGCACCCTACGGTCGGACATCGAACGATATGGGCACTACAGCCTGGCCGCCGAAAGCATGTATGACCACCCTTTCCAATGGGGCTCGAAACGTACAGGGCCGGACTTGGCGCGAGTTGGCGGTAAATACTCTGACGCATGGCATGTGGCGCATCTGGAAGCGCCGCGAGAGCTGGTGGAAGGCTCGATCATGCCTGGTTATGCGTTTTTGTCTGACGCGCGGCTGGAAACAGGCCACCTGCCTGCCTCTTTAAGAGCCCTTAGCCGCGCCGGGGTGCCTTACACAGATGCTCAGATCGAAAATGCGGAAAAGGATGCTGCATGGCAAGCAGATGCCGAGCAATATTATGAAGGTGAACTGCAAGAAAGTTACGGTGAAAACGTTCAGGTCAGGGATTACGACGGGCACCCGAGTGAGTTGACGGAAATGGATGCCCTTGTGGCCTATCTGCAGGTTCTTGGCACATTGGCCGATCTGGATTCGTTAAACCTTGAGGAGGTTCAGAGATGACACATGATACGGTTCTCGTTTTCTCCAAGACCTGGGGTGCAATCTACCTGCTGGTCGTCTTCCTTGCCGCAGTTGTCTGGACCTACTGGCCCTCACGGCGAAAAGTCTACGATGACGCTGCGCAATCTCCGCTGGACGATCAGGAGGATCAGCCGTGGCGCTAAAGGAAAAGGATCCGGTTTCCGGTACTGATCTGACCGGCCACGAGTGGGACGGTATCAAAGAGTTGGACACACCTGTTCCCTGGGCGGCCCGATGGGCTTTGTGGATCAGTATCATCATCGCAGCACTGTTTTGGGTGTTCTACCCATCCTTCCCAGGTGCGCGCGACTATGCAAAAGGGCTGTTGGGGTATTCATCCCGATCAGAGGTTGTTGCAGAACTTCAGCAAGCGAATGCTGATCGTGAAATGACATTTGCGCCTTTTGCGTCACAGGATCTCGAAGAACTGGCCGCAGACCCAACACTGGAGGCAAGGTATAGCGCGTCGATTTCCAAGCTTTACGCTGACAATTGTGCCGCTTGTCACCGGAATGATCTGAAAGGGCAGCCTGGTTTTCCCAATCTGGTAGACGGACATTGGCTGTGGTCAGGCGCACCGGAAGAGGTTGAGGCGACCATACGCTATGGGATCAATGCGCAGCATGACGATACACGGATTGCACAGATGATGGCGTTTGGCGCAGACGGTATGATCGAAAAGCAGCAGGTTGAAGAGGTTACAGAATTTGTCTTGGCCCTCTCTGGAAAGCAGCATGATGCGACGGCGGCTGGCGCCGGTAGATTGATCTTCGAAGAAAACTGTGCGGCCTGTCATGGCGATGACGGGCGCGGGGGCTATGAAATCGGCGCGCCCGATCTGGGTGATGAACGCTGGATCTATGGAGGCGACCGGGATGAGATTTACCATAGCATTTATTACGGTCGGCAAGGTGTGATGCCTGCGTGGGAAGGACGTCTGAGCGACGCCCAGATTCGAATGCTCACGTTGTATCTACTGTGGAATGCAGAAGATGCACCAAGTTGAAGAAAATCCACGATTCCGAAGGGCAATGTATCTGATGATACTGGCCCTTCTGGTCGGCTACATCGGGTTCAAGGCATGGCACCTTTCCGTGGCTTTCGAGGCATGGGAAGGACAGGCGATTGTAAAGGCTGTGCCTGGCGCGGCCAAGTAACAATCAAATTATTATAGGACTACAGTTTGCGTATTAATCGCTTGATGCCAGCGCATGACTGACTTCCAACGCTCGGATCAGGTTTTTCATGCCACGGTTTCCTTCCAATACGTCCTGTAAAGTCTTGGTGTCCAAGGCAGCAAAAAACGCCTCCTGAGCTTCGTTCAGAATTGGCAACAATCCACAAGCGGGCGTCATTACACAACAGCCGCCGTCTTCCTTCATGCATTCCACCAAAGGTGTGCCGCGTTCGGATTTTCGTAGTAGGCCGCCAATCGATATCGCATTGGGAAGTAGGGCCATACGCATGCCACCGTTGCGCCCACGCATGGATTCTACATAGCCCTCGTGTGTAAGCCACTGCGAGATCTTGGCCAGGTGATTGAAGGGCAAGTTTTGCATAGCCGCGATCTCACGCGTCGACATCAACCCTTCTTCGTGGGTGGCAAGATGGATCAGGATGCGCAGGGCATAGTCGGAGAACTTGGTAATTTGCATAGTTATTCTTCCCATAAAAAATAGGCTTTGAAAATGCCTATTTTATTGACATCTTTTTCTTGCCCTTATAATAGGTATTTAGAATGCCTAATAGGAGAGATGGCTCATGCAGCCCGTTGTGTTATTGATCTCGCTGATCCTGATGGCAGTGCTGTCACTTGTCTTCTGGTTGGCCGTGCGGGCTTCTGATGGGCCGGAACCCGGACCCAAGGGCAACTCGAAACGTTCGGGCTTGATCTGGGCAATGACGATTGTCGGCGTAATTGTTGCGGTTGGCACATTGCGACCGTGGCCACATGCCGTACGGTACATTCACAGTGACCCACGACATCACCCGCTATACACGCGCCAAATTGTTCTCTGATGTTGGCAAGAAAACGGATCTCTTCCTGCGCTTCTCGACCGTTGCAGGAGAACGCGGCGCAGCGGATGCGGAACGGGACATCCGAGGCTTTGCGGTAAAGTTCTACACTGAAGAGGGCAATTGGGATCTAGTTGGGAACAATACCCCTGTGTTTTTCCTTCACGATCCGCTGAAGTTTCCCGATCTTAATCATGCCGTCAAACGTGATCCGCGAACGAACATGCGCGGTGCGGAAAACAATTGGGACTTCTGGACTAGCCTTCCCGAAGCTTTGCTTCAGGTGACGATTGTCATGTCTGATAGGGGGCTTCCTGCAACCTACCGACACATGCACGGCTTTGGCAGCCACACATTCAGCTTTATCAACTCGGATAACGAACGTTTCTGGGTCAAGTTCCATTTCAAAACCCAGCAAGGGATCAAAAACCTCACTGATGAGGAAGCCGCGCAGATCATCTCTGGTGACCGTGAAAGCCATCAGCGTGATCTTTTCGACGCTATCGAAGACGGTGATTTTCCCAAATGGACGCTCTATGTCCAAGTCATGCCAGAGAAGGATGCGGGTAAGCCTTAGCTTCGATGAAAGTTAGTAGCCTTGGGGCAGAACTACTTGACGTTAGGGTCAGAATCGAATGACGCAAACTGCTCATTGCTTGAGGACACCCTCTGATGGGCATGTTTTCATATCACGTCTCCGCGAAGTCACCCGCCGCTTGCGCAAGAATCCAGTCAACCCCACGCAGAAAATCGTCTATTGTCAGGGGATTGTCTTCTCCGCTCGAGGCTGAGAGCACAAACCCATGTGCATAGTCGATCAGCACGTGAACAAGAACATCACCGCCATCGCTGTTTTCGAGTTGGTCCGTGCTGACCTTTAATTCCTCGGCCACGTTCATGAGGTCCGCGCTCATGAGCGTTACATCGTCTAGGATTGCACGGAGTAGATTGGCGTTCTTCAAAGCGCAACCATAGTAAGTCGCCATAATGCAGCGGGCGCGTTTGACCGGGTTGCCACCATTCACTCCATCCAAGACGCCTGCAAAGGCAAGTTCCACCAGATCGGACAATAGTTGCTTCTTGCTACCTGCGTGATAGGTCACGGCCATCGGAGTGACGTCAAGCTGATCGGCAAGTATGCGAAACGATAGCGCATCAACACCTTTGCTTTGGGCGATCGGCAATGCGGCCTGCAGGATCACTTGCTTCGAAAGGCGCTGTGCAGCCTTTGACGGTCGCCCTGGTGGCGAAGCTTTCGTCACCTGGTTTTCAGTCTGTAATCGAGATCTACCAGACCGGAGGAAAAGCTGCTGACCGAAACCAACTCCAGATCAACGTCACCTTCTGTTTCACCAAAGATCCGAATGCCTTCACCAATCAGAATGGGAACCAAGGTAATCCGCATGTCCTCAATCAGCCCGGCTTTGAGGAAGGATTGGATGATTGCACCGCCATCCACATAAACTCGATTGTAACCACGCGCGCCAAAGTCCTCCATCAAATCGGTGGGTGTTTTGTCTGAAACTTCAACTCTTTCGCGCAGCTCATCTGGAATGCCTGAGGTTTTCATTGAGCGACTGAGAACCACCACCGGTTTCGTGTAAGGCCACTCTCCAAATCCCAGAACTGTCCGGTACGATCCGGACCCCATCACGATCACGTCGACGCTACTCTGAAACGCGGCAAACCCGTGATCTTCGTCTGCAGTGGGTTGCTTTTCCAACCAGTCCAGCCTGTGATCTGGCCTTGCGACAAAACCGTCTAGGCTCATTGCCATCATGATATGTCCTGTGGGCATCCTCTGGGTCCCTGTAATTTATTTATATGCCGTATAATAATGGCTCTGAGGATACTCAAGGGGAATGACTGCTACGATTGACCCAGAATCCAGTCCGAGAAGGACTGTACTGCGCCGGTTGGTGCGGAGCTATACGGTTGAACCAAAAAATACCCATAGTCGGGCAGATCGGTTTCCGACAACCGAAACAGTCTTTCAGCTTTTAGATCGTCCCGAACCAGATCATCCATCAAAGCTATTCCCTGTCCGTCGATGACTGCTTGCGCCCGGACATTTGGGTCAGGAACGATTAGCGCATCTCTCCTTGATTGTCGGGGAAGCTTTGCGACGTTCAGCCAATCAGACCAGGCGTTGCTGTCATCACGATCTCTCAGCAGCGTAAGATGCGATATTGCCTCTTTCATTCCTAATTCTATCACTAGGTCAGCTGCCGCCCGGTCACCCACAGGATAGGGCGGCATGGGCATGAACGGAGTAACGGTGCCGCCGATCCGATTCCCGTTACCCCACCTGATTGCAAGATCCACATCCTGCATCTCAGCTTCTGAAAACTCGATCATCGGTTGAATGCGAATCTGCACGTCCGGGTGGCTTTGCATGAATGACATCAGGCGTGGCGACAGCCAGCGCGCAGCGAAATAGGTCGAGACGCCAACGGTTAGAGAACGCGTTGAAATCCCCTTTAATGCATGAATTTCAGCTTCGATTTCTTCGTATCGGGTCTGGCAGATCGCGAGCAGTTTTAATCCTTCACCAGTGAGTGTGACTCCACGCGATGTGCGCTGGAACAGGATCATCCCAAGATCGGCTTCAAGCGTTTTGATCTGATAGCTTATGGCGCCCTTAGTCATGTTGAGTGCCGATGCTGCCGTCGAGAAGCTGGAATAACGAGCAATCTCGGCAAATAGCCTGAGTAAGTCATGGTGATGAAATCGGGTACTCATATCTTTAGTGTACAAAATTTCTAAACGCTAAGAGTAGTTTTTTTCGATTTTCAAATATGTTTTTAAGGTCGAAAACTGCATTCAAGCTCGTGGAGCGATGAAATGAAGTTGGACTTGTTGAACGCAAAAGCAAAAACACCGACACCGGCGGAGCACCGCGGCCGCGCGCGCAGGCGCCGCTTGGCCCGTAGTATTGCCCCTTCTGAGAGCACACAGTTCACGGGTCGCAGGATACCTGCATACAATCTACTAAGTGAAACGGTATTGGCCCGGATCGAAGATCAAGCCGACTGGATTCTAAGCAATATTGGCGTCGAGTTTCGGGGGGATCGAACGGCACTGGATCACTTCGCCCGAACGGGTGCCCGCATCGATGGCGAACGTGTGCGGTTTGAACCGGGTCACGTCCGTGCGCTTTGCGCTACGGCCCCAAGTGAATTTCAGTTGCATGGCCGAGACCCGGTCAGAACGGTGACACTTGGCGGTGACAACGTTGTGCTGATGCCGGGATACGGCTCTCCCTTTGTCAGCGATCTGGTGAAGGGCCGACGATATTCGACGCTGAAGGATTTCCGCAATTTCGTCAAACTGGCCTACAGTGCGGCCGCCTTGCATCATTCCGGCGGCACGGTTGTCGAGCCGACAGATGTGCCGGTGAATAAACGGCATTTGGACATGATGCTGGCGCATCTGACACTCTCAACCAAGCCCTTTATGGGCTCTGTTACGGCACCCGAGCGCGTGCGTGACAGTATCGAGATGGCACGCCTCGTCTTTGGACGGGACTTCATGGAGCACCACGCGTTGATGCAGGCAAATATCAACGTCAATTCGCCGCTGGTTTATGATGATACCATGTCGTCGGCTCTGCGTATCTATGCGGAGGCAGGCCAATGTGTCTGCGTCTCCCCTGCGATTTTCGCGGGTGCCATGGGGCCGCTTTCGCCGGCGGCGGTGGCGGCGCAAACTCTGGCAGAAGCGATGGTTGGCATTGCGCTTGCGCAACTGGTGCGCCCCGGTTGTCCGGTGGTGTTCGGCTCGTTCCACTCCACAATGAACTTGCGCACGGGCGCTCTAACCTTTGGATCGCCCGAGGCGAACATGACCACGATGGCGCTGACACAATTGGGACGAAGGCTTGGCGTACCTGTGCGCTCTGGCGGTGGGCAGATCACCGCCTCCAATGCGCCAGATGGGCAAGCGATGCAGGACAGCACCGGTGCCATGTGGTCCACGCTTCTGTCCGGAGCCCATCAGGTCTGGCATGCGGCAGGCTGGCTCGAAGGTGGGCTTGTGATGTCCTACGAGAAATTCATCATGGATCTCGACCACTGTGGCGCGATGCTGAAACTGCTGAAGGGCTTCGAAACGAATGAGGAGGCATTTGGCCGTGATGCCTATTTTGAAACGGGCCCGGGCGAAAATTTCCTGTCGACCAATCACACGCTGCGCCACTATGCGGCAGCGAATTTTGAGCCACAGATTTCTGACGCCGGGCCATTCGAGACTTGGTCTGAAAATGGTGCTCTCACGTCAGACCAACGCGCCACGGCGCGGTGGCATCAGATGTTGAACGATTACCAGCGTCCTGAAATGAAACCTAGCATACAAGCCGCGCTTGAAGACTTCGTGTCAGAGCGCAAAGCGCGAATGCCGGATGAATGGTACTAGAACGGAATACCCAAGACCCAAGAACTCTGCCGGGATTGCCAACTTGCTTGAGCCCGATTGAAGAACGTCGGCGCCTATGTCGTCAGGAGGACATTTCGCGGGCATAACTGATCCAAAACTGGAAGGCATCTGATCGGGCATGGTGGTATAAAGCTGAAGCAAGTTGATAGCGGGGAGACGGGAGCTGATGGTGATCTGGTCATGGGCAACCAGAAATCTCTGAGCCTGCCAGAGTGACTTGTTCGGACCGATGATCTTTTCGCGTTTTCGGGTTGATTGGTGGGATCCTTCAATCCGGTTACTTAGACCCTTGTGCACTGCGCAGTGCTGGGCTCAGATTTTGGAAGACACTGAACAATTTCAAAATTTGATTTCGAGAACGAACTCACTTCGGTGTTTCCAGTCGCCTTTGTTCTCGCTCTTTTCTTGTCTTCGCATTGAGACCGGCTCGGGCCTATTCAGCAATTTCGTTGATCAATCGTGTCTCTAGAAGTTGACCGTTCTGGTAAAGGACCGGGTAAGCAATCGATGCAATATGACTGTTGAACTCCCGGAAAGCCCGCAATGTCTCTAGATGAATATCACTGGTTTCGAAGCTTTCCGTTGTTCCATGCTGCAACCGGCGCAGGTGACGCTTGCGGCTTTCACGTTCCACGCGTTTGATTTCGGTTTTCTCAAGGCTGAGAAGCCGGGCGCTTTCCAGATCGTCTGAAACAAGTACATTTGATGCCAGTTTCATGTTTGCAAGAATACCTTCATGCATCTGAACAAGTTCGGACCAGCCATCTTGCGAAAAGCTAGAGCCTTTGGCCCGCATTTCACCGGCCAATACAGTCAGGCGTTTGGCGACAACGTCACCCGCCGTTTCAAGCCTGATCGCAAACTCCATAAGGTCGCGCGCGGTTTTAGCATCGTGTTTTTCATATAGCTCAGGGGGTATCGCGGCGACGAAGGCTCGAATACCCGAGAGGCACCGGTTTACGTCCTCGTCAATGGCCTGAACTGACCGGATCTGTTCTTTGTCTCCGCTGCGGTAAAGTTCAAGAGCAGGACGGAACATGGTTTCGAGAAGATCGCTCATCCGCAGCAGCTCACGCTTGAGGCTCGGCAAGGCCTGATTGGGATTTGCCACGTCTTCCATGTCCAATGCGCTGACCGGTTGTGCGGGTTGCGACTTCTGTACTTTCTGTTGGTCTGGCAAGAGCCTTTCGAGCAAGTTCTGCCAGTGTCCACAAAACGGAAGGGCTAAAACCAAAAGCGACAGGTTGAAAGCAAGATGCACGTTGACTAGCATTTGCCCCCCTTGCGGGTCGCCCAAAAGCCCGGTTCGTAGGGCAAAATTTGCTACAAACAAACTAGCCAACGCCCAACTGCCTCGCAGCGCCAAATTTGCATAGGGTATTCGTCGGGCAGTCACTGGCATTCCTCGGGTTAGCCATACCGGAATGAAGGCCGAGCCAAAGTTCGCGCCAAAAACCAAAGACATTCCGGCGGCAAATGGGATCGCTCCAATTTGCACAAGTGTCACACACATAAGGATGGCCGCAACCGAGGAATGCATGACGAAGGCTAAGGCACTCCCGACAAGAAATGCAGTGATATAGTCGCGCGACAAGTAATCCGCGACTGTGGGTAAAAATGCACTGTCCCGAATTGGGTCCATCGCCTCACGAAGGAACCGAAGTGAGATCAGGATAAAGGCAACGCCCATCAGAATGCGCCCTAGTTGTCGGGCTTTTTTGGCTTCGGTCTTGACGAATAGATAGCCTCCAATCGCCAGCAGCATTGGAATAAGCCAGTCCAACCGGAACGTAAGAATCTGGATGATCAGTGCTGAACCTAGATCGCCTCCGAGCACAATCGCCAGACCGGCAGGAAAACTCAACATTCCACTGGCAGCAAACCCAGAGGTCAACAGCGCCACTGCCGCCGAACTTTGCAGTACAACCGCCATCATCAGACCCACAAGTGAGGCCTGCAGGTAACTGTGCTGTCGCGTCAAAACGCGCTGGAACGACGCTCCATAGCTGCGCTCAATTCCAGTGCGTACCATTCGAACTGCAAAAAGTAGCAACATCGTCGCGCCAGCAAGGCTGATTAAAAAGCTGACTATCGCCATGCTCTACCTCACTCCCAGGGTTTGCTTGGAATAACAGGGTGCGCTGCAATCCTGCCAACCAACGACCGGAGACCGACCCGGTGATTTTGCGGACGAGTAATTTCGATAAAACGCTCAGCGCCCGAGTTTGCTGAAAAAAATCGGACGCGCCTGTTCCACCGGGAAAACGCATTCACTTTCTTGGTGGTAGGCAGTGGCCCTTGGCGCCATAATTGAGAATTGATCTCCACGTCCATTGACCACTGTTTTCCTGGAAGCAGAGAGAGCAACGGCGTGTTTTGCTCTAAAGGTATGGCCACAAAGATTAACATTCGTCCTTAATCGCGTTGACAACAATGTCGATTGCACAGTCGAGATCCTTGCGCGTGATCGTTAGCGGCGGTGACAATGTAAGCACACACCCCTGACTGATTTTGTAGCTTAGGCCAGCTTCCAAACAAGCATAATAGATCCGCTCGGCTCGTGCATTTCCAGGTGTCTTGTCGGCACGGTCATCGACAATTTCGACACCAAACATCAGACCACGGCCGCGAATGTCACCGACGATCGGGATATTCTGAAGCTCACCCATCAGACGATCCATAGCGTGCTCGCCCAACTCAGCCGCCCGGTCAACCAACCCCTCATCTTCGATGATTTGTATTGTGGTAAGCGCGGCGCGTGCAGTCACCGGGTTTTTTTCGTGTGTATAATGTCCAATGGCAAAGTCTCCGCAGACGTCCAGTTTGGTTCGCGCGATACAAGCTGCAATCGGCAGGATGCCTCCGCCAAGTGCCTTACCCAAGGTGACGATGTCAGGGATAATCTCGTCATGCTCAAAGGCAAACATCTTGCCGGTCTTTCCAAGCCCCGTGGGAATCTCGTCCATGATCAAGAGAGCCCCGTGACGATTACACGCCTCCCGCACAGCTTTCCAGAAGCCCGGTGGCGGCACATAAGGCACCGCGCGCATAGGCTCAGCGATGACCGCAGCTACGTCTCCCTCGCGTTCTAGAACGAACTCGACCATTTTTGCACAAGCCAACCCACAGGTATCTGGGCCGGCGTGATTGTACGGGCATCGGTAACAGGCAAAAGGTGCCACGTGCTCTGCACCCGGGAGAAGCGGGCCGGCTATATGGCTGCGAAATGTCGCCTCGCCGCCGACGCTTGCGGCGCCAAAACCGGCACCGTGGAAGGCATCCCAGAAGCTAATTGTTTTGAACCGACCGGTGGCAGCGCGCGCTATCTTGAGAGCGACCTCGTTTGCATCAGAGCCGCCGGTCGTAAACAGCATTTTCCCAAGGTCGTCTGGCGCGATTTCGGCGAGCTTTTCGGCCAATTCAACCGCGGGATCATTAGTGAAGCGACGGGGTGCGAAAGACAGGTCATCCAGTTGCGCCTTGATCGCGGTGATCAAACGGGGATGTCCGTAACCGATATGATGCACTGAATTGCCATGGAAATCCATGTAACGGCGGCCGTCCAGGTCTTCGACCCAAATCCCCTCAGCTTTGGCAATGGTGCTAACGCATGGCGAGGACAGTGACTGGTGGAGAAACGCGTTAGCGTCGCGTTTCAGCAAGGGTCTAGATTTAGGCCCTATAGATTCCTTCATCCATGCTTTTCGCGCGCTGGAAGTATTGGATTCGCCTTCCGTGTGGACGATTTGTGACATGCTTTTTCCTCAACGCCGCTTGTGAAAAAATGCGGACCTCGCAAAGTCCGCCAGTACCAGGGAGGAACTTGTGGTGCCCCGACCCGGGTCGGGACGGGGCACAAAAACTAGCGTGGCCAGGGCAGCGAGTAAGTTTTTACGTTAGTAAAAAACTTCATTGCCTCGATGACACCTTCTTTAACCCCATTACCGCTGTCCTTGATGCCTCCGAAGGGGGACATTTCGATACGGTATCCGGGTTGTTCCCAAATGTTGCAGGTGCCCACGTTCAGACCGTTGATAAAGGCAATCGCACGGTTCAAGTCGTTCGTACAGACGCCTGAGCTGAGGCCGAATTCGGTACCGTTCGAAATACGCATCACCTCGTCGTCATTGTCCGGAACCCGAACGATGGGCACAATGGGGCCAAAGGTTTCTTCCATCACCAGCTCGCTGTCATGGGGGACCTTATCGACCACGATGGGCGGCAGTAGTGCACCCTGACGGCCCGGATGATAGAGGATTTCTGCGCCGTCGGCCTCGGCCATGTAAACGCGTTTTTCGAACAGTTCAGCTGCCTTGTCATGGATGACACAGCCCAGTTCGGTCTCGGGGTCTTGTGGGTCGCCGAACTTGATCTTCTTCGCCTTTTCCAGAACCAATGGCACAAACTTGTCGGCCACGCTTTCTTGCACCAGAATACGTTTGATCGCAGTGCAGCGCTGACCCGAATTGCCGGTGGCGCCTGCCACAGCAATGGTCGCGGCCTTCTCAAGGTCCGCGTCAGAAAGATCGTTCAAAACGATCAGAGGGTCATTGCCCCCCAGTTCCAGAGCTTGCCGCTTGTAAACGCCTTTTTCGGCGATCATCTTACCCACCGGCACGCCGCCGGTGAATGTGATGATGTCGATGTTTTCATTGGTGATCATCTCGTCGCCAATGTCACCTGGCCAGCCGGTAACCACTTGGAACATCTCGGGTGGTAGACCCGCGTCGTAGAGGATGTCAGCTAATGTCAGCGCCGTCAGCGGCGTCAGTTCCGTCGGCTTACACACCATGCAGTTGTTGGTCGCGATTGATGGCGCGATCTTGTGGCTGACCATGTTAAGTGGATGATTGAATGGTGTGATTGCCGAAATCGCATTCACCGGCTCGCGCATGGTGAATATTTTTCGATCTTTGCCATTATGGGTCAGGTCGCATGAAAAGATCTCGCCATCATCCTTCATCGCCTCAGCGGCGGCGAATTGATAGACATCTTGCGCACGCTTGGTCTCATAAATCGCATGCTGGTGACAGATACCCAGTTCCAACGTCAGCCATTTGGCAAGGTATTCACGACGTTCACCAATCAACTCGCCCGCACGCTGCAGGATCTGGCTGCGCTCATACCGTGTGAGCTTTGGAGTGTAATTCGCCGCGACTTCGAACGCTTTGCGCGCATGTTCTGCCTTGCCGGCGGGTACATGCCCGACAATCTCGTTTGTGTATGGGTACAGAACCGGCACCGTTTCGTCGGTAAAGACGATCTCGCCCCCGATGCGCATTCCTTCATTGCGGATTTCGATTTTAGACATGGTTTGATCTTTCATGGATTACTGCGCCGCCGCTGTAGTTGCATAGAAAAACGCATCAAAATTGCGCAACTCGGGCGCAGTCCCCAAGTCGATAACCCGGTTTACGATGAATGGAACTTCCTGCTCGGTCAGTCCACCGTGGCTGCGCAGCGGCTCGTTGAGAGCGGCCAGATCGTGGCGGTCTTCAGAGGTACCGATACAGATGTTTTCACCCGAGACCATCACGATATCACCAATGCGGTCACCGGGCAGTTCAAAACGCTTGATCGCTTCTTCCTTGGTCAACACGTGGGTGATGCCGGGTGTAGCTTTCAGTTTGCCGATGATGTCGTTGCGATCCGCGTCTTCGGGCAGATAGCAGGTGGCAAACGACCCGAGTGCGCCGTGGTGCACCACATAGGGGTCCGTGATCGGCAAGATGACACGGGCCGCGTCCTTGCCCAGCCATTCATCCACCAGATCCTGCACATATACCACGCTGGGCGAGCCATCGGCGTGGTGCTTGGGCTTCATGCCGTGGTCGGCGGTGACCACGATGGCAGCGCCCATGGCGTCCAGTTCGGTCAGATATTTGTCAAACATCTCATAGAATGCCTTGGCCTCGGCCTGATCGGGTGCGTATTTGTGCTGCACGTAGTCGGTGGTGGTCAGATACATCACATCTGGTTTCCACTCTTTCAGCAACTTGACACCCGCAGCAAAGACAAACTCGGACAACTCTGCCGAATAGACCTCGGGTTGGGCCATGCCCAACCATGCGCTTGCTTTCTCCTGACCATGCTCAGCCAGGGTCGACGTGTCGGACTTTTCCGCAGAGAAACATTTGGCCCGGTCGTCGTCGAACTTCAGACCCGCCCCCAACAACGCGCGCAGCTTGTCCTTCGCGGTGACTATGGCCACCTTGGCGCCAGCGTCATAGAACTGCTTGAACACGGTCGGTGCACGCAAAAAGCGCACATCGTTCATCATCACTTCTTCACCACTGTCCGGATCAATCAGATAGTTTCCACAGATGCCGTGCACGATAGGCGGACGGCCAGTCGCAATGCTGAGATTGTTAGGGTTAGTAAACGACGGGATCACCGAATGGGCCAGCCGGTCAGTGCCGGTTTCGCGCATCCGCTTGAGCGTCGGCATCAGACCGTCAGCAATAGCTTTGTCCAGGTATTCTGGCTCACAGCCGTCAAGGCAGATGGCAATGGCGGGAACTTTGGGCATCGGGTAGACACGCTCGTTGGCTTCAACAGGGGTGTGGATGGTCATTTGGTTTGTTCCTTGATCCTTAAGCGGCCAGTTTGGCGCGTTCTTCTAAAGCTTGGAGAGGAGGTGTGGCACTCGACACACCCATTTTTTCCAAAGTTTCCTTGGCGGCAATTACAACTTTCCGCATAACCTTGTCGTCCATCTGACCGATGCACCCAACGCGGAAGCTGTCGACGACGGTCAACTTGCCCGGGTAAATGATGAACCCTTTTTCTTTCATCAGACTGTAGAACTGATCAAAGACAAAGTTTTCATCGGCCGGGCAGAAGAATGTTACGATGATTGGGCTCAGCCAGCGATTGTCGAGCAGAGTTTCGAAACCCAGCTCACGCATGCCGGCGACCACAACATCCCTGTTGCTGGTGTATCGGGCTCCGCGACCGGAAACGCCGCCCTCAGCCGCATGTGCCCTGAGGGCTTCGATGAAAGCGGCAACCACATGGGTGGGCGGCGTAAATCGCCATTGACCGGTTTTGTTCATATGCGCCCACTGCGCGTGAACGTCCAGAGACAGCGAATGACTGTTACCCTTGGCATCCTCAAGCTCGTTCTTGCGCGCGATTATGAACCCAAACCCCGGAACACCCTCAATACACTTGTTGGCGGACGAAACCATTGCCTCATAGCGGACTTCCGTAGGCTTCAACTCGATCGCACCAAAGGCTGACATCGAGTCGACAAGAAGCTTGCGACCAGCGGCGTAAACCGCCTCCGATATTTCCTCTACCGGATTCAGAATGCCCGAGCTTGTTTCGCAGTGGATAGCAACGACATGGGTGATCGCGGAATCATTCGCCAGAATCTCGGCAACTTCTGAACCACGCGGCGGCAGATAGTCGCCCTTGTCCAGGACAACATGATCGCGTTCCAGATACTCGAGCGTTTGCGCCGAGCGTTGACCGTAAGCACCATTGGCCAGCACCAATGCCTTGCCATCGCGCGGAATGAACGAAGCCAGCATCGCCTCTACTGAAAACGATCCGCTCCCCTGCATCGGTACACAGTCAAACTCATCGGCGCCCTCGCCAAGCAATGCCAAAAGACTGGAGCGCAACTCCTGGGTCATACCCCGAAAGTCATCATCCCAGCTTCCCCAATCCCTCAACATGGCTTCTTTCACGGCGTTTGACGTGGTCAAGGGGCCAGGAGTTAGTAGATAGGGCTCGCCGAGACGCGGTTGTTCAATTTGAGGAAAAGAAGACGTCATAACCAAGCTCCAGATCAACGTTTCAAAGACACAGTTGCAGCAACCGCAGCTATATGTGAAATTGCAAATATCAATCTAATTATAAGCTCAGCCTATGCTCGAACCTTCAGGAGTTTGAAATGCGACATAGCCAGCTCAAAGCCTTTCATTTCGTGGCCAAATATGGTGGGTTTTCGCGTGCTGCGGAGGCGCTTTTTTTGACGCAGCCAGCAATCTCAGAGCAGGTTCGCAAACTTGAGCAGGATCATGATTTGTTGTTGTTCAAGCGTGAGCGAAAAAGAGTGAACCTAACCCCGGAGGGGACGCAGCTTTACCGGTACACCAAACAGTATTTTGAGATCGAGGATCAGATCGAGGACTATCTGTCAGAAACGAGGGCTGCGATCGACGGCGAGCTGCGGATCCTTGCCGATTCCGCGCACCACTTGACCGACTTTCTGGGACCGTTCCGAGAAAAATATTCGAACATTACGATTACCGTCCGCGCTGGCAACACCGAGGACATTTTGGAGGAGCTCAGATCTTACAATGCAGAAATTGGTGTTGTTGGCAGCGTGTCTCCCGGCAAGGACATGAGTGTTCTTAGCCTCGGTTCGACCGAGATCGTGGCATTCACGGCCCGCAGTTTGCTTCTCGCCTCAAAACCTACATTGTCCCTCGCAGAGCTGGCGGAGTTGCCTCTCATCTTCAGGGAACAGGGATCAAAAACACGCCAAAAGCTCGAAGATGAAGCCAGTAAACGAGGGGTGCCGCTGAAACCGGCAATTGTGGCCGAAGGAAGAGAGGCCGTCAGAGAGTTGGTGGCATCAGGTGCAGGTATCGGGTTCGTGTCCCAGGCAGAATACGGTCACGACGACCGTCTCAGACAAATCAAGCTGCAAGACGTCGACCTGCAAATGGGAGAAAGCATGATCTATCTCTCCCAACGGCGTGAGGTGAAGACCATTCGCGCCTTCATGAAATTCGCCAATTCTGTTCTAGAAGAAAAACAAAACCCCACCAATCAGTGATCGGTGGGGAGATGCCTAAATGGGTTTTCTTGTCAGCGGGTTCGCCAGGCTTGCGTGCGACCGAGGACGCCTTTGGAAGCAATCAGGTGGATGATCCGCGCCGCGGCGTTTGTGTAGAAGATCATCATCCCCATTGCGGCAGCCGGCGCAATATCGCCCGCATCGTCCATGTTTAGCACTGCAATAGATGCCAACGTGGTTTTGGGCGAGTATAGGAACACAACCGCAGATACCGTCGTCATTGCGTTTACGAACAGATAGATTGATATGTCCAGCACGGCTGGCAGGCAAACAGGGACCGTGACACGGGCAAACAACTTCATCGTCGGTTGCTTGAGCGAGGCTGATACCGACTCGAATTCTCTGTCCATCTGCTTGAGCGCTGTCACTGCCGTCAGGTGCGACACAGTATAGAAGTGTGTCACCGTACAGATCACCAAAATTGCCATTGTTCCGTAGATACCGTTCAGCGGATTAGACGGGCTATTGAAGAAGAAGATGTATGACAGGCCCAGCACCATGCCCGGGATCGCCATTGGCAGCATCGCGAACATCTGAAAGATCGATCGACCTGTTCTGAACCCGTTCGACTTTTCAACCAGATAGGCACCAAAGAAGACGACTGAAGTACCGATCACCGCCGTCAAAAGCGCCAGCTTGATCGAGTTAATGTAAGAGCCCCAACCGCCACCATCCATCTTGTTGAAATCGTAGTTCTTCAGGCTCAGGCTCAGGTCGTAGGGCCAAAACTTGATTAGCGCCGCGAATTGGCACACAGCCAGCAGCCCAACGATGAACAGACCGATCAGACAGCAATAGACTAGAAAGAACCGATCTGCCTTTCGATTTGGGGTTGGCTGGTACGGGACCGACCGGGCCGACAATAAGGCAACCTGCTTTGATTGCACCATGCGGTCGATCGCGAACGCCAGGATTGCGGGGATCACCAGAACGACCGAGACTACGGCACCCATTTCAAAGTTCTGCTGGCCGATCACCTGCTTGTAGATATCAACCGCCAGAACGTTGAACTGACCTCCAATCACTTTTGGCAGACCAAAATCAGTTATGACCAGATTAAATACAACGAAAGCGGCCGAGATCAGACCATATCGCGCGCCAGGAACGGTGACCGTCCAAAAAGTACGCCACGGCGTCGAACGCAGGCTGACTGCAGCTTCGTATAGTCGTGCATCAGAGATCGCCAGCGCCGTTGAAATGATCAGGAAGGCGTGCGGGAAGGTGAAGAACACCGAGCCTATCACGATGCCAATCGGACCATAGATACTGGCGCCGAACAGCAACTCTTTTATCATGCCCTGATTGCCGAACAGATAGACCAGCGCGATCCCGGGTAACAGCGAAGGCACCAGGATCGGAGCCATCGCAATCAGACGAAACACACCCTTGAACCGCATGCAACTCCGGTTCAGCGCATAAGCGAACCAGAACGCCAAAGTTACTGTGACAATGGTGCTAATTACAGAAATCCAAAGGGAATTCTTGATAGAATTGAACAGTGCCGGGGTTGAGAAGTAGTTGACGAAATTTTCCAAGCCTCGCGACTGAACTGGCCTCAGCTGAACCCGCCGGAACTGATTGGAATCGAGCGTGACCCAATCCGTATTGTCTTGCAGCGTAGAACCGACAAGAAACCGCCCGGTGTCGCTCGTGTTACGGATTTGGTACATGACCGGACTGCGAAAGCTGAAATCGGGAAAAAGCTCGGTTACTGATAGCCGCCCGTCTGAGCCGGTAGACAGTTCGGTACCTGAAAAAGCCCCGATTTGTTCGTTCAGCGTGTCGGCCGACAGGATGGTTCCGTCAAATTGCCCCGCTTCGTCACTGACCTGAAACTCGTATTGCGACAACTCCATCCGATAGGTCGAGAATGACTTGGAAAGCATCGTGTAAAGCGGCAGGACCAACGTCGCGACCAGATAGAGTGCGATCACGATCATGCTGCCGCGCATCAGGATGTCATCCCTGCTGAGCTTGGGTTTGATGTCAGGCCCGGCTGGAAGAGTCCCCGGGTTGGTTGAAATCTCGCTCATGCTGCCGTCTCCGGAACATCAAAGGCCATTAGCCGGTTTTCGGGCAGCTCAATCACCATGGTCCTACCCTCTTCCAGTTCTAGGCGGCGCACGGCATTGATCGAAAAATCTGCGATCAGTTCCGAAGATCCAAATCGCTCGTTGCTCAAGCGGCATCGCCAGAATGAACCGAGGAATTCCATTTCATCGAGAGTGACGTCGATGCAGTTCCTGTTGCCGCCGGTATCGAGATAACCAGCCTCATGCGGGATGATATCCTCGGGTCGGATCGCCGCAATCGCTGGCATTCCGTCGTTGAACGTGTGGCTGAGGCACGCAAAGGTCTTTTCGCCGACACTCAGTCGACCACCCTTGGTGACCTGAGACTGGATCTGGTTCATTTCCCCGATGAAGTCTGCCACGAACAAGTTTGCGGGTTCTCGGTAAATTTCTGTAGGTGACCCCACCTGCTCGATAACCCCATGATTCATGACCACGATCCGGTCCGCCATCGCCAGCGCTTCTTCCTGATCATGCGTAACCATCACAGTAGTCACACCCAGTTTGCGCTGCAGCTCTTTGATTTCGTGACGTAGATGGACGCGCACCTTTGCGTCCAATGCCGAAAGCGGCTCATCCAGCAACAAGAGACCGGGGTTGGTCGCAATGGCGCGGGCCAACGCAATCCGCTGCTGCTGGCCACCGGACAATTGCGCAGGATACTTTTTGCCTTGTTCAGGCAACCCAACCAAATGAAGCAGTTCGCTGACACGAACGGCAATATCCGATTTGCTGCGACCAGTGTTTTCCAAGCCGAAAGCAATGTTCTTTTCGATCGTCAGGTTCGGGAACAAGGCGTAAGACTGAAACACAATCCCGAAATCACGCTCTGACGGCGGCAGATTTGACACATCCTTGCCGTCTTGCATGACAGTGCCCTTGGTTTGCAGATCGAGACCCGCAATCGCCCGGAGCAAGGTTGTTTTGCCGCAACCCGACGGCCCCAGAAAGCAGACAAATTCGCCTTCGTTGATTTCGAGGGATATGTCCTTGAGTGCAAGAAAGCTGCCGAACGCCTTCCACAAATTCTGGATGCTTAGATACAGTTCACCGGGTGGGGTTTTCTGAAGCACGGGAGCGGTCCTCATATCTGCACCTCGGGAACGGCCGATCTGGGCCGGTTGAAGCCGGGCGCGCTGGTCGCGTTGTTTGGAAAAATAGAGTGGTGTGCAGAAGAGGTGCTTACACCTCTTCTGCAGGTTGGTTTACTTCGCTTCAGACTTCCCGTCATAGCGAGACTGCCATTCTTTCAGTATCGCCGCGCGGTTGTTGGCGGCAAATTCAAAGTCGTTGTCGATCATCGCATCCAGAAGACCTTCAGGGAAGTGCTCGACCGGTTTTGCGACGCCAGGATAGGCGACAACGGCGTACCCTGTGTTGTACATCTCGTTGGCTTCCTTGGTGACGGTGAAATCAACCAGTTTCTGCGCGGCTTCGAGATTTGCAGTACCGGCAACAATAGCGGTCGCTTCCATGTCCCAGCCGACACCTTCTGACGGGACAATGATCTCAAGCGGCGCACCATCAGCTTTCGACTTAGCACCACGGAAAGCAAAAGAGATGCCAATCGGGATCTCACCTGCAGCAGCCAGTTTGCACGGCTTTGAACCAGAGTGGGTATATCGCGCGATGTTCTCGTGCAATCCGTCCATGTACTCCCAGCCGCCTTCTTCGCCGAACATCTGCAGCCAACTTGAAACATCAAGGAAACCAGTGCCCGACGAGTTCGGATTTGGCATGATCACCTGATCCTTATACATGGGGTCTGTAAGATCCTTCCACGAAGTTGGTGGCTTCAGTCCCGCCTTCTCGGCCTCGACGGTATTGTAGCAAACTGCCGCAACCCAAGCGTCCATGCCAACCCACGCCGGAGGATTGTCGCCATCGACAAATTTCGCGTCTAGGTCGCCAACACCCGCAGGCGCGTAAGGCTCCAGCATACCTTCGGACTTGAGCAACAACAGCGAAGTGGCTGCGAGACCCCACACGACGTCTGCCTGAGGGTTGTCCCTCTCGGCCAACAGTTTGGCGGTGATGATCCCGGTCGAATCCCGCACCCAGTTGATTTTGATGTCCGGATTGCTCGCATTGAACGTCTCAGCGTAGCGCGCCAGGTCTTCAGCTTCGACGGCTGTGTAAACTGTCAATTCGGTTTCAGATAACGCAACTGTAGCAGTCAAGGAGCTTACGGCCAGGGCTGCAAGAAATTTGGTCTTATGTTTCATCGTGATCCTCTGTCGGTTGATTATTCTCGGGAACGCCATTCTTGAGCAGCGCTTATTTGCAGTTCCATGCCCTGGCAGTGTGACAGATAAATAGATCAAGAAAAATCGATTATACCTTCCACATCATAAGCAAAACCTATGTAAGGCAATCCGCCCTAGCGCTCGGAATTGAGTGTCATACCCCATTGATATGAGATAGGAACTCTCCCTGCGCCAGTCACCCAAGAGTTCCGTTCAAATCAGTGCGCTTCGGCATTGGCCCGTCGAACGGGCGGTGGGCTACGAAATCCGAGGCTACATACTGCTACCTGTCGACTGGACAGCCGCCAATCGAACATGACGGTCATAGTGCTCGCAAATACCTTCGCAAATGTCTGACGTCAGCACTTGCGGGACAGTTCAGGTCGATTTGATAAGAGAGATTTTCTGGCACATCGTACCCGCCAAGGAGTGGAGGTGAGATAGAAACCCAGAACACGTAAGAGCCACGGCTAAAAGATCGTCAAGGATATCCGTCGTGCTACCCGCAAGCACTATTCAGCGGAAGAGAAGATCTGGATCGTTCTGGACAAGCGCAAGGGCGAAGGCAGCATTGTGGAGCTGTGCTGCCGGGCAGGCATTGCTCAGAGTCTGTACTATAGCTGGTCCAAAGAACTCCCTGAAGCTGGCAAGAAGCGCCTCGCGGGCTATAAGATACGTGCGGCGACCTTATCCGAAGTTAAAGACCTGCGCCTTGGACTCGTTATCCCGCAACTTCCTTCTCCTTAGTCCAACTTGTACGTCATCTTGTTAGGGCCAGAACCACAATTCCAACTGCCACGATTATCGCCGCCAGGAGCCTGTTGGATTTTGGACCCTCTCCAAACCACATCACACCAATTATTGAAGCGAAGATGACCGAACTTTCTCGGAGCGCCGATACGACACCCAACGGTGCGAAACTCTTAACATAGAGCACCAGACCATAGGCTAAGCCGGAAATGATTCCTCCTGCTAAGCCTGACCAGACATATCTCTTTGGAAGTGCGATGAGGCGCTCCCATCGGGTCGAGAAGATGAACCCCGCCACGAAGATCTCAGCCACGAACAATACCGTGATATATCCAAGCGTATTCCCTGACAGTCTCACGCCAATACCGTCGACTAAAGAGTAGGTAGCAATCATCAAACCTGTTCCGAATGCCGCCGCGATACCTACCCAGTTCGTGCCCTTTCCAAGTCCGCCAAAAGACAGGCAACCGATGCCGGCCGAAATGCAGACAATACCGATCCACGCGCCCGGAGGAAGGAATTCACCGGCAAGAAAGACCGCTCCCAACGCCACTAATATGGGCGTTATCCCGCGCGATATGGGGTACACCACCGATAAATCGCCGTAACGGTAGGCCGTGTTGAGAAACCAGTAGTATCCCCAATGAATCAAGGTGGAACCAATAATGTATGGAATTGCAGCCATTACTGGAAAGCCCGTAAAAGGAAGCACGGCAAGCGCAGGTATGGCATGCCCGATCGAGATTAATCCCAACATAATGGCCTTGTCAGGCGCGCCCTTTACGACCGCATTCCACAGCGCATGAAGGAAAGCCGCAAACAGTACGATGAGGATCGCATGTACTGTCATTGCTCGTCGCAATCAGCGAAAACGCCTTGTAGACACATATGATTTTGCACCTCTATGCGCTCTGCTTCATGCGCTGATCGACTGGCGTTCTACTAAATCTTTGCTTGTATCGCTGCGAAAGCGTCGTACAGGAAACAAATCCACAGGCCAATGCAATTTCTGTCATATACAGGTCAGTGAATTCGGCGATGGCATGAGCCTTCTCCAACCGCTCTGCCATATAGTTTGGCTTTGAGTTCGTCATGGTTCGTAACGTGGTTAGGCATTGACTGGCGGTCAAAACTGTCAGGCTTCCGTGTCTTGAGAGAATTCAATCAGAATTGAAGAAAACGTATTATATTCGAAATGAACGCCGCACGGCCTTGTACCCGCCGCACGGCCAAATCCGTTAACCATATTCAACACGCCAGCAGGCAGGATATCCGCGATCAGTTCACTGAAAACCATTATTGTCGCTGGCGTTGCTTGGCCGGATTCAGGGCCACGCAATAGCCGGCAGCTCCAGATTGTCTTCCAGCTTTTGCTCTATCCGCATGAGAACATTCGCGCGCTCGGTCACGCTGGTCGAACCTCAGGTATCGGCAGTCGAATGCGCTGGGTCCAGCGCGGCCTCAACGTCTGAAGCATCAGACCGTGCGATCTGGCCAATGGGCTGGACGGGAATCGGGCTTAGATTTTCAAAATACCGGCCTGCCTTTGGCTTGCAAAAGTCGCCTCCGATCAAATTGTCATAACGGGATGCAGGGGGCGAGATACTCGTTACCGCCTGCAGCTTGGTCATCTCATTCATTGATTTTCTCCATAAGTTCACGGTCGGGGCTTTTGATATCCCGCGCATCGGCTGATGCAGCGGTGCGGAACCCGGCCTACCGTTCTTGTTGTACGGCGACTTGGCTAACATGATGAATTTTTGGAATGTATCCGAGCACAATAGTAATACTTTGGTCGCTGCTTGGGGTCTTCCTTTCCGCAATCGCCGAGAGCGCCAAAAAATGTGCCTCAAATGTAAGCGCTTGCACGAATCAAATGTAAGCGCTTACAGTGTCGCTCAGAACTGCAACCTTTTCGGATCCTGTTTTATGTTCCTTACCGCCTCGCTGATCGTCTTTGTCATCTACTTCGCCAACGTCGCTCTGGGGGCCTTTGCAGCAAGCGCATTCCTTGGGGACGTGGGCGAAATGCTGGTTCTGTTTGCCGCGTCGATATTGTTTGTCGTCGCCATTCTTCAAAAAGAGGCTGACCGAAACAAAAAGAACGGCAGCTAAGGATTTCTGGGAGGAAACATAATGGACAAAGATCGCAAGGACCTTGCCTCGGCAGCACGCCGAAATTTTCTGAAATTGACGGCAACAGGCGGCTTCACGGCGGCCATGGTAGCTGGTGCTGCGGGGACGTTGTGGTCAACTGAAGCTGCAGCGCAAAGTGCCAGCGAAGAGCGCGACCGTGAGGCTGCTGCGGACCATATCATGGTTCTTGCAACTGCCTATCCGGTCGGTGCGTCGCGTGGTTATCCAATCATGCAGCTGGACCTGAAGGAAAACATCCAGAACGCGACCAACGGCAAGGTCTATGTCAAACTCGCGCCTGGCGGGCAGCTGGGTGCAGGCGGCGCGCTGGTGCAGGCGGTGCAGGGTGGCACAATTCAGGCAGCACAGCATTCGCTTTCGAATTTCGCGCCGTTTGCGTCGACCGTTGACCTGATCAACATGCCGTATCTGTGCGGGTCAAACCAGCGTTTCACAAACCTCGTCAACTCGCAGTTCTGGAAGGACACGGTCGAGCCGAAGGTTGAGGAGAACGGCTTCAAGGCGCTGTTTTATATCAACATCGACCCCCGTGTCGTTGCCATCCGCAAGGGTGGCCCCGGACCGGTCCTGACACCTGGCGACCTGTCCGGCGTCAAGTTCCGCGTTCCCGGCTCGAAGATGCTGCAGCAATACTACCGCATGGTTGGTGCGAACCCGACGCCTGTGGCGTGGGGCGAAACCCCGTCGGCCATCAAACAGGGTGTCGCTGACGCGCTTGATCCGTCCGTGGGTGCGCTCGAAGTCTTTGGGTTCAAAGATATCCTGAGCCATGTGACCTTCACTCAGGCCGTGCCGGACAGCCAAGTTTATTCGTGCAACCTGGAATGGTTTAACTCAATGCCCGCCGACGTGCAGGAAGGGATCATGTGGGGGTCCGAGATGACCTCGCACCAGAACCTTGCCAAAGTGCCATCGGCCCGCGCCTACGCTATGGCCGAACTGATCAAAGCAGGTGTCGAATTCCACTCGCTCAGCGAAGAGCAACTGGCCGAATGGAAAGCCGCTGGTGGCTACCAACGGTCCGAATGGGACGAGTTCAAGATCGATCTGGCCGGGTCCATGGACAACTTCGCCAAGATGGAAGAAGCCGCAGGTACCCAAGGCAAGTACTACGTGCATGACGCTTAACTGTCGGGTCGGGCGTGCCTCCACGCGCGCCCGATCACCAATATTCTCCCGCCTCAGTAAAATCCAAACGCGTCAGCGCGGTTTGTTTTGCTAGGCAAATCAGCAGGTTCTCACATGAGCTTTTTGCGCCGAATTGATAGAGACGCCGAGCGCTGGTTGCTTCTGGTCTTCTACGTGATGCTTGTCATCACCATGGCGATCGAGGTGCTGCGCCGGGAAATATTCTCTTTTTCCTCGATCTGGGGCGAAGAAATTGTGCGGTACTCCTTCATCTATCTCGCATGGATTGGTGCTGCGGCTGCAGTGAAAGAGCGCGCGCATATCCGCATTGACGTGCTGATGCACTACCTTGGGCCGCGTCCGAAGGCTTTGCTGTATATCTTTGGCGACCTGGTGATGTTCGGTGTTGCTGTGATTGCCCTCTATTGGTCCTACGAAGCCGTGCATGTGTCTGCCAAATTCGGGTCGGTCACGGACGGGCTGCGCATTTCCAAAGTATGGTTCCTGATGGCGGTTCCATTGGGGTTCGGCCTGATCATATTGCGGCTGATTCAATCCCTACTGCGCGACATCCATTCTCTCAGAACGGGCAAACCCGTTTTTGAGGGCGACACACTCTTTGATTGAGGGATGATTTGAATGCTTTGGCAAACCTTTGATCAAACCGTCGAGCTGGGTTGGGATTTCTATCTGCCCGTTATCATATTCGTCTCGCTGATTGCACTGGCGGTTCCGGTTTGGGCCGCCATCGGGACCTCGGCGATCCTGATGTTGGTCATGTCCGGCGACCTTCCCCTGAGCCTTGTTGGTGAAAAGCTGTTCACCGGCATTGATGCCTTTGCGCTGACCGCGGTGCCGCTGTTTATCCTGACAGGGGACGTGCTGGTCCGAACCGGGCTCAGTCGAAAATTCCTTGATGTTGCCGAGGCACTGACGTGTTTCACCAAGGGTGGTTTCGGGTCTGCGACGGTTCTTGTCTGTGGCATGTTCGCGGCCATTTCGGGATCGGACGCAGCTGGTGCGGCCGCGGTCGGACGTATGACTATCGCACGCTTGGTCGAAAGCGGCTATCCGCGCCCCTATGCCTGCGCTCTGGTGGCGGCGGGCGCCTGTACCGGCATTTTGATCCCACCGTCGATCGCCTATATCATCATCGGCCTTGTTCTGGGGATATCCGCATCGACCTTGTTCCTTGCAGCCTTGATCCCGGGGATCGCGATCCTGTTGTCGATCCTGATCACGAACCTGATCGTGAACCGCATCTACGCCTATGAAGGTGGCGGACAGATGACGATGGCCGAATGGTTGGGTAATCTGGGCCGTGCTCTAAAATCCGGTTGGTATGCGTTTATCGTGCCGGGCATCATCTTTTACGGCATATTCTCGGGCCGCCTGACACCAACAGAAGCGGGTGCAACGGCGGTCGTTGTGACAATCATCATGGGCTTTATTCTGCGGACGCTGTCCCTTGCGGATTTTCCCGCCATGCTGGTCAGTTCAGCAAAGGTGAACGGCGTCATCCTTCCCATAATCGCTTTCTCGGCTCCGCTGGCCGAAGCGCTGGCCATCATGGGCGTGCCGCAAGGTTTTGTGACATCGGTGACCGGGCTGACGGATGAACCATGGTTACTTATCCTGCTGATGATCGGAATCCTAATCGCCGCCGGTTGCGTTATGGAAACCACGCCGAATATCGTGATCCTTGCGCCTATCCTGAAACCACTCGCGGACAACATCGGCATGAACGAGATACAGTTCTGCATCATGATGATCACAGCTCTTGGCGTAGGCTTCATCACGCCGCCATTGGGGCTCAACCTGTTCGTGGTGTCTGGCATAACCGGGGAATCCATCCTCAAGATTGCCGCCCGTGCCGTTCCCTTTGTTCTTTGTATGTTCTTAGTTGTGTTGCTGATTGCTTATATGCCAGCGATTTCGACTACGTTCTTGCCCGAAATCTACAAGTAGGACCTCGCTAAGATGAAACGTGAATACCTGAAAAAAGCGACCCTAACCGCTAAATCGGATGCTTCCGAAGTCCACGAGACGGTCAGGACAATTCTGGCTGATATCGAAACGGGCGGAGATGCAAAGGCTCTGGAATACGCAGCCAAGTTCGACCGTTACGATGGCAATGTCCTATTGACCGCCGAGGAAATCGAGGCTGCAGCCGCGCTCGTGCCGGAAAAGCTGAAAGCGGACATCCGGTTTGCACATGACAACGTCAAACGGTTTGCCGAGGCGCAAAAGGCCACGGTATCCGATGTCGAGGTTGAGATCGTACCGGGCATGGTTGCGGGGCAAAAGGCGATCCCGGTTGATGCGGCGGGCTGTTATGTGCCCGGTGGTCGCTATAGCCACATTGCGTCAGCCATCATGACGGTGACAACGGCCAAAGTTGCAGGCTGTGGTCACATCACCGCTTGCTCGCCCCCCCGTCCGGGTGTGGGTGTTGCTCCGGCCATCATCTATGCGGCGCACCTGTGTGGTGCGGACAAGATCATGGCGCTGGGTGGCGTTCAGGGCGTGGCCGCAATGACGTTCGGACTGTTTGGCCTGCCCAAGGCCAACATCCTTGTGGGGCCGGGCAATCAGTTTGTCGCAGAAGCCAAGCGTATTCTCTTTGGCCGCGTAGGGATCGACATGATCGCGGGCCCAACGGACAGTTTGATCCTGGCAGATGCGACCGCTGATCCACATATCGTGGCAACGGATTTGGTCAGCCAGGCCGAGCATGGCTATAATTCGCCTGTTTGGCTGGTCACAGATGACCGGGTGTTGGCCGAAAAGGTGATGGAGCTTGTGCCTGCCCTGATCGATGATCTGCCCGAAGTGAACCGCGACAACGCCTTTGCCGCCTGGCGCGACTATGCCGAAGTGATCGTATGTCCAGACCGCGAGGAAATGGCCGCGTGCTCCGATGATTACGCGCCCGAACATCTGACGGTACAGGCCGAAGATCTGGATTGGTGGCTTGATCGGCTCACCTGTTACGGCTCGCTGTTCCTTGGGGAAGAGACAACCGTTTCCTATGGCGACAAAGCGACGGGTACCAATCATGTGCTGCCAACGTCAGGGGCCGCCAACTATACTGGCGGTTTGTCAGTCCACAAATACATGAAGATTGTCACATGGCAGCGTGCAACGCGCGAGGGTGCCAAGCAGGTTGCCGAAGCTACCGCGCGCATTTCCCGCCTTGAAGGGATGGAGGGGCACGCCCGTGCTGCGGATGTTCGTCTGGCCAAGTATTTCCCGGATGAAGCGTTCGACCTGACCGCAAATGGCTGATCCAAGATCTCTGTTTGACCTGACTGGCCGCGTGGCCTGTGTAACCGGCGCCAGCTCCGGCCTCGGGCGGCGTGCGGTCATCGCACTGGCAAGTGCCGGGGCCCGCGTGGTGGGCGTAGCCCGGCGCGAGGACGCCCTGCAGCGCTTGCAAAACGAGGTCGGCGAAGATGTGGACTATGTTGCAGCGGATGTCGCCGACCGTGATGCACTCCCACACTTGGTAGAAGCGGTCAGCGCACCGTTCGGAGCGCCAGACATCATTGTGCACGCCGCTGGCATCAACATCCGTCAGACGGCGGATGACGTGACACCAGAAGGTTGGGATCAGACCGTGGCGCTGAACATCTCGGCTCCGTTTTTTCTGAGCCAGGCGTTGGTGCCCGCGATGAAGGCCAAGGGGTGGGGGCGGATCGTGAATTTTGCATCGCTCCAAACCACGCGCGCTTTTCCCGGTGGCATCGCCTATGGGACGACCAAGGCGGGCATTGCCCAACTGACCCGCGCTATGGCCGAGGCGTGGTCGACCTATGGCATCACAGCCAATGCGATTGGGCCTGGGTTTTTTCCGACAGAACTGACCGAGGCCGTCTTTGCCGATCCGAACCGAGTCACGCGCAATGCCGTCCAGACCTGCATCGGACGCAATGGCCGTTTGGAAGACATGGACGGCCCCATGCTGTTTCTCTGCTCGGACGCGTCCGGTTACGTGACCGGTCAAACCTTGATGGTCGACGGAGGGTTCACAGCAAAATGAAAGCGTTGGTCTACGAAGGTGTCGAAACGCTTGGTGTGCGCGAAGTCCCCAACCCGACGGTCGGCCAGGGCCAGTCGCTGGTTCGTATCGAGGCCTCGGGCATCTGCGGGTCGGACATGCACGCCTACCTCGGCCATGACGACAGGCGTCCTGCGCCCTTGATTCTGGGCCATGAGGCTGCGGGTGTGATTGAGGGCGGCGCGCGTGACGGCGAACGGGTCACGATCAATCCGATGGTCAGCTGTGGCACTTGTCCCGCATGTCGGACGGGCCGAGATAACCTGTGCCCGGACCGTATGATCATCTCCATGCCGCCGCGCGAAGGGGCCTTTGCTCAATATGTGGCAATGCAAGGCAGCAATCTTATCGTGGTGCCGGATCATGTTCCGTTGCAAAAGGCTGCACTGGCCGAACCTCTGGCCGTCAGTTGGCATTCCATACGGTTGGGGCTGACGGCGCTTGATCCGGGTGCCAGCCGCACCGCGCTTGTACTGGGGGGCGGGGCTATTGGTCTTGCCGCGGCCCTTGCCCTCAAGGCGCAGGGGGTCGATGACGTAACTGTTGCTGAACCAAGCGACAAGCGACGCACATTCCTGGAAGATCAATGCCTAGTGAAATCTGTACCCGCAGGGGCAGGGCAGTACGGCATCGTGGTCGACGCCGTCGGATACGCGGCAACACGCGCGGCAGCTTCTGCCATGGCTGAACCGGGGGGTGTCATTGTCCACATCGGCCTGGGCGAAGACACGGGTGGCCTCGATATCCGGCGGATGACCTTGCAAGAGGTGACGTTCATTGGAACCTATACCTACACACCGGAGGACTTCCGGGATACCTGCACCGCGCTTTTCGATGGTGCGCTTGGCCCGCTAGACTGGGCAGAACATCGCAGCCTGAATGATGGACCGCAGGCATTTGCCGATCTACGATCGGGAGTGGTTGCAGCCCCCAAGATCATCCTCGACCCGTGGGCCTGACACTTATGATCACCAACTAAATGGAGACACTTCATGTACCATAAAATCCTCGTCCCGATGGCGCTGGACCATGGCGTGTCGACTCATACACTTGAGATAGCCAACGCGCTGCGTGCAAAGGATGCCCAGATCTTCGCCCTTCACGTTCATGAGGCGCCCCAAGGCTCTGTCAGTGCATATCTGGACGAAGAGATGGTTGCCGCCGGGTTTGAAAAAGCGCGTGCTGATCTTGAGGGCAAATTGTCTGGACATCCCGGTGTCACGCCTGTGATTGTAAATGGACATTCGGCCCGCACTATCATCGACTATTCCGAGGCGCATGGCATCGACTGCATCGTGCTTGGATCCCACAAACCTGGTCTGAGAGATTATTTCCTGGGCTCCACAGCTGCTCGCGTCGTGCGGCACGCAGGCTGTGCCGTCCATGTGCATCGCGCGTCCTCTTGATGACGCTCTCCTCTCCTTTCAAGAAAGGCCCTTCTGCAACATGAACATAGACAAGAAGATCACCGATGATCTTGTCGCGAATGACATCTCATTCGTGACGACGGTGCCCTGCAAACAGCTTGCGGGCGTTATCGAGGAAATAGACCAACACCCCGATATCTTCCATATTCCGTCGAACAAGGAAGACGAGGGCATGGGCCTGTGTGCCGGTGCGTGGATGGGTGGAAAACGCCCTGCGATCATCATGCAGAACACAGCCATTGGGGTGACGATCAACACTCTTGCGACGTTGATCCAGTATTACCGGATGCCTCTGCCGATGTTGATCAGCTACCGCGGAGAGCTCCGCGAACCTGTGGCTTGCCAGGTGGAAATGGCGGTGCATACCAAGGCGCTGCTGGCGCAGATGAATATCCCCACCTACCACTTCCATCACCAGAAGGATGTGGAAGAGCTGGATATGATCCTGAAGTATACCTTTATGTGCAACAAACCCGTGGCAATCCTGACCGATGCCAATTTCTGGGGAGGCTATGGCGACCAATGATCCGTTCTGAAATCCTCAAGGAAATTGCACCTCAACTTCGTGATCAACTAGTGGTCTGCAACATTGGCATCCCCAGCCAAGAACTGCATGCCATCGACGATCAACCAACGAATTTCTACATGCTGGGCACGATGGGCCTTGCCTCGTCCATCGGGCTGGGTTTGGCGCTGGCGCAGCCTAAAACCGTGATCTCCATTGATGGCGACGGGTCGGTGTTGACCAATCTGGGCACTTTACCGACCATCGGGAACAATATGCCTCCGAACTTTATCCTGATGATCATCGACAATGGATCATATGGATCAACCGGTGATCAGCCGACCTATACCGGGCGCAAGACCGACTTGGCGGGCATGGCGCGTGCGGCCGGATGTGACAATGTCGTTGAAGTGCAGGATGTTGATACCGGGAAAGCATTGCAAGAGGCGATGGACGCGCAGGTTGGCACCGTCATGATCGTGAAGTGCGACAGTGGAAATGCCAAGATGCCGGTCATCACGATGGACCCGGTGATCATCAAGGATCGCTTTATGAAAGCGGTGGCTGGTTGATGAACCGCGCCGCGCGAATTCATTCCAGTGAGGATGCGCGGCGTTTGGCCAAGGCACGTCTGCCTTGGATGGTGTTTGACTATATCGATGGGGCCGCAGGGTCAGAAACGGGGGCTGCGCGTAACCGCGCTGCTCTGGATAGCATTTGCCTTGAACCCCGGATACTGAAAGATGTCAGCCATCGGTCTTTGGACATGCCGCTGTTTGGCAAGATTGCCAAGCGGCCCTTTGGCATTGCGCCGATGGGGATGTGCAACCTGTCCAGACCTGGTGCCGATCTGATGCTAGCGCGGTTGGCCGCGCGCGAATCCGTGCCTTTGGGGGTCTCGACCGTGGCCTCAACCCCGCTGGAAAAAATGATCGAGGTTGCCGAAGGGCACGCGTGGTTCCAGCTTTATTTCAGCGGGGACGGAACGGGGTCGTTCAAGCTGGCAAAGCGGGCGCAAGATGCCGGATACGAAACCCTGATCGTAACCGTCGACGTGCCCGAGGTTGGTCGCCGACCGCGTGAGTTGCGCCATGGTTTTACCATGCCATTCCGTATCGGACCCCGCCAATTTCTGGACTTTGCCCTGCACCCGCAATGGTCGCTTATGTCACTTGCCGCAGGTCGTCCGCAGGTGGCAAATTTCGAGATGCCGGGCTTTGAATTCGACCGCACCGAAAGCCGCGCGAGGGCGACTTGGACAACATTGAAGGCTCTGCGCGATTTGTGGCAGGGCAACCTGGTAGTAAAAGGCGTGACCAACGCCGAGGATGCGCTGCAGCTGAAATCCGAAGGCGTTGACGCCATTCAAGTGTCAAATCATGGCGCACGGCAACTTGAAAGCGCACCCGCTGCCGTTCACGCGCTGGGCCGGATACGAGACAGCGTTGGTGCGGATTTTCCGCTATTCTACGACAGTGGCTTACGATCTGGCGAAGACGTTCTGAAAGCCCTCGATCAGAGTGCAAATTACGTGTTTTTTGGCCGCGTATTGCAATTTGCCATCGCCGCGGCCGGCGAAGAAGGTTTGCATAGACTGTGGAATATCCTCAGCGAAGAGTTGTCCAGTGCACTTGCTCAGGTTGGTCGGACGAAACTGACCTGAAGCAACTGAACAAATGTGAATGCCGTCGGTAACGCCTCTAACGCAAACAATCCGGATGCCGCTACGAATTATTTTGCCCTGGACGCTGTGTTCGACTACGCCAGCGGCCCGAGGTGTTTGCCCGCAGGTTCGAGAGTGCAAAGACCCTGAATTGGGAAGCGTTGGGAAACCTAAGCAACCATCCATTTCAGACGCGCATGCGTGCGCTTTGCAGGAATCGAAAGCCGATCACGTTTCTTTTGCCGACCGCGATTTTAGCCAGTTTACGACTTGCATCACCGCGTGTTGGTTTGCGGCCGAACGCTCTATGAGGAGGTAAAAATCGCTACCACCGATGTCTCTTGCCGCACCAACCTCTACCAGGCGTCCTGCCTCAAGATCTCGGGAAACCATGAAACGGCTGACAAGGGCCACACCCTGTCGCGCGATGGCAGCGTCAACCGCAAGCGCTGTCTGGCTTAATCGAAGGCCGCGTTGCGATTTGTCACGAACCCCTAGGTCTGCAAGGTATCGCGGCCAAAGGTCATGCGTGTCATGAATTTTGGGCAGGTGTGCAAGGTCATCTGGTGTTAACGAATCGAATGCGTCGCTGATAAACTCGGGTGCGGCTACGGCAATCACCTCTTGTCTGAAAATAAGCGCCGCCCGAAGCGCGGCGCCAAACGGCGGCGATCCCTGCCGGACGGCAAGGTCGATCCCGTCGCTGTGAAAGCTGGAGACTTTTTCAGTGGCCATGATCCGCAAGTCGATTTCCGGATGGCTCTCTGCAAAGTCCGGCAGATTCGGGATCAACCATCTGGCAGCAAAAGTCGGGGTGACGCTTATTATAACCTTGTCCGGTTCCGGCTTTAGCTCGGCGGTTGCAGATCTAAGGCTCGCAAAGGCAACCGATATACGTGCGTGATAGCTACGGCCAACCGAGGTGAACTCCAATCCTTTGGGCACCCTTTCGAACAATGTGACTTCTAGGTGAGCTTCCAGCAGTCGCACCTGCTGCGCCACCGCCCCTTGTGTTACGCCCAACTCATCGGCAGCGGCGCGGAAACTGAGGCGGCGCCCAGAGACTTCGAATGCCCGTAAACCGTTGAGGGGAGGAAGATCAGCCATGAGACAATAGTATTTCTACTGTAATGAAACATCAAATCTCAATCGAATGACCCATCGAAACAGGATATTTTCGCAGAATACATAAGGGGAATCGTCAGATGGCAGTAGAAAAAGTAGCTTTGATTACCGCGGGCGGGAGTGGCATGGGGGCTGACGCGGCGCGCCGGCTTGCCAAAGATGGCTTCAAAGTCGGCATCCTCTCTTCTTCGGGTAAAGGCGAAGCACTCGGCGCCGAGCTGGGTGGTTTTGGCGTCACTGGTTCTAACCTCAGTGGTGACGATCTGACTGCTTTGGTCACGGGCGCGACGGAGCGTTGGGGCCGCGTCGATGTCTTGGTCAATTCCGCCGGTCATGGCCCGAAAGGGCCCGTATTAGAGATCGGTGACGATGACTGGCATCAAGGGATGGAGGTCTATTTGATGAATGTGATCCGCCCAACACGGCTGGTGACACCCTTGATGCAGCAACAGGGCAGGGGGGTGATTATCAACATCTCTACTTTCGCGGCGTTCGAGCCCGATCCGCTGTTTCCAACATCAGGCGTCTTCCGGGCAGGATTGGCCGCCTTTGCCAAACTCTATTCTGATAAATATGCCGCAGAGAATATTCGCATGAATAACATCCTGCCGGGTTTCATCGACAGCCTGCCCGAAACAGAAGACCGCAAAGCCCGGATTCCGATGGGGCGTTACGGTCATGCTGCGGAGGTCTCTTCGCTTGTCTCATGGCTGGCGTCTGAAGGCGGTGGCTATATGACGGGTCAAAACTTGCGCGTTGACGGGGGATTGACCCGCGCTGTCTGAGGCAACGTATCTGTTTGCACTACATCAAGCCTCAATGCATTTGTGCATTGCCTGAGGCAGTACAAAAGGAAGCGGGCCGGTCGGCACCATGCCGATCGGTAGGTTGATGCCGTAAACTTGCTGCATCAGGTCATCGGTGAGGGTATTTGAAGGTGTGCCAGAGCCCCAGACAGTGCCCTGTGACATCACGTAAACACAGTCCGCAAATAGCGCGGTGAGGTTCAGATCGTGCATCACCACCACCACACCTCCACCTTGGGCGGCAAAATCGCTTGCGATACCAAGGACCGTAAATTGATGCGCGATATCCAGGCTGGCAACCGGTTCGTCCAGTAAAAGCCAACTGGGATGATCGGCCCGTTGTGCCTGCCAGACCTGCGTCAAAACACGGGCTAACTGTATACGCTGCTGCTCACCCCCGGACAGGGTCTGGTAAGACCTCTGCTCGAACCCGGCTAAGTCGACATGTGCCAGGGCGGTAGTGACCGAACTGTCATCTTGTGCGGCCAACCCGTTTGCCAGCCCCAGTCTGACAATCTCGTGCACTTTGAAAGGAAAGGCCACGCTGGTCGATTGTGGCAGCACGCCCCGTTTTGCGGCCAGTTGCCAGGGCTTTAACTCTGAGATGTCGTGGCCATTCAGGGTGATGGTTCCGGTCGAGGCAATCTCTCCGGCCAATGCCTTTAGTAAGGTCGACTTGCCCGATCCGTTGGGCCCGATGATTGCGGTGACCTGACCGGGATCGGCCTTGAAATTCACGTCGTGCAAGATGTCCTTTCGGCCCAGGCTGACGCAGATGTTCTTACCTTGCATGATTTACATTCCCATAATGCCGTGGCGGCGCAGGAGGATCCAAAGAAAGACCGGTGCGCCGAGAATTGCCGTGACGATCCCGATTGGCAGTTCCGCCGGGGCCACCACGACCCGGCTGATCATGTCGGCGCAAAGCAGCAGACTGGCACCCAGCAGGGCGGAATTCATCAAAAGCCTGTGGTGGTCCGGCCCCGTTGCCAGACGTAGCAAATGGGGGACCACAATTCCGATGAATCCGATGCCGCCGGACACGGCAACAGCGGCCCCTGTTGCACCGGAAACTGCAAGAATGGCGATGTTCTTGCTGCGCTGAACCGGGATGCCCATGTGATGGGCCACCGCCTCTCCCATCGCCAGGCCGTTAAGCGCGCGAGCCAGAAATTGTGTGCTTGCAAGGGCAACCAAAATGATTGGCGCAGCCGAGGCGATTTTGGTCCAGGTTGCCCCAGCTAACGACCCCATTCCCCAGAACGTCAGGTCGCGTAATTGCTGATCATCGGCCATGTAGACCAGAACACCCGATGCGGCGCCGGATAAGGCACCTAATGCAATGCCGGCCAGTAGCATGGTTGCGACCGATGTCTGCCCCCCGCTGGTCGAGACACGGTATAGGATCAGAACAGACGCCCAGCCACCAAGAAAAGCAGCAATGGCCACTAACCCGTTTCCTGTCCAGACCAAAACCGACACTGGCAAGTGGCTGCCAAGGATGATGGCTGAAATTGCGCCCAGACCTGCACCCGCGCTGACGCCGACAATTCCGGGGTCCGCCAACGGGTTTCGGAAAAGCCCTTGCATGACCACCCCTGAAACAGCCAGTGCGGCACCGACCAGTATCCCCATTGCAAGCCGGGGCAAGCGAATGTCCCAAAGGACAATCCGATTCAGGTCAGACAGGGACCGCCCATTGATTATGTCAATCACCGCCATGTTTAACGACGCATCCGAAGCACCGACTGAAATGCTTGCGGCGCTGGTCAGGCCAAGCAATACCAGTAAGGCCAAGGTAACCCGCCGTGCGGTTGCTCGCCGATTGTACCCAAGTGCCTCGGCGCTCATATGATCCAACGCCAGCGTCATGAGCCACCTTCAGCCTGCAGGGCTGCTGACAGATCAGAAATGGCACTGGCGGTTCGAGGGCCAAACCCAAGCAGATATGCACCCTGCATGCGGATCAGCATCTTGTTCTGGCCCGCCGGGGTCAGCTTGACTGCGGGCAGTGAAAAGAGCGCGGCATCCTCGGTATTATTGTCACCCCGCCGATCCATCATAAGGATGACATCAGGCGCAGCCGACACCAGCGCTTCGGGCGTCATTGGCTTGTAACCTGACACTTTGGCGGCGGCATTTACACCGCCAGCCAATCGAATGATGCTGTCTGCTTGGGTATCCACACCTCCCACTGTGATCCGGTTATCCTGCACCGACAGAACAAACAGAACCCGTTTCGGGTTGGATCCTGCGGCACTACTAGCCGCCAATTCCGCCTGATTGATCTGGCGTATGGTTTGCGCTGCCAATCCCTCGGCAGCAACGTCAGTGCCCAGCACGGCCCCAACGGTTTGGATTTTTTCGACCACGCCTTCCAGAGAGAACTCATCCTTGATCGTGACGTATTGCACGCCCGCTTCCTGCAGAACCGCAATCGCCTCTGGTGGTCCTGAACCTTCAAGCGCCAGGACCAAGTCTGGTTCTACCGACAAAACGCCTTCGGGCGACAGCGCGCGTCGGTATCCGATATCGGGCAGGTTCATCGCTTCTGTCGGGTAGGTTGATGTTCGGTCGCGACCAACTAGCCTGTCTTGCTGACCCAGAGCGTAGACGATTTCAGTGATGGAACTGCCGATCGCGATGATCCGCTTTGGTTCGTCGTCCGCAGCCTGCGCGACCTGTGTACTTAGCAGCATAGCCAAGGCAGGCCAGATCACTCGCATCCTGTTCATGTCAGCGCGGCCTCGGGTTGTGGTTCAAGTTCGGCAACCAGCGCGTCCCAGACCGGGCGATGGTCGGTTTCGCCAGTGCGCAGACCGAATATCTGGAAGATCAGCCCACCTTCGGCATCGAACGCCTCGACAGAGACGGCGGGGCCGCGCTGCGTCGGTTTGGTGACAGCCCAGACCTCTGCAATATGGTCCGTCCTCAGATGCAAATTGAAACGCGGGTCTAGCACATTGAACCAGGGTCCCATCTGCTTGATCGTTCCGATACGGCCACCGTGAATTTCGATACATCCACGATTGCCAACAAAGATCATCACCTCAATCTCCTTGTCGCACACCTGTTCGAACATTGGTGATATTACCGACGGCGTCAGTTCCCTGACGAGCGGTTGGCCGGCGATGCGATAGGCCCCCAATCGGTTCATCTTGAGCTTTGAGGTCAAGCGCATGAACTGGTGGGTGTCCGTCATCTTGGCCCATTCCGCACGTAGGATTTCCGTCTTTTCGGGGTTGGACTTGGGCGCTTCGGTCGGTCGGCGCGGTTCTAAATCAAGAGTTTGCGATTGGTCCTCAGACGCAAGGGCGCTGACAAGCTTATCCCAATGGTCCAGATCCGATCCTTCGCGCAGGAATATCTTGTGCACCGCATCGCCTGCGGCATCAAAGACCTGAAGCGAGCGTTTCACACCGCTGTCGGTTTTGCGTTCGATCGCAAAGGCATGGACCCAGTGGCTGGGAAACATGCGCAAATCAATCTCATCCGTCAGAACCATCGAGGCATGCGCGCCCGAATGGTAATTGTCGTATTGTCCGACCTTTTCGATCACGCATGAGGAATTGCGCGTCAAAGCCATAACCTCTCCCAGACCGTTAAGCCTTGGAAAAAGGTCATCAAGTTTTGTCGTCAGCCGTGTAACGTCGTTCCCGGCGAAGGCAGCGACCAACTGCCCTTCGGTCAATCCAAGCGATTCTGCCAGATCGCGGTCACGTTTGCCGGTGTTTTGCGCATAGGCTGCACGAATTTGAGCCGGGGTGTTAGGCACCTGTTCCGTCATGGGTTTTCCCATCTTCGAGTTGATTTTCAGAGGTGCTGGCCCGGCAGCCGAATTGTTCGGGTGCCCGCTGGCGAGAGTCGGCGATGCGACGACGATTTATTGTTGACTGTTTTAGTAACCTTTATTAACGAGCACAAGTCGCCAAAAAAAGGCGGCTCCAAAAAACAATAAAACAGACTGACCAAAGCCAGCATGGCGCAAGCATTTCAGGTCCTCCTACTGTTTCGAAGGGACAGAGATGCGTGTGCAAATACGGAAGATAGCTTTGCTGGGAACGGCTTCGTGCCTCAGCATGATTGCGGCTGGCGCTATGGCGCAAGAACAAGACGATGGTTTCCTGGGCACCCTGATACTTGGGGAAAGCAAACGAGAGATTCAGACAGACACTGCCGTGCCGGTCACAAATATTGATCAGGAAGAGATCAACGACCGGCAGGCCAATACGGTTGCAGAGCTGATCGACTCGGTTCCGGGGGTAAGCCTGGTGAACGGCTCGACCCCTCAGGGATCGGGCATCAATATTCGCGGCTATGGTGCAAACGGCACGTTCGGAACCGACCAGAAGGTTCTGATCCTGGTCGATGGTGCCACAACGGGCGCGGAAGAGCTGTATCGGATCGGCAACCAGCTTTTTACTGACCCCCAGCTTTACAAAAGCGTCTCGGTCATTCGGGGCACTGTCGGGTCATTCGAATATGGGTCCGGGGTTGTTGGTGGTGTCGTTCAGCTGGAAACCAAGGACGCGTCAGATTTCACCGGTGGAGAGCCGGGTTTCCGTTTCCGTCAAACCTTTGAAGGGTATTCGAACGGCAACGGTTTTGCCTCGTCCTCGATCCTTGCGTGGCAGCCGAATACGCAAACGGAATTCCTGTTCAACTATACCTATCGGGATCAGGACGATCAGGAAGACGGCAATGGTGACGAGATCGGCAACAGCGCGTTCACGCTGCCGTCGCTTCTGGCTAAGGGCAAATACAGTTTCGGCAACGATCTCGAACATTCGTTCACCGCATCCTACAACCAGTCCACATCTGAAGAGCGCGACGTCCCTTATGACTCGTTTGGCACCACGTCGGATGCCTTTGGTAATGTAGACCGTGATATCGAAACAAAGATCGGTATCCTGCGGTATCAATATCAACCCACTGGAAATGATCTGGTCGATCTGGATGTGAACCTCAGCTATTCTGAGCAGGCGATCGAAAGCAGCTATGTTTCCGGGTCTTCCAGCCTTGAAGGCACGCCATTCTTCCCCGGCATTCAGGCCCTGGCAGATGCCACACATAACTATGAAACGACAAAGCTGACGATCAAGAACACGTCGTATTTCCAGACCGGCATCGCCTCGCATGATCTGCGGGCTGGGATTGAATTCATCAACCGCGAACGGTTGGACGCGGCATCGGCCCCGGGTGGAACCGACCGTCGATTTGCCCTGTTTGCTGTGGACGATGTGCAGATCGGTGACAATCTGACGATTACCCCCGCGGTGCGATATGAGACGCAGGACATCGACGGTGATGACGCCGCCGCGGCCCCGTTCAACGAAAGCTATGACAACAACGCGCTTATGGGCGGGTTGTCGGCGCGGTACGCGTTCAACAGCGGTTTCGCGATCTTTGGTGGTGCGGCCTACACGGAAAGCCTGCCGATCATCGATGATCTGGGCACGCCGCTTTACATGACGCAACCCGAGAGATCCCGCACGTGGGAAGCTGGTTTTTCCTATGATCGCGGTGACGTGTTTGCCGAGGGCGACGTGATCCGCGCCAAGGTCAATTTCTATCAAACGACCCTGTGGGATATCACCTCCTACGTCTCTGGCACCCCGTCTCAACCCCTGTCCGAAGTGGAAACAAAAGGCGCCGAAATCGAAGCCTCTTACGCCAATGCTGGTGGGTTCTACGTCGATTTCAACTCGAACATCGTGACGGGTACGGAAACCAGCGCCACCGGCGATGACTCGCGTTGGCGGAATGAGCCGTCGGATTCCGCGCGCCTGACATTGGGCAAGCGGTTCGGTCAGACGTTGGACGTCAGCTGGGAAATCTTCGGTGCCCGGGCCGGAACGGACTCGAGCGGGGACGCGACCGCGGGATACGGAGTAAACTCTCTGCGTGCGACCTACATGCCGCAAGAGGGTGTGTTTGAAGGCTTTGAGCTGCGCGCCGGTATCGAGAACATCCTTGATAAGGACTACCGCCCGAACCTATCGACCCGCAATTCGACGGGCCGGACCTTCAAGCTCGGCCTGGCCAAAACCTTCTGATCCCAAGGAAAGGACCCGTTATGCGAAGTGCGGCAGCAAACAAAGCCAGCGCTGTCCTGTCGACCCTGCTCTCAGTCTTGGGGGCAGGGATCGCCAGCGCAGAAGACGTGCCCAAGACTGGCGGCGTATCAATCGAACTCAGCTCTGCCGAAGCAAGGGGGCAAAACTGTCTGCTCAGCTTTGTCGCCGAAAATATGCATGAGGTTGACATCAACGGTGCGGTCTATGAAACCGTCCTGTTTGGCAAAAACGGTGCGGTCGCGTTAATTACCCTGCTGGATTTCGAAGAACTGCCCGCAGGCCGCCCACGGGTCAGGCAGTTTCAATTCACCGACATGGCCTGTGACCAGATCAGCCGGATTCTGTTCAACGGCGTGCAGGAATGCGTGACCCAGAGCGGTAACAAAGATGCCTGCATGAATGGCCTCAGTCTAAAAAGCCGCCTTGAAACTGAGATGATAGGATAAAGCCATGTCCGAAATGCTGCAAAAACTGATGGAAATCCTGCAATTAGGGGGCCCGGTGGTGGCGATCCTGATAGCAGCCTCAATCGCGACCCTCGCCTTGGTCTTTTACAAAATCTGGCAATACAAAGCGGCGGGGGTCGGCCGTCACGTCGAATTGTCCAGGGCGATCGACGCATGGGACCGAGAAGACCCCACGGCCGCCAGAACATACCTGAACAAAAGCCGTAGTTACCTGGCGCCGGTGATCGCAATGGCATTGTCCGGGAATGATCGCACCTTGTCCGAGCGGGTCGATGCCGAGGCTGAGACGCAATTTGCTCAGCTGGAACAGGGCCTCAATGTACTGGACATCGTATCTCAACTTGCGCCCCTGCTCGGATTGTTCGGCACGGTGCTGGGCATGATCGAAGCTTTCCAGACTCTGCAGGGGGCGGGCAACGCCGTTGACCCGTCGCTGCTGGCTGGGGGCATCTGGGTGGCGCTGATGACAACAGCAGCGGGGCTGGCCGTAGCCATGCCGACGTCACTGATCCTGACCTGGTTTGAGGCCCGCGTGAACCGAGAACGCGTCTTTACCAACCGTGCGCTCAGAACAATATTTGCCCCCGGCCATGCCGAGGAGGCCGAGCAAACGGCAGGGGCCGCGATTACGGCACTGGCACATGGCGCTTGAGGTTCAAAGAAAGCGGCGCAAACGCCTGTCGATGACATCGCTCATAGATGTCATCTTTTTGCTGCTGTTGTTTTTCATGCTGACATCCACATTCTCGAAATTCGCCGAGATTCAGTTTTCGACGGCCTCTGTCGGCGGCGCGGAGCCAGACCAAGCCATCCGGTTTATTAAACTGGATGCAGACCGAATTCTGGTCGATGGTGCGCCTGTACCATTGGCGCAGGTGGCTCCAATGCTGCTCGACGCCAAATCCCAAATCGCGCTCATCAGCCTGGGTCCGAGGGCAACCTCTCAGCAGCTGATTGATCTGTTCATCGTGCTGGCACCTGTCGAAAACCTGCGCACTCAGGTTTTGGGCTGATGCAGTTGAAATCGAAGCCCAGACAAAGCCGAGAGCCAACCATCGCGCTGATCAATGTCGTGTTCCTGATGCTTATATTCTTCATGATCGCGGGCACCCTTACGCCGCCGCTCAACGGATCAGTTCAGCTTGTCGAAACGATGGATCTGGAGGGGCGCGAGCCACCTGATGCATTGGTTATCCGTGCGGATGGCACACTTGAATATCGCGGGGCAGAGCTGACCAATGCTGCGGCCTATGTAGAGCGGGCGGCTGTTGATCTGCCCCTTGATGCGGTTCGGATCGTGCCGGATCGATCCTTGCCTGCGGTTGCGCTCAAACAGATCAGCGCTGACTTGCGCGGGTTGGGTGCAAGTCAGGTTTATGTCGTGACCGAAAGGGGATTACGGTGATAACCAAATCCCGCGCGGTGGTTGTGATTTCTGTCGCATTGGCCGTAGCGACACATGGCCTTGCGCTTTTGGATTATTCGACCGCCGAACAGGTGCAGGTCGAAGGTGGCGGAGAGGAGAGCGCCGCCGCGCTGGGATCTGTATTCAAGGACTTCGTCGCCGGAACAAATGCACCAGCACCGGCCAGCACGCGCAAGAAACCGGCAGCACCTCATCGGTTGCAACCCAAGGCCCGCCCTGTCAAGCAGCAGCGCACAACGTCGCCGCAAACTCTCAGCCCGGTTGTGAGCAGCGCTACGGCCGCGACCGCTGTTGCGCCAAGCCCTCTCAGGCCTCAGGACGCTGAAACACCGAACAGACAGGGTGATGCTGCTTCGGTGTCGCCGACCGAGGATGCCAAGCCGCCGGAACCGAAGAAACAGGCAAGCAATCAAACTGCCACCGCGCATGGCAACGCGAAACAATCGGGGAAAAAAGGCGACGCCACCGGGAAAACCACGAAAGGCGCGGCAAAGGTTGTTACATCCACGTCAGCGCTGACCGCATCCGGCAATGCCGACGCCAGCAACTACGCCGGACAGATTAAACGCAAGATTATCCGCGCCCGGAGAAAGAGCGCCAATATTCGAGGTGCCGCGTTGGTGGCCTTTCGAATAGCTGAGAACGGGACATTGCAGGCGGTAGGAATAGTACGCAGTTCAGGATCAAAGCGGTTGGATCAGATCGCCCTTGCCCAGGTGAAAGCGGCTGCACCCTTCCCGCCACCTCCGGCAGGGGTGAGACGAGATTATACTTTCGAAATCATCGGGCAGCGATAGGTGCCATATCCGATCGAGCCAAAGGGCCCCTTCGTAAAGATGGGGACACGGCTGCGCTTTGCGCCATCAACTATGAACACCGGTGATCATGGCGACAATTTCGTTCTTGTCGGTCTCGGCAGTTGTCCTGACGCCTATCTGTTCACCCCGGCGTAAAATACAGATGCGGTCGGCAAGACGAAAAACCTGATCCAGGGAATGGCTGATGATCAAGATTGCCAGATTGCGATCCTTAAGTGACGCGACAAGGTCCTCAACCTTCGCAGTCTCTGCAACGCCAAGTGCTGCAGTGGGTTCATCCAGAAGGATCAATTTGCTGGCCCAATGGGTTGCTCGCGCGATAGCAATGCCCTGTCTTTGGCCTCCGCTCAAATCACGTATGGCTGCGCGCTCAGAGGGGATGCGCACGTCAAGCTGATCAACAAGGCTTTGGGTTTCGGCACGCATGCGTGCTTTATCCAGCAGTCCAAAGGGTTTGCGCGTCAGTTCGCGGCCCAGAAACATGTTCATATAAACCGGCTGTTCGTCAGCCAATGCGAGGTCCTGATAGACCACCTCAATACCATGTGATCGAGCCGCGCTTGCATCCGAAAAACCGACTTCTTCGCCGTCAAGCGCGATCTCACCGCTGGTTGGTCGATGCACGCCAGAGATGATCTTGACGAGCGTGGATTTACCCGCGCCATTATCACCGACCAGAGCCACGATTTCACCGGGGTAGAGGTCCAGTGAAAAATTCTGGATCGCGACCACTCCGCCAAAAGATTTGTGGATTTGCTTGAGGGAAAGAACCGGAGTCATTGCGCAAAGGCTCCCGGCCAGCTGACGTGGTCGCCAAAGCCGTTTTCGATTGAGGTAAGCTCTGGCATTCCGCTGTCTACGCCTTTTATCCCGGCAACCAAAGCGCGGGTCACAAAGGCCTGCCCACGGAAACCGAAGACAACCGTGTCGCCTGGTGCGGGGTTTTGATCGCTGTCGCTGTCGATCATGGCGTAGTAATCTATTGCGGAATAATCAGGAATTTCGACATTTCGCAGGGCTGACCGGCTGATTGTCGGGCTGCTGCTGACCAGCGCCCGAACCTGGTATTTCGGGAAAACCGGATCGATATAGAGCCCGCCGCCAAAGCAATAGGCTTTCCCGCCGTGATGGTGCGAGACCTCGGAAAGGTAAAGTACGGCGGGATCCTCAGGAAGGTCTTCTACCGCATGGAGAGGCGTCGTGCCATGTAGGCCATTGCCCGGTTCAACCTGCGTGGCCCCGGCTTCGGCTAATGCTGGAAGAACAGCTGAAGATGTCGTTCCGGGGGCATTGATTTCGATCTCCGTACGCCCAGCACGCGCCAGAGCTTCTGCAGCCATGTTGAGCGTGTGGAGGTTTGGGGTCGGCACAACCTTGCGGGCATCCTGGTCGAAAAGCAGGGCGGGAAAGGTTGTAATGCCTGCAAAGCGCCCGCCCTGCAGCGCATCCAAACGGTCGGCCACCGCCAGGATATCATTCGCGTCAAATCCTCCCTCGTGGCCACGATAGAACGTATCCCCTTCGGTCTGGATGCGCGCCATCAGTGCCTGTTCTCTCTCGGCCCGAGCCGAGGTGTCTGCCGCCTCTTTTGCCTTGTTGTCCGAGAATACCGTCCAATAGTCCGGGCGTAGTTTGGCTGCGGCGAAGAAAGCTTCTTGGCGGGGTACCTGTACAAGGTGACCCAAATGACCTGTCCTTAAGCCAGCGCGGTCACATGCCAAGGCGCAGGCCATATCCACGGCGACGGACCGGCTGATGCCACCGCGCATGACCGCCTGACAAAAGCCGGAATGGCGGCCCACCTGTTTGGTCATGGCAAAAGTTGTAAGGCCATGCCCACGGGCCACATCAGAGAAAAGGCGCGCGTTGCGTTCGACGACATCCAGGTCAAGCACATAGGCGTTTGCGGGGATCTTCCCTTGTTGATGCAAGGCCATGGCGGCCTCGATGAACTTGGGGTTGCGACGTATGAGAAGATCAAGAAACATTGGGTTGCTCCGGTGTCTATCGGCGGATTTCGCGGAGTGAAATTGCTACGGCGATCAGTATGATCAGCCCGCGTACGATCATCTGGTCCGAGACCTGAAGCCCCATCAGGATCAGCCCGTTATTCAGCATTCCCATCATGAGCGAGCCCAAAAGCGCACCTATTATGGATCCCTTGCCGCCATTAAGCGCAGTGCCACCTACGATGACAGCGGCAATGACCGTCATCAGGTCGCTTTCGCCCATTGTATATTTGGCGGCTTGAATACGCCCGGCATAGAGCAAACCAGCCAGCCCAGCGGTTGCACCGCACAAGGTTAGAACCATCAGCCGGATACGGGGAACCCTGATGCCAGAGACTTGGGCTGCGCGGGCATTGTCTCCAACGGCCAGAACGTGTGCGCCAAAACGTGTGTGTCGGTAGATGACATGGCCAATCAGCACTGCAATCACGGTCCAGATAACAAGTGAAGGTACACCAAACAGCTTGCCCGAGCCGAAGACCCCGGTGAAAGTCCCGTTAACGACAGGAATGGATCGCAGATCGGTCATCGAACGCGCAATTCCGGCAAATAAACCCATGGTGGCCAAGGTCACCAGAAATGATGGCAACCGCAGATAGGCCACCAATGCACCATTGAACGCGCCGATCAGAATGCCTGCGCCAAGCCCCGCTGCGACACCCAGGATCATTGGGCCGTTCTGCATCGCAACAGCTGCCGAGAGGGCTGCAACAGCTACGACAGAGCCAAAACTCAGGTCGATCTCTCCGGCTGACAGGGCAAAGACCAATCCGATGGCCATGATCGTGGCCGGGGCTGTCTGAAGGACGATATTTGTCAGATTCCGACTGGTCAGAAACCCGTCATCGTAGAGAGTGATCCCAAAAAACAGAAAGATCGCAAGAAAGCCGAAATAAATGACGCAGCGCTGTAGATCCAAGTCGCGCATACGTTGAAAAGCCTGTTCCATGGATGCCTCTGGGAATATCCGGTTGCGGCAGGTCGCCAGAGGCGACCTGCCCATCAGGTCTCTACTTCGATGTCAGACTGGCTGGTGCATCAATATTCAGCGAGTTTTGCCATCCATCGGCAACGTTGTCCGCTGTCACTGTCAATGCAGGGGCTACAACAAAGGATGGTACGTCCTCGCCCAGCAGGTCGAGCACGGCACTGGCGGCCATTGCACGCCCCAGTTCATAGGCTTCATCGGCAACAATCGCCGCGACATTACCACCCTTAACCATATCAAGGGCAATCGGCTCTGACAGATCCAATGTCACGATCTTGGTCGAGGTGTTTCCGTTCGTCCGCAGCGCTGCAAGAATACCCTCTGCCGGACCAGCCCAGGTTACGTAGATTCCACCCAGGTCTGGGTTTTTCAGCAGCATCGCATTGGCAATCTCTTCGGCGCGCGCAGGATCAGATATGCCTTGTTCTGCAACGATTGTGATGTTCGGATAGTCGTTCTCAATCGTGGTCTTGAAAGCGTTGTCGCGCTGATTGGTCACATAATAATCTGCGTCGTGATAAATCCATCCAACCGTTCCTTCATTGCCCATGGCAGCCGCAAGCGCATCCGCCGCTTGTTTGCCCATCTGAAACAGGTCATCCGTCACGATTGCCGCATAGTCGTCCGGGTGCTTGTAGCCGGCCGGCAGGTTCGAGAGGAAACTTAGGGCAACTCCGGCCTCTTTTGCCTCTGCAAATGCTGCGGCAGAGGTCACCGGGTCCAGAGGAAGCGACAGAATGATATTGGGCGATTTGGCCATGACCGTCTCGATATCGCTACGTTGTTTTGCAGCATCAAATCCTGCGCTTGTCACGGCAACGACCTCGATCCCCAGACGCGCAAATTCATCGCTGGCACCTGCTGTTACCGCATTCACAAAGTCGGATTGGTCATGCCACAGCAAAGCAGCGGAATATCCAGCCTCTTTCACCTTTTCGACATCATCATCAGCGACAACAACCATTGATGAAGGGGTGGCACTTTCCCCCGCTGGACCGATGGTTTCGGCGTATAAGCTGCCCGCCAGCGCGAACATCGCGGTAGCGGCAAATGTGCTTCTAACAAGTGACATGTTTGTCCTCCTCAGGTTGGATGCATTGCGAGCGTGTCCGACGCACCGAACTGCGCTATGAAAAGCGCAAAGGCCCGGACGGCGGCGAGGTATTCTTCGACCTCAATTCGTTCTTCAAAAGTATGCGCCACGGCGATATCACCCGGTGCGCAGTAAACGGTTGGACAGCCGATCTGTTCAGTTAAAAATGGCATCTCAGACCAGTAGGGCGCGCCGCCGATTTCTACTTTTCGGGACAGAGTTTGCTGTACACAGTTCTGCAACAGGCGAACCGCCTCAGTATCGGGGTCGTTTTCAACTGGAGAGCCGCCCTTGGGATGATCACGACCGGCTGGGTAGTCGATGCACACCTCTATGCCCGTGGGTAGGCGATCCAGGCCAAGCGCTGTTTCCAATGCTGCCACTGCATCATCAAGCATTTCGCCAGGTCTAAGTTTCCGGATCAGTGAGAGCCTGCATTCTCCGGGCACTGCGATAAACCCGCCGCCATCGATATGCGTCACCAGAACAGAAGAGGCACCGACAAGGTCATGACGCGGGCCCGCGTTCAGTTCTTTTTCATGATCCCAGATTTTCGACAGAAGCGTATGCGTTGCTTTCAATGCATCGACCCCCAATTCGGGTCGGCCGAAATACGCTGTTTTTCCAGTTATCGTGATCTCGGCGATAAAGAACCCGATCTGGGCGGAATAAATGTCCAAACTCGTTGGCTCGACATAGATCGCGAAATCAGGACGGGGGATTTCGGCGGACTTGATGCGTCCAACCAGATCTTTCGCCCCGGCGCTGACGCCGCTGCCAGGTTCACCGCTTTCTTCGTCACCGATGAAGGCAAAGGTCAGACTGGCTGAAGGCATAACGCCAAGTTTTTGCAGCAGGCGATACCCGGCAATCGCAGCGCAAATCCCACCCTTGAGGTCGCTTGCCCCACGTGACCAGATGTGCCCGTCCTTTTCGGTCGCGCCGAATGGATTTTTGCGTGCATCGTCTTCCCAATATTCCTCCCAGCCCCGGATATGCACCGTATCCGTATGGCCCAAAATCATGAGGTTGGGTCCCTCCACAGAAGCAATTCCCCAGACATTTTCGCGTTCACCCGCGAAACAGCTCCGTCCGGTATTCAGCCCCAGGGCCATTAGTTGCTGGTCCAGAAAACGCGCAAAACGTGATTCATTGCCCGTCACGCTTTCGATGGACAGGGCATCGCGCAACAGAGTCAGGTCTGCATCAGCATCCTGTTCTTGACGCAAGCGTTCTGAAAGAGCCTTAGCGGTCATGACATACTTGCCTTGAAGGTATCGAGCGCTGGAGGTGGTACGTTGATCTCGGCACCTTTCTGACCCTCGGCGAAAAGAGAGATATGTAAATGCGACAGGGCTATAGACACACCTCCGGCAAGGGCAGCATGCGGACCCAGCTTTGAGGGCTGGATCTCTATTTCACGGGGGTAGCACTGGGCGGCAAAGCGTCTGATCCGGTGCATCAACTCGTCACGCGCGCCGATAGAGCCCCCCATCACGATAAGGGACGGATTAAGAACCGCTACAATCGACGCCGAAGCCCGCGCGATCTGATAAGCGACATTGTCCAGCGTTCGCTCGGCTGCTTTGTCGCCGTTATTGGCAGCCTCAAAGATCGCAGGAACTGAGCAAGTTTTGCCCGTAAGCATCCTGTATTCGCCGATGATTGCATCGGTGGCGGTTACGCGTTCCAGCGCGCCTATTTTATGGCTTTCCTTTGCAATGGGATCGGCACCAAAGGGAAGAAAACCTATTTCGCCAGCTGCACCAGATGCGCCACGCAGCAAAATACCTCCGACGACGATTCCTGCACCAATTCCGGTTCCGACGGAAACGAAGACCAGATCATCCTGGTCGCTTCGATGATCCATCCAATGCTCGCCCAGAGCGGCAAGGTTGACATCATTTTCGACAAGGATTTCTATCCCAAGCCGTTCGTTCAAAGTGCCAGCAAGATCAATCTGATCCAGCCCGGTTATGTTAGGCGCCATCAGGACCGCGCCGGTCCTGCTGTCCGGCACGCCTGGGACACCGACGACAGCTATTTTCAATTCGCCTGACGGGCATTGGGGGTCGTCTGCGGTTGCGCGAACCATACGGGCAACCTGATCGACCACTTGTCTGCCGCCGCTTTGTTCTGTCGGCTCTACGCGTTCGGCCAGAACGCGACCGGTCAGATCGCATAGTGCGACCCTGATCTTTGTTCCACCCAGATCGACGCTGGCGACCGTTGCCGCATCCGGAGCGATTTCATATACCACGGCGCGGCGTCCGACATGCCCCTCGGTCTGACCGACTGTCCGCACCCAGCCATCGCTTTCTAGGTTTCCGACAATTTCCGAGATTGTCTGTTTCGAAAGACCGGTCAGCTTCGACACGCTGGCGCGCGAAATGGGCCCATAGGTCGCAATCGCCTGAACGACCGCACTTTGAGACATTCGTCGAGAGATTTTCGTCTGCGTTGCCACGTCGATTCCATTTATTCGTTCTGTTACCGAACTAAATATGGAGTGCGATTTGAGTCAACCCCGTTTTTCTGCGCTAAAGCATGAAATACGAAAAATGAGCCTGCTGCGTCCGGGTCGAATTTTGGCTAAAGGCTTGGAAGCCGTTCTGAAAATTGGTGCTGGGTCAGAAGGTTTGGGTAAGGGTGCCCGAACCAGAAAGAATCTGATTGCGGGCTAAGAAAACCGGCTTATCCCAAGATGGTCTCGATCTTTTCAAGGGTCGCAATATTTACAGCCACGCCTTGTGTGGCCGATGCGACGCGTTTTGCGCGTCGGCCATCGCCAGGCAAATGTGCATCGTCTTGCGATCGAATGGCGCCGACGAGTTCCTCGATGCCCTGAGCAAAGCCACCCGACGACGATGTCGCCACAGGGTCGATTGCAATGAAAAACTGTCCGGTCTTGGGCGGACCGCCAGCGGTTCCGGAAAAGGGCGAGGCGTTGATGCCCAGAGTGGCCCCTGTAAGAGCGGCCGCCATAACTTCGGTCAGAAGGGCCACACCGACGCCCTTGTACCCACCAGAAGGTGCCATGGAGCCCTTGAGGCCCACATTGGGATCAGTGGTCGGGTTGCCCTCGGCGTCCAATGCCCACCCAACGGGGATCGGCCTTCCTTCTCTGGCATGTTTCATGACCTCGCTCTTGGCGATTGTGCTGGCGCTTTGATCGATCAGCAGGGCGGGTTGCCCATCTGTACCGGGTACGGCAACGGAAAAGGGGTTGGTCCCTACAACCGGCTTTGCGCCACCCGATGGCGCGATCGAGGCTGGCGCGTTGGTAAAACCAAGCCCGACAAGCCCGGCCTGTGCCAGACGATAGGTGTGATAGCCCAGCACGCCGCAGTTATAGCTGTTGCAGATGCTCAGCACGGCAACGCCCTGTTCGCGCGCAGCGGTGATCAGCGTCTCATACCCGAGATCGATGGCTGAATGGGCAAATCCGGTTGCGGCATCTACGGTAACTACACCTGGCTTGGGCCGTGTCATGACCGGTTTGGCAAGACCGTCGACCTTGCCACATTGGACATGCTCACAATAGATCGGGATATAGGCCAGTCCATGGCTTGCCACGCCGTCCGCCTCGGTTGCCGCGGTCGCAACCGCCAGCGGGCGGGCGTTTTCCGGTGAAGTCCCCGCAGCAACAAGCGCGCGAAACGACAGGTCTTCGATTTCGTTCAGAGTAAGGGTCCGGGTCTCGGTCAAATCAGTACCTCATCAGTCATTATCAGAAAGCCCGGCCCCTGCACCCAGCAGGCGGGATTCCTCGGTTGCGGGGGCATAGGTGCGGTGGGCAAAGCGATTCAGCGTTGCCCAAGCCTGATCAGTCGGGGCGGCGCGGGTCTGATGTGGGCGGGGGCCTGTGCGCTGTTCCCCCAGCGAAACCACCACCCTGCGCGCCTGGGCGGGTAAGGTATCTGGGGTCGACACGGAATACCCATCACATGCCGCCAGATGCCCATCACAATCAAGCACCACACAGCCCTTGAGTTCACGTGCCGCATAGGCAGCAAAGGGCAGTAACAGGGCAGGGATTGCAATGTTGGCCATCTCAACCGGTCCGGCGCGCAGTTGTTCGGCACAATCCGACAGCAAGGTGCCAGTGGCCAGAGGGCACAAAGCGCCCTTGCCCTGCCATGGGCCCTGCATCGCATCTGGTCTGTGATCTGCCGGCGCCGCAGCCAAACCCAAGTCCAGCAGGTGGGCCAGCTCTGCCGTCCCGTCCAGCCCATGCCCGCACAACCAGCGTGTGGCTTTGGCGGCCTCTTCTGCCAGACCCCAGGCATACCCTGCCCCTCGGGCAGCGCGTTTAGAGGTGGCTTCGATCTCGTTCAGTGAATAGGTCATTGCGGCAACTCCGGATAAACCCACAGATCGGCATTTTCCGGCGTTAGCTCATCAGGATATGGTGCGCCGGAGTACATGCAGATCCGCACCCAGCGGTCCGACCGGGGGTCAAAATGGGTTGCCCCAAAAAACGACAGCTTGGCCCGCAGCATGTCGATAGGCAGGACAGTGGCGCTAATCGTGTTGTCGTGGATTTCACCATAGGGGGCTACTCGGCTCATTTGAGCGCGGCGCAGGGTGTGGCGATGTTCAGGATGGCGCAGCAGAAACTCTGCAACGGAGGAGCGAGTATCCCATTCGGCAAGCGCCTTATACGCCATCGCGGCGTCACGGGCCGGGGCAAGGGGCTGTTCGTAACCGGCTATCGGTTCCTCAAAGCGCTCACCCAGTCGCGGCTCCAGCTTCTCCTCGGAGACATACCAGGCCCGCGCACAGTTTTCCGCTGCGTTCCAATCCAGATCCAAGGCCCAGCCAAAACTGTTACTGATCAGATCGCGCGCAGCGCCTACCGACATTGATCCATCAATCACATGGGCACTTGAATTGCTGTCGGCCATACAACAGCTCAGCCCATCGACCAATTCGCCATAGGGCTCAAGGATAAGCGAGGCGAGCAGTTCCTGGCCCTCCTCGCTCAGCGCGGATTGCGACCACAGGATCAACCGATCCCAGGGTTGGTTCTGCGTCAGATCATCCCTGTCCAGATACCCAGAGATTGCCTGCAGATCGTTGTTGAGCGCCGCCAGCTTATCGCGCTGGACCGGATGCTCAGACTGCCACCAGGACATCGAGAGTTTGCTACGATCATAGATGCCACGGAATTGACGGGCCTCATCTTCCGAGGCGGTCAAGAGCGACCGTACCCGGGCGATGGCCTCCTCTCGCGCCATGATCCAGTTATTGAACAAGATCGGATGGTTGACGATGAACGGGGCCATGCCCAGACCTGTGGAATTGCCAATGCCGAGCCAACTGGCGATCTGCGGATCCAACTGCGCGGTTTGATCGCCGCCCTTCACTTGGGCCATATGCTGCACCAGATCGCGCACAAAGGTCCGGGTCAGGTAGACCGACAACATCTCGGTCTGGAACGGGCCGTTGACCTCGGGGCGACTGGCTGTTTTCTCGCGATCTGCAGCCCCAAACTTGCCGGAACCATACACGGCGGTTGTCCGCATCAGGTAGCCAACCTGATAAATCTGTTCCAGATCGGGTTGTTGACCAGCGGCCAGACGGTCGACCACATGTGCCCACAGGCGGACTGACCGGTTGGCGCGCGACAATGACAGTTCTGTCTCGCTGACGCGCCCGGCCTCTTGCACTGGTACGTTTTGCGACAGGCGGTGAATATCATCCGCCGTCGGAATGCCGTCAAATAGCGCGAAGGTGGCATCCCAGGCCTCGGCGATGACCCGGTCCGAGCGTTTTTCGGGCGGCAGATCATGGGCAAACGCCACCAGAGAATATGCGTGATCAGGGCCTTGCGTGGTATAGACCGCATGGCCAACGCCGTGTTCGTCAATCTCGAACGCAGGGCGGGAAAAACTCCAGTTTTCCTGCGCCATACGGCGGGTCAGTTGCCGCATAAAGCTGAGACGGCATTGATGCAGCGAGCCCAGCCGCGACAGCCGCATGACCATCGCGGGATCACGTCTGACATTTTCAGTCTGCACGCGTGTATTCATAGTGTTACCCTTGTGGGACGAAGTTCTCGGCAAAGAACTGATACCAGTTCCTGCCCATGATCCCGGCCACTTCGTCATCGTTCAGGCCGGTCGCGCGTAACCCTTGTTCGATGTTCCCAAAATCTCGGTTGTCCTGAAACCAGCCCGGCATGGGCGGAAAGCCTGGTGCCGAAGCGGATCCCTCGCCATAGTCGATTTCCTTGGTCCAGCGGCCAACCCGCATCCATTCCACAATGCTGTCGGGTTGATCCTGACACAGGTCTGTGCCGATCCCCAGATGCTGCGCGCCGTATTTGTCGGCGGCGCGTGCGATCATCTCGCAAAAACTGTCCAGCGTGCAGTCGGATTTATCTTTCAGATGGTGGGGATAAACCGAAAAGCCAAGCATCCCGCCATTTTCCGTCACTGCACGAATGACATCGTCACGCTTGTTACGCAGCGCGGGCGACCAATCATACGGGTTCGCGTGAGTGATGGCTATGGGACGCTCGGACAATTCAGCGGCCTCGATGGTGGAACGGTCCGCCGAATGGCTCATGTCCACTACAAGACCTACGCGGTTCATCTCTTTGATCACCTGCTTGCCCATACGGGTTATGCCTGTGTCATCGGCCTCATAACAGCCGGTCGCCAGCAAGGACTGGTTGTTATAGGTCAGCTGCATGAAACGGGCGCCAAGATCGTGCAGGATTTCGACCAGCCCGATATCGTCTTCGATGGGCGAGGGGTTCTGAAAGCCAAAGAACACAGCCGTCCGGCCCGTTTTACGAGCCGTATCGATATCGCTGGCCCAGCGCCCTTTCATGATCAGGTCCGGGTTTTGTTCGAACCAGCGGTTCCATTTCTCGAAATTCAGAACCGTTTCGCGAAAGTTCTCGTGGTACGAGATGGTGACGTGGATCGCGTCCACGCCCCCGTCACGCAGTTGGCGGAAAATCTTTTCCGACCAGTTGGCATATTGTAGCCCGTCGATCCGCATCACACGGGGCCCGCGCTGATATAGGCGGTTTTGACCGTGGTATAGAACTCGGCCGCAGCCTTACCCTGTTCGCGCGGCCCGTAAGAGCTGTCGCCGCGGCCGCCAAAAGGCACGTGGTAATCGGTGCCTGCAGTGGGCAGGTTCACAGTCACAACACCAGTGCGCGCATTGCGACGGAAATGCGTGGCGCGGGCCAGCGATTTGGTCACGATGCCCGAGGTCAGGCCAAAGTTGGTGTCGTTGACGACGCTCAGCGCTTCGTCATAGCTGCCAACCTTGATGACACTGGTCAGGGGCGCGAACATTTCTTCGCGGTTGATGCGCATGTCGTTGTTGGTGTTCAGAAACACGCCCGGCGACATGTAGAACCCGTCATGAGGCATCTCCAGCCGGGTTCCGCCACAGGCCAGCTCGGCCCCTTCGGATTTGCCCAGATCAACATAGGCCAGGTTTTCGCTCAGCTGCTGTTGGCTGACGACGGGACCCATCTGCACGCCTTCCTCCAGCGCGTGGCCGACCTTCATCGCTTGCGCACCGGCCACCAGCTTTTCGACAAACGCGTCATGGATACCCGCATGCACGACAAGGCGCGAAGACGCCGTGCACTTCTGTCCGGTGCCGCCAAACGCTCCTCCCAATGCCAGAGTAACGGCCAGATCCAGATCGGCATCGTCCATCACTGCCAGCGCGTTTTTTGATCCCATTTCCATCTGAACTTTGGTCAGGTTCTGGATGGCGGCTGCTGCGATACCCTTGCCGACCGGGACTGACCCGGTAAAGGAAATTGCATTGACCTTGGGGCTTTCGACCAGGCGTTGCCCGATGCTGCGCCCCGAACCCATGACCAGACTGAACAGACCTTTGGGGATGTCCTGACGTTCGATGATTTCGGTCAGTGCGACAGCGGATGCCGGGGTGATGTTGGCGGGTTTCCACACAACCGCGTTGCCATAGCACAGTGCTGGAGCAATCTTCCAAGAGGCAGTCGCGGTAGGGAAGTTCCATGGGCTGATGATGGCGACAACACCGACAGCTTCGCGGCGAACGTCTACTTCGATATCGGGGCGCACAGAATCCGCGTTCTCACCGATTTGACGCAGGCATTCAGCTGCGTAATAGGTAAAGAACTGCCCGGCGCGGAACACTTCGCCTTTGCCTTCGGCCAGCGGCTTGCCTTCTTCGCGCGCCAAGAGCGTACCCAGTTCTTCGGCCCGGACCATCATTTCATTACCGATAGCGTTCAGAACAGCTTGCTTCCGTTCGATGCCATAGGCCGCCCATTCAGCCTGTGCAACACGGGCTTGATCCAGCGTCGCCTCAAGCTGGTCAGCGCTGGCCTGTGCAAACATGCCGACCAGATCGCTCAGGTCCGAAGGATTGCGGTTTTCGATTTCAGACTCACCTGCCAGCCATTCGCCAGCAATCAGATTCAGTTGTGTCACGTTACGCCCCAGTGCGATTTCATTTGACCTAGGATGGATTTTTTGGCGAACATCAGTCAAACTCAATTAAATGAAACAAATTGCAGAAAAACTGAAGTATGGCGATCAAGATTGAAACACTGCGCAGTTTTTGCACGGTTGTGCAGACTGGTAATCTGACCGAGGCCGCCGACCGTCTTGGGCGAACGCAATCGGCGGTGTCGATGACGCTGAAGCAGCTTGAGGAGCACCTGGGTAAGAAGCTGTTCGAGGGAGAGCGCAAAAACCGACTGTCGGAAGTGGGTCGGCAGGTTCATGATTTGGCTTTGAAGCAGGTCAGACAGTTCGATCAAACAGTTCAGGATATCGAGGCAATAGCCAGCGCAGAGTACGGGCTGTTGCGGATCGTGTCTGTGCCGTCGGTGGCGGCTCTTGCCTTTCCCAAGGTGCTGAGTCACATGAATAGCCATTTCCCCGATATCAGGATCGAGCTCCGCGATACCGATACACAGCAGGTACTGGACGCGGTTGTGCAAGGAAAAGCGGATATCGGCATTGCATCCGGGTATCTTGCGCTAAACGGGGTCACAGCCACGCCCTTGTTCGAAGACAGGTTTGGGGTGGTTTGCACGGCTGCACACCCGCTGGCACAGCAATCGGAGACGCCAACCATCGAACAGGTGGCTTCGGTTCCCTTCATACGCAATGCTCTGTGCGATCTGGTTCAGTCCCCGCGGTTTCACGCGGCGATTTCGAAGGCCGGTGTGACCATTCAGAACACCCATTCACTGATCGCATTGGTGCGCACTGAGGAATGGGTGACGGTTTTACCGCAAACCGTTGCACGGTCTCTCCCTGAGGCTATCGTCTTCCGTCCTATCGCTGATCTCGAAGATCAAAGGCAGGTGTATCTTTATGTCTCGCAACGCTCGCGCTTTCAAACGCTGACGGACGCGTTTGGGGACTTCATCCTGAAGCAGGATCTTGTACTGGGATCTGAGGACTGACTGGATAAAATCTGTACCCCTGTCTGAGATGGCGCCGCTTAGGGGATATTGATGGCAGACAAGCCCACTCAAGAATCGGCTGCACCTATTTCAGGCGTCATATCGACCAAGATCAGAATAAACCGAATCTAATATTCGAGAAAGACGCATATATTGATTTGTGGCATGTTGTTCTTGATGGGTCATGTGTCGGCATGTTTGAATTTTCCTGTCAAACCGGCGCGCCCGGTAACTGGCTAAGAAAGGGGGATGGAACGTCATCCCGATGTCGTTTGGCAGGCGTACCGCTGCCCATAGGGTAAGAAGAAAAGCGCCTCGAACGCCCAACACGGAGAAATAATATGAACAAACTCACTATGTTACTGGGAGGCGCGTCGATGATAGTCGCTGTGCCTGCTTTTGCTGCTGACATTGTGATCGGTGTGCCGAACTGGCCATCGGTAAATGCAACAGCGCACATTCTAAAGGTTGCGATCGAACAAAATCTGGGGCTAGAGGTCGAGCTTCAGAATGGCACCAACCCGATCGTGTTCGAGGCGATGGATTCCGGCGCCATGCACGTACACCCCGAAGTGTGGATGCCGAACCAGCAGAACCTGCATGACACCTATGTAACCGAAAAGGGTACAGTTACCTTCAATTCCAATGGCGTTGAGGCGTTTCAAGGAATGTGTGTCGACAAAGCGACCGCTGATGCCAATGATATTCGGTCCATTGACGACCTGACCAATCCCGACATCGCGGCACTGTTCGACAGCAATGGCGACGGGCAGGGCGAAGTATGGATCGGTGCCCCCGGCTGGGCGTCGACCAACGTCGAGAAAATCCGGGCCAAATCATATGGCTATGACCAGGTCATGGAACTGACCGAGATAGACGAAACCGTCGCCTATGCGAACCTTGATAACGCGATCAAAGCGGGTGAGCCTTGGGTGGGTTTCTGCTATACGCCGCATTACGTGTTTGAACTGCATGATCTTCAGATCCTGGAAGAGCCGGCCTATGACGCGGCAAAATGGAATGTCCTGCAGCCCACGGATGATCCGGATTGGCTGGAGAAATCCGAAGCAGGTGTCGCCTGGGATTTGGCCTATCTGCACCTTCACTATGCCAAATCTCTTGAGGATGAGTACCCCGAAGTTGCTCGGCTGTTGTCCAACATGAAACTGGATACTGCCGCTGTCTCGGCCATGACTTATGCGCTTGTCATAGATGGCAAAGAGCCGCTCGCATATGCCGAAGAATGGGTCGGTGCGAACGAAGATGCAGTTCTGAACTGGATGTCAGAGTGATCGGTAACGCTCGGAACTGAATTACAGATAGGCCGCCGGGAATGCCTGGCGGCCTGTTTTGCATTGAAGGGGCAAGTATGACCGAAACAGTCGTTAAGCTGACAGATGTCTGGAAGATTTTCGGTGCGCGGGCAGAAGAGGCCATGACCGCAGTACGGGATGAAGGGATTGGAAAGCCTGAAGTTCTTGAAAGGTATAATTGTGTGGTCGGCGTACAGGGTGCGTCTTTCGAAGTCCCGCGCGGCGAAATCTTCTGCATTATGGGTCTTTCGGGATCCGGGAAATCAACGCTGGTGCGCCACGTGAACCGCTTGATCGAGCCGACCTCAGGCAAGATCGAGATTCTGGGCCACGACGTATCCAAAATATCCGAGGCCGAACTGCGCCGTATCCGCGCGCAGCAGATCGGGATGGTTTTCCAGCATATGGCGCTGATGCCGCACCGATCTGTCAGAGACAATGTGGCCTATCCTTTGGAAATTCGAAAAGTGTCCAAATCCAAGCGCTGGGCCGTCTCGGACCATGCGCTGGGTTTGGTGGACCTGACCGGGTACGAAGATCGCCTGCCCAAAGAATTGTCGGGCGGGATGCAGCAGCGTGTTGGAATTGCCCGCGCGCTGGCCTCTGATCCGGAAATCCTGTTAATGGACGAGCCCTTTTCTGCGCTCGATCCGCTGATCAGGCTGCAGCTGCAGGACCAGTTCAAAGCGCTGGTCGCCCAGTTGCAGAAGACCACATTGTTCATCACCCATGATCTGGACGAAGCTATCCGCATTGGCCACCGAATTGCGATCATGAAAGATGGTGTCATCGTTCAGATTGGCACACCGGAAGACATCGTGATGAATCCGGCCGATGACTATGTGCGCGAGTTTGTTCAGGGCATATCCAAACTGAAACTGGTCAAGGCGCATTCAATCATGGAGCCACTGGACAGCTATTCCGGCCCGACCGACGGCGCGCCGCGCGCGGATGAGGGGGCCGATCTGGATCAGTTGATCGACCTGGCTGTCGACACGGACCTGCCGGTGATCATCACCGATGCAGGACAGGACGTGGGCGTCGTGACCAAACCGCGCCTGCTGCGCGGAATTCAGGGGGGCAAGAATGACTGATGTAACCACCGAAGTGAAAGTCACCGCCGCCTCGGATATCGAGGTCGACCATGAGGCACTGGATCGGTCCATTCACGAGTTTGCTGGTCCGAATGGGGACTATTACGTCAAGGCGTTTCACAAGATCCATGATGCAACCAGCGCGGTTCCGAATACGTTCAATCTCTGGGCCGGGGTTCTGGGGCCTTTGTGGTCAGCATCACGAGCCATCTGGGGGATGTTCTGGACCTTTCTGATCCTGGAAATCATCGCTTGGGTTCAGATCGGGCGTGGTGCCTGGGGCAATCCGGGCGCTGACATGGTGGAACGTGCCGAACGTCAGCAGGCACGCGCCGACGAGCTGCTGGCGCGGGCGGCCGATGCGACAGAGAAGGCCGATATTGACCGTTTCACCAAGCTGGCAGCGAATATACAGAAAGCCGCCGATGCCAGCTTTGGAAAAGCCGCGGCGGCGCAGTCTGAAGCGCTGAGCATCATGATCACCGGATTGCTGATGCTGCTGGTCTTCAAACTGGCACAGGGCTTCTATGCCGACCGCGTCTATGAAAAACAGTATTCAAAATGGCGGACAGATCCGGACAGTACCGAAAGTGGCCAGTCCAGGCGAAATATGGTGCTGGGGGCTGTGCTTGTTGCTGCGATTGGGCCGTTGATCGTCTACAAATTCACGGTCAATGCTTCGCTGGCCATGTTGGATGCATTCCCCGAAAAAGAAGTGTCCGCACTGATATTGGGTGAGGGCGGCGGGACCCTGTTTTCAAACCTTGCAAGCTGGATGGAGGCGCAGATAGATGCGGCCGCTCTTGCTGGCGGGGACGTATTCGATGGGATTGTCGCTGGGGTTCGGTCGGTTCTGGATGCCCTGACCATTGCGCTGATCGGGTCGCCTTGGCCGGTTGTGATGCTGGTGATATGTGTGACGGCTTGGCGGGCTGCAGGCCCCCGAGTGGCGATCTTCACGGCGTCTTCATTGGCCTATATCGCCTTGCTGGGATATTGGGATGTGGCGATGGAAACCGTGGCGCTGGTCGGTGCGGCGGTGCTGTTATGCGTTGTTTTTGGCATTCCACTGGGCATTTGGTTTGGCAAGTCCAGGCGTGCCTACCGCGCGGCAGAGCCCGTGCTGGACTTGATGCAGACTTTGCCGGCCTTCGTCTATCTGATCCCGATTATCGCCTTCTTTGGCACCGGCAACCCGCCCGGCATTCTGGCCACGATCATCTTTGGCATGCCGCCGGTCATCCGACTGACCGCGCTGGGCATGCGCGGAGTGCCCGACAGTATCAAAGAGGCTGCTGTGGCTTTTGGGGCCTCGAAATGGCAATTGCTGAAGGATGTCGAGATACCTCTGGCCTTGCCGTCGATCATGACCGGGGTGAACCAGACTATCCTGATGTGCCTATCGATGGTGGTGATCATTTCGCTGATCGGTGGCGGAGGGCTGGGCAAGGAAATCCTTGAGGCGTTGCAATATGCAGCCAAGGGGCCCGGCCTGTTGGGCGGCTTTGCCATTTTGTTCCTTGCTATGGTCATGGACCGTATTGTTCAGGGCGCATTCCGGCGAGAAGACGAAAGAATCTGAACTTCTATGCCCTCTGCTCAGGCCGGGGGCATTTTTTTACCGGAGGATGAAATGGTCGACCGCTATGAGCAGTCCATGATGGACAATTTGTACTGGTGGGGCATACCGACGATGTTCCGCTGCCCCAATATCGGACCCGAGGGGCAGGATATTGCACTTGTCGGTGTGCCGCATTCGACCGGAAACGGGACAACCGAAAGGGATCAGCATCTGGGCCCGCGCGCCTTGCGGAATGTCTCGGCGGTACAGCGCAGGGTCCATTCGGTTTTTGAGATCGACCCCTGGAGCCGCGCGAAGATTGCCGATGTCGGCGATGTACCCTTTCCGCGCGCCAACGATAACGAAGACTGCATCGAACGCATTACCGCCTTTTACAAGGACATAGATACAGCAGGTGCTCGCCCGGTGTCAGTTGGCGGTGACCATTCCATTACCGGCGGGATCGTACAGGCGCTGGGCTGCGGGAAGCTGGCCGGAGGAGAGCCGATCAGCTTTCTGCATCTGGATGCGCATACGGATGTGTTCACCAAGGTCGACCACTTTCTGGGGGCAAAGAAATCCGCCGCCCATTGGGGGGCCTATCTGGCGGATCAGGGGCAGGTTGACCCAACCCGGTCGATGCAGATCGGCCTGCGAGGCCATCCGCGCAGCCTGGACTGGTTGCAGCCTTCTTACGACTATGGGTACAACATCGTCACCATGCGCGAATTTCGTCAGCGCGGGCTTGCAGATGTAGTGGCGCAGACCAAAGAGGTTCTAGGTGACCGCCCGGTCTATATCACCTTCGATCTGGATTGCCTTGACCCGACAATCGCTCCGGCGGTGTCCAATCTGGAGCCGGGCGAAAAGGGGTTCGACATTGACGAAGCCATTGGTATCCTGCGTGCCGCGCGCGGCTTGAACATTGTCGGCGGTGACGTTGTTTGCATGATGCCCACTAAGGACAGCCCCAACAATATCACCGCCCTGACCGCGGCGGCGGTGATGTTCGAGATGATCTCGATGATTGCCGAAAACACCGACTAGCGGCGGGCGTCTACGGCCTGTGCCAGAACACACAGTAGCTCGAACATCAGTGAGATGCCCAGCCAGGCCGTGCCCCCAGCGGCATCGAAGGGGGGTGCGACCTCGACCAGATCAGCACCAACCAGATTGACACCGCTTAACTGGCGGATCACCTGCTGCGCCTGAAAGCTGTTTGGCCCGCCAATTTCCGGCGTGCCAGTGCCGGGGGCATAGGTGGGGTCCACAAAGTCGATGTCATAGGTGCAATAGGTCTGACCTGTTCCGACGATCTCCCGCACCTCGGCCATGACATCGTCAATGCCGCGGTCGAACAGTTCTTCGATGCGGATGATGCGGATGCCCTGTGCCTCGGCCCAATCGATATCGTCTGTGTTATAGGCCGTACCGCGTATGCCGACCTGAACAAAGCGCTTGGGGTCTACAAGGCCCTCTTCAACGGCACGACGAAACGGTGTGCCATGGGTGTATTTGTAGCCGCCGAAATAGCTGTCGAACAGGTCGGTGTGGCTGTCGAATTGAATAAGGCCTAATGGCTCCGACTTGGCCAGAGCGCGCAAGACGGGCAGGGTGGTCAGGTGGTCGCCGCCCGCGGTTAGCGGCGTTATGCCCCGTTCGGTCAGATCGTCATAGAAAGACGTGACTCGGTTCATGGTGTCTTCGATGTCCACCGGGTTCGGCGCGACATCACCCAGATCGGCGCAATTCACCATGGCAAAAGGGGCTACACCGGTGACCGGGTTCATTGCGCGGATCATGGTCGAATAGTCGCGCAACTGCCGAGGCCCATGCCGCGCGCCTGGGCGGTTTGTGGTGCCGCCATCCCACGGGATCCCGATGATCCCAATATCAACTTCGTTGATCCGGTCGTCCTTGGGGGTCAGTTCGGGAAGGCGCATGAACGTGGGGACACCAGCGAAACGCGCAAGCTCCATTGCCGAGACCGGCTGAAAGAAGGGGTTTGTCATGAGGGCCTCATCTGAGTGTATGTGCTGCAAGCCTACTGGCTAGAGTCGGTCGACGTAAGTCTAATAGAGAATGCGAAACCGTCTGCGGATTTCAGCGTCCTGTTCTTCGGTCAGGTATTGCGGATGATGTCGTGCCAGGATGTCCTTTGCGTGCCGGCGGGCAACCGTCCACGCATCTGCGGCCCCTTCGGTCTGCCATGTCCGGGGTTCGTTCCGGTCAGCCAGCGCTGGATAGAAGTAGTCCCGTTCCATCGCAGCATAGGTGTGGGCGCTTCCCAGAAAATGACCGTCGCCCAGTACCGCATGACAAATGGCGTCGAATCCCAGGTTTTCGTCGGTCACTTCGATGCCGCGCAAAGCGCGATAGGTGTGAGAGTGCATTTCGTCGTCAAGGACGAACCCTTCGAAACTGACGCCCAGCAACGAAGCGGTCATGCCCGAGCTTTCGTAGATCAGATTGCCGCCAGCCAGCGCCGCAGCGAGCGAGGTCATTCCTTTCTCGGCCCCGTACTGTGCGTCGATAGCTTTGGCATCAGTCATCGAGGCGGCCACTCCCGAAGGCAGCCCCAGTGCGTTAGTGATCTGTGCCGACGCCGCGTTCAGGATGGCGGTCTCACCGCTGCCACCTGCGAAGGATCCTGTGCGTAAATCAACAATGAAAGGCCAGTTCGAAAACACCATCGGAAACCCAGGCTTGATCGCGTTGACCATAACAAGGCTGGCCAGTGTCTCGGCCAAAGACTGCGCCAGAAACCCGGCGAGTGTCGCGGGTGCTGTGGCGCCCGCCTGTGCGGCGGTAATGCAGGACATCGGGATATTATGTGCGATACATTCATAGACAACATCCACCGCATCCTCGCCATAGCGCAGCGGTGAAATCACCGGGCTGATATGGGCCTTCAGAAACGGCCGCTTAGCGAACTCACCCGGCCCGCCTGCAACGATGTCGAGCATTTCGACGATCGGGGCCACATGTTCGGCAAGGGTAAACGACGTGGCAATCGGTTTGGTGGTATTGCGAACCAGAGCGTAAACCGTGTTCACGTCCAGATCGAAAACATCTGGCAGATCAGTCGCGACACAGCAGCGCGTAAACCAGCTGACATTGGCCAGCGTATCCTGAAGCCGCGTGAAATCATGCAGATCGGCCAGCGTGGATGGGCGATAGTGGCCGCTCTCCAGATCCAGCGTCTGCACCGCCGCACCGCCGGTGCCAAAGAACACACGATTTCCGCCCACTTCGATCGAGCGCGCTTCGTCCCGGCCATGAAAGGAGAAAGTCTTGGCAGCGGACCCAATAGCGTCTTCAACCAAGTTTCGAGGAAATAGCAGCCGCCCTTGCTGTCCGGTTTGTGCACCGGCTGACCGCAGGTCGTTGGCCAGCCTGTCCGGGACCTCGCCCATGCCCAGAGTTTCCAGAAGCCTTAAGGCGGTATTGTATATTTGTTTGACTTCGGACTGTGTCAAAGGTTGAAAGCGACCACCGGCTTGCCCGGGGGGGCACGGATCTATGGCGGGCTCTGCTGCGCGTTGCGCAAGACGCGCATTTCGACCGCTTCTTTTACTGCCCTTTGACAACGCCCAATCCTTTTCATGTCAGAATTCCCGGAATCGTAAAGGGCGATGCGGGGTCTCTGCAAAAGGGAAATGCGCCTTTCAGAATCCTCAATCGTAGTTTCGATTTTTCAGCACAAGCCATTCGTAAGCTGTTGCGAAGACCCGTTTTCAGCAAAACCTATTGGGGTTCAGAGGAGCAAAGCCAATGAAGTCGCGGACAAAAGTAGTGGTAATTGGTGGCGGGATCGCAGGGTGCTCAACTCTGTATCACCTGACGCAAGAAGGATGGGCAGATGTCGTCCTGGTCGAACGAAACGAGTTGACCTCTGGTACCACCTGGCATTCAGCCGCGCAGGTGACGAATTTTGGAACAAACCAGACCATGGTTGGACTGAAATCCCATTCGATCAAACTGTACCAAGACCTGTCTGCGAATCCCGACTATCCCATCAATTACCACCATGGTGACGGCGGAATCAGGTTGGCGAACACCCAAGCACAAATGCAGGGATACCGTCATTTCGCTTCGATGGCCCGGGGGATGGATGTCCATTTCGAGGTTATTGATGCCGAAGAATGCGCTCGGCGGCACCCTCTGATCTCGACCGAAAACCTAATTGGCGGGCTGTGGGATCCTTTGGACGGGGATATTGATCCGGCTCAGCTGTGTCAGGCGTTGGCCCGGGCTGCACGTTTGGCCGGGGCCGAAGTGTACCGGAATACCCCGGTTGTCGGGTTGATCCAGCACAAGGATGACACCTGGACGGTACAGACCGAACACGGTGATATCGACTGTGACATCGTGGTGAATGCCTGCGGATATCGTGTGAACGAAGTGGGCGCCTTGATGGGAGTGCACCACCCCGTGGCCTCAATGGAGCATCAGTATTTTCTGACGGAAGAAATTCCTGCAATCCGCGATGCCGGCCACCGAATGCCTTTGCTGCGATGTCCGATCAGCGATTTCTACTGTCGACAAGAAAAGAACGGCCTCTTGCTGGGGTTCTATGAACAGGACTGCAAGACCTGGGGCATGGACGGGATCGATCCAAATTTTGTAAATGCGCTTTGCCCGGACGATCTGGACCGCGTGTCGGACGTACTGGAAGGCGCTTTTGCTCGGATGCCTGCGCTGTTAGAGGCCGGGATTCACACGGTCGTCAACGGGCCGATAACCTATACGATTGATGGTGCACCACTTGTCGGGCCGATCCCGGGCAAGCGCAACGCCTTCTGTATTATCGGCCTGCGGGCTGGATTGGGTGAGGGCGGTGGCCATGGTTGGCTGTTGGCCCAGCAGATTGTGCTTGGAGAGGCCTGTTATGACACCTGGTGCCTGGACCCGCGCAGGTTCACCGACCATGCGAATGTCGAACTGACGGCATTGAAGGCGGTTGAGGATTATCAAAACGAATTTCGCTTTCACCTCCCGCATGAACACCGCCCTGCAGGAAGGCCCGCCAAGACCACTGCTTTGACCCCGGTTCTAGCGGCCGAGGGCGCCGAATTCACTGTCGTCAATGGATGGGAAAGGGTGGATTACATCAAGCCTGACCCCAGCTTTGAACCGACCCTCAGTTTCGATTTTGACGAAACCTATGATCTGGTCGGGGCCGAGGTGGCAAATGTTCAGTCCAATGTCGGGTTGTCCGAGGTGAATGGTTTCAACCGTATCGAGATTACCGGCGCGGATCGGCATGCCTTTCTGGATCGTCTGTTTTGCGGTGCTGTCACGCGCCGCGACGGCAGGATTGGGCTGGGCTATCTTTTGAACCATCACGGGATGGTCAAAGCCGAAGCGACTGTGGCGAACCTGCCCGCCAGCGATCGCGGCCCTGCCCGGGTCTGGTATGGCTCGGCGGCGGCAAGTGAATTCCACGATATGGATTGGCTAAAGCAGAACCGCCACCCCGATGAAGACGTGCATTTACGCAGTCTGACCAACGACTACACCATTCTGATCCTTGCCGGCCCGAAATCACGTGATGTGCTGGCGTCCTGCGCGCGCGGTGATTGGTCCCCGGCAGCTTTTCCATGGCTGAGCGTCAGGGAGTGCTTTGTTGGCTTCGCTCCGGCAACGGTAATGGCGGTGAGTTTTTCTGGCGAACTTGCATATGAAATCCACGTTCCCAACCCTTCGCTTTATAGCGCATATCTGGCGCTGCGGCGGGCTGGAGAGCGCTTCGGCCTCAAGTTGTTTGGCGCTCGGGCGATCGACTCCATGCGGATGGAAAAGACGTTTCTGCACTGGAAGGCTGATTTGATCACCGAGTTTGATCCTTTTGAAACAGGTCTGAATCGGTTTGTGAGGTTGGAAAAGGGCGACTTCATCGGGCGCGATGCCCTGCTGAACCGTGATGCTGATGGGCCGCGGAGAAAACTCGTGCCGCTCCGGTTGGAAACCGGACAGGGACCTGCCCATGCCGGGGCTTCGCTTATGATGGGTGACACGGTTGTCGGGACAATCACCTCGGGCGAGTGGGGGCACCGCACCGGCCTCAATCTTGCCCATGGATTTGTCGATCCGTCACTTGCAGAAATCGGGTGCAAGATAGAGTTGGATCACTGTGGAAAACGGGTCAACGCAACGGTGATCGCACCTTCGCCCTATGACCCGGACCATAGCAGGCTCCGGGCTTGACGCAGAACGGGTTGCAAGTTCATCATTGCAATGAGGGGCGTTCTTTGTTTCGCTAGTTTTGATGTAATCGAAACAACGGACTGTAAATGTGCCAAAGTCGCTAAGCCTCCGCTGGCTGGAAGTTTTTCAGTTGGTCGCAAAGTCAGGATCGATCCAACAGGTCGCATCGGAAACCGGTTTGTCCATCAGCACAGTTTCCAATCACCTACGAAGCCTTGAGACCGCGTTGGGCATTGATTTGGTGGATCACGGGCGTCGTCCAATGGGTCTGACACCTGCCGGTGAAGTCTATGCGCGCCATGTCCGCGATGGGCTGATCGTTTTGAAAAAGGCCGAGGCGGAGATCCGGTCGGGTAACTGGCGCCATGCGACGGATTTGAGGCTGGCACTGATTGATGATTTCGACAATCAAATCTCGCCAGACCTGTTTCGGTTTCTTGCGCATGCTTTGCCGCGCTGCAGTTTTCGGCATTTCACACGCCCCAGCCATGAGATCATTGCCAAGTTGCAGGAACATAAGCTGGATGCAGGGGTGGCGACCCGACCGTTCGAACGGACCGAGGGCCTGATCGAATACCCGTTGATGCGCGACCCTTTTATCGTTGTTTTGCCCGGAGCGTTCAGTGGCATGCCCGAGGAGATGTTTTCATCAAACGCAGAATTGCCGTTGCTGCGCTATTCGCGTGATTACGTGATCGGCAAGCAAATTGAGATACAGCTCAGGCGAGGTAAATTTGATCTGCCCAACAGGTTCGAACTGGAATGCAATCAGTCGATCATAGGATTGGTCGCTGAAGGCACCGGTTGGACCATTACCACGGCCGCAAGTTTTCATAGGGCCCACAGATTTCACGACCAAGTTCGGGTGGTGCCATTTCCCGGCCGAAACTTTGTAAGAACAGTGTCTTTATTCACGACCGACGTATACCCCGAGACCACTTCGAAGCTAATCCAAAGAGCGATGGGAAAGCTCATCCGTCAACATTTTACCGACCCGATGTGCGCAAGTCACGCCTGGTTGAAAGGTGAGTTTCGCACCATGGAAAACGAGGCCGCCTGAAGTCAGCCGGGGCGCCCCAGCGATTGGCGTTCGACCAAATTGGTTCGCAACTGTACATTGCAACTTTCGGTGGGCTTTTCGATCAACCCAACCAGTTCCAGCGCAGCCCGTCGACCCATCTCGCGATGTGGGACATGCACGGTCGTCAATCCTGGATCGGTGATCTGCGCCAGTTCGATATCGTCAAACCCTGTGACGGATACGTCTTGAGGAACTCTTAGCCCCATCTCCTTGGCCCGGCGCGACGCACCGATAGCCAGAACATCGTTCCCGCACAGCACCGCTGTTGGTCGATCTTGCCGAGACATCAGACGGGAAAACGCCTCTGCCCCGTTTTCGATTTCATATGGCGTTTCTACGATCGTCAGCCGGTCATTTGGGATGTTGTTGCGGCGCATTGCTTCTTGCACCCCTTCGATCCTCAGGCGGGCACGGTCGTTTCCGGTGCTGACACCAGAAATCATACCCAGGGTCCGGTGACCCAGCTTGATCACTTGATTTGCCAGTTCGGCCATGGCCGCACGGTTGTCAAATCCGACCGAAGGGACTGGTGCGTCTGCCTGAAACGACCACGCTATCAGAACCGGAATCCTGCGTTTTGCGAGATAGTCATAGATCCGCGAGTCTCGATCATGCCCGATCAGCAGCAACCCATCCGCCCCCCGAGCGACCAGGTTGCGTATCTGCTCTTCTTCGATCTCAGGCTGATAGGCCGAACTAGAGACAAGCAGGGTATAGCCATGCTGGCGCAGCTCTTCCTGAAAGGCCTGAAGTCCACGCGCAAAGATCGCGTTTTCCATGGTGGGAATGATGGCGCCGATGGTGTGCGACCGTCTGGCAGCCATAACGCGTGCGGCAAAATTCGGCGTGTATCCCAAAGCGTCAACGGCAGACTGAACCCGATCACGCGTAGCCTGCACCACCAGGCTCGGAGAATTGAGGCAACGTGAAACCGTGGCGGTCGATACGCCCGCGAGTTTCGCAACATCCTCTAGGGTCGGTGCAGTTTTTGCCTTTGGCATTGTCAAACCTGAAATTTGATTTTGCAAATATGTGTAAGCTCTGCGCCGTTCAGGTGAAAGCGAAATGTAACCGCTTACAGAGATTGATTGCTTTGTCGCAGGCAAACCAGTGCTGGCTTGGCTCAGGAAATTACCAACCCGTCGCGATTTTGTGGTTGGTTATTCAGAATATATAAACTTCAAGTATAAAATATTTTTACTTGAAGGGATGGGCCGCCTGGTCTAGCGTTTCAGGTAAAGCTGCGAATGGGGGAAAGTAACGATGCGTGTTGCATGTCTCGGCGGCGGGCCGGCTGGCCTCTATTTCGGGATTTCAATGAAGCTCCGCGATCCGGATGCCGAAGTGGTTGTTATCGAGCGAAACCGCCCGGATGACACCTTTGGCTGGGGCGTCGTGTTGTCTGATGAGACGCTGGATAATCTTGCCGCCAATGACGCAGCCAGCGCGGCGGTGATACGTAAACACTTTGCCTATTGGGATGACGTAGCACTTGTGCATAAAGGTCAGCGCACCGTGTCCAGCGGCCACGGATTTTGCGGGATCGGACGCAAGCAACTGCTGCTCATTTTGCAAGACCGAGCGCGCGAGCTTGGTGTCGAGATGCGCTTTGAGACCGAGGCGGCATCAGCCTCGGACTATATGATGAGCTACGACGTCGTTGTGGCTTCGGACGGGCTGAACTCCAAGTCACGGGCCGAGTTCGCAGATGTTTTTCGACCCGATATAGACCAACGACGGTGTCAGTTCGTCTGGCTGGGTACGCATCAGAAGTTTGACGACGCCTTCACCTTTATTTTTGAGGAAACGCCAAAGGGCTGGGTCTGGGCACATGCCTATCAGTTCGACCGGGATACGGCGACTTTCATCGTGGAATGCTCACAACAGACCTTCGATGCTTTTGGGTTCGGTGAGATGACCAAGCAAGAGTCCATCGCTTTGTGCGAAGACATTTTCAAAGATCATTTGGGCGACCATCCCTTGATGAGCAATGCCAGTCATATCCGCGGCTCGGCCTGGCTGCGGTTTCCTAGGGTCTTGTGCGAAAAATGGAGTTACAAAAACCTGGTATTGCTGGGAGATGCCGCAGCGACCGCACATTTTTCCATTGGCTCGGGAACAAAGCTGGCACTGGAAAGCGCTATAGCGCTGGCTGACTTCGTCCATAAAGAAGATACGCCTGAAGCGGCTTTCGCGCGGTATGAGGACGAGCGTCGTCTTGAAGTGTTGCGCCTGCAATCGGCAGCGCGGAACTCGGTCGAATGGTTCGAGAATGTCGAACGTTACCTCGATCAGGATTCGGTTCAGTTGAATTACGCGATGCTGACACGGTCTCAGCGGATCAGCCACGAGAACCTGCGCCAACGCGATGCCAACTGGCTGGGGCATGCCGAGGCCTGGTTCATGCAGCAGTCTGGGGGCGCGGTTGATGGTCCGGCCCGGCCCCCGATGTTTGCGCCATTTCGCCTGCGGGGGATGCAGTTGAAGAACCGGATCGTGGTGTCACCCATGGCACAGTACAAGGCGGTTGATGGGTGCCCGGTTGACTGGCACCTGATCCATTACGGTGAAAGGGCCAAAGGTGGCGCCGGGCTGGTATACACCGAAATGACCTGTGTCAGCGCCGAAGGCCGGATCACCCCAGGATGCCCGGGGCTTTATGAGCCCGAACACGAGGCCGCATGGGCTCGACTCACCGAATTTGTCCATGCGGAAACCGACGCCAAAATATGCTGTCAAATCGGCCATTCGGGCCGCAAAGGTTCAACCTGCATCGGGTGGGAAGGAATGGACCAGCCGCTGAAGGAAGGAAACTGGCCTTTGATATCAGCTTCGGCGATCCCTTGGTCCGACGGTAACGCTGTGCCCAGCGCGATGGATCGTGCAGATATGGATAGGGTCACGTCCCAATTTGTGACCGCAACCCGGATGGCAGATCGTGCTGGGTTTGACATGATCGAACTGCATGCGGCGCATGGCTACCTCATCTCGTCCTTTATCTCTCCTTTGTCGAACACGCGCGACGACATGTATGGGGGCAGTCTTGAAAACCGTATGCGTTATCCGCTTGAAGTTTTTTCAGCTATGCGGACGACCTGGCCCAAAGATAAGCCGATGGCGGTGCGCATTTCTGCCAATGACTGGGTCGGACCGACTGGCGTGACGCCGCAACAAGCTGTGGATATAGCGGCGATGTTCGATGCGGCGGGTGCAGATATCGTGGATGTTTCCGCCGGGCAGACTTCGACCGATGCCAACCCAGTTTACGGCCGTATGTTCCAGACCCCTTTCGCGGACCGCATTAGAAACGAATGCGGCATCAGTACAATGGCGGTGGGGAACATCTATGAAGCCGATCACGTAAATTCGATTCTCATGGCCGGTCGTGCGGATCTGGTGTGCCTTGCCCGGCCTCATCTGGACGATCCGTACTGGACCTTGCACGCGGCTACGGCGTTGGGGGACCGGCAGGAAACTTGGCCCCGCCCCTATGAGGCCGGACGGGATCAGGCCTGGCGCCTGGCAGATCGCATGGCGGAAACGGCGGGTGAAGTATGAAACATGTCGTCATAACCGGCGGCGGCACCGGTGTTGGTGCGGCTATAGCCCAAGATTTCGCGAATGGCGGAGCAGCCGTTACCATTTTGGGCCGTACAGAGGCCAAGCTGCAGCAGCAAGCCTTGCCGTATGTCCTTTGTGATGTGACCGATGACAAGCAGGTCCGAGCTGCTATTGAAACAGCACGGGCAGAACGCGGCCCGATTTCGATAGCGATTGCGAATGCCGGCGCGGCCCATTCGCTTCCGTTTCATCGGATGACCGCCGATGATCTGCGGACCCTGACGGATGTGAATCTGGTGGGTGTTTTCAATCTATGGCAGGCGGCTTTGCCTGACATGCAAGCCGCAGGAGCGGGCCGTCTGATTGCCATCGCGTCCACCGCCGGTTTGAAGGGCTATCCATATGTTTCCGGCTATTGTGCGACAAAACATGCGGTGGTCGGGCTGACGCGGTCTCTGGCGGTCGAACTTGCGGCGACGGGCATCACCGTCAATGCGGTTTGCCCGGGGTTTGTGGAAACGCCGATGCTGGATCGCTCGATTGCGAACATCGTCGAGAAGACGGGAATGAGCGCGGAAAATGCGGTGAAAAGCCTGAAAAAGATAAACCCACAGGGCCGTTTCATCCAGGTCGAAGACGTAGCAGGTGCCGTGAGGTGGTTGTGCTCGGATGCGGCAAACTCAGTCAACGGCCACGCGCTTAGCCTGTCCGGAGGCGAGATATGAACCCAAACCCGCTTCAAGCACCATTGGAAGACCCTTCCAAAGAGAGATTGCGGTTATGGCTGCGGCTGCTCAAGACCACGCGTGGCATCGAGGCGGCGCTAAGAGAGAACCTCAGGGTAGAGTTCGACACGACACTGCCGCGTTTCGACGTGATGGCAGCCCTGTCGCGGTTCGAAGATGGGTTGAAGATGAGCGAAATCTCGGGTGCGCTGCGCGTTTCGAACGGGAATGTGACCGGAATCGTGGATCGGCTGGCTGATGACGGCCTGCTCGTGCGTGTACCTGTGCCTGGGGATCGCCGCGCCCATCGCGTACGCATGACACAAAAAGGATGCGAGGAATTCGCACGTCAGGCCGCGGCGCATGAGGCGTGGATATCCGATATGCTTGGCCAGTTTTCCGCCGAGGACGCCCGCACTCTGACAACCGAACTCACTATTTCGGAGGAAATCGATGGCCAGTGACGTCAAACATTTTCGCTGCGAAATCCGGAACCGGGTTGCAACGATTGCACTGAACCGACCAGAGCGTAAGAACCCTTTGACCTTCGACAGCTATGCCGAACTGCGCGATTGGTTCAGGGATTTGGTCTATTCAGAAGAGGTAGATGCAGTGGTGTTCGCCTCAAATGGTGGCAATTTCAGCTCGGGCGGCGATGTGCACGATATCATCGGTCCGCTAACGCGCATGAAGATGAAGGACCTGTTGCTCTTCACGCGAATGACCGGAGATCTCGTCAAGGCGATTGTGAATTGTGGCAAGCCGGTGATTGCTGCGGTGGACGGTATTTGCGTGGGGGCCGGGGCCATCATCGCTATGGCTGCGGATTTGCGTATCGCCACCCCGCAGGCCAAATGTGCATTCCTGTTCACGCGGGTGGGGCTGGCAGGGTGCGATATGGGGGCCTGCGCCATCCTGCCCCGTATCATCGGGCAGGGGCGTACGGCCGAACTGCTCTATACCGGACGCAGCATGACCGCTGATGAGGGGCTTTCCTGGGGGTTCTACAATGCGGTGGTTGATCCATCCGAGCTTGACGCTACCGCGCAATCTCTGGCTGACCGTATCGTGGCAGGCCCCAATTTTGCGCATATGATGACCAAGACCATGCTGGCGCAGGAGTGGTCTATGTCGATCGAACAGGCAATCGAAGCAGAGGCGCAGGCCCAGGCGATCTGTATGCAAACCGGAGATTTTGAACGCGCCTACAAGGCCTTTGTTGCAAAAGACAAACCAGTATTCGAGGGCGATTGATGGCAGATCAGAGCTTTCTTTCGTGGCCATTCTTTGACCCTCATCACCGGGGCTGGGCGGATCGGGTGCAAGACGTCGCTCGGGGACTAGCTATTGACCATGGCGACCCGGACCAGGCTTGTCGCGATCTGGTCCGCCAGCTGGGCGACGCCGGGCTGCTGCAGCCTACTTCGGACGAAAGCGGCCATTTGGATGTCAGGACGCTGTGCCTCAGCCGTGAAACACTTGCCCGCCATGATGGGTTGGCCGATTTCGCCTTTGCAATGCAGGGGCTTGGAACCGGAGCGATCTCGTTGTTCGGCTCAAAAGGCCAAAAGGCGCATTGGCTGCCGCAAACGCGCTCTGGTCAGGCTATCGCGGCCTTTGCATTGACTGAACCTCAATCGGGGTCGGATGTGGCAAATTCGACAATGACGGCTATCCGTGATGGCAACGACTTTGTCCTGAATGGTGAAAAGACATGGATATCGAACGGGGGTATCGCAGATGTCTACACCCTGTTCGCCCGTACTGGCGAGGCACCCGGGGCCAAAGGGTTATCAGCTTTTATCATCACTCCTGATCTGAAGGGTTTCGAAGTAGTCGGGCGCCTGGACACAATCGCGCCACACCCATTGGCGACTTTGCGTTTCAATGATGTGCGTGTGCCGGCTAGCGCGATGATCGGTCAAGCTGGCGCAGGATTTCGTATTGCAATGTCTGTGCTGGACCTGTTCCGCCCGACGGTGGCCGCCGCTGCGCTGGGATTTGCACGACGCGCGCTGGATGAGGCGCTGACACGGGTATCAGAACGGCAGGTGCAAGGCGCCCCGTTGTTTGATTTGCAGATGGTGCAGGGGCACATCGCCGAGATGGCATTAGATGTCGATGCTTCGGCGCTTTTGATCTATCGGGCAGCGTGGGCCAAGGACAGCGGAGCGGCGCGCATTACACGTGAGGCGGCGATGGCCAAGCTGTTTGCTACCGATCAGGCGCAGTTGATTATCGACAAGGCGGTTCAGTTGTTTGGTGGCGATGGGGTGCGTTCTGGGATGGCGGTTGAATCTCTGTACCGAGAAATCCGTGCCTTGCGCATCTACGAGGGCGCCTCGGACGTTCAAAAAGTAATCATTGCACGTCAGACGATGGCCGCGCACATGGAGGGAAGGTGATGCTTGGACCGTCTGCACATACCGACACGTTCAGCCGCGATAACCTGCCCCCCCAGGATCAGTGGCCTGACTTCCTGTTGGCGGGTTTTGCATATTCCGATCATGTGAATGCAGCATATGAGCTGACCGATGCCATGGTTGCCAAGGGCTTTGGTGATCATACCGCTTTGATCGGCAATGGTCGGCAACGAACATATAAAGAGCTCAGCGACTGGACCAACAGGCTGGCACATGTATTGGTCGATGACTTGGGGGTCGAGCCGGGAAACCGGGTGCTGATCCGATCGGCTAACAATCCGGCAATGGTTGCGTGCTGGCTTGCCGCAACCAAGGTGGGTGCGGTCGTCGTCAATACTATGCCGATGTTGCGCGCTGCAGAACTGACGAAAACTGTCGATAAGGCGGAAATCCAGTTTGCATTATGTGATACCCGGCTGATCGACGAAATGCAGTCCTGCGCCAGTGATAGCCGGTTCCTGCAGCGGGTCGTCGGGTTCGACGGAACTTCAAACCACGATGCCGAGCTTGATCGTCTTGCACTTGAAAAGCCGGTACAGTTCGATTGCGTTAAAACCGGGCGCGACGACGTGGCCTTGTTGGGTTTCACCTCCGGCTCGACAGGTGAACCCAAGGCCACCATGCATTTTCACAGAGATATTCTGATCATTGCCGACAGCTATGCGCGTGAGGTGTTGCAGGTCGTTCCAGAGGACGTTTTTGTTGGTTCTCCACCTTTGGCCTTCACATTCGGGTTGGGTGGTTTGGCGGTGTTTCCGTTGCGGTTCGGCGCGACTGCAACCCTGTTAGAACAAGCCTCGCCTGCGGGCATGATCGAGATAATCGAAAAATACAAAGCGACTGTCTGTTTCACTGCGCCAACCGCCTATCGGGTCATGCTGCAGGCGATGGATGACGGTGTTGATCTGTCTAGTCTGCGTGCGGCCGTGTCGGCGGGCGAGACCTTACCGCAGCCAATCTATGACGAGTGGATTTCCAAGACAGGCAAACCAATGCTCGACGGGATCGGCGCGACCGAGATGTTGCACATCTTTATTTCAAACCGGTTTGACGATCACCGCCCGGCCAGTACCGGCAGGCCGGTTACCGGATATGAGGCCAAAGTGTTTAACCCAGACGGTACCGAAGCTGCAGTTGGGGATATCGGACGCCTGGCTGTACGTGGTCCGACAGGGTGCCGGTATCTGAATGATAAGCGGCAGTCGGGTTATGTAACAGATGGATGGAATATCACTGGTGACAGCTTTTATCGGGACGCGGAGGGGTATTTTCATTTTTCTGCGCGCAATGACGACATGATTATCTCGGCCGGATACAACATCGCCGGACCCGAAGTCGAAGCCGCACTTCTGGCGCATGAGGCCGTTGCGGAATGCGCGGTGATCGGCGTCCCAGATACTGAGAGGGGTCAAATTGTCCAAGCACATGTTGTTCTGGCTTCAGGCACGGCTGATGACGCTATGCGCGAAGCCCTTCAGGCTCATGTGAAATCTATGATTGCCCCGTATAAATACCCGCGCTCGATCCGGTTCTGCGATGATTTGCCCAAAACCGCGACCGGAAAAATCCAGCGTTTCCGCCTGAAATCATGATCAATGTATGTAGAATATAGCGGGCAGAAAGAATGTAAGAAAAAGACCGAATTGCCAAAGGCATAGACCGAACGTTGAGAATAATGACATAAATCGCGTTCATAGGGCCAACGAAGGGAGAAGACGATGAAGAGACTATTGGCGGCTGCAGCGATCACCGCGCTGTGCGCGACGGGTGTTACAGCGGAAGTTAAGGTGGGGATGATCACAACGCTTTCAGGCGGCGGGGCCGGTTTGGGCATCGACGTACGGGATGGGTTCATGCTTGCGATTGCTCAATCGGGGCGGGATGATATCGAGGTGGTGATCGAAGACGACCAGCGCAAACCGGATATCGCGGTACAGCTGTCAGACAAGATGATCCAATCCGAACGTGTAGATGTGATGACCGGTATCATCTGGTCAAACCTGGCGATGGCGGTTGTGCCAGCCGCCGTGAACCAGGACGTTTTCTATCTGTCACCCAATGCGGGCCCGTCACCTCTGGCGGGGAAGGGCTGTCACCAGAACTATTTCAACGTCGCCTGGCAGAACGACAACCTGCACGAGGCCGCGGGCGCATACGCCAATGGTGCGGGTTACAAGAGCAGCTTCATACTTGCTCCGAATTACCCGGCGGGCGTCGACGCGCTGACTGGCTATAAACGCTTTTTCGAAGGTGATCTGGCCGGTGAGATCTATACCGAGCTTGGCCAGACTGATTATGCAGCTGAAATCGCGCAAATCCGCGCAAGCGATGCGGATAGCGTATTTTTCTTCCTGCCCGGCGGGATGGGGATTTCGTTTCTGAAGCAATATGCCGACAGCGGGATCGATCTTCCAGTTGTTGGCCCAGCCTTCAGCTTTGATCAGGGCATTCTGCAGGCGGTAGGCGATGCGGCGCTGGGCGTGGTGAACACTTCGCAGTGGAACAAGGATATCGACAACCCGACCAACGCTGCCTTTGTTGAAAGCTTTCAGGCAAAATACGGACGTCTTCCCTCGCTTTACGCCAGTCAGGGATTCGATACCGCCAACCTGTTGCTTGCCGCGCTTAACAAGGCTGACCCGTCAGATGTGGATGCCTTCCGCGAAGCGCTGAGGGCGGCGGATTTCAACAGCACACGAGGGGATTTCAGCTTTGGCCCGAACCATCATCCGGTTCAGACCATCTATGCGCGCGAAGTGATCAAAGAAGGTGATGTATTTACCAATAAGATCCTTGGCGTAGCTCTTGAAAACCACTCTGATGCCTACGCGGCCGAGTGCAAAATGTAACTGAATTTCTGCCTGCCCCTAAAAGTGGGCGGGCAGATCACCGGAGTTTCCATGTCCTCGATCCTGATTATCGAGCAGATCCTGAACGGGCTGCAGTTCGGCGTCATGTTGTTTTTGATGGCTGCTGGCCTGACGCTGATCTTCGGGGTGATGGGCCTGATCAACCTGGCCCATGGCTCTTTGTACATGGTGGGTGCATTTGCCGCTGCAGCAGTTGCAGGGGCGACCGGGTCATTTCTGCTTGCTTTGATTGCTGCTCTGGCTGCGGCCGCACTGGCAGGGGTGATCGTAGAAATGCTCGTTATCCGGCGGCTTTATCAGGCACCACATTTGGATCAGGTTCTGGCCACCTTTGCACTGATCCTGATCTTTTCCGAAGGGACAAGGTGGGTCTTTGGGTCTTTCCCATTGTTCCTGGATATTCCAGCTGCACTTTCGGGTCCGATCACGCTGCAGGGCGGGATTGAATATCCCCTCTATCGCCTAACCCTGATCGGGATTGGTCTTGCTGTTGCAGTAGGTTTGTGGGCCCTGATCGAACGCACGCGTTTGGGTGTGCAGATACGGGCCGGTAAGAACGACCGGGAAATGATTGCCGCACTGGGCATCGACATCTCGAAACTTTACACGTTGGTCTTTGCACTAGGGGCGGGGCTGGCGGGGCTTGCCGGTGCTTTGGTTGGGGCAATTCAGTCGGTACAGGTGGGCATGGGTGAACCTGTTCTGATCCTGGCCTTCGTGGTTATCGTAATCGGTGGCATAGGCTCAGTTCGGGGGGCGTTCATCGGGGCGCTGTTGGTTGGGCTAACCGACACGCTGGGCGGGGTTTTCCTGCCCGAGCTGTTCAAACTGTTCATGGAACCGGGAGCCGCTCAGAAAAGCGGCTCGGCTCTGGCGTCAATGGGAATCTATGTTCTGATGGGATTGGTCCTGATCTGGCGCCCAACAGGTCTGTTCGGAGCCCGCGCATGAGAATGAATGAAAGATACATCAATGGCCTGATGATCGCCGGCCTGCTGGCGCTGCCCCTTTGGGCGCTGGCCGCGGACCAGCCCTTCACAATCACGCTTGTGACGCGGGCGGTGATCTTGGCGCTTGCAGCGGTTGGTCTGAATGTCATCCTGGGAATCGGGGGGTTGGTCAGCTTTGGCCATGCTGTTTTCTTCGGGATCGGCGGCTATGCGATGGGCATTCTGACCTATCACGCGCAGACCTACACGGCACTGGATCTGGGCTTGATTTCTATCGAAGGCAGTAAATCCATGCCCGTGATCTGGATAGTTGCGATGCTTACTTCGGGCATTGCTGCCTTTTTCGTCGGTCTTCTGTCCCTAAGAACGTCAGGCGTTTATTTCATCATGATTACGCTGGCCTTCGGACAGATGTTTTACTACTTCGCGATTTCTTGGGCGCAATACGGGGGCGAAGACGGATTATCCATCTATGTTCGCAACGGTTTTCCCGGCCTCAACACATTGGATCCGATCCAGTTTTACGGCATCTGTTTCGCGCTGCTATGTCTCGTCCTGTTCCTGTTTGCGCGGATGCAAGCCGCGCCATTCGGGCTGGCTCTTAATGCGACACGGCAATCTACGGCGCGAGTCGAGACTGTGGGATTGAACCCCATGCGGCTGAAACTTCTGGCCTTTGTTCTGTCCGGCGCTGTCACTGGTCTGGCCGGGGCGCTGTTTGCCGATCTCAACCGGTTCGTTTCGCCGTCTATGTTCAGTTGGCAGCTTTCGGGCGAATTGATTGTGCTGATAATCATCGGAGGTGTCGGACGCCTGATGGGTCCGGTAATTGGGGCTTGCGTGTTTGTCGCGCTCGAGCATTTTCTGGGTGAACTAACCGATTTCTGGCATGTATATTTGGGTATTGTTCTGCTGTGCATCGTTCTGTTTGGTCGCGGTGGCCTGATTGGGCTGCTAACCGGGAAAGAGGGGGCACATGTCTGATCCCGTCCTTGCCACCGAGAGTCTGAACAAAAGCTTTGGTGCGTTAAAGGCTACGGATAACGTCTCGATTGATCTCAGGCGAGGAGAGATCCACGCCATCATTGGTCCGAATGGAGCGGGAAAATCCACGTTGATCCAGCAGATTTGCGGAGGTTTGCAACCGGATTCGGGGCGTGTTTTGCTGTGCGGACAGGATGTGTCGGACCTGGGCACGCAAAAGCGGGCAAGGGCAGGGATGGGGCGGACGTTCCAAATATCTGAACTGTGCATGGAAGATACGGTTCTGGAAAATGTCGTGTTGAGCGCCATGGGGGCGGAAAACCTCGTATGGCGGTTCTGGAAACCTGCCTTGAAACGGTCAGAGCTGCTCGAAAGGGCCGAGGCTGCGCTGGAAAGGGTGGGCCTGGGCGATGAACGCGAAACGCGTTGCGCAAATCTCAGCCATGGTCAACGCCGCCAGCTTGAAGTCGCCGTGGCTTTGACTTTGTCACCTCGGGTCTTTGTCATGGATGAACCGATGGCCGGGCTTGGCGCTGGAGGGTCCAAGCGGTTGACCGGGTTTCTTGACGGTCTGCGGGAAGAGGCGCCCATCCTGCTTGTCGAACATGATATGGACGCCGTTTTTGCGCTGGCTGATCGGATCAGCGTATTGGTCTATGGCAAGGTGATTGCAACCGGGACGGCAGATGAAATCCGCGCAAGCCGTGAGGTGCGCGATGCCTATCTGGGGGATGAGGCATGACTTTGTTGCGGGTAGAAAACCTGACCGCGACATATGGCGTCAGTCAGGCTTTATTTGGTGTCGATCTTTCTCTGGCGCAGGGCGAGGTTACAGCCCTTATGGGGCGCAATGGGATGGGCAAGACCACGACTGTCAAAGCCATTTGCCGGATGATCCGGTCCGAGGGCACCCTGTCGCTGAACAATCAGAATCTGCACGCTTTGCCCAGCTATAAGGTCGCGCGTCTTGGTGTCGGGCTGGTACCCGAGGGGCGCCGGTGCTTTGCCGACCTGACGGTGCGCGAGAATCTGATCGCCGCTGCCAGACCCGGTGCCTGGACATTGCAGAAGGTGGCTGAACTGTTCCCACGGTTAGAGGAACGTCAGGGCCAAAGGGCAGCCTCACTATCCGGCGGAGAACAACAGATGCTGGCTATCGGGCGCGCCCTGATGACAAATCCGCAGCTCTTGATCCTCGATGAAGCAACCGAAGGGCTGGCTCCGATCGTGCGACAGGAAATCTGGTCGGTCTTGCATCGCCTGAAACAGGAAACCAATGTTTCGATCCTGTTGATCGACAAGTCTCTGAAAGAGTTGGCGCTGGTGTCTGACCGCGCGGTCATTCTTGAGCGCGGTAAAACAGTCTGGTCTGGCGCGATGGTGGATCTCGGTCATGACATCACAGAAAAATATGTGGGGGTCTGATGACTTTTGAATTCCACCAAAAGGTTCTGTTCAAACATTGCGACCCGGCGGGGATTGTCTTTTTCCCGCGCTATTTCGAGATGATCAATGATTGCGTTGAGACCTATTTCGATCAGGTGCTGTGCAAACCGTTTGAAGAGATTCATCCTGTTGGCGCAGTGCCTACCGCACAGATACAAACCCGATTTTCAGCGCCCAGCCGTCACGGTGACCATTTGATATTCCGGATGAAGATCACAAAGATCGGACGCAGTTCAGCCGAATACTCGGTCGTGGCCAGTTGTGCGCAAGAGGAGCGACTGACAAGCGTAGCAACGCTTGTTCATGTAGATTCAAAGGGCGGTCCAACGGCCTGGCCCGCAGACATCCGTAAAAAACTCGAGGCATTCAGGGACGACGCGCTATGAGCCACAAGACAATTCACCCCGACGGCTGGTTGCCTGCCAAAGGATATGCCAATGGCGTTTTGACCAAAGATGGAACGTTACATATCGGCGGGCAAATAGGATGGGACGCGAACAAGAAATTTGTCAGCGGCGGGTTCATCGGACAGATGAAACAGGCGCTGCAGAATATCGTTGATATTGTCGAGGCCGCTGGTGGCTCGGCCCGCGATGTGACCCGCCTGACCTGGTTCGTAACAGACAAACGCGAATATCTGTCTCTGCAAGCCGAAGTTGGGGCCGCCTATCGTGAGGTTTTCGGCAGGCATTTTCCTGCGATGTCAATGATCATCGTGGCAGGTTTGGTCGAAGACGAGGCCTTGTTGGAAATTGAAGCGACAGCACATTTATCCTGAAGGCAAGCGACATTGAAACGGGCCCAGCGGAATGAATTTGAGCGATTTTCACCATAGGAGGTGAGAATTCTGCCAAACCTCTTTTCTGAAATCACAGGGCCGCCGAAGCGGGTTGCAGCGGCCTAAACCGGGCTGGATTTTGCGCTCGTACCAGAGTGAAAAGGCCAACGTGCAGGGCGTAACCAAGTCATTTGGGCGACCGATTGAATGGTGAGGGGAGACAAAGACAAACTTCCGCCGCTATTTCGTCAGATCAATCACAAATTCATATCTCAAACAGATCCTCAACAAAACATGAGGGTCGACGCAGTGAAAAGAGTCACAAGGCATCTAAGTCTCGAAAGACGGCGGTTGTCGCTGATTGCGGCTCTGGCTTTTGCCTCAGGTTTCACTCTTTACTCACATATAGAGGCAACGCGTTTCGGATTACCCGTCCCGGTTGTTATCGGCCTGATCTATATGGCTGTCATTGTATGCGCGACGGCTCTATCCACCTATTTCCTTCCTGGCTTGCGCCGCGTCACGGATACGGTGGCGATGACGCGTCTGGCATTTGCTCTTTGGGTGGCCGGAACCCAAAGCCATGAGATCGCAGCCTCGCCCACAATCAGCGCCGCCGTTGTGGTAGGGGGCGCGATCTTCGTGTTGCAAACGGGTTCTTTGGTTCAAAAGCTGGCCGGTAATCGACCGGATTTCGGCTTTGTCCCTCACATTGTTGGAAACACGCGTCTGTTTCTGGCCTGGTTGGATAACGCCTGCGAATATCAGGGTGCCCGGGTCCAGCCGGTATTTGCAGGAAAGACGCCTCGAACGGTGGTCTGATGGCAAAACTCTGGTTTATTTGGTCAGCGGTGCACAGGCCGTCTGGGCCCATCTAAGGGCCAGAGGCGAAAGATGCGGCCCGACCTGTCTGAGAACCTTGGCATGATAGTCATTGATCCAGTCAATTTCTGACTGATTCAGCATATCTGGCATCAACATATCCGTCTGGATCGGGATCCAGGTCATGTTCGAGAACTCCAGAAATCCGTCATCTGCCTCGACAATTTCGAACAGGTTTTCGATGCGAATGCCGAACCTGCCGGCCTCGTAATATCCCGGCTCGATCGACATAACCATGCCAGGCATCAGGTCGACCGGGTTGTAAGGTTTGCCAATGCGCTGCGGATGTTCATGGACAGACAACCGGTGGCCAATTCCATGACCCGTTCCGTGGTCATAATCCAATCCCAGATCCCACAGCGGGCGGCGACAGATTGCATCAATGTGATGGCCCTGTGTGCCTGCAGGAAAGCGCAGCGTGGCCAGAGCGTGAAAGGCCTTGAACACTGCGGTATAGGCCCGGTCATATCCATCAGGCCGCTGAGGCCCGAACGAAAAGCTGCGCGTGGCATCCGTTGTACCGGTGTCGTACTGCCCCCCGGAATCCAGCAGGTATGTGCCCCGCGGTTGGATCGGAACGGTATTGTCGGCCTCGGTAGCGTAATGACACATCGCGGCATTGCCATCGGCGGCCGAGATTGTGTTGAAGCTTTCGTGGATGAACCCATCCTGAGCGCGGCGGAAGGCCAATACCCGCTGTTCTGCTTCACGCTCGGTCACCGGCTCAGCCTGTTTCTGTACCTGAGCCGCCAGCCAGGCGCAGAATTCGGTCCAGGCGATCCCGTCCCGCATATGGCAAGCGCGCAACCCTTCCAGTTCCGTTGTATTCTTGCGGGCTTTGGTTTTGCTTAACAATCCGTTGACCGGCACGCCCTTCGCTCCGGTACGCTCCAGCACTTGTTTGACCGCCGTCGGCGAAAAATCGGGGTCGAAAATCACAGCCTGGCCGGGCGCTGTGAGATCACTGAGTGTAGACAGAAAACCATCCGGCGCCTGAACCGAAACATTTTCCGGCATGTGGTCAGTGACATCGGCATCCAGTTTTTGGTCAGACACGAACCAGTGCACTTGGCCCGAGCTTTGCAACAGAAGGAAAGAGTTGGGAACAGGGTTGAAAGCCACGTCTGAGCCACGCACATTAAGCAGCCAGGCGATGTTGTCGGGCTGAGTTTCCACCAGCAAGCCGGCCTCTCGGCGTGTTAGCTCAGTGGCCAGATCCGAGATCTTATCACCCGCCGCCCGGCCCGAAAACTGAAGTGGAAATGGCTCGATCTGTCCTTGGGGGGCAGCGGGTTGGTCGGTCCAGACTGCATCGACCGGATTTGAAGCCGTCGCTACCATCGCGGCACCGCTGCCTTCCAGCCCGTGCTCAAATCGGTCAAACCAGACCGGCGGTAGGTGCATCGAGTCAAAGCCGATTTTCCATCCTTTCTGTGCAACGGCGGCCAGCCAGTATTCGGGCGGCTCGTTAAACAGATGATGGTGCGAGAAAACAGCCTCGGCACACTGGTTTGCAGCCTGCACCACATAGCGGCCATCGACAAATAAAGCGACAGTTTCGGGTGTGACGATGGCCATGCCTGCCGAGCCGCTGAAGCCAGTTACAAAGGCGAGGCGTTCATCATGAGGGGCAACATATTCGCCCTGATGTGCGTCGTAGCGGGGCACGATAAAGGCATCCAGACCTTGTGCTTTAAGCTCTGCGCGCAAGGCCGAAACAATCGCGGATCGGTCGGTTCCGGGGGCATCAAGCATCGGCATTTATCTCTTCAACATGGTGACAGGCGACCTCGCCACGATTTTCAAAAGGCATCAGGGCAGGCACTTTGGTTTCGCATATGTTGCTGGCGTGAGGGCACCGGACATGGAACGGACACCCTGAGGGCATGTTCAGTGGTGAAGGCAGCTCTCCCTCAAGCCGCTTGACGGCACCGCGGTTGTCGGGGTCCAGCGAAGGGGCGGCTGAAAGCAGAGCTTGGCTGTAAGGGTGGGAGGGGGCGGAAAACAAGGTTTCGCTGTCGCCGATTTCAACGATCCGCCCAAGGTAGATTACCGCGACCCGGTTTGAAACATGACGGACAAGCCGCAGGTCATGGGCCACAAACAGGATTGTCAGATCAAGTTCCCGCTGCAGGTCCAGCAACAGGTTTACCACCTGCGCCTGAACCGAAACATCTAGTGCCGAGACCAGTTCGTCCGCAATCAGAACTTCGGGTTCGACCGCCAATGCGCGCGCAATGGCGATCCGCTGACGCTGACCTCCGGAGAATTCGTGCGGCAGCTTGTCTTGCGCGTCCTTCGGAAGGCGGACCAGATCAAGCAACTCGGCCACACGGTCGGGAATTTCTGCTTCTGGGCGCATGTTGTGAACGCTCAGGGCTTCGGCCAGAATTTGCTCTGTCGTCATCCGGGGATTGAGCGATGAATAGGGGTCCTGGAACATCATCTGAACCCGGCGGTTATAGGTGCGGTCAGCTTTGATTTCGCCGTCGAATATGTCCTGACCTTCAAAGTAGATTGAACCGTCGCTGGGCTTATGAAGGCGCACGATACACCGGGCTAGTGTGGACTTTCCACACCCGGACTCTCCGACGACGCCCAGAGTTTCGCCGCGGGTCAGATCTAGGCTGACACCATTCAGCGCCCGTACTTCGCGACCAGGACGCCGCGAAATGACATCGCCGATGCTGCGGCCCATTGGGAACCGCAGATGCAGGTCGCGGATTTGCATCAGGGCAGTCATGCGGCGTTCCCTTGGGTTTTGGTTATCGGGTTGAAACAGGCGACCTGTCTTTGATCGGTGATCAGGGTCATCGCTGGGCGCTCTTGCGTGCAGGCGTCTATGCAGGCGGCACAGCGCGGTGCAAACGCGCATCCAGCAGGCAGGGCATCCAGTGCGGGCGGCACTCCGGGAACAGAATATAGCGGCGTGCGAGGAGCGATGTTTTCGGGCACAGACCGCATCAGACCCACAGTATAGGGGTGATGCGGTGCCCGCAGCACATCGCGGACCGGCCCTTGTTCGACGATCCGCCCCGCATACATAACGGCCACGTTGTCGCAAGTCTGGGCAACCACGCCAAGATCATGGGTGACCAGCACAACCCCCATATCCATATCCTGCGCCAGTCGCAGGATCAGATCGAGGATCTGCGCCTGTATGGTCACGTCCAGTGCTGTGGTGGGTTCATCCGCCAGCAACAGTTTGGGTTCTGCGGCAAGCGCTATTGCGATCATGACCCGCTGGCGCATTCCGCCGGAAAATTGGTGAGGATAATCCTTCAAGCGTTGCGCTGCCGAGGGGATGCCGACAAGGTCCAGCATTTCGATTGCCCGATCCAAGCGCGCGGCGCGGGGCAGGTCGGTATGGGCACGCAGGGTCTCTTCCAGTTGCAGTCCGACAGTCAGCAGAGGGTTCAGCGAAGTCATCGGTTCCTGAAAAATCATCGCGATTTCGCGACCCTGAAACCGACGAAGAGCCCTGTCTGACATGGATATCAGATCACGCCCATTCCAGCGCACCTGGCCGGTCACGTCGCCATAGCGGCGCGCCAGCCCCATGATCGAGCGCAACGTGACGCTCTTGCCCGACCCGCTTTCGCCGACTAGCCCCAAAACCTCACCCCGGTTCACGCCGAAACTGACATTGCGCAGCGCAGGCAACGCGCGACCGTTCTTGTGAAAGGTTGTGCATAGCCCGGTTACTTCTAGAAGTTTCGTTTGGTCCTGCATCGCTATCCCCGCGGTCTCAGCAGATCGGCAAGCCCATCGCCCAAAAGCGAAAAGCCAAGGCCGGTCAGAACGATGGCGATGCCGGGCATCAGGCTCAGCCACCAGGCGGTCGAGATAAAGTTGCGCCCTTCGGCAATCAGCACGCCCCATTCGGCCTGCGGTGGTTGCGCCCCCAACCCCAGATAGCCAAGGGATGACCCCAGCAAGATCACCAGCGCCATGTCAGTCATCCAATAGACAATAACCGGTGTTATCGCGTTTGGCAGCAGGTGGCGGAAGATGATGCGGCTGTCGGAATATCCCATCACCACCCCGGCCGAGGCATAGTCATTCCCCATTTGAGCGATTACCTCGGCCCGCATCAGGCGCGCATAATAGACCCAGTAAACAACTGAAATCGCGATATACATGTTGATCAGGCCCGGCCCTAGAACCGCAACCACGGCAATGACAAGAACCAGGAAAGGAAAGGTGATTACAGCGTCAACGATGCGGCCAAAGATCATGTCCGCGATGCCGCGATAATACCCGACCAGCGCGCCAATCGTTATACCGGTGACCAATGCGAATACAGTCCCGAAAATTGCCATCTGCATGTTGACCTGATAGGCCCAGATGACGCGGGATAGGCTGTCGCGCCCTAACAGATCTGTACCGAACGGATGTGCCCAGGATGGTGGTTGGCGCAGGGCCTGATAGTCGATTGCGCTTGGGTCATAGGGCGCGAATACGCCGGGAAACAGGGCAAGCAGCACCGAAAACCAGATGATGATGCACCCGGCCACGAACCCAGGTTTGCGCAAGGCCCGCTGCATGAAGGTGGGGCGCTGCGAGGTGCTGTTGAAGGTCGCGTCACTCATTGCAGGCGCATCCTTGGGTCAAGGCGACTCTGAAACAGGTCGGTCATCAGGAAAACCACGGAAACCAGAACAGCAAATGTCAGGGTCAGCCCCTGAATCAGGGGGTAGTCGCGGGCAAAGATAGCCTCGAGCATCAGTCGCCCCATTCCGGGCACGGCGAATACGGTTTCGGTGACCAATGTCCCGCTCATCAGATTGCCGATAGACAGGCCCAGCAGGGTTACCGTGGAAATCAGCGCATTGCGCAGGACGTGGCGACCCAGAACCAAACGAGGAGGCAGGCCTTTGGCACGCGCGAACTGGACATATTCGGCGTCCAGAACCTCGATAATCGCGCTGCGCAGGTTCCGCATGATGATGGCCGAGGTGTAAAGCGCTACGGTCACTGAAGGCAGGAACAGGTGATAGAGCCGCTCGGTAAAGGTGTCGCCATATCCTCCGACCGGAAACAAGCGCAGCTGTGCTGCCAGAAAGGTCAACAGAACGAGGCCAATATAGAACACCGGCATCGACAGCCCGATCTGAAAGACAGTGCGGATCACAGCATCAGGCCAGCGCCCCCGGTTGAGCGCGGCAACAAAGGCCAGCGGACCGGCAATCAGCAGCGACAAAACCACCGAATACACGGTCAGGAAGACTGTGATAGGAAGCCGGTCAGAAATCACATTGATCACATCCGAGCGCATCAGGATGGACCGACCCAGATCGCCCTGCACGGTGTTGGTCAGGAACAGCCAGAATTGCACCAGCATAGGTTCGGTCAACCCAAGCCGTTCACGGATGGCCTGGATGTCGGCGTCCGAGGCACGATCACCGGCCATCGCAATGGCAGGGTCCCCCGGTAGCAATCGAACAAGAAGAAAAATAATGATCATGACCAGAAAAAAGGTCGGGATCATCATCAGGAGTCGTTTGAAGATATAGGACAGGCTGGACAAAGCGAGCTCCGCAAATTTGTCCCGCCGCCTGAAAGCGGCGGGACCAGGGGTCTTACCTTAGCGGCTGACGGTTGCTTGATCGAAGATATTGTTGCCCAGAGGGGTCTGGACATAGCCTTCGACAGCTGAGCCAACTGCAACGGCAAAGGGGGTCTCATACATGAACAGCAGGGGGGCTGCTTCGGCATAGAGCTCTTGCATTCGGGCGAATTTCGCTTTGCGCGCCTCGGCGTCCATTTCACCGGCGGCTTCGTCGAACAGGGTGTTAAACTCGGCGTTTTCCCAGCCGGTTCCTACTGCCTTGGCCGTGGGTGTGTGGCCCAGCCAGCCCACCACCTGACTGGGATCATTTACATCGTTGACCCAGCCATAGGTGTGAATGTCAAACTCACCTGATCGGTTCTTTGCGCCGCGTGTTGCGCCGTCCACTTGCTCGACCACAAGATCGACGCCCAGAGGAGCCCACATCTGCTGAAGCGCCGCAAAGATGGTTGCATCGTCCGCAGAACCTGCCAGCGTGGTAAAGGTGATTTCGGTTCCATCGGCAAACCCGGCCTCGGCCAACAATGCCTTGGCCTTGTCCACGTCATAGCCATAGAGCGGGGTCATGTCGGCGGCATATTGGGTAGCCTTGGCCATCAACGGCGAGCTCATCGGTTGACCCGCGCCATGCAGTACCAGCCCGATCAACGCTTCTTTGTTGGTGCCATAGTTCAGCGCCTGCCGGACGCGGGCGTCGGCCAGTGGGTTGGCAGAACCATCGGCTCGGTTATCGCGCGTATTGATTGGCGAATAGATGATCCGCGTGGACGGATAGAGGTTCATGTTGATGTTAGAATCCTGCTCCAGCTCGGCCACACGGCTGAACGGGATGAATTCTGCGGCATCAACTTCTCCGGCCTGCAAACTCAGAATGCGGGTAGCGTCATCCGGGATGATCTCAAAATGTACGGCATCCAGATACGGCAGAGCTTTGCCGTCTGCGCCCATGCGCCAATAGTTTTCATTGGCGCAGAAATCCATCGATGCACCTTGTTCAAAGCCACACAGATAGAAGGGGCCAGAGCCTACTCCGGCGGCTGTGGCGGCAAATATCGCAGCGGATTTTTCCTGATCTGTTGCACCTTCTGCGGCCTCAAAGGCCGCTTTGGACACGATTGCCGTGTTGAATGTGGCCAGCATGGACAGGATGGTTGGATCCGGGCTGCCAAGGGCAACCGTGATCGCGTTTCCATCTGCGGTAACCGCGTCGATCGAACCCAGCAAGCCAGCCCAGGGGCTCAGGTCGGGATTGCGCGCTCGGTCGAGGGAAAAGACTACGTCGTCACCTGACATGGGCGTACCGTTTGCGAATTTGATCCCCTCGCGCAGGGTCAGCGAAACCGTTTTACCATCGTCAGAGACTGTATAGGTCTCAGCAAGGCCGGGTTCGACGGAATTGCCGTCGGCACTGCTCCGCAGCAGGGTGTCGAACAGGCTGCCGACCATCCAGATATCAGGGTTGCGATCCGCATAGATCGGATCAATCAGGCGCGACCCGTCATAGCGTGCAAAGTTGAGTGTGCCGCCTCTTTCCTGTGCCAAAGCAGGCATGGCCAGGGTAGCGGCAACGGTTAGTCCCAAAACCGTCTTCAATTTCATAATCAGTCCTCCCGCAGAATGAATTCATGCTCGGGGCGACCATATCCGATTCTTAACAATACTAAAGCTTTTTTTAGTGGTGGGTGAAAAATGGCCAAATGTATTTAGGCTGACCTCTGTTCGGTTGGTCAATTTAACTTGCCACAAAGCCGGAATCATTGATCGGAGAGGTTGTTACCCAAAGCTCTACGGCTTCTACGTCCCCCAATACGACTGAGAAATGGCGGGTAGATGTGTCGTGGTGAACGACGTCACCTGGCGACATAATGAAAACCTTGTCACCAAGGTGATATTCAAGCCGTCCCGAGATCAGATAGCAAAACGCCTCGCCCTCATGCCGCATCTTTTCGGAAACGTGCCCCGGGGGGCGATGAACGATCTGTGGGTTGAACAATGCACCGGTAAAACCAGGGCCCAGCTTCTCATAAAACCTGCCCCGCATACCCAGGGAGTATGTCTGGCGGTTGTCCTTTGCCACATATTCGCTGAACACCTCGGGTACGCTGAGCAGCTTTTCGATGCTGGTTTGAAGTGCCGCGGCAATCGCCATCAGCGAGGTCAGCGAGGGTGAGCTCAGGCCGCGCTCGACCTGAGACAGAAAGCCCGTTGTCAGATCAGAGGTCTGTGCGACCTTGTCCAAAGTCAGGCCCATCGCCTTGCGCCGCCTGCGAATTGCCTGCCCCAACTCGGTCGGCGTGCCCTTCGGCTTTGATTTGTCGCGCGCGTTTGCTGCGGTCATTCCCTGTCTCCCGGAATCGTGGGTTGCCGCGCATTCAACCGGATCGCAGAGGAAATATCAAAATTTTTTTAGCAGAGGTAAATTTATTTGGGAAGATCCGGGTGTAAACCTTCAAACCCCTCAATTTTTCCAACGGCTTAGTATCTAGCGAAACAGAATCAGAGTTTGATTGAGTGACGCCGATCCGCCGAGATCATGTCGCGGATGTTCTGGACGATTTGTTCCGCATGGGCGCTCGCCAATCGGTCGGCCTCGGTGATGTCCTGGGCCGCTATAGCTGCGATTATGTCGTCATGTTCCAGGGAATACCGATCCGGTAACCGATCCCCAAAAGACGAATAATAGGGCCGCATGATCCGTTGCCCTTCGTTCAGCAATCTGCGCGTCAGGCTTTCGTAATATGGGTTGCGCCCTGCTTTGGCGATTGTATTATGAAGCTCTGCATTTTTTGCGATCATGGTCAGAACGTCATTTTTGGCAGCTGCATCCGAAAATTCCTGCTGCCGCATGCGAATGTCGCACAGATCCTGGTCCGTTCGGTATTCGGCGGCCAGCCGGGTTGTAACGCGATACATCAGGGTCATCGCATCAAAGAATGTGTGAAGATTCAAAAAGTCTATGGGCGCCACGATGCTCGCGCGGTTCGGCAGTGTCGCCACCAACCCTTCCGACGTCAGCCTGACAAGGGCTTCACGGATCGGGGTGCGCGACATCGAGAACCGCTCGCTCAGCTTGGCCTCGTCTATGGCGCTGCCGGGCGCAAGGGCGAGGTCGATGATTTCGTCCCGCAGGGTTTCATAGACGAACTGAACGCCTGATCCACGTTTGCGGCCGGCTTCGACCGGCTTTCGTTTTTCCATGTCAGAGCATTCCCTAGCCGCTGGATCGCGGTCCATCTGCGTTCGCACATCAATTTTGCCACACGTACCGGTGCTAAGTCGAGTGTTAATCCCAGCCAAAAACCAGTTGTTTTTCACGTATTTTAGGGCCTTATTCCTTCTTGTCGAAAATTTGTCGACAAATAAAATATTTAAAGTAGACTGACGGCAAGATTACACGAATCCCTAACCCGGTGGGGCATTCCACCGGCCCGGCAAAAAAAATACGGAGACCCAAATCGTGAACCCGAATGTCTTTTCCGGATGCATCCCGGCCCTGATGACGCCCTGTCGCGCGGATCGCAGTCCTGACTTTGAGGCGCTTGTGCGTAAAGGTCTTGAGCTGATCGAGACGGGCATGTCCGCGGTTGTCTATTGTGGCTCGATGGGTGATTGGCCCCTTTTGACCGATGCGCAACGTATGCAGGGCGTCGAGGCGTTGGTCGGGGCTGGTATCCCGGTGATCGTGGGAACAGGCGCGATCAATTCGGCCTTGGCAATCCAGCATGCCGCACACGCGCAGAAAGTGGGCGCCAGCGGCTTGATGGTCATTCCACGTGTACTGTCACGCGGCGCGTCCATGACTGCGCAGCGGCACCACTTCAAAGGCATTCTGGCCGCGGCACCGGATCTTCCCGCAGTGATCTACAACAGCCCTTATTACGGATTTACCACCCGTGCGGACCTGTTCTTTGATCTGCGCAAGGACCACCCGAACCTGATCGGTTACAAGGAATTCGGCGGCGCCGAAGATCTGCGCTATGCGTCCGAAAACATCACCAGCGGTGATGACAATGTTTCCCTGATGGTCGGCGTGGATACCGCAGTGTTCCACGGAATCGTGAATTGTGGCGCAACCGGCGCCATCACTGGGATCGGGAATGTGCTGCCCGATGAGATTCTGCATCTGGTGGATTTGTGTCAGGCGGCGGCCAAGGGCGATGCCAACGCGCGTGCCCGGGCGTTGGAGCTTGAGGCGGCTTTGGGCGTTTTGTCGTCCTTCGACGAAGGCACCGATCTTGTGCTCTACTACAAACACTTGATGGTTATGACGGGTCATCCCGAATACACGCATCATTTCAACGAAACAGATGCCCTTACTGACAGCCAGCGCGGCTATGTTGAACAACAGTTCAGACTGTTCCGCACCTGGTACGAGAACTGGACTAGTCAGGCCGATTCTTCGGCGCAAAATGCAGCGTGAGGATTGGGTATGTCGTTGAATAATGGATATGTTTTTCGCGGTCAGCACTTGATTGGCGGTCAGTGGGTTGGAGCTGATGAAAGCATTGCCTCCAGCCCCGTCTCGGGTGAGGGGAGCAACTTTGCTGCGGGAACGCCTGAGTTGGTTGATCAGGCCTGTACCCTAGCCGAGGCCGCCTTTGGAGATTACGCCAATCGCAGCCGAGCGGATCGGGCCAAGTTCCTGAATGCTATCGCGGATGAGATCGAGGCCCGTGCCGAGGCCATCACCAGCATTGGCAGTGCAGAAACCGGTCTGCCTGAGATGCGTCTTCAGGGCGAGCGGGGACGCACGGTTGGTCAGTTGCGCATGTTTGCCGAATTCGTCCAGGATGGTGCGTATCTAGAGCGCCGCCATGATCTGGCGATGCCGGATCGCCAACCCGCCCCACGTCCTGACATCAAGATGATGCAGCGCCCGGTTGGCCCGGTGGCTGTTTTTGGCGCCTCGAACTTCCCCTTGGCATTTTCGGTTGCCGGAGGTGACACCGCATCGGCACTGGCCGCAGGTTGCCCGGTCGTGGTCAAAGGCCACCCCGCCCATCCGGGCACCGGCGAAATCGTCGCTGATGCCATCCACGCGGCGGCCAGGGCGACCGGTATGCCCGACGGCGTATTCTCATTGGTGCAAGGTGGGGACCGCAGCATCGGAGAAGCATTGGTAAAGCATCCGGCAATCCGTGCCGTGGGCTTTACCGGTGGGCTGGCCGGAGGCAGGGCGCTGTTTGACCTCTGCTCAACCCGCCCAGACCCGATCCCGTTCTTTGGTGAATTGGGCTCGGTCAATCCGATGTTTGTTCTTCCAAACGCTATGGCCGCCAGAGGTGAAGAGATCGGCAAAGCCTGGGCGGGGTCGATGACCATGGGGGCAGGGCAGTTTTGCACCAATCCGGGCGTTGCCGTGATGATCACAGGCGATGATGCTGACCAATTTATCGATGCTGCTGCGAGTGCTCTGAGTACAGTGCCATCACAGACCATGCTGACCGATGGGATTGCCGAGGCATTTCGATCCGGCCAATCGCATTTGGCCGAACATCCCGCCGTGCGCACGATCCATCAAGGTTCCACTGCAGGCCGTTCAGCTGAACCGGCGCTATTCGAAACCGATGCCGAAGCGTTTCTGGCTGATCCCAGCCTCAGCGAAGAAGTGTTTGGGCCCGCATCGCTGATTGTGCGCGTCGGCTCGGAAAAAGAGATGGTTACCTTGTCAGCCCAGCTGGACGGGCAACTTACGGCCACGATCCAGATGGATGACAGCGACACTGCGCTGGCGCAGCAACTCTTCCCGATTCTGGAGCGCAAGGCCGGGCGGTTGCTGTTCAACGGCTTCCCAACCGGGGTCGAGGTGGTGGGGTCCATGGTCCACGGGGGGCCTTATCCTGCCAGCACGAATTTCGGCGCGACAAGCGTCGGCACAATGGCCATCCGCCGTTGGCTGCGACCCGTAGCATATCAGAACATGCCCGCCGCACTCAGCCCCGAAGATCTGGAAGGCTCGACGCAATAAGCGGTGAACCACAGGGCTGAGGCAAGAAATTCCTTCGGCCATATCAAAGGCTTTGGCCCCGGTGAACGGGGCCGGGCAGGGACACCCAGATCGGCTGTTCCGTATCATCCGCAACACTCTGCCATAGAAGCAGATCACCGGAAATTCCGCGTCATTCGACGTGCAAAATCGGGCTTTGGCCCATAACAGGAGGACAAGATGAAACTCTTCTCGAACTTTGCCGCCCTGGCGGTAACAGCCACGCTTGCAATGCCCGCAAGCGCCGCAGAAATTGAATGGAAGATGACCGCAGCGATTGGTGAAGGTTCATTCTTTTACCAGAACTTCATGGAACGCTTTGCGGCTAATGTGGACACACTGACCGCGGGGCGCATGCATGTCCAACCTTTTGGCGCGGGCGTTCTGGCCCCGGCCTTCAAGGCGTATGAAGTAGTTCAGGACGGCATCGTCGAAGCCGGACATTCCACGCCGTCTTATCTGGTAAACCAGGACCCGACCAATGCCGTTTTCGCCAGCTTCCCCGGTGGAATGTCCGGCGAGGCGACCCTGCACTGGATCTATGAAGGCGGCGGTGAGCAGATGCTGCAGGATTTCCGCCGCGAAGAAATGGGTCTGCACACGCTGGTCGTTGGGGTCGGTACGTCCGAAGTGATGGCGCATTCGAACGTCAAGATCGAAACAACCAGCGATCTGAAGGGCGTCAAATACCGGACCTCGGGCGCATGGGCCGCTGTTCTACAGGAAAGCTTTGGCGGCGTTCCGACGGTTGTCCCGGGAAATGAAATCTACACTTTGCTGCAGCGTAAGGGTGTGGACGCGGTCGAATGGTCGACACCAGGAGGCAATATCTCTGAAGGTTTCCACGAGGTTGCGCCCTATATGATCATGCCCGGCGTGCATCAGCCGTCCTTTCTGTGGGAAGTCTTCGTCAAACAGGAAACCTGGGATGCTCTGCCCGAGGATATCAAGCTTCAGGTTACCGCAGCGGCCAAGCTGACAACATACGAAAGCTTCACACATTTCGGTCACGCGGACATTCAAGCCATGGCTGCCTTCCGCGATACCAAAGTTGAAATCATCAACATGGTACCAGCGGAATCCGAAAAGATCCGCGCCGCCGGGCGCGATTGGGCCCGTAGCCAGGCTGCCAAAAAAGCCGAAGACGGAAGCGCCCGGATGCAAGAGGTTCTGGACAGCTACCTCACCTATCAAGCGAACTGGGCCGAGAATTCGGGTTATTTGGTTCGCGACAGCGCCGAATAGGCTCTGCCCTGACATTGGTTGGATGACCGGATACTCGTGCCGGTCATCCGTTTCCGGGGACATACATGACCACTATTCTCAGAGTCATCGACGCGATTGCTGGGGCGCTGGCCCTGCTGGGTCGATGCGTAATTTTTGCCCTGATTGTGGCAATGCTGTACGAGGTTGTTGCTCGCTATGCGTTTGGTGCGCCGACGCTTTGGGCGTTTGATATCTCGTACATGCTGAACGGTTCGGTTTTTCTGCTTGGGGCGGCTTATGCCCTGCGCTGTGACGTGCATGTCAGGATCGACTTTCTGTCGCAGCGTATGCCGATGCGGGCGCAGCAGCTGTTGAACGGTGCTGTCTTTCTGTTGGTCATGACACCGATCACGACCATCTTTGCCTGCGTTGCAAGCAAAAAAGCCTGGAAAGCACTGATCACCGGAGAGGTCGAAAGCGTCAGCCCCTGGGCGCCGGTTGTCTGGCCGTTTTACACGGTCATCGCCGTTGGTCTGGCGGCCTTGGCGCTGCAATTCCTGGCTGAGGCGATCAAGTTGCTTTCGGGGCGCAAGAACCCTGGTGAGGCACCGGGCGAACTGGACGGCATGGAAGAAAACCAATGACACCATTACTGATGTTTGCAGCCCTTTTTGTGCTGGTCTTTGCCGGAGTGCCGGTGGCCTTTTCGCTCATCATCATCTCCGTCGCCTTTGGCTACATGGTGTTCGGCGAGCTGATCTTTTTGCAGCTTTATGGTCCGCTGCTTCATACGGCTTCGAATTTCGTACTGGCAGCAATCCCTCTGTTCATTTTCATGGGGGCGATACTTGAGCGTTCGGGGATCGCGAAACGTCTGTTCTTTGCACTGCAGTTGTGGCTGGGCGGCTTGCCCGGTGGATTGGCGCTGTCGACGATTGCAATGTGCGCAGTTTTCGCCGCCGCATCCGGCGTTGTAGGTGCGGTCGAGATAGTTGTGGGGTTGATGGCCATCCCAGCCATGACCAAAGCGGGTTATCGTAATGACCTCATCGCGGGAACAATCTGTGCAGGGGGCTCACTGGGGACAATAATTCCACCCTCGGTCATTGTGGTCGTCTATGCGTCGATTGCGCAGCTGTCGATTGGCAAGCTGTTTGCCGCATCTATCCTGCCCGGCTTGCTGATGGTGGTATTCTTCGTGCTTTATATTTTGGTGCGCAGCATGGTCCGACCTGCTGACGCTCCTCCGTTGCCACAGGCAGAGCGCGCGATGTCAACCGGCCGTAAGATGAAGGTGACGTTGACGGCATTGTTGCCCCCGCTGGCATTGATTGTCCTGGTGCTGGGCTCGCTTCTGGCCGGTGTTGCCTCGGCCACCGAAGCTGCCGCAGTCGGGGCCGCCGGTACGATCCTGCTGGCTTTGATGTTTCGGGAACTAAACCTGAAACTGATGTCCGAGGCACTGAATGTGACCCTGCGCATCACCGCTATGATCATGTTGATCGTGGCCGGAGGAACGATGTTCACCAGCATCTTTGCGGTCACCGGAGGCGGACAGCTGGTGCGCGATACCGTTGCCGGGATCGGGTATGGCAATGCCGGTATCATCGCATTCTTTTTGTTGGTGGTCTTTTTCGCGGGCTTTGTACTGGACTGGGTGTCGATCGTTCTGATTTTCATTCCGATCTTTGCCCCGATCGTGAAATCCGCCGGAATTGATCCGATCTGGTTTGCCATGATGGTTCTAGTGGTGATTCAGACTTCGTATCTGACACCGCCAATGGCACCGTCGATTTTCTATCTTCGATCAATCGCTCCGCGTGACATGAGCTATGGGCAGATGTATCGCGGCGTGTTGCCCTTTGTAGGGGCGCAAATGCTGGTTCTTGTGGTCATCATCCTGATCCCCGAAGTGGCGACATGGTTGCCAGAGATATTGGTCGGTCTTTGACATAGATCTTGGTCTTACCCCTTCAGATGCCTGGCCCCGGTTCAAGGGGCTGGGTCATCGCCCTAGTTGTTTCGAAAGATCTTTCGGTTCCGGTAACTTGTCCGCATTCTGCGCCGCCCATTGATGCATCTCATACAGCAGTGGAAGCAGGCTTTGACCCAGAGGTGTGAGGCTGTATTCGACATGCGGCGGTATGGTCTTGAAGTCTTTGCGAGAGACAAAGCCCGTCGTCTGCAACTCGGTCAGCTGGCGCGTTAACGTTCGATGTGTGATGCGCCCGAGGTTTCGCTGAAGCTGGTTGAACCGGCAGTCCCCCTGCGAAAGCCAGTAGATGATCAACAGCTTCCATCGACCTGAGATCGCTGAGATCAATGCTTCGATCTGACAATGATCCTCTAACTCATCATGTTTCAAGGCAGTATCCTATATGACCGTACTTGTTCGTGTGAACGTGCAATTTTAGATAGTGGTCAGAACGTTATGCCGCAACGGGGGGACCCTATGGCGAAGAAGAAAATTGTGATCATTGGCGGGGGATATGTCGGGTTTGAAGTTGCCCGGGAACTGGACGCTTGCGCGGACGTCACCCTAATTGAGCAACGCGAAGCGTTCGTGCATCCGCCTGCAGCGATCCGCGCGCTGGTTGAACCCGCCTTGCTGGACCAGATCATCCTGCCATACGACAATCTGCTGCAATCGGGTAAGGTCGTGCGTGGGCGCGCCGTTTCGGTCTCTGAAACCGAGGTCACTTTGGAATCTGGAGCTGTCTTTCCGGCGGACTATATCCTGATCGCCACCGGATCATCCTATGCAGCGCCGTTCAAGCCGTCGGGTGACAGCATTGCGGATTTTCAGCAAGCGAGCAAAGACGTCAGCGCGCAACTGGCCAAGGCGAATTCAGTTGTGATCGTAGGGGCAGGCGCTGTCGGTACAGAGCTTGCGGGCGAAACAGCCTCGGCACATCCGGGTAAATCCATCACCTTGGTTTCGTCGGATGATACCTTGTTTCCCAAGTACCCGGCCAAGCTAGGCGCGCAACTCAAAGGTAAATTGGAACGGCTGGGCGTCACTGTCATTCTCGGCCAGAGGGCGCAGGATTTACGCCATTTGGATCGGCCCTACGAAGGATCCGTGAGTTTGACCGACGGTAGAGTGATTGCGGCCGATCTGGTATTTCCGGTGGTTGGATCGAAACCTCAATCGTCTTTGGTTCAAAGCCTTCCGGGCGTGTCGGCTGATGCATTGGGTAGGGTCAAAACCGACAAATGGTTGCGACCGTCAAGCTATCCGAATGTCTTCGTCGGCGGTGACATTGCCGACATTGGCGACGGAATGACAATCGTAGCAACGGCACGGCAGAATCCGTGGCTGATCAAAACGCTTAAGAAAGTAATCGAGGGCGCACCCGTCGAAAGTCAGAAACCCTACGCGCCCTGGAAAAAAGCACCCATTCTGGTGCCCCTTGGGCCGGTCATCGGCAGCAGCTGGCTTTTTGTGACAGTGGGTGACTGGATCACACGCAAGATAAAGGGGAAAGATATTTTCATTCCCAAATATCGAAAGGCTTTTGGGATTTCGAGCTCCGGAAAATAGTTCCTCCTGAACATTGCGATTTGCCAACGTTCAGGCATCCCACACAGATGATGTCTCTGACATTCGTGTTGGCCTGCCTCTAGTCGTGTGCGAGGTTGCGACTGGCTTGTGCCTGCTGAATATCTTTCGGCCATGTGGAACGGATATAAGCCAGAACATCCCATATGCCGTCATCAGTCAAAGTGCCTTCGAAACCCGGCATGCCACTGTTGAAATTCTTGACGCCGCGTGCGGCCAGTGTCTTTGCACCGCCGAATTTGGTGTAGTCAAACAAAAGCAGGCTATCATGGTGCCATGTGTGCCCGGTCACGTCATGTGGTGGCGCAGGCATCACACCGTCTTCACCCGGTGTTTGCCAGTTGGGTTGGCCTTCCAGGTTAACGCCGTGGCACGCGGCGCATTGATCTACGTAGAGCCTCTGTCCATTCGCCACGTCTCTGTCTGTAAACGTATGATCCGCGGCAACGCTGGAATAAACGCTGCATAGGACCAATATAAATAAGTGCCTGGTCATCTCCACCCACCTCAATTCGGAAGCGTCAGAACGGTTGTTAGTGTCGCCGTAGTTGTCAGCACCGCCAGAACGATCAGCGCCTCAACTTCGATGGAACGGGCGAGGTGCTGCGCCGCCTTGGTATCTCCGTCTAGCATTGCCGGAACAAATCGAAGCTTGTTCGCGGCGGCTAGGATCAATAGCAGCCCTACAAATAGTACTTTGAGCAACAGGGCCTGCCCATAACCAGTGGAGATGAGCGCTCGGAGATCACCAACAAGCAACCAAGCCATCCAGAAACCTGCGACGATCAATGCGGGTACCATCAGTGCCGCAGCTTGGCCAAACCTATGCCCAAGTGCAGCAGCGTCTGCAATTTGCTCAGGTTGAAGAGCCATACTCCGCAGCGGGCTGAAGATGCCTACCCAGAAAGCTACACAGATCAGGTGTGCTAGTAACAAGAGTTGGGTACCAAAATTCTCTAGATCCGATAGGTGCCCGATCTGTGCAAAGGACCACAGAGCCATCGTGCCACCCACAAGTGCGATCCCTAAACCAAAGCGCGGAACAGACAATCCGACAAGGATCATTGCTGCGCCTATCACTCGAAGAACAAATACATCGCCTACGGAAGTCTGCCAGAGTAATCCAAGCATTTCGGGGTCGACCAGCCCATCCGCTCCGCCTGTCAGGAGGGCACCACTAAGCATGAATCCCAGTGCCGTCGCGATGAGGGCAAGCCACGCCAAGGCCATGGATTGGCGTTTCATCGCCAGGCTTATCGGTGTGACCAAGCTGGAATAGAGACACTTAACGATCACAAGGCCAGTGGCCCCCGCAAAGCCGATATAGAGTGCTAGCTTTGCGAGGATTGCAGCAATTCCCCAGATGTCTGGCATGCTCATTCCACAGTAAAGGTAAACGCGCCCTGCATAGCATGACCATCCTCACCTAAACCGCGCCACTCGATGACATAGGTGCCCGCGCCATTGCCTGGCAGTGGAATTTTGAACTTCTGAGCAAATCTTGCCTGGTCGCCTAGATCCAGTCGTACTGCCCCGTGTTCTTCATGTGCCATCTCTATCCGGGTCAACCGGATGTCTTTCGAGAAATTGAGGCCAATTTCAGCGGGCACAATCGTTACTGTGGTTCCATCTGCAGGTGTTGTTTCTGTGGCCTTGGAATGCGCCAGCGCAAAATTGGGGAGCGCGGCCAAGAGTATAAGCGTTACAATCTTCTTCATGGGGCTATCCTCAATTTATTCCGTTGGCGCGCTGGATTTCGCGAATGTAGGCGATCACCATAGCGACGTCACCTCGCGTCAATCCGTCGACGGGTGGCATGTCTCCAAACTGCCAATGGTGACTTCTTACACCCTGTGAAACCGCCCTCTGAAACGCTTCATCAGCGTGGTGACTAGGTTCGTATATCTTGTGGATCAGTGGCGGTCCTGCGCCGTCAATTCCGACCGCATTGACACCGTGGCAAGTGGCACAGGAGGCATCAAAGACCCGCTGGCCGATTGCTGCATTGCCCTCAATAGGCGGCATCTGAATTGCGACTAGGCCGTCTCTTGAAACTGTCGCCTGGGGGCTGGCTTCTTCGATTGGGTCTGAACGAAAAACTATGAAAGCGGCAACAGCCGAGACGACGCAAGCGCCGATTAACACGTGACTTTTCTTCATGGGTTGAACCTGACTTTGTAGAAGCTGGAAGTGCTGCGGCACATCGCAAACAGCCGCAAGGGCCGGTCACTTAGGCGCGCGCGGATTTTGGCAGCTTCAAAGGTCAGGGGGTCTGTAGGGGCTATCTGGTTCAGTCAACTTGGATTGGGATCCAATCTGGAACTCTCGGTCAAGCTGATATTGATTCCACACGACTTGGCTGTTCTGCGAGATCAGTACGACGGCTTGGCAAAGCGAAGGGTTACACTCTCCGGTTCCGGCATTATCCGTGTCGTGATGGCTGCTTTGGGCCGAGATGTCAGGGATGCTTTTCACCGCGGCGGAGTGTCCCGCCGATTGCATATGGTCCCTGCAGTGAAGCCCGACGCAGGCATGAGACTCGCCACCAAATCCGGCCAGAATGACCAGAAGACTCGTCAATAGCGCAAATGTGTTTCGTCGGATGACCATGATTCCGGACGCTAATGCAGCGGAACACACAAGACAACGCCTGCAGCTTCATTATGCCCCACGCCGTTCTAAAGGAAATTACGACGCTGATTTTCGTGATGGGGCATTCCCCGCTCTTGTCCGGCGCGCGATTCTCATCAAATGCAGAGAGTCCGGGTCTATTTTGATTTCTATCAGTCGGGCCTAGCAACTGATTAGCGGCCAAACGGCAACACAGGTCGCAACAGTGTCAACGCGCAGAATCTCACTGGAACCAGCCAAGTTCCAGCCGTGCGGTGCCAATAATTTGGGGCAACGTAGTGGTCTGAGGGTGCTGGTGTTTCTGCTTCTTTGACCCGCGTTCAGACGCGCTTATTGAGAACTTTGAACCAAAGATATATTTTGACCGGATTGCGAACGAAAAGGAAAGTTCATGATCAGAACTACTGCACTGGCGCTCTTAGCGCTCCTCTCGGCAACCTCGGCATTCGCAACTGTCGGGCTGTATTGCGAGGCCCCTGATGGATCAGGCGCTGTATTTGATGTCGGATTGGGAACTGTCCCTGGTCTCGCAGTCGTAAGCGCGACCATTCACGCAGACGGCAAACACTGGAGCCTTACTGAAGTCGATGGTGCGATACCAATCATCGTGGCACAGGGGGCCGATGTCGATATGCGTACTGTAATCGACTTCGCCGATCCCGAATACAGTCGGATCGTTGCCTCTGTTCGATTGATAACCGCTGTCGAAGGAGACGAATCCGTCACTGTAGGCACGCTCACGATTCCGGAAATCGGAGCCTTCCCGCTGGTTTGCGAAGGGCCGTAGCCGGCCGATGTTGTGCAATTTACCGGGCTAACTCGGTGGAAGCGGTCATCCCAAATTCTGCTTTGCTCAAATGCCTGAAATGGGCCGCGAGAGAGAGTAGTTTTAGATTGGGGGTGCTGCACGTTCTGTGTCCAATTGTCTGGCTACGACTCTTTCGCGATGAATCATGTAAAGCCCTGCACTGATGATGATTGCAATACCAAGTAGGCTAAGCGTGTTCGGGAAGTCATTGAAGACAAGATAGCCGAACAGGGTCGCAACTGGCAGCTCAAAGTACTGCAAAGGCGCCAATGTGGCCGAAGGGGCGAACGAAAGCGCATAGGTCATCATCATGTGGCTCACCGTTGCAAAAAAACCAGCTCCCAAAAGCCACAACAAAGCGATGTCTGTCGGCCAAACAGGATCGAACAGCTCCGAACCAGAGCCTTGCGCAAATATTAAGATTGGAATGGAAAACAGGCTGGCAATCAGGCCAGTGTGGAATTGCAGAGCCACGGGATGCATCCGACGCGACAATCCTCGCGTCACAAGAATGTAGAAAGCGAAAGCAACTGCCGTACCAAGCGGAATTATTGCAACCGCGCCGAAGGCCGCGAAACTGGGCTGGATGACGAACATCACCCCAACAAACCCGACAAGAGCTGCCCCGACACGACGCGGACCTACGTCTTCACCAAAGTAAAACTTACCAACCAACAAGACAATGAACGGGGCCACAAACACGATCGCCAACGCATCGGCGAGTGGCATCACACGGATGGCAGCAATGAAGCAAAAAGTTGCGAACAGCAAAAGTAATGAGCGGAATGCGAGTACGATCAATTTGCCTCGCGCTACATGCAACGACAGCCCCATTATCCAGACGAACGGGGCCATCAACACGCACTGCACTACAAACCGAGCAGCCGTAATCTGCCCAACTGGTACGCTAGCCGATGCGAGTTTTGCAGCTACGTCCAGCAAAGGAGCGGTGAGGCAAAATCCAAGCATCAGTGCAACTCCTGCAAGGATGCGATCCGTAGATTGAGGTATGGAATCAGCCGAGGACATCTCATCTTGTAGAAACGTCGCTAAACGCGTGTCTGTTCTCTATGCGACGCGGAGCAAAAATCCCTCAACTTGCGAGTTGGGGGTGGGTTAGAATTTGCGCTAGCAACGAACAGCAGGTTCGATGAGATGCGTAGCAGCAGATGGCCGGTTCAAAATTGGTCTACAAGCTCTTGATCTCGATTGCTGCTGCGATGGCAAAGGCGTCTTCAAGCTCGACGCTCAGATGCCGAACCGTGCTTACCATCTTTGCATGACCCAAGAGCAACTGAACCGCCCGAAGATTTCCTGTCTTTTCTTGTCGAACTGCGTGACTTTGGTTCGGCGCATTGAGGGCGTTCCGTAGGCGCTGGCCCCAAAGCCAATGGGCTTCATCCAGTCCCGGACAATCCGCGCAAACTGGCGTGTTGAGATGTGCAGGAAAACCAAGTGATAGATCCGCGGTCACAGCAACTACTTTCTTCCCAAGGGAGACACATACAAAAAGCTGTAATTCCGACCCCTGTGAAGCTCTTTGTGATTGATCTGCTTGTTCGCGAATTCGAATTGGTTACTATTGTCGCATGACAAATTGGAAACCATCCCGAGATACGCTGAGTTCACCGCTGCATACGAGCCTTGCCACGATGATTGCAGGCGCGATTGAAGACGGCAGTTTGTCACCGGGACAGAAATTACCAACACACCGGAAACTGGCCGATGACCTGAGGTTGAGCGTTAATACCGTCAGCAAAGCATACGACATTCTGCGTCGCCAAAACCTGATCGATGGTCAGATTGGGCGTGGCAGCTATGTTGTCGACACTGACAAAACCGACGGACAGCCATTCAAGTTAGAGTCAGAACCTCGAAACTTGTTCGACATGTCGATTTCGCGCCCCTTGTTTAATGGCCTGCATGTTGAGGCGATGCAATCAACGCTGAGGACTTTGCATGCCGGGCTCGACCCGGCAATATATCTTTCTACACGCCCGAATGTAGGCCACGAAACTCACCGAAAAACGGGAGTCAAATGGCTTTCACATTGCGGCCTTGAGACAAATGCAGATTCAGTCCTCATGACGAACGGGGTAACGCATGGAATGTCGGCAGCAATGTCTGCGATATTGCGTCCTGGCGACGTCATTCTGTCAGATATGGTCACGCATCACCTCTTGGTTTCGAGTGTCGCATATTTCGGATACCGACATGTTGGCCTTGAAACTGATGAGCACGGAATCCTGCCCGATGCATTGGAAAGGGCGTGCGTTGAAAAGTCTCCTAAAGCATTGTATTTATTGCCATCTCTTGCCAACCCTAATGTACATATGATGCCAGAGGAACGTCGGCGCCAAATTGCTGCAATCGCCCGCAAACATAAGCTGCATATTATTGAAAACGATGCATTTGGTCCGGTCGCAGCGGATCGCCAGCCGCCTGTTTCGATGTTCGCACCAGAACTGTCGGTCTACCTGACAACGTTCACCAAATGCACGGTCAGCGGGTTGCGTGCGGGTTATGCCGTTGCTCCGGACCATTTGCTTCCTGCATTGACAGCGAGACTGATCGTATTTGGTTGGATGGCAACGCCGCTGATCTGCGAACTTGCCTCACGCTGGGTGGAAGATGGCACAGCACAAGCGCTGGCGGATTGGCAGCGCGCAGAAATAGTCAAGCGGTATCACGTAGCAACGCAAGAGCTTGCTGGTTTTAAATGGACGGGCCATCCGGCCAGTTTGCATCTTTGGTTGCAGCTCCCTCCAGATTGGGATTCCAACAGTTTTGTCGCCCATGCCCGCGAACTAAATGTTGCGGTGTCCCCCGAAAGCCCATTCCTTTCTCCCAAGGCTACCCCAACAAATGCAGTGCGCATTTCGGTGGGAAGCATTCGCGAAATCGAACGTTTTCGCCAAGCTCTGAAGCTTCTGGCCGGTTTACTTTTGCGCCCACGCGAGCCTTTGCCGCAATTCGCTTATTAGAATGTAGCGCAACAATATAATAATTGACTCGCAGTACAATCTTCGGGATGTGGTGGAACATCACTAACAAAGAAGGTGATATCTGGGAGGATATGATGACCAAGACTGCACGTTTTGCCCTGCGCGTCTGCGCACCCCTTGCTGCTGCATTGCTAACCTCAACTGCCGCTTATGCGGACAATTGGCGCTATGCGATGGAAGAGGGGCTGACAGATCCGCAAGGCCTGTACGCCACCAAGTTCAAAGAGGAAATCGAAGCCAACTCGGATCACACAGTCCAGATTTATCCTGTGGGTACGCTTGGTGAATCGGCCGACGCCATGGAGCAGGCCCAGGCTGGATTGCTGCAGTTCATTGATCAATCTCCAGGTTTCACCGGTGCATTGATCCCAGAGGCCGAAGCCTTTCTGGTGCCATATATCCAGCCGACGGACCCTCAAGTCGTGCGCAAGTTTTTCAAAGAAGGCGTCGCTGTAAACGAGATGTTCCACGACATCTATCGCGAACAGGGACTGGAATTGTTGTCGGTGTTCCCGGAAGGTGAGATGGTGGTCACCACAATGGAGGAATTTCGGACACCTGCCGATTTGGAAGGTATGAAAATTCGGACCATGACCTCACCATTGCTTTTGGAGACTTACACGGCCTTTGGCGCTTCCCCGATTGCCATGCCTTGGGGCGAGCTGATCGGCGGACTGAAAACTAAAATGGTTGACGGGCAAGAAAACCCGGCAATTTGGATCGAGGCCTATGATCTGGATAACCTGACTAATGTGATGACCTATACCGGACATGGTCAGTACACGACTGCTGTGATGGCCAATGCCGAGTTTTACGACGCGCTAAGCGATGCGGACAAAGAACTTGTTCAGAATGCGTCGCAAGTCGCACTCGATTATATTCTTGATGTTGCCGTCGAACTGGATGCAACCGGTCTGGCAAAAATTCAAGAGAGCAATCCGGGCTACACAATAAACCGGCTAACCGAGGAAGAGCGTGCACCCTTTAAAGAACGTGCAAAAGCGGTCGAAGCAGCCTTTGTCGAAAGAGCGGGCGAACGTGGCGCTGCCATCCTCGAGCAAATGAAGAAGGATCTAGCGGCTGCGCAGCAGTAGCGCTTTGCCACAGGCATCCATCACGTTTGCGATGTGTTCATCTGAAAAATCGGTGCTGGCCCAGAACCATAGTTCGGGCCTGCAATTTGGAAATAGTAAACCGGCGATCAGCCTATATTGCGAATGTTCGGGGGGAATATGAGCGAAACGACGAAGAAAAAGTCGGGCCTTGCCGGAATTGTTGATGGCATTGACAAGGGGATCGCTGCGCTCGAGCGGGTGATCATGGCCACAGGCGTCATTCTGATGGCAGTCAACACCATCGCAAATGTCATCAGCCGGTTTGTTTTCAACCACTCCATTATATTCGCCGAAGAGTTGAACAGTATATTCATATTGTTGGTGACATTTGCTGGTATCGGCTACGCCGCGCGCCATGGTCGGCATATCCGCATGTCCGCCATCTCAGACGCGTTACCCGAACGGGTCAGAAAAATCTTGATGGTTGTAGTCACGGGAGTCACCGCTGTGCTGTTGCTGCTCTTGGCGTGGTACGCTGTGCAATACATCATCAGCATGTACGCAAAGGGGCGGGTCTATCCTGCCCTCGGATTCCCTGTTTATCTCAGCTACCTCTGGGTGCCGATTGGGCTGTTTGTGACCGGGGTTCAATACGCGCTCACTTTCATCAAAAACCTTCAGGAACCTGAAATCTATCTGTCAACTGATCTGCGAGAAGCAGATGCGCGGGAACTGGAAGTGGAGCTTTAACCATGGCACTCTTGATGTTTTCCGCAATGGTTGTCCTGCTGCTTATGGGGTTTCCGATGATGGTTCCCCTCATTGCCGGCGCGTTCATCGGCGTGATCGAGCTGTTTGGCACAATCGACAAAACCGAGTTTATGATTCAGCAAATGTTGGGTGGCATCCGGCCCTCTTCACTGATCGCCGTTCCTATGTTCATTCTGGCAGCGGATATCATGACACGTGGCCAGTCCGCAGGGCGGCTGATTGATATGGTCATGGCCTTTGTTCGCCATGTTCGAGGGGGGTTGGCCGTCAGTACAGCTGCGGCTTGCGCATTGTTCGGTGCCGTGTCCGGGTCCACCCAAGCCACGGTCGTTGCGGTGGGAACGCCACTCAGGCCCCGAATGCTGAAAGGTGGCTACAAGGATTCTTTCATTTTGGCCCTGATCGTCAACTCAAGTGACATCGCGTTCCTGATCCCGCCCAGTATTGGGATGATCATCTACGGTGTAGTTGCCAAGGCCTCCATCCCTGAACTGTTCATCGCGGGCATCGGGCCCGGATTGTTAATCCTGTTCATGTTCTCTGTCTACAGTATGATCTACGCCAAATTAAATGACGTCCCCACTGAACCGGCCGCCACATGGTGCGAACGCGCGGCAGCGGTGAAACGGGCCTTGTGGCCGCTGGGTTTCCCGGTTCTGATCATCGGCGGCATCTTCTTCGGCGTTTTCAGCCCGACCGAAGCCGCAGCAATCAGCGTGGCCTATGCGGTGTTGCTGGAAGTCTTCATTTTCAAAACAATGAAAATCACCGGCCTATACCAGGTCGCCCTGTCAACGGGCATGGTAACGGCGGTAGTTTTTATTTTGGTGGGGGCAGGTGCTGCCTTTGCCTGGGTTCTGTCATTCGCGCAGATACCGCAACAGATTTTGGGCGCTCTTGGCATTGATGAAATGGGGCAGATCGGCGTCCTGTTCACAATCGCGATTGCGTTCTTCATCGGCTGTATGTTCGTGGATCCCATCGTGGTCATCTTGATCTTTGTTCCGATCTTTGCGCCCGTGGTCGAGAAAACCGGACTGGACCCAATTCTGGTCGGCACTTTGATCACATTGCAGGCCGCCATCGGCTCGGCCACCCCGCCGTTCGGATGCGATATCTTCACGGCGGTAGCGGTATTCAAACGTCCCTATCTGGAAGTAATCAGAGGAACGCCGCCTTTCGTGATCATGCTTTTGAGTGTCTCGGTCTTGATGATCTTCTTCCCGCAGGTGGCACTGTTTTTGCGCGACATCGCATTTAACAAATAAAAGGAGCGACAAATGTTCAAATCAATACTCGCTGCTTTTGACGGGTCTGAAGGATCAGAGGCCGCCCTTCGCAAAGCCGCTGAATTGGCTAGGTTGTGTGATGCGGAAATGCTGGTACTGACGCTCTACCGTCATCATTCGATACTGGAAGGATCGATGTATGTCATCGATGCAGAAAAGCCTGATGATATTGACGGGATCATGCGCGATCACGCAAAGGAAACTGCTGAACGCGGCGCGTCCATTGCGCACGAGGCAGGGTGCGAGAACATCCGGGCCTTTGTCAAAGGCGGGCCAACGGCGCGAACTATCGTCAGCTTTTCCAAAGAACATGAGAATGACCTGATCGTCATGGGCAGCCGAGGATTGGGATCGATTGAGGGTTATTTGCTGGGCAGCGTCTCTCACAAGGTGACCAGCCTTGCGCAATGCCCGGTTCTGGTGGTGTGAGGATGGCAATGGCTTTGGATATACAATCTTCGACTTCGTCTGTGGCTCTCGCGCTGGATGCTCGCCCTGTCACACATCGTATCGGGCTGGTCGCGCTGGCCACGGATCATACGACGGAAACTGACTTCGCACGCATTCTGCAAGGGCATGATGTGGGCGTATATGTAAACCGGATCGGGTTTGAAAACCCAACCACACATGAAAGCCTTTTGAAGACAGGGCCGCTGCTGACCGATGCCGCAGCAGAGATTCTGCCTGGCGAGGCGCTAGATGTATTGGTCTATGGATGCACGGCAGCTTCGGTAGTTTTGGGGAACGACAGAGTGGCCGAGCACATGAACAGCGCAAAGCCGGGCACGCCTTGCGTCACACCCAGCTCGGCAGCCTTTGATGCATTTGAGGCTTTGGGGGTAAAAAAAGTAAGCGTTCTTACGCCCTATACGCAGGATGTGACGGATTCTCTGGTCACCTATTTCTCGCAACACGGCCTCGACGTGGTGAACGCTGTTTGCTTTGGATTGTCCGATGATCGCGACATGGCGCGCGTCTCAATGGACAGCATTATCGAAGGTGGTGTTGCTGCGTGCGATCCCGATGCTGATGCGCTTTTTATTTCCTGTACGGCGGTGCGTGCCGCCCCATGTGTCGCACAATTGGAGGCCCGGCTTGGCAAACCGGTTGTTACCTCCAATCAGGCGATGGTTTGGCGCTGCATGAGGCATCTTGGGATTACTTCGAATTATCCCGCGGGCGGTATGTTGTTCAGTAAATAGGAAGAAAGTCAGGACAAGAGATGAGCTCTGAAATCACACTTCAGGATAGTTTTGCTGCGCGCGCGCGGATCGCACAGTCGATCCGGGTTACACCGACGATGTCGTCAGACGTGCTGAGCAAAGTCATGGGCGGTGATATTCGCCTCAAGCTGGAGCAAGGCCAGATCACCGGCAGTTTCAAGCTGCGCGGGGCATCCAATGCTGTGTTGTCACTTAGCGATGCGCAGCGCGCCAAAGGTGTGGTGGGTGTATCGACGGGCAATCACGGGCGCGGTTTGGCCTATGCGGCAAAGCAGGCCGGGGTGCGGTGCATCATCTGCATGTCCGAGCTGGTTCCACAAAACAAAGTGGATGGGATCAAGGCGCAGGGCGCAGAGGTGCGCATTGTCGGGCGTTCTCAGGATGACGCACAGGTAGAAGTTGACAGGCTGGTCGCCGATGGGATGGTCATGCTTCCCCCGTTTGATCATCGCGATATCATTGCCGGGCAAAGCACCGTTGCACTGGAAATGCTGGAACAATCCCCGGATCTTGAAACGGTTCTGGTGCCGCTGTCGGGCGGCGGGCTGATTTCCGGCGTCGGCATGGTGATGAAGGCGGTTAATCCGCAGGTCCGCGTTATCGGAATTTCGATGGAGCGCGGGGCGGCTATGTATGAAAGCCAGAAGGCGGGGAAACCGGTTCTGGTCGAAGAACTGTCGACACTGGCCGACTCGCTGGGCGGTGGGGTTGGATTGGACAACCAGCACACTTTTGCCATGACTCGTGCCTTTGTTGATGATCTGATTCTTGTGACCGAGACCGAGATTGCTGCTGCCATCCGTCACGCCTATTGGCAGGAACGTCAGATCATTGAAGGGTCCGGCAGTGTCGGCATTGCCGCGCTTCTGGCGGGAAAAATCAAAGACCCAGGTCGGTGCGTCGCGCTGATCTCGGGGCAAAACATCGACATGCAACTGCACCATCGGATCATCTCCGGCGAAGATGTAGATGTAACGGCGGAGGGGTAGGATGCCGGAGATCAAAATACTGACCGAGGCCGAACTGCGAGATCTGGTGCCACTGGATATGGACGCGGTGGACTGCATCGAACAGGGCTTTACGACGCTCGCCGGGGGCAAGGTTATCATGCCGCCGATCATGACACTGATGGTCCCCGATCATAATGGCGAGGTATGTGTAAAGTCTGCTTATGTCCCCGGCATAGACAGCTTTGCCATGAAGATGAGTCCTGGCTTTTTCGATAATCCCAAGCTGGGCCTGCCCAGCACATCAGGCTTGATGGTGCTATTCTCAAGCACCACTGGCGTTCTGGAAGCTTTGCTTCTGGATAATGGTTATCTCACGGATGTGCGCACCGCCGCTGCGGGAGCGGTATCTGCGCGCCACCTTGCGCGCGAGGACGCGACACGCGCGTGTATCATCGGTGCTGGTGTGCAGGCGAAGCTACAACTCAAGGCGCTGACCCTTGTGCGCGGCATCGAAAGCGCTGTGATCTGGGCGCGGGATGCGGCCAAGGCCGAAACATTGGCTTCCAGCCTTCGCGAAGAACTTGGGGTCGACGTCACGGCCAGCACTGATAGGGCGGGTGCCGTGTCCTCGGCAGATATCATCGTCACGACAACCCCTTCGGACATTCCGCTGATCAAAGCGGACTGGCTGCAACCGGGGCAGCTTATCATTGCGATGGGTTCGGATCAGGAACACAAGGTCGAGCTTGACCCGGGTTGTCTTGCCAAGGCAACGCTCTATGTGCCCGACAGCCAAGCCCAATGCGCCCTCAAAGGCGAACTGCGCAGCGCCATTGCGGTGGGCATTTTCCCGGCTGATGGCAGGTTTGCTGAACTGGGTGATATCACCTCCGACAAGGCGCCGGGGCGACAATCCGACAGTGACATCATTATTGCTGACCTGACAGGTACGGGTGTCCAGGATACCGCCATTGCCACGCTTGCTCGCCAGCGCGCGGAAAACTCAGGCAAAGGCACCACGTTTTCAAGCTAACAACGGATTAATTCTATGCCAGAACCAAAACTCCACTTCTCACGCGATGAGTTCAGCCAGCGCATTGCAAAAACCCGCGCCGCCATGGCCGAACGTGGGCTTGACCTTCTGATCGTGACGGACCCTTCGAACATGAACTGGTTGACCGGCTATGACGGTTGGTCTTTTTACGTGCATCAATGCGTAGTGCTGAGTCTCACTGGCGAGCCGGTCTGGTACGGCCGTGGACAAGATGCCAATGGCGCGCTTCGCACCTGCTTTATGGATCCCGCCAATATCATCGGTTACCCGGACCATTATGTACAATCCACCGAACGTCACCCGATGGATTACCTGTCGGCACAGCTGGCCGATCGTAAGCTGGATAAGGGCCATATCGGCGTTGAGATGGACAACTACTGGTTCACAGCTGCGGCCTTTGCGGCGCTACAGCACCACATGCCAAATGCCAAATTTTCCGATGCGACTGCGTTGGTCAACTGGCAGCGCGCGGTAAAATCTGAAACCGAGCTGGAATACATGCGCCAAGCAGGCCGCATTGTGGGCCGTATGCATGAACGTATCTTTGAAAAGGTCGAGCCGGGCATCCGCAAATGCGATCTGGTGGCGGAAATCTATGATGCGGCCCTACGCTATGACGCACAGATCGGTGCGGGCGGAGACTATCCCGCGCTGGTGCCACTTTTGCCCTCAGGCGCGGATGCCTCAGCCCCGCATTTGACATGGGACGATCAGCCAATGAAATCCGGCGAAGGCACGTTTTTCGAGATCGCAGGCGTCGTCAAACGGTACCACTGCCCGCTGTCGCGCACGGTCTTCCTTGGAAAGCCCACGCAAACATTCCTCGACGCTGAAAAGGCTGTGCTTGAGGGCATGGAGGCCGGGCTGGAAGCTGCAAAAGAGGGCAACCTCTGCGAGGATGTCGCCATTGCCTTCTTCAGCGTGCTAAAGAAATACGGGATCACCAAAGATAACCGCACCGGTTACCCGATCGGTGTCAGCTACCCGCCTGACTGGGGCGAACGGACCTTCTCGCTTCGTCCCGGCGACAAGACGGTTCTGCAGGAGAACATGACCCTGCATTTCATGACCGGCCTCTGGATGGAGGATTGGGGTTTTGAGATTACTGAAAGCATCCGCATCACCAGATCTGGCCATGAGTGCCTGGCCAACGTGCCCCGCAAAATGGTTGTGAAGGACTGAGTAATGACACCCAACCCAATTTCCCCGACGATCCCGCTGGATAGCGATGGTATTCACCACGGTTTCCTACGGCTGCCTTACAGCCGGGATGACAGTGCTTGGGGGTCAATTATGATCCCGCTAACGGTTATCAAAAACGGAGATGGGCCTACAGCTTTGCTGACCGGCGCCAACCATGGCGATGAATATGAAGGGCCCGTGGCGTTGCAAGAACTGACGGTTACGCTAAAGCCCGAGGACATCACCGGACGCGTGATCATCGTGCCTGCCTTCAATTATCCCGCTTTTCGCGCCGGGTTACGCACGTCCCCCATCGACAAAGGCAATATGAACCGTGCCTTTCCGGGCCGGCCAGATGGCACCCCAACCGAAAAGATTGCCGACTATTTCCAGCGCGTTCTTTTGCCAATGGCCGATATTGCGGTGGATTTTCACTCGGGCGGAAAAACGCTGGATTTCGTGCCCTTCGCGGCGGCCCATATCCTTGAAGATAAAGCCAATGAAACGGCCTGTTTCGCCGCGATGGCCGCCTTTAACGCCCCCTATTCGGTGCAGCTACTGGAGATCGACAATGTCGGAATGTACGACACCGCGGTCGAAGATATGGGTAAGGTTCTGGTTTCAACAGAATTGGGCGGTGGTGGCTCTGCCACAGCCAAGTCGATTGCCGTTGCAAAAAAGGGCCTGCGCAATGTGCTGATCCACGCAGGAATTCTGAAGGGCGAGATGCAGATTGATCCAACCGTGCGCCTGGATATGCCCGATGGTAACTGCTTCGTGTTCTCGGAAAACGATGGCCTCTACGAGCCGATGGTTGATCTTGGTGAACAGGTCAGCCAAGGCGATGTTGTGGCCCGCGTTTGGCCGGTTGATCGCACCGGGATTGCCCCGATTGAATACCGCGCCAAAGTTACGGGCCTTTTGATCAGTCGCCACTTTCCCGGTCTTATCAAAGCGGGCGATTGCGCGGCGGTGATCGGGTTGAAAGTTGGATAACTTTATTCCCCGGAGGTGAGACCATGCGGCTCGACGCCCGCGATCTGGATATTCTACGGGTGCTTTCAACCGAGGGGCGCATCACAAAAACGGCTTTGGCCGACCGCGTTGGCCTGTCGCCCACCCCCTGCTGGGAGCGGCTGAAAAAGTTGGAAAAAGCCGGGTTGATCAAGCGATATAGAGCCGAGATCAACCTGCGCAAACTTGGGCCACATGTAACTGTCTTTGTTGCGGCTGAACTGTCCGATCATACCGCTGCCAGCTTTCAGGCTTTTGAGGCCGCAATGCAACGCTATGAAGAAGTGTTGGCCTGCTGGGCGCTTGGCGGAGGATTTGATTACATCCTGCAAATAGTGACGCGCGATATCGATGCCTATCAACGCCTGATTGATGAAATGCTCAATGCTGACATAGGTCTGGAAAAATATTTTACCTATATTGTCACCAAACCAGTGAAGGGGCAGGGCGTTCCGCCGATTTCCCTCATTGCTGGATGGCAGGAGTAACCCTCTGCCTGAGAGATGATTTACAGCAGAATACTCTGCTTTGGACCCGAAATTTGGTCTCATCCTTCGCCTGAAATACCCGAGGTTGTCTGGCAACAAGGGAGAGGCATCCATGAAAAACACCGCACTTTCTGCGCGCGATGATATTGCTGACAAATCTTTGGTGCGCAGTTTTTCCTATGTGAATGGTAAATGGTGCGCAGCTGCGTCGGGGTATGCTATCCGCGTCACTGATCCGGCAACTGGCGATGTTATCGGTGAGGCCGCCAGCCTTTCGGCAGAGGAATCCTCTGCCGCCGTGGATGCGGCACAGGCCGCCTTTCCGACCTGGTCGGGCCTCTTGCCACAAGACCGATCCGCCATTCTGCGCGGTTGGTTCGACCTGATGCTGCACCACAAAGAAGATCTGGCACGGATCATGGTACTGGAACAGGGCAAGCCCCTGTCCGAGGCGCGCGGTGAAATTGATTATGCCGCGTCTTTTGTAGAATTCTACGCCGAAGAGGCCAAGCGACCCAATGTTGAAGGCGTCACCAGCCATCTGCCCGATGCCGAGGTCGAGGTTTGGCTAGAGCCGGTTGGGGTGGTGGCAATGATCACACCGTGGAATTTCCCTGCTGCCATGCTGACCCGCAAAGCAGCAGCAGCCATGGCAGTGGGATGTACGGTTGTGGCTCACCCCTCAGGTGAAACCCCGTTTTCGGCCCTCGCGTTGGCTGAATTGGCGGAAAAGGCGGGTATTCCGGCGGGCGTGTTCAACGTGGTCACCGGCCAGGCCTCGACCGTGGTCGAACCTTGGACGAAAGACACCCGTGTTCGGGCACTCTCGTTCACAGGCTCTACCGAAATCGGACGGTTACTTTACCGTCAGTCCGCCGACACAGTGAAAAAACTTGTAATGGAACTAGGCGGGCATGCACCGGTGATTGTGTTCAAAGGGGCCGATCTTGAAATTGCGGTTTCTGAAACGATCAAGGCCAAATTCGCCACATCCGGGCAGGACTGTCTTGGCGCCAATCGGATATTTGTGGAGCGCTCAATTTACGACGCATTCTGCTCGCAGTTTACCGAAGCGACCCGCAGGCTGTCCCTTGGCATCGGTATGGACGACCCCGACATCGGCCCTCTGATGAATGAAAAGGCGGTTCAAAAGCAGGAAGAACATGTCGCCGATGCGCTGGCCAAGGGGGCCAAACTGGCGTGCGGAGGTGCAAGGGCCCCTCTCGGCCCGCTGTTTTATCAGCCCACGGTTCTGACCGACGTGCCCGCCGATGCCGTGCTTATGTCAGAGGAAACATTTGGCCCTGTGGCGGCCATTGCGCCCTTTGATACCGAAGAAGAGGTGATCGCCCGGGCCAATGACACCGAATACGGTCTGGTTGCGTATCTGCACAGCCATGACCCACGCCGTATTTACCGCGTATCTCGTGAATTGCAATTTGGCATGGTGGCGGTGAATCGCACCAAGGTCACCGGCGCGCCGATCCCCTTTGGCGGCACCAAACAATCCGGTCTGGGCCGTGAAGGGGCAAGGCGGGGAATGGAAGAATTTACCGAAATCAAATATGTCTGCCGCGACTGGGCATGAGGAGTGAAAAGATGCTGAAGAACGATCAACTTGACCAATGGGACCGCGAGAACTTTTTCCATCCCTCCACTCATCTGGCCCAGCACGCGCGGGGCGAAACAGCGACCCGTGTGATCAAAACCGCAAGCGGGGTCCATATCGAAAACCGTGATGGTACCAAATTGCTGGACGCCTTTGCAGGACTTTATTGCGTGAATGTGGGCTATGGCCGTCAGGAAATTGCCGAAGCGATTGCGGATCAAGCCCGCGAGTTGGCCTATTATCATTCCTACGTGGGCCACGGCACAGAAGCCTCCATCACGCTGTCCAAGATGATCCTTGATCGCGCGCCTTCGAATATGTCCAAGGTCTATTTCGGCCTGGGCGGTTCAGATGCAAATGAGACCAACGTCAAATTAATATGGTATTACAACAATATCCTGGGCCGCCCCGAAAAGAAAAAGATCATCTCGCGCTGGCGAGGGTATCATGGCTCGGGCCTTGTCACCGGGTCGCTGACTGGGCTGGAACTATTCCACAAAAAGTTCGATCTGCCGCTCACGCAGGTGGTTCATACCGAAGCGCCCTATTATTTCCGCCGCGATAATCTGGACCAAAGCGAAGCCGAATTCGTCGCGCATTGCGTTACTGAACTGGAGGCGCTGATTGAACGTGAAGGCGCTGATACAATCGCCGCGTTTATTGGCGAGCCGGTGCTGGGAACCGGTGGTATCGTGCCCCCGCCCGAAGGCTACTGGGCCGCCATCCAGGCCGTATTGCGCAAGCATGATATCCTGTTGGTTGCCGATGAAGTTGTGACCGGGTTTGGCCGCCTGGGCAGCATGTTCGGGTCGGAGCATTACGGCTTGGAATCCGATATCATCACCATCGCCAAAGGCCTCACCTCGGCCTACGCGCCGCTGTCAGGTTCGATTGTTTCTGAAAAAGTGTGGAAGGTGCTGGAACAGGGCACGGATGAAAACGGCGCCATCGGCCACGGCTGGACCTATTCGGCACACCCGATCGGGGCGGCGGCCGGTGTGGCAAACCTCAAACTGATTGATGATCTGAACCTGATCGAAAACGCAGGCAAAGTCGGCGCTTATCTGAAGCAGTCGATGAAGGATGCACTGTCAGCACACGCCAATGTCGGCGATGTGCGCGGCGAAGGAATGTTGTGCGCGGTCGAGTTCGTGAAGGATAAAGATAGCCGCACCTTCTTTGACTCCGCGGACAAGATCGGCCCGCAAGTCTCAGCCGCTCTTTTGGCACAGGATAAGGTCATCGCACGCGCTATGCCGCAAGGCGACATCTTGGGCTTCGCGCCACCGTTTTGCCTGAGTCGTGAAGAAGCTGATACCGTCGTCGCCGCAACTCTGCGCGCGGTTACAGCAGTATTAGGCTAGGGGATGTCTGTCTCGCCCACCCTTGGCTGAGTGGATAGTGGTCGACATTACCGCATCAAACTCCGGGGTGGGCACAGCACTCGATTGAGACCGCTTTGATTTGGCAATATTGCCTGGATCAGGCCGCAATTCCAAGATTCCTTACTATACGGCCCAATCCGGTCAAAGCGGCCAAGATTGAAACTTGAAACAAGCACACGTCACAATTGTCGCAATGTGCTACAGACCAGATATTATCAATCATGGGTGGAGCGGCGGAAAAGTCCGCAACGTGTGGGTTGTCATTCCTGTAGCCAGACAGACGATGAAGCAGGAAGAGCTCAAGCGGAAGTTGGAAGATTTCGAAGTTCCGCATAGGAATTTTGAAGAGATGTTCGAACCGGTCGCCGAAATTCTGTCAAAATCTTGGAAAGTAAGGAAAAAAAGCGACTATAGGGGCAAGAGAGTGCTGCTTAGAATGCTATTTGTTCAGAAGGGAAGTTACTCTTCCAAATCGGATCTTCGAACCGGTGAATTATCTTTTCCATTCAGATTCTTAAGTGACGCAAAATATCTGAATGAGGTTTTGGTGGAGCCTAGGGGAGTCGAACCCCTGACCTCTTGCATGCCATGCAAGCGCTCTCCCAACTGAGCTAAGGCCCCATACAGGTACTGCAGAAGCAGTGGGCGGACGTTTATGAGACAGTGGCGCTAAGCGCAAGTCCAAAAACAGGCGTCGCCGTTAAAATTTTGCAACCAGATTGCAAATGGCGCGAGGCGGCGCGAGGCCGCCTCTGACCGTGATCAGCTATCGTCCTCTGCTGGAATGTCAGTGATGTCGTCCAGCGGAACTTCATCACTGCTGTCATCATCGTCATCCAGCAGATCATCATCCAGATCGACTTCGACATCGTCGTCGTCATCCAGAACCAGTTCTTCCTCAGGCGCGTTTTCGCGCGCCTTGGCCGATGCGGCATCTTCTGCATCTGCTGCGATCATCCGGCTTTTACCGGTTTCGAGTTCCACGATCTCGCCGGTATAAGGGCTAACGATCGGGTCTTTGTTCAGGTCATAAAACCGTTTACCGGTGGTCGGGCAAACGCGCTTTACACCCCATTCTTCCTTGGGCATGTCCAATCCCCTTGATATCAGGTGAGTCGTATCGACGATTCAGGTCAGGTGCCACAAGCAGCGGGCACTGTCAAAGCCTTTGAGCAGGAGAAACAGACCTATGGGAGATCACGCACTGCCAGGATCGCCTCCGGTGCCGCTGACATTGCGCAAATCGGCGCGGGCACGGCGGATCAGTCTGCGTATATCCCAGTTGGACGGGCGTGTTACACTGACCTATCCAAATGGCGTTGCTGAATCCGATGCGTTGAACTTTGCCCGCCAAAAAGAAAGCTGGATTCGGCAGCACCTGAGTGATCGGCCAGACCCCTCGGTGGTTCAATTTGGGCAGCATATTCCTGTTGAGGGCACCCAACGGCGCATTGTCCGGGCAACGGGCCGACGCGTTCTGTTGCAGGCGGATCAGATTTCAGTACCTGAAGGCGCTGAAGCGCGACGTTTGGCGCGCTTTTTGAAAGAACTGGCACGCGACCGGCTGACCGGCGCATGTGATGACTACGCAGCGATGTTGGGTAGGGCTTATGCCAGCATCTCTATTCGGGATACCCGATCGCGCTGGGGATCATGCAGTTCTGAGGGTGGATTGATGTTTTCCTGGCGGCTGATTCTCGCTCCACCAGACGTCCTGCATTATGTTGCCGCACATGAGGTGGCGCATCTGGCCGAGATGAACCATTCCCCAGCCTTTTGGGCCCAGGTCGAGCGGTTATTCGGAGATTACAAAGAACAGCGGCGCTGGCTGCGCGACAACGGGGCGCAGTTGCATCAGTTCAGATTTGACGCGCCTGCGAGTTGACCTGTGCGGTGTTTGTGATCACATAGAGACATGTTGAACACACGCCCCTCGGAAACGCAGACCGCAACGCATGACCGGGTGTACCGGGCCCTGCGATCCCGCATCATGCATGGCGACATCGCCCCCGGTCAGGCACTGACCTTAAGGGGAATTGGGAAAGAGTTTGGTGTCTCGATGACTCCGGCCCGCGAGGCGGTGCGTCGGCTTGCGGCTGAAGGGGCGCTGTTTCTGTCGTCCTCGGGCCGCGTCTCGACGCCCGAGCTGACCAATGACCGGATCGAAGAGCTTGCTGCGCTGCGGGCCTTGCTTGAGGTCGAGCTGGCCAGCCGGGCATTGCCCCGTGCGCATATTGCCCTGATTGACCGATTGCAGAGCATCAACATGACGGTGGCCGAGATGGTCACCAAACGTGATGCCGTTGGATATATTCGCACCAATCTGGAGTTTCACCGAACTCTGTATCTGCGGGCGCAGGCCCCGGCGATGCTGGCGATTGCCGAAACCGTATGGTTGCAGCTTGGGCCGACGATGCGCGCGCTTTATGGGCGGCTGCGGCGAACGGAACCACCGCATCACCACAAGCTGATAATTGCGGCGCTAAAGGCCGGGGATGAGCCGGGTCTGCGCCTTGCGGTTCGCTCGGATGTTACACAGGGCCTGCGGATGCTGGTCAGCTAAGCGGCTTGTTGCCGAAGCTGCCGAAATCGCCCGGTTCGGTATCGCTGTTCTGGCCCCGGCGATTTCTCTGCGCTAGGCTGTGAGAAATCACAATAAGAGCAGTTTTCAACCATGATTGATCGACGGTTATTTTCCCTTGGGCTGGGCTCCGGCTTGTTGGTTGCCTGTACGGACAGCGTGCCTTCTTCTTCGGCGCCGGCCGCGCGCATGCAACCGGTTCGGAACGCGGGCTGGGACGCCTGGGTGGCGGGCTTCAAAAGCCGCGCGGCCGCACAGGGGATTTCGCAAAGCACAATTAACCGCGCCTTCCAGGGCGCCGGATATCTGCCCGGAGTGATCGAGCGGGACCGAAATCAGGTCGAGTTCAAGAGGTCGCTTGAAGACTACCTGGCGATTGCAACCTCGGATGAACGGATCGCGACCGGCAAGCAAATGCTGGTGCGTCATGCGGGAACGCTGTCTCAGATCGAGGCGCAGTACGGCGTGGACAAAGAAGTTGTCGTGGCAATTTGGGGGCTTGAAAGCCGTTATGGTGCGCGGCGTGGGGATGTGCCTGTTGTATCGGCCCTGTCGACGCTGGCCTATGACGGTCGGCGCGGGCAGTTCTTTGAGAGCCAACTGATGGCAACGATGAAGATTCTGCAGAACGGCGACACGGCGCCTGCCAACATGACAGGTAGCTGGGCCGGTGCCATGGGGCACACGCAGTTCATCCCGACCTCTTATCTGGCCTATGCGGTAGATTTCACCGGCGATGGACGGCGCGATATCTGGTCCGACGACCCAACGGATTCGCTGGCATCAACGGCGGCTTATCTGGCGCGTTCCGGTTGGGTGCGTGGGCAGCCCTGGGGCGGTGAGGCCGGGACGGTATCCGGTACGCCGGTTGCTGTGCTGCAACCCCAGGTGCCAGGGCCCCGCATTGCCGTGTTCCGCAATTTTCAGGTGATCAAACGGTATAATAACTCGGACAGCTATGCGATCGGGGTAGGGCATCTATCAGACCGAATTGCCGGAGGGGCGCCGTTCCAGGCCTCGTTCGGCCCGGATGAGACTGGGCTGACACTTGAGAACCGCAAAGAGTTGCAGCGCCGTTTGACATCCGCGGGCTACGATACGCAAGGGGCGGATGGTGTCATCGGGAATAACACGACATCCGCGATTTCTGCGTACCAGCGGGCCAATGGGCTGCCCGCGACCGGAGAGCCCTCAGTTGCGCTGCTGAGGCAGTTGGGGGGCTGAGGGTTACGCAGCCAGCCCTTTTGAGCCGATGTCGAGGAATTTTTGACGACGATCTCTGATCAGGGCGGCGGAATCCTTGCCGTCCAGATCCTTGAGCATCGCCGTAATCGCATCCCGCACGGAGTCCACGGTCGCAGCGCGATCGCGATGTGCGCCGCCCTTGGGTTCCGAAATGATCCGGTCGCAAACGCCCAGCTTGTGCAGGTCTTGCGCGGTCAGCCGCAACGCTTCTGCTGCTTCGCGCATTTTCTCTGAATCTTTCCAAAGGATCGAGGCGCAGCCTTCGGGTGAAATGACCGAATAGACCGAATGCTCCAGCATCGCGACACGGTTTGCCGTTGCAAAAGCCACCGCACCGCCTGATCCACCTTCGCCGATGATGACCGAGACCAACGGGACGCCGATCTTCAGGCACATTTCGGTCGAGCGGGCAATCGCCTCGGACTGGCCGCGCTCTTCGGCGCCTTTGCCGGGATAGGCGCCAGCCGTGTCGATCAAGGTGATAACCGGCAGTCCAAAGCGTCCTGCCATTTCCATCAGTCGGACAGCCTTGCGATACCCTTCGGGGCGAGCCATGCCGAAATTGCGTTCGATGCGCGATTTGGTGTCGCTGCCCTTTTCGTGGCCGATCACCATAACGGGTTGATCGTTGAACCGCGCCAGACCGCCGATCACGGCCAGGTCGTCAGCAAAATTCCGATCGCCTGCCAGAGGTGTGAATTCGGTGAACAGATCTTCCACGTAGTCTTTGCAATGGGGACGTCCAGGGTGACGAGCGACCTGACATTTTCTCCATGGCGTCAGATCGGCATAGAGTTCGTCCAACAGCTTTTCAGCCTTGGCATCCAGAGCGGCGGCCTCTGCGGCCACATCCATCTCTTCATTGGCGCGCGCCAGCGCACGCAGTTCCTCGGCCTTTCCTTCGATCTCGGCCAAAGGTTTTTCGAATTCCAGATACTGGGTCATGACGCCTCTCAACGCGGAAGTTCCCTGCTATATGGCCTGACGTTGCCCCGGATGCAACTCAGCAAGATTTAAAGGGTTGGTAGGGGTGCCCGTATTCACCCTCAAAAGGACCTTGATGACCGGTCATTGCTAGCCTTCGAACGTTCTCAAACGGGCCAAAGCACAGGGTAGAGCGACGCGACCAGCAGCCCCGCCATCACCCAGTTGAACAGCATCAGTCGGTGTGGGTTCGTGAGAATCCGCGCCATCTGCTGCCCGAGTACCGTCCACGTGCTGACCGAAGGTAAATTGATTGCGCCGAAAACAATCGCGACACCAACGATGGCGTTCAGGGAGCGATCGGGAGTGTATACGGTTGTTGCTGTCAGGGCCATGGCCCAGGCTTTTGGATTGACCCATTGGAATGCTGCGGCCTGTAAAAACGTCATCGGTGTTCCCGCAGGCGCGCCCGCTTCGGCTGGGGCCGAATGCGCGATTTTCCATGCCAGATACAGCAGATAGGCCACCGACGCCGCTTTCAACACGGTATAGCTGATCGGATAGGCATCAAACACCTGTACCAGCCCCGTTCCGACCAGAAGGACCATGACTGTAAAGCCCAACCCGATTCCGAACATATGTGGAATTGTGCGTCGAAACCCGAAATTCGCGCCCGAGGCCATCAGCATCAGGTTATTGGGTCCCGGCGTGATCGACGAGACGAAGGCAAAGGTGACGAGGGCAAATAGCAATTCAGGGTTCATAGCGCAGATAATTGATGGAAACCGCCCAAATGAAATTGCGTTTGCGCTGGCTATTGCGGTAATTCTGCAATTAATGATCAAGATGGATGGAATAAATCGCCATATATTGCGTGAGCTGACGCGTGATGGGCGGATAAGCAACCTTGAATTGGCCGATCGGGTCGGGCTGTCAGCCTCGGCCTGTTTGCGCCGTGTTCAGGAATTAGAGCGCGCGGGCGTGATCTCGGGCTATCGTGCTGTATTGAACCCACCTGCGCTGGGCATCGGCTTTGTCGCCTATATTGGCGTGGGGCTGGGCGAACATACAAAGGCCGCTCAGGAAGGGTTCGAGCGTGCATTGCAGCGCGCGCCTGAAGTGGTGGAGTGCCATAACATTACCGGCACGATCGAATACCTGTTGCGCGTGGAATGTGCCGATCTGTCGTCTTACAAAACTTTTCACACCGAAGTTCTGGGGACTTTGCCCCATGTCACGTCGATCACGTCCTATGTCGTCATGGGCTCGCCCAAGGATATGCGGGCCTGACATTGGAAAGATGATTCTGTACCGGCTTGCCGGAGTTGGATTCACGTTTTACTGTCTTGCCAAAGATTTGACCAAAAATGGGGACAACCCCAACCGGTCGTATTCAGGGAGAAGACGATGAAACTTGTTCGGACCGGAGCACTGGTCGCAACTTTGGTGATGATTGCGGGAGCATCTTTGGCAGCTCCGTTAAAGCTGCAACCTGCCAACCCACAGCCCAGCCCCAAGGCGGGATTGAATGTGAACTACTTTGGCACTGGCAATCAACACAAGAAGATCCGAGATCTGAGCCATGCAAAAAGCATGCTGTCTAAAGCGCAGCCCGGACAACCGTTGCGGGGCTTGGATTACAGGGACACCAGTAAGGGTCAGGACGTCATGACGTTTGACGGCGCTTACAATGTCGCCGCCGAAATTACGGGGTACATGCGGTTCGACTCTGCTGGAATCTACGAGTTGGAAACGTGGTCAAATGACGGGATAGAGGCATTCGTCGGAGGCCAGAACATTGGACAAGTCTCGGGCATTCAGGGCTGCGAGGCCAATCAGCGGACCGAAGTCGATGTGCCCAAAGCCGGGTGGTACGCGCTCAAGATCATCTATTTCCAGAAGCTCGGAACATCCTGTCTGATGATGAAATCTGGGAAAAAGGGCGAAAGGTTCACCTGGACACCCAATGATGTCTTCGGACGGTAAGAAAAAGGCGCCCGGTGAGGCGCCTTTCTACTTTTAGCTATTGGCAGCGATCAATTCGGCCTGGGCCACGATCACCTCGGCCTGTTTGATCGAGGCGATATCGACCAGACGTCCTTTGTAGACCGTCGCACCTTCGCCATTGGCCTTGGCTTGCTCCATGGCGGCCAAGATTTCGCGGGCCTCTGACACCGCCTTGTCCGATGGGGTGAAGACCTGGTTGGCCAGCGCGATCTGTTTGGGGTGGATTGCCCATTTGCCGACCATGCCCAAAGTGGCAGAACGTTTGGCCTGCGCGATATAGCCTTCGTCATCGCTGAAATCGCCGAACGGTCCATCCACCGGCAGCACGCCATGGGTGCGGCAGGCGGCAACGATGGCGGCCTGCGCCCAGTGCCACGGGTCGGACCAGTGTTTTTCACCTTCGCGCAGCATGTAATAGTTTTCCTGCGTGCCGCCGATGCCAGTTGTCTGCATGCCCATCGAGGCCGCAAAGTCGGCGGCCCCAAGGCTCATGGCTTGCATCCGGGGGGACGAGGCAGCGATTTCTTCGACATGGGCGAGGCCAGCTGCGGATTCGATGATGACCTCAAAGCTGATCGGTTTGGTACGGCCTTTTGCGCGTTCGATGGCGGTGACCAGCGCGTCCACCGCATAGACATCCGCCGCACAACCGACCTTGGGAATCATGATCTGGTCCAGTCGATCTCCGGCCTGCTCCATCACATCCACGACATCGCGGTACCAGTAAGGCGTATCCAGTCCGTTGATTCGTACGGACATGTATTTGGAGCCCCAATCAAGGGTGCTCAGCGCCTCGATGACATTGGCACGCGCTGTATCCTTGTCAGATGGTGCAACCGAATCCTCAAGATCAAGATTGATCACATCCGCCGCAGAGGCCGCCATCTTGGGGAACAGCTTGGTGTTCGACCCGGGGCCGAACAACTGACAACGGTTAGGGCGCGCGGGGGCGGCGGGTTGAATGCGAAAGCTCATCTGGACCTCGTGCAGGAAAGGAAATTGCGATTTTGTTGTCTTATGAGGTATTAAATTGCGCAGGTCTCCGCAAGCACGTTTGTGCATCTGCGGCAATGCAGTCGCAGCATTCGCCGCAATGCGCCGTGTCTCTGGTGATTAAAGTTTAATCGCTTTAAAAACTTGAAAGAATTTTGCGCAAGCTACGATATTTGCGCGAAATTTTCCTGCGGGACCCAGCGATGCTGGGCGAAATCGAGAAACACTCGCCTTGCCCGTCCCATAGCCTGCGCCAGAATCAAAGGAGTGCACCGCAATGATCGAGACACCGTATCTGTTGTTTTTGGGCGATGCGCCCGACCAGCTGGCGGCCAAGGTTGCCGTTGGAATCAAGGACTGGCGTCCGGAAAACGCCGTGGGTCAATACCGGATGGAGGGCTGTAAAGCCGATCTGGGCCTGACCGACATGTCCTTGGCTAAGGCCAAAGAGGCCGGGGCCAAGACTTTGGTCATCGGCGTGGCCAATCGTGGTGGTGTGATCAGTCAGGAATGGAAAAAGGTGCTGGTCATGGCGCTGGAGGAAGGTTTCGACCTGGCCTCGGGCCTGCACAACCTTTTGTGTGATGAACCCGATCTAGTCGCAGTCGCCGAAGCAACAGGCCGCAAGCTGCATGATGTGCGGGTTCCGTCGGTCGACTATCCAATCGCCAACGGCATCAAACGTAAAGGTAAGCGCTGTCTTGCCGTGGGCACCGATTGTTCGGTTGGCAAGATGTACACCGCGATGGCCATGGATGCCGAGATGCGCAAGCGTGGCATGAAGTCGACCTTCCGAGCTACTGGCCAGACTGGCATTCTGATCACCGGTGACGGTGTACCGCTGGACGCGGTGATCGCAGATTTCATGGCGGGATCGGTCGAATGGCTGACACCCGACAATGATGACGACCACTGGGATTTGATCGAAGGGCAAGGGTCACTGTTTCATGTGTCATATTCCGGTGTGACAATGGCGTTGATCCATGGCGGTCAACCGGACGCGTTGATCCTGTCCCATGAACCCACCCGGGAGCATATGCGCGGTCTGCCGACCTATAGTTTGCCATCTTTGCAGGCTCTGCGGGACACGGCGCTGGCGCTGGCCAAGGTTGCCAATCCTGAGTGCCAGGTCATCGGTGTTTCGGTCAACACGCAGCATATGAGCGAAGCAGACGCATCCGCCTATCTGGCACAGGTCGAAGCCGACATGGGGCTGCCCGCGACGGACCCGTTCCGTTTTGGTGCAGGCAAGCTGGTCGACGCGCTGGCAGCAGTATAAAGCGGTCTGGTCCCGCCGGCCCGGATCTAAATTGGAAAATCCGGGCGGCTCTGCCAGGAAAAGGTATGTTATGCAAATTGACGTCTCTCGCGATGTATTCAGGCTGGCTCAGGTCTTTACAATTTCACGTGGGTCACGGACCGAGGCCAAGGTTCTGACTGTACGCATTTCTGACGGCCAGTATCAGGGCTGGGGCGAATGTGTGCCCTATGCGCGTTATGGTGAAACACTGGATTCGGTCGAGGCTGAAATTGCCGGATTGCCCGACAGTTTCGACCGAGTGCAACTGATGGACTTATTGCCTGCGGGCGCTGCACGGAATGCCGTAGATTGTGCGCTGTGGGATCTTGAGGCCAAGCGTGCCGGTAAACGCGTCTGGAATCTGGCTGGGCTGCCTCAGCCTGGCCCCGAAATCACGGCCTATACATTGTCGTTGGACACCGCCGAGGTGATGCAGGCGCAGGCGGCTGCGAATGCACATCGCCCGCTTTTAAAGATCAAACTGGGCACGCCGGATGACATGCCCCGACTTGAAGCCGTTCGCGCAGGCGCACCGGATGCGACGATCATCGTGGACGCAAATGAAGGTTGGTCCGCCGCCGTTTACACCGATCTTGCGCCACATCTTGTGGGCCTGGGTGTGGCCTTGGTCGAGCAACCTCTGCCCGCCGGTGACGATGACGCGCTGATCGGGATGGAGCGCCCGGTTCCCGTATGCGCCGACGAATCCTGCCATGATCGTGCCAGCCTGCCCAAACTGAAGGGCAGATATGATGTGATCAACATCAAGCTCGACAAGACCGGAGGTCTGACCGAAGCGCTGGAGCTGCGCAAAGCGGCGATTGCTGAAGGCTATGACATCATGGTCGGCTGTATGGTCGGCAGCTCTTTGGCGATGGCCCCTGCGACATTGCTGGCGCAGGGTGCGATGGTAACGGACCTTGACGGACCACTTCTGTTGGCCGAAGACCGCGACAACCCGCTGACTTTTGATGATGCCGGAGTGCACCCGCCATTGGCGGTGCTCTGGGGCTAAGGAGATTGACATGACCCGCACCGTTTATGTGAATGGCGACTACCTGCCCGAAACCGAAGCCACAGTGTCGATCTTTGATCGTGGCTTCCTGATGGCCGATGCCGTGTATGAGGTGACCAGCGTTCTGGACGGCAAGCTGATCGACTTCGAAGGCCACGCGGTCCGCCTCAAGCGCTCGCTGGACGAATTGCAGATGGCTGAACCCTGCGCGAAGGACGAGCTGCTGGAGATCCACCGCAAGCTGGTTGAGTTGAACGGCATTGAAGAGGGGCTGGTCTATCTTCAGGTCACGCGCGGCAGCGACGGCGACCGGGATTTTGCATTTCCTGCGGCTGATACCAAACCCACACTGGTTTTGTTCACCCAAAACAAGCCGGGTCTGGCAGACAGCCCTGCTGCCCGGAAAGGTGCCAAGGTCATCTCGATCGAGGATATCCGTTGGGGCCGGCGCGACATCAAGACGACACAGCTGCTCTATCCCTCGCTGGGCAAGATGATGGCCAAGGCCGCGGGCTGTGATGATGCCTGGATGGTCGAAGGCGGCTATGTGACCGAGGGCACCAGCAACAACGCGTATTTTGTCAAAGGCAACAAGATTGTCACCCGGCCGTTGTCGAGCGACATCCTGCACGGCATCACCCGCAAGGCCGTTCTGCGAATGGCAGCCGAAGCGCAGATGGTTGTCGAAGAACGCCTGTTCACTATCGACGAGGCCAAGGAGGCTGATGAGGCGTTCACCACCTCGGCCAGTGCTTTTGTCATGCCTGTGGTTGAAATTGACGGCACAGCGCTGGGCGACGGCACGCCGGGACCCATCGCCAAACGTCTGCGCGAGATTTATCTGGACGAAAGCCGCAAGGCAGCACTCTAAAAAAATCCCATGCTGGCCGTTTGTGTGGCATGGGGTGGTCGCAACGAATTTGACAACATTTGGTGCCGCGTGCAGGTCTTGGTCGGGATGAACGGCGCAAAGAGGGTGCGGCACCAAAATCTCTGAGCGCGTACTGAATACGATATTTGGTGATCCTGCATCCTGACAGGCCGCTATGAGAATAGGCATATCCAGCCCGACTAGCGGTATTGGTTTGGCCGAAACCAGGCGGCATATTACGCGCTGAGTTGCGGTTTTCAGGAGCCAACTTCACACATGATGATGGCGAAGCCCCTACGTGTTGCTGGTGTAGCTAGGGGACAGAGGGCCGGAGATGCCCCGTAACACGACCAATGGGCCTCAATGGCCGTTATTGGTGCCGATGAAAATGTTGGTCTATCATGTCCTCCTGTGGTCCATTTCAAATGAGTTAACTTATGGCCGATCCATACTCTGACCTCGGTACGCAAGACACCGCCCTTCAAGAGCGGATCGCATCAGCAATGGAAGTGCGCTGTTTAGAGCCTGCGCAGATTGCAATTCGCAAAGCCTACATGGAAAACCTGAGGCTCCCCAAAGGTGCACGGGCGCTGGAGCTTGGTTCAGGAACAGGACACGTTACCCGAGATTTGTTGGAGCTTGCAGGAGCCGCAACGGCTCATGGAATTGAACCCTCGCCCGTCATGGTCGCACGGGCCCAGAAGAGCTTTGGGGATGATGATCGACTTAGCTTCGATATCGGGGATGCCAAAAACACAGGTTTTGAAAGCGAGACCTTTGACCTTGTGTTAATGCACACGTTGTTGTGCCACGTCCCTAGACCTGAAGACGTTGTTCAAGAGGCCTTCCGCCTTTTGAAGCCCGGAGGTGTGCTGGCAATTTGTGATGGCGACTACAGTACCGCAACTGCGCAGATCGCGGACTTTGATCCGCTCGATCAACTCATCAAATTCATGATCAATCAAAATGTCACTAATCTTTGGATAATGCGTCAGATTTCAGCCATCCTGGTCGATGCGGGATTTCGACTTGGGGCCCGGAAAGGTCATGGATATGTGGCAGAAGGGGAAGCGACCTATTTTCTCACCGTAATTGAACGCGGAGCGGACCGCATGGTGGAAGAGGGTCTGTTATTTTCCGAAACTGCAGAGGCTTTGAAATCAGAAGCGAAACGCAGAGTATCTGCCAAGATGTTTTTTGGTTTTATGTCCTATGTGAGCCAAATCGCAAATAAACCCAAGATCGTATGACAGTTCTCAGTAATCGGGCAGACAGACATTGCACAGCATCCGGCCTTCTTGGTTCAAAGCGGACCCTACCAGTTACCAGTAACATAAAAGGCCGCCCCAAACGGAACGGCCCTTTATTCACTGTCTCTTTACAGAGGATCAGGCGGTCAGAGCAGCCTGAGCCTGGGCGACGATCGCGCCGAACGCTTCCGGTTCGTGCACGGCCAGATCGGCCAGAACTTTACGGTCCACTTCAATACCGGCCAGGTTCAGGCCGTTGATGAAGCGGGAATATGTCAGGGCTTCGTCATGCGAACGTACAGCAGCGTTGATCCGCTGGATCCAGAGCGCGCGGAAGTTACGCTTGCGGTTCTTACGGTCGCGGGTTGCATATTGGTTGGCCTTGTCTACGGCCTGACGGGCAACCTTGAAGGTGCTTTTGCGGCGGCCATAGTAACCTTTGGCGGCCTTGATAACCTTCTTGTGACGGGCGTGAGTTACGGTTCCACCTTTAACGCGGGACATGTCTTAATCTCCTCTTATCGATCGTAGGGCATATAGCCCTTGACGATTTTGGCGTCGGGGGCGGACAGGGTGGTGTTGCCACGAGCATCGCGGATGAATTTCTTGGTCCGCTTGATCATGCCGTGACGTTTGCCGGCCTGGCCAGCAAGGACCTTACCGGTCGCAGTCACCTTAAAGCGCTTTTTGGCGCTCGACTTTGTCTTCATCTTAGGCATTTCCGTCTCCTTTCGGGGTTCGGTTCGAAACGCGACTCGGCATGCCATCTCGGCCGGTCACGCGATCAGAAGCGCCGTTTACGCAAGTTCGACCATACTGGCAAGGGGGTTTTGGCTGAATCTGCAATTTTAGCAGCCCAGTCAGGCACCGGGGCGACGCAGGCCGCCCCGGTGGTCTATTTAGTGACCGTATTTGCGGATCTCACCGCTTTTCAGTCTTTCACTATACGATGCCAGTTCCTGACGAACGATCTTCATCAGGAAGTAGAGCGCAAAGACGTTCACAACCGCCATCGCAAAGATCGCCGCATCCGAGAAGTCGATAACCGGGCCGAGGTTGGCCGCAGCACCGATCACCACGAAGACGCAGAAGATGATCTTGAACACCAGCTCTTTGGTGTGCCCCTCACCGAACAGATAGGTCCAGGCCTTCAGGCCATAGTAGGACCAGCTGATCATAGTCGAGAAAGCAAACAGGATCACCGCAATCGCCAGAACATAGGGGAACCAGCTGAACGCGCTGCCAAAGGCGGCAGAGGTCAGGCTGACGCCCGAGTTGCCGTCAACGGTCGCAATAGCGCTTCCTGCTTCGTTCAACATATAGTTGCCGGTCTCGGGGTCGATGATCAGCTGCTGTGTGATGATGATCACCAGCGCGGTCATGGTACAGATCACGACCGTATCGATGAACGGCTCAAGCAGCGAAACAAAGCCTTCTGTGATCGGCTCCTTTGTGCGCACCGCCGAGTGGGCAATCGCAGCAGACCCAACGCCGGCCTCGTTCGAGAACGCGGCCCGTTTGAAGCCCTGGATCAGAGCACCGACCATTCCGCCGGCCACACCAAGACCGGTAAACGCACCGGCAAAGATCTGACCAAAGGCCCAACCGATCATATCCGCATTCATGACGATGATGACCAGAGCCGCCGCGACATACATCACGCCCATAAAGGGCACAACTTTTTCAGTCACTCGCGCGATGGATTTAAGTCCACCGACGATCACCATGAACACGACAACCGCAAAGACCACACCGGTGATCCAACCCGGGTAATTCCCGACGATGCCTGCAATCTGCTGATGCGCCTGATTGGCCTGGAACATGTTGCCCCCGCCCAGCGCTCCAAGAATACAGAAGATCGAGAACACAACCGCCAGGATCTTACCTCCGGGCAGGCCAAGCTCGTCAAAACCCTTGGACATATAGTACATCGGGCCGCCCGAGACGCTGCCGTCTTCGTATTCGTTGCGATACTTTACGCCAAGTGTACATTCGGTGAATTTTGACGCCATGCCCAGAAGACCAGCCAGGATCATCCAGAAGGTCGCCCCGGGGCCACCAATGCCAACAGCAACGGCAACGCCTGCGATATTGCCAAGCCCGACCGTGCCCGACAGGGCAGTGGCCAATGCCTGAAAGTGGCTAACCTCACCAGCATCGTTGGGATCGGAATAGTCGCCTTTGACCAGACTTATCGCGTGGCCGAAAAAGCGCATCTGCACAAAAGCAAAGTACAGAGTAAAGACCGACGCCGCGATAACCAACCACATCACGATCCAGGGAAATCCTGTCCCGGGAATTGGTGCGAATATGAAGCTAACGAATGGCCCAGTGATATCAGCAAAAGCCTGATTGATCTTTTCGTCCAACCCGGGCGCCTCTTGCGCGGCGACGGGGCTGGCCATCAGGGTGGCGGCTGCCAATCCCAGTTGAGATAGTGTTTTCATTCCTGTGCCTCCCTCAATTCACGACCGTGACCGGTACATCGGCATGCATTACAAGGTTTTGCGTTGAGCTGCCGAAGATACGCTTTTTGAGGCCATCCGCGGACGAGCGTCCAACGACAATCTGTACGGCCTTGCTGTCTACCGTGATGGCATTCAGCGTTTCAGCCACATCTCCGTGGCGCACCACTCCGGTCGCGGCGAAACCCGCGGCCTTCAGGGCGTCGACGGCGGGTGCCACCACCCGTGTCGTTGCTAGTTCAATCTCCTCCTCACGCCGCATGTGCCGCTTTGCGTTTTCTTCAGGTGTCTGAAAAGTGTAGGGCGACCATTCAATGACATATGCAACCAGAAGCTCGCATGAACCAATTCTTTCAGCCAAATCTTTGGCGAAGGCGATGGCACGTTCTCCGGATTCTGTCCCGTCCAGTCCTATGACAATTTTTGTTGTCATCTCGTTCCTCCATTTATTGTTCATTTGACCGGGGCCCGTGCCCCCGGCAGGGCAGCCGGAACTTGGAGCATTTATTGTAGACTGCCCTCAAGTCAGTATCAGGAAAAATCACTAGGAAATGGTATTATTTTTGGTCTATTCTCAGTAAATTATCCCATTATGCGCCAAAATTACAGGGAATTTACCTAATGGACAGAGAATTGGACAAGATCGATCAACGCATCCTGCAGGAATTGGAAGCCAATGGCCGCCTGCCAATCGTCGAGCTTGCCATGCGGGTAAACCTGACCAACACCCCGTGCTCAGAGCGTGTAAAACGACTGGAAAGAACCGGCTATATCACCGGATACAGCGCCGTTCTGGACAAGGAGCGGTTGGGTCTCGGGCATATGACGGTTGTGCAGGTTTCCCTGGCTGCAACGTCTGAGAACTCATTGGATAAATTCAACGATGCCGTGCGCGATGTAACCGAAATCGAAAGCTGCCTGATGGTGGCGGGGTCGTTTGATTATCTGTTAACCGTTCGCACACGCGACATCGCCCATTTCCGCCAGACCCTGGGGGAAAAGATCAATAAGCTTCCGGGCATTCACCAGACCAGTTCCTTTACCGTGATGGAAATCGTCAAGGAACCGGTCGGGCAGAATGTCATACCCGCCTGATCAGCCAGGATCCGTGTTATAGATCAGCCTTTCGTCGCAAGGCGCGATCCGCAGGATATTGGTCGTGCCGGGCACGTTGAACGGAACACCAGCGGTGACAACGATCTGATCCGTGTCAGTTGCAAATCCACCAGAACGAGCAGCACGGGCGGCGCTCACGACCGCCCCTTTGAAACGCTCAAGCTCGGGCGTCATTACGCAATGGCAGCCCCAGCTCAGGCATAACCGACGGGCCGTTCCCTTTGCCGGGGTCATTGCAATGATCGGAACTCCGGGGCGTTCGCGCGCGGTCAACAGCGCAGTTGTGCCGCTTTGAGTGAAACAACAGATGGCCTTGATATCCGTTTTCTCGGCAATTTCACGAGCGGCGGCGACGATGCCGTCGGCCACGGTAGTCCCTTTCGCCGTGCGCGATGCTGCGATAATCTGATCATAAGTGGGGTCGGCTTCGACCTCGATGGCGACCTTGTTCATGGTCTGCACGGCCTCGATCGGATATGAGCCAGCGGCAGATTCCGCACTCAGCATAATGGCATCCGTGCCTTCGTAGATTGCGGTTGCCACATCTGAAACCTCGGCGCGCGTGGGCATCGGGCTTTCGATCATGCTTTCCAGCATCTGTGTGGCCACAATCACCGGCTTGGCGGCGCTACGGCACCGGCGGACCAGACGTTTCTGGATCGGAGGCACCGCGGAAACCGGCAGCTCCACGCCCAGATCTCCGCGCGCAACCATAATGCCGTCAGAGGCATCGAGGATGTCGTCAAACGCTTCAACCGCAGCAGGCTTTTCAATCTTGGACAGGATCGAGGCGCGCCCATCGGCCAGTGCCCGAGCCTCAAAAACATCCTTGGCCCGCTGAACGAAACTCAGCGCCAACCAATCCACACCCAGCTGGCAGACGAATTCCAGATCACCACGATCCTTGGCGGACAACGCGGCCAAGGGCAGCACGACATCCGGCACGTTCACGCCCTTTCGGTTCGAAATTGTCCCGCCAACCTCGACGGTACAATTCGCATGATCCTGGCCGCAATCCTGTACGATCAGGCGAATTTTGCCATCATTGACCAAGAGGCGCGCACCGGGTTCCAGCGCAGCAAAAATCTCGGGATGGGGCAGGCATACGCGGCCTGCGTCGCCCGGGGCCGGATCCAGATCCAACCGAAACACGGCGCCCTCGATCAGCTCTTCCGCATCATTGGCAAATACGCCGACACGCAGCTTTGGCCCCTGCAGATCTGCAAGAATGGCGATAGGGCTGTCCAGATCCTTTTCGACCTGACGGATGATCCGGTGCCGCTCGCGGATTTCGTCATGGCTGCCATGGCTCATGTTCAGGCGAAATACGTCGGCTCCAGCTTCGTGCAATGCGCGAATGGTGTCATAGTCATTGGACGCCGGCCCCAGCGTCGCCACGATTTTCACATTTCTCAGGCGTCGCATTGACCTTGTTCTCCTCAAATCATGTCCTGAATTTGCGCGAATGTTACCGCAAACATCGACTCTGCCCGCTTATTGCGCAATTCCCTTTCCGAAGCAACTGTCCTAAACCTGCCGGAAACAACATGACAGGCTTATGACGTATTCTCCGTTTTTTATCCATGGCGCGGATCGCCCTTCCCGCTGGCTGATCACATGTGACCACGCGACCAATACTGTTCCACCGGGAATCAATGGTGGGGATCTTGGCTTGCCGCGTGAGGATATGGAGCGCCACATTGCCTATGACGTGGGCGCCTATGAAGTATCGAAACATCTGGGTGAAATTCTGAACGCGCCTGTGATCGCGGCGAATTTCTCGCGCCTTGTGATCGATCCGAACCGAGGCGAGGACGACCCGACTCTTGTGATGAAACTGTATGATGGGTCAATCATTCCCGGCAACCGTAACGCCGATGCGGATGAGCGCGAGCGGCGTCTGAACATGTGTTACCGCCCTTACCATAGGGCATTGGCTGAGCTGGCCGCACTGCCCCATGCGGTGATCGTGTCGATGCATTCCTTCACCCGGCAGTTGCGTGGACGCGAACCGCGTCCCTGGCATGTCGGTGTGCTGCACACTCCGGATGAGCGTTTTTCGCGCCCACTGATCCACCGGTTGCAGGCTGAAAAGGACCTATGTGTTGGCGTCAATGAACCCTATACTGGCGTTCTGCCGGGCGATGCGATCGACAAGCATTGCACTGCCTTTGGCCGCCCTAATGCGTTAATCGAACTGCGCAATGACCTGATCGCCGACCACGCGGGGCAGCGCGCGTGGGCCGAACGTCTGGGAATTGTCCTGGAAGACGCCCTTTCGCAAAGCGAATTGTGACTTTTGGTGGCTGAGAGCCTGCGCACCATTGAGCGACCACGCCCGAAACCCCATATATCAGGCGAAAGGAGGCGATCATGACGCAAGAGCTTTTGACATCTGTTTTCGGCTGGATGGCGGTGATCAACCTTGCTGTGTTACTATTTTCGACCCTGATGGTCGTGCTGATGCAGGATTGGGCGGCTGGCATCCATAGTCGGATGTTCCAAATGGACCGCGCGGATGTGAAACGTGCGTATTTCAGGTATCTGGCCAATTACAAAATTCTGGTGCTTATCTTTTCCATCGTGCCCTGGCTGGCGTTGAAACTGGCCTAGCGCACTGAGGTGTTGCTGATGATTGAAACGGCCCGCTTTGGTTGTTAGGTCATCTTGAACATATTGGGCAAGCATCCGGAGCGAGAACATGGACCAGAAAACTGAAACCGAACTTCAGGCCGCCGCATTCCGCAGGTTGCAGCAGCACCTGATGGAAGACAGGACCGATGTTCAGAACATCGACATGATGAACCTGGCCGGATTTTGCCGCAACTGCCTGTCGCGCTGGTATCAGGAAGCGGCCAATGAACAGGGCATTGAGATGGACAAGGACGAAGCCCGCCAGATCTTTTACGGGATGACCATGAGCGAATGGAAAGCCAAGTATCAGACCGAAGCCAGTCCTGAAAAGCAGGCGGCTTTTGAAGTCTCATTCGAAGAAAATGTCGGCAAAAAGAGCTGAACGTGAAAATAGAAAGGCCCACCATTTCGGCGGGCCTTTTCTCAGTGAGGCGGCTGTCAACAAAGGTTTCACGGCGTCCACTACATTCGCTTCTTACGGTTGTTCCGATCCGAAAGCGACTGGCGCGGCGAATTGCGCAAATGCCCAGCTTTACCTCAGCGCTCCTAAGATTTTGCCTTTAAGGCCTGCGCCCGACATTTACGCTTTCTCCGAATTAAGGGATGGTTCTTCTGCTGACTTTCAGTGCAAGAAAGGATGTCTTTGCTCTTACTGACGGGTATGAAACGTGTTGAAACTGATCAAGAATGCGCGGCTCTATACGCCTGAGCCTGTTGGTTTAGGCCATATTCTCACCGCGGGTGAACGCATTATTTACCTCGGTAGCACTCAACCCGAACTGCCGGATCCGCTTCAGGCTGAAGTCGTTGACGTCGAAGGTGCATCGGTTGTTCCGGGTTTGATCGACGGACATGCGCATATCACGGGTGGTGGCGGTGAAACCGGGCCAGCCAGCCGGGTGCCGCCGATGGTCCTGTCCTCGTTCACCCGTGCCGGGGTCACGTCGGTTGTGGGGGTATTGGGGACGGACGATCTGACCCGCAACACGCAGACGTTGGTGCAGCAGGCCTATGGGCTGCGGGAGGAGGGGCTTTCGGCTTGGTGTCACACTGGTGGCTATCACGTCCCTCTGACCACCCTGACCGGTTCCGCCCGGGGTGATATCGTATTCCTTGATCCGGTTATCGGTGTTGGGGAACTGGCGATCAGTGATCACCGGTCAAGCCAACCGACAATGGACGAGTTTCTGCGGATAGCAAGTGAGGCGCATGTCGCGGGCCTGATGACCGGCAAGGCAGGGATCGTGCATTGCCATATGGGCGACGGCGACAGGGGTCTGTCGATGTTGGGGCAGGCTATTGCGACCTGCGAAATTCCCGCACGCGTCTTCAACCCGACCCATGTCAATCGCAACAAACCCCTGTTTGAACAGGCCGTCGCGTTGGCGCGGCACGGATGTTACATCGACGCCACCGCGTTCCCCTGCGAACACATCGAGCCGGGCATTTCAGCCGCCGAGGCCTATATCCAATTCCGCGATCAAGGTGGCCGCGCGGACCGGTTCACCATCAGCTCTGACGGGGGTGGCTGCCTGCCGACCTTTGACCGTGAGGGCAATCTGACACGGTTTGGTGTGGGGTTGTCCGACACTCTGCCAGAAACGCTGCGCGAGCTGACCGACAAAGGAATGCCCCTGTCAGATGCGCTGGCCCCGCTAACGTCAAATGTCGCCGATCTGCTCAAGCTGCACCGAAAAGGCCGTTTGAACGTAGGTATGGACGCCGATCTGGTGGTTCTTGACGAAAACACCGCTGTGCGGCATGTGATGGCCCGGGGGGAATGGCATGTCCGCGATGGCCAGATAGCCCGGCGCGGCATGTATGAACAGATTTGAACGTCCGCGCGGTCCCCGGTGGCTGCCCGCTATAGCTCCGGAAGGTAGTTAAGATATGTGCCCTGCACCCATTGATGCAGAGACCCCGCGCGGGTTCATCATCCCGATCGGCGGTGGCGAAGACCGCGTCAAGGAAATGCAGATTCACCGCAAATTCGTGGAGCTGTCCGGCGGCGGCGATGCCGATATTGTCGTGATCCCGACAGCCTCGATGCTGGAAGAAACAGGGCCGGATTATAACCGCATTTTCTCTGAGCTTGGAGCGGGTCAGGTTGAGTTCCTGCCCATCTCGCGTCGCGCCGATTGCGACAATCCCGACTATGCCGAGATGTTGGACCGCGCCACCGGGATATTCATGACCGGCGGGAACCAGCTGCGCTTGTCGGCGATTCTGGGTGGCACGCTTGTTGCTCAGAAAATCCGGCGCCGGAATGCGGCGGGGATACCGATTGCGGGAACCTCAGCCGGGGCGTCGGTCATGTCCGAGCATATGGTTGCAGGCGGCAGCAGCAATTCCGCCCCAGCCGAAGGCAATATCACTCTGGCCCCGGGCATGGGTTTGACCAATGCAGTCATCATTGACCAGCATTTCACGCAGCGTAACCGCCTGGGGCGCCTGTTAACCGCCTCATCTTTCAACCCTTTCCTGATCGGGTTGGGCGTTGACGAAGACACGGCGGCCTTCATTGGGCCCGATAACGTCCTTGAGGTAGTGGGCAGCGGAACGGTCACTGTGGTGGATGCCAGCCATCTGACGCATTCATCGATGTGGGATGCCCGCCGCGGAGAGGCGTTGAGCCTTCTGGGACTTCGGCTTGACGTTCTGGGCGAAGGGTGCCGTTATGATCTGACGGCTCGCCAGGCGTTTCCGCCGGATGAGCATATGGCGTTCTGTACATTGCCGGACCTGTCCGGGGACGAGGGCGCCGGCGGGGGAAAATAAAAACTAACCAACAGGGTGCCTCATGAAAATAATTTCGACCAACGTCTTTGTCGGCCCGAATGTTTGGGCAAGTTTTCCGGTTATTCGCCACGTTATCGATCTGGGTATTCTGGAAGAATGGCCTTCGGCAAAAATTGGTTCGGAATTTATCGACGCTCTGGTCGCGGCACTTCCCGGTTTGGCAGAACATGGCTGTTCCTATCGCGAACCCGGCGGGTTCATCCGCCGCCTGCGCGAAGATGAGGGCACATGGCTGGGTCATGTGCTGGAACATTGCGCTATCGAGGTTCAAAACGTAGCCGGTACGGATGTGACTTTTGGCCGAACGCGCGGCACTGGCGAACCCGGCCAGTACAACATGGTCTATGAATACCGCCAGCGCGATGTCGGACTGGATGCGGGCAAGCTGGCGATGCGTCTGCTAATGCATCTGTTGCCACACTCCCTCAAGGACCAGGTGGATTACGATTTTGATCCGGATTTCAACTGGGATGATGAGTTACGCAGCTTTGTGCTGCGGGCGCAGCGTAAAGAATTTGGCCCCTCGACCGGCTCGTTGGTCAAGGCGGCACAAGAGCGGGACATTCCGTGGATCAGGCTGAACTCTGGCTCGCTGGTGCAGTTCGGACACGGGAAGTATCAGAAACGCATCCAGGCTACCATCACTTCTGAGACCAAACATATCTCGGTCGAGATTTCCTGCGACAAGGAAGATACCCACAATCTGCTGAACGATCTGGGCCTGCCGGTACCACAGCAGCGCATGGTCTATTCGGCACGCGAGGCGGCAAAAGCAGCTGGGCGTATCGGGTTTCCTGTCGTCGTCAAGCCGCTTGACGCCAATCATGGACGCGGTGTTTCGATCAATCTGAATTCGGAGTCCGAGGTCGAGGCCGGTTTTGCCGAAGCCAAGGAACATTCTCGCAGCAGGGCCATTCTGGTGGAAAGCTTCATCACCGGTTTTGACCACCGAATGTTGGTTGTGAACAACAAACTGGTTGCGGTGGCCAAGCGTGTCCCCGGACATGTCGTTGGAGACGGCACACACACGATTGCCGAACTGGTTGACATCGTGAACCAGGATCCACGCCGTGGCATCGGGCACGAGAAAGTGCTGACAATGCTGGAAATCGACAATCAGGCCAAACGCTTGATGGAGAATGCGCGCGTGACCGAAGAAACCGTGCTGCCGGAAGGCGAGATATTCTATCTCCGTTCAACGGCAAATCTTTCGACGGGGGGGACAGCGATTGATCTGACGGATGTGGTGCATCCTGACAATCGTGACATGGCCGAACGCGCCATAATGGCGGTTGGATTGGATGTGGGAGGTGTGGATTTTCTGATCGACGACATCACCAAATCCTACAAGGATATTGGCGGAGCTATCGTCGAGGTGAACGCCGCCCCGGGCTTTCGGATGCACGTGGCGCCGTCCGAAGGTCAGCCCCGCGACGTGGCGGGCAGGGTGATCGACATGTTGTTCCCAGCCACCGAAGAAACCCGCATCCCGATTGCGGCGATCACAGGCACCAACGGCAAGACGACGACCTCGCGGATGCTGGGGCATATTATGAAAACCAGCAGCAAGACCGTTGGCATGACCTCGACCGATGGTGTCTATGTGGACGGTAAACTAAGCGTCAAGGGCGACATGACGGGACCGAAATCCGCACAGATCGTCCTGCGTGATCCGGCGGTCGATTTTGCGGTGATGGAAACCGCACGCGGCGGGCTTGTGCGGTCCGGTCTGGGCTATCAGCGGTCGAACGTGGCGGCGTGTCTGAATGTCTCGGCCGATCATCTGGGTCTCGGCGGCATAAACACGGTCGAGGAGCTGGCCGTTGTCAAGCGCGTGGTGGTTGAAAGCGCTGTGGATACTGCAGTGCTGAATGCCGATGACATCAACTGTCTGAAAATGGCCGACTACGCTCAAGCGGATCAGATTTTCTATGTCACGACCAATCCAGCGCACAGTCTGGTCAAGGAACATATCAAGGCCGGCGGCAAGGCTATCGTGCTTGAAAAAGGCATGAATGGTGACATGCTGACCATCTATGACAACGGGCTTCATATCCCGGTTCTGTGGTCGCATCTGATCCCGGCGACGTTGGAAGGCAAGGCAATTTTCAACGTCCAGAATGCGATGTTCGCCGCCGCGATGGCCTATAGTTTCGGCGTGGACCTAGATAATATCCGTCATGGGCTGCGCACCTTCGACACCAGCTATTTTCAGGCACCTGGACGGATGAATGTCTATGACGAACATCCCTTCAAGGTGATCCTCGATTATGGCCATAACCCCGCCGCGCTGAAAGCGATGGCGGCGCTGGCCGATCAGTTAGAGATCAAGGGCCGCAGGCTGTGCGTGGTAGCGATGCCTGGCGACCGGCGCGACGAAGATATTGTCGATGGGGCCGCCGCCCTGGCCGGACATTTTGATCATTTCATCTGCAAGGCAGATGACCGCCGTCGCGGACGCGGGCATGACGAGGTGCCGCAGATGATGCGTCAAGCCCTGATCGACAACGGCGTGGATGCCGCAGCCATCACGGTCATCCCCGACGAGGTTGAAGCGGTCAGTGCCGCGTTGGTGCAGGCCGGACAGGGCGATCTGTTGGTGATCTTTGGTGATGACACAACGCGCTGCTGGAAACAGATCATCTATTTCAATTCTGATGGCGAAGAACCCGAGGTCGCACCTGTGGCAGCCCCCGCCGAAACCTCGTTCGAAGATATGTTCGAAGGCGACCAGAACCTGATCCGGGATGAGCGTGGCGTGCGTCTGGCCCGTGAAATCAGCGAAGACGCGGATTGAGCGGAGGCACCGGAATGGACCGGATCGAAGAGCTTGAGACCGCGCTGACAATAGAAAGCGCGACCGTTGACCATATTCAGGTGGATGACGCCCGGCGTCTGACCGGGCCGGGCCTGCTATGGAACCGACCCGGCGCTGTGATGGATGTTTTCTTCACTGATATCGACGCGACGCAGATCACCGACTTGTGGGAGAAGCATGCGCGCCGGGTTCTGGACGCACTGGGCTGGCAGGGGCAGGGTCTGATCCACCGTACCTTTACGGGCGGCGTCAATCTGGCGATCTCGGCACCGATGGATCAGCTCTATTCCGGGATATTCGCAGCGCAAACCGCCTGGCATTTCTGTGCTGCAGAACTGCTGGCATCCGAGCCCGGAGATTTCGATCAGATGGTTGCGGATGTCAAAGGCGTCATGGAAATGGAAGCCAATCCCGCACTGATCGCCTTGATTGCCGCGGCTGAGGCGCATGGCGTGGATATCCTTTGCGATGATGACGAGGTGTCGATCGGGCATGGTGCAGGCAGTCAGACTTGGCCTGTTGATGGGCTGCCCACCCCGGGTGAGGTGGACTGGTCTGCGCTGCATGATATCCCGGTCGCGTTCATCACTGGAACCAACGGCAAGACCACTACGACCCGGCTGCTTGAGGCTATCGCGCGCGCTTCGGGCAAGGTCGCCGGGCTAACCTCGACCGAGTTTGTCCGCGTGGGCGATGATATACTGGACCGTGGCGATTACTCGGGCCCCGGCGGCGGGCGGATGTTGCTGCGCGATAAAAGGCTGGAGGTTGCCTGCCTTGAAGTCGCCCGTGGGGGCATCCTGCGCCGGGGTCTGCCGACCCGCGCCGCCACGGCGGCGGCTGTCACCAATGTGGCCAACGACCATCTGGGCCAATATGGGGTCAACACGGTGCCGGAACTGGCCCAGGCCAAATTCGCCGTACATCGAACATTGGCCAAAGGGGGCGTGCTGGTCCTGAATGCCGATGATGACTTTGTCCGTGCCGAGGCAGAGAATACCTCGGCGAATATCTGGTGGTTTTCGCTGGACGCGCAGAACGACCTGATCCGCCAGGCGCGCGATGCAGACAGGTGCTGCGCCTATGTGCGGCAGGGTGATATCGTGTTTTTCGACGGTGCGGCGGAACAGGTGGTGATTGCAGTTTCCGATGTTCCCCTGACCATGGGCGGCGCTGCGAAATACAATATCCTGAACGCGCTAGCGGCCTTGTGCCTGGCTTTGGCGCTGGACTTGCCCGTTCAGGCGGCTCGGGATGGATTGGCCGGGTTCAAACCAGACGCCAAGGATAATCCAGGCCGTTGCAACGAGTTCCGATACAACGGGGCACGGGTCTTTGTGGATTTTGCACATAACCCGCATTCGATTTCCGCCGTTTGCGATGCGCTGTCGAGCTTGCCAGCAAAACGGCGTTTCATCATGCTCAGCCATGCGGGGGACAGATCGGATCAGGATATCCGGGACGTAACCGCGACTGCGCTGAATTTCCAACCTAACGTGGTCGTCGCAACCGAGCTGGAAGGATATCTAAGAGGCCGCGATTCGGGGGAAATTTCTGATCTGATCGAAAAGACAGCGTTGGAACATGGGTATGGTGCAGAACAAATACTCAGAGCCGCTTCGCCCACACAAGCCGCATCAATGATACTTGAAAAGCTACAACCGGATGATATCGCTTTGTTGCTGGTTCTGTCCGATCGTGACGCTGTTCTCGCTATGCTCGACGGGTAAGAACAGAGGCGCGTGTCGGGATCACAGAGAGGGCGTGTTAGGAAATGAGTTTTTGGGCGGTCGGCAGTCCACATCCGACGCCCTCACCCAGTGTCAATACGGCCCTGTCGGACCTTCGTCCCTATCGTATATCCGCCTCATCCTCGGATTTTTTGTTTTGCGCATTGCATCATACCGTCCCGCAATTCGAGGCCGAGTAAGCTGGTGCGACGCCGTTCAAAGGGCATTGAGCCTCTGAGCCTCTGAGCATTGGCCGTCGGGGCAGGTATGATACCTGCCCTCAACTTGCTCGTGGCTGCTGAAACGGGCTCTAGCTGCCGGCAGAGACGCGCGACGAACCCTGCGGGATCACCTCGTATCCAGGCTCTTCTGGTTCGTCATCCGCCATTTCCGCAGGGAAGCCGGGGGCAAGGATGGAAAGACCGGTGGCGTCCTCTAACCGGCGGATAATGTTGGGCGATAGCTCGCGATCGCCATAGCGTGCAATGCCGTCGTCAAAAATCTGGCAAATCAAGGGTGAAACTTCCAGCGGCACATTGTTTCGTTCGGCAATACTCTGGAACAGGCCCACATCTTTTTTCACCAGATCCATGGTGAATGAGATATCGCGCGAACCGTTCAGGATTACCTGGCTTTCGGTAACATGGGAAAAGCTGTTACCGGACGAAATTTTGATCGCCTCGTAGGCTGTGTTCAGGTCCATACCTGCAGCCTTCGCCGTCACCAACGCTTCGGCATTGGCGACCAGATGGACGGTGGCCAGATAATTGGTAAGTACCTTGAGCATCGAGGCGCTGCCAAGCTCACCGGTATGCAGGATACGCCGTCCCATTGTCTTCAGCAACGGCAGAACTCGCTCGAACGTTGAGCGGTCACAGCCCGCAAATATCGAGATATTACCAGTGTCGGCGCGGTGGCAACCGCCAGATACCGGGCAATCGACTGCGGCACCACCGGCGGCGATGACGATACCGCCAAGGCGTTCGGCTTCGGCTTGGTCAGTGGTAGACATCTCCAGCCAGATCTTGCCTTCTTTCACCTCTGGCAGCATCTCCTGCAAGACAGCGTCCGATGCGGCAGGCGAGGGTAGGCAGGTGATGACGACATCGCAATCACGCATCAATGCTGCGGCATTTTCCGCCAACTTGGCACCCTTGTCCGCCGCCGCTTCCATCAAGTCGCGGTTTAGATCAAGAACCGTCAGGTCGATTCCGTTCCGCAAAAGGCTGCCTGAAAGCTTTCCGCCGACATTACCAAGTCCAATGAACCCTACTTTCATCTTCTATTCCTTCCGAGTGTACGAAAAATCCAAACAAACAGATCCGCTAGGTGAGCGGTCGATAAGCGATTCCCGAGAACAAGGTGCCACCGACCCCTTTGTCTGATGAACGACGTTGGAACCTGCAATAACGCCAGGACCGGCCGCGTTTGCCACAAAGTCGAAGCCAAGCGCCGGATTGGCCACGAATGCGGCAATCCTGACTTTCGTCGATGAGACGTCTGGTTTGATCAAGTCCAGATTCCCTGTTCGGATTTGAGACAATTCAAAAACTTGTATCGCGACCTGAGCCGCAAGTGAAAATGATAAAACAGGCTATCTACCACAAAAATTATTTGTCTCTAGATTAGATCAAACCCAATACGCATAGTTGGTTACGCAGCTTCGAGGTAGCGGCCCGACATTTGAACGTTTCGCATATCGATGTCGACCTGTTCAAAGCTTGGCTGCGTGGACAGTTTGCCCCGGCTTAGGTTCTGGACCTATTAATTTGGTTGCCGTCATCCCGCCTGCGTGATTCATACCCGTGAGTTTCAGGGGTAT